>NZ_JBEZZH010000011.1:0-220789 GCF_040639075.1 Kribbella sp. NPDC023972 | reverse complement strand
TCCGCCTATGAGCCCGTGCGGGAGGCGGTGGCCGCGTTCTGGAGAGACACGACGCCCGGCGACCCGCTCGTGGCCGCGCCGGGGTTGGCTGGAGGTAGGGAACTCACATCGCGGGGCGGGCGCGGAGCTCGGGGGCGGCGGGCTCAGGAGCCTGCCGCCGCGGCCTGCGCTGGAACCAGAAGGGGCGCTGGTAGTCGCGCTTGATCCGGTCCTGGCGGTACTTCATCTCCGCCTGGAGCGAGTCCGGGGAATACTGGAACATGATCTCCTCCGGGAGCTTGTCGATACCGAAGACAGTGCTCGCCTGAGGAGTGCCGCCACATCGGCACAACTCCCTATCCCGCCACCCCCACACCCCCTAAGACCCCAACCACCCCCACTCCCACTCCCCCGCCTGCATGGGTTTCGGGAGGTTTTCCTGCCGAATCGGGAGGAAAAGCCTCCCCGGATCCGGATGGAAGCCTCCCTGAACCGGTTTGGGGAGGATTTCGTGACGGCGGCCGGGCGGAGGAGCTGGTCAGCGGCCGTAGGTGAGGCTCAGTTCGAAGTGTTGTGGGTCCAGCAGGCCGTCGGCGTACTCGGCGAAGCGGTCGTCCGCGGTCCAGCTGGTCCGCTCGGTGTGCAGGAACCAGGTCCCCTCCGGGCGGCCGAGCAGCCCGGCCTCGGTCGCGTCCAGCGGACGCCCGCGCAGTCGTTGCTCACAGTGGTCGAGGTGCAGACCGGCGCGGTGCAGCGTGGCGGTGATCGAGCCGTTCTCCAGCCCACGCTCGGGCAGGTCGCGCAACGAGCTCAGCGCGGGGATCCGGCTGCGCTCGATCGAGATCGCCTCGCCGTCCGCGAGCTGCCGCAGCCGTTCGATCACGATCACGTCCGGTGACTCGAGCCCGAGCCGGCCGGCCAGATCCGGGTCCGGCTCGAGTGCGATCTTCACCGTCCGCAGCCGGGTCTCGACACCATGCTCGGCCAGCGCGTGCGTCCACCCGAGCCGGCCGTCCAGCGGCCGCCCGTCGAACAGCACGAACGACCCTTTACCGGTCCGGGTGGCGATCAGCCCTTGTTCGGCCAGTACGGCGAGCGCCGAGCGGACCGTGTTCCGGCTGACCGAGAACCGCTTGGCCAGTTCGACCTCACCGGGCAGTTGCGCGCCCCGCCGTACCAGGCCCGACCGGATCTCCCGGGCCAGCGAGGCCGCGATGCGCTCGTGCTTCAGCGAGATCTCGGGCATCGGCGGCTCACTGGTTCAGCGCGCGGATCTGGTCGACGGTGACGATCTCCAGCATCGGCGAGTAGAGCCGCATGATGTCGATCGCGTTCCGGTGGCTCGCCTCGTCGGCGCCGGCGCACGCGTCCTCGACCACTTGGACGTACACGCCGGCGTCGACAGCGGCCAGTGCGGTGGTGAGCACGCAGCAGTCCGTGGTCACACCTGCCAGGACCAGGTGACCGCCGGTCCCGACCCGTTCCGCCAGCTCGGGTCCCCAGGCGCCGAAGGTGGTCTTGTCCAGCGTCGGCGCGCCGTTGAACTCGTCGACGAGCTGGTAGTCGTCCGCGTCCGGCGGTTGCAGCGCGAACGGGTAGAGCTCGTAGTACGTCGCCCAGGAACCGACTGGTTTCTCCGGGGCGACGAACCGGGTGAAGATCACCTGGGGCGAGAGGATCTCGATCAGCCGTTTGGCCGGTTTCACCACCCGCTGGAAGTCCGGCGCGGCCCAGCCCGAGTCCGGATCGGCGAAGATCCGCTGCAGGTCGATCAGCGCGAGCACCGGCGCCATCACATCACCCTTTCCTGCTTGCGTACGGCGGACGTCCCGCCGGCCAGCTGGACCACGAACCCGGCGACCAACGCGAACAGCACACCCAGGTTCGCGTAGGCCCAGGCGCCTTCCTTGCCGCCGAGACCGAACGGCTCGAGCAGGTAACCCTGCCAGGTCAGCCAGGATGCCAGCGTGTTGGTGACCAGGCCCCACCCGATGCCGGTGGCAACGATCATCGTGACCACCGGCAGCCACCGCACGTCGCCGTACCGGCCGCGCGGGTCGTAGAGGTCGGCGTCGGCGTAGTCGCGCCGGCGGGTCGCGATGTCGGCGAGCATGATGCCGCACCAGGCCGCGACCGGGACGCCCAGCGTGATCAGGAAGCCCTGGAACTCACCGAGGAACTCGTCGCCGTAGAACACCACGTAGACGGTCCCGGCGATCATCACCACGCCGTCGATGAACGCGGCGACGTACCGGGGCGCGGGCAGGCCGATCGACAGCAGGGCCAGGCCGGACGAGTAGATGTCGAGTACGGCGCCGCCGACCAGGCCGAGGACGGCGACGATCACGAACGGCACCAGGAACCAGGTCGGCAACGCCTCCGCGAGCGCGCCGATCGGGTCGGCGGCGATCGCGCTGCTCAGGTCCGTCGACGAGCCGGCCAGCAGCAGACCGAAGCCGAACAGGATCACCGGTGCGACCGACGCCCCGAACGTGGTCCAGCCGACCACGGCCGGGCCGGACGACCGGCGCGGGAGATAGCGGGAGTAGTCGGCCGCGAGGTTCACCCAGCCGAGGCCGAAGCCGGTCATCAGGAACACCAGCGCGCCGATCACCTGCTGGCTGGATCCGCTCGGCAGCTCGGACACCGTGCTCCAGCTGATCCGGTCGGCGACCAGGATGACGTAGACGACGGTGAGGACGCCGGTGACGATCGTGATGACGGCCTGCGCCCGCATGATCAGGTCGAACCCGAGCACACCGCAGGCGACGATCAGTACGCAGACCACGATCAGCGCGATCACCTTCGTCAGCGCGCCGCCGCCCCAGCCGAGCCGCTCGAACACCGTCGCGGTCGCGAGGGTGGCGAGGATGGTCAGCACGGTCTCCCAGCCGACGGTCAGCAACCAGGACACCAGCGACGGCAGTTTGTTGCCCCGGACGCCGAACGCGGCCCGGCTGAGCGCCATCGTCGGTGCCGAGCCCCGCTTGCCGGCCAGCGAGATCAGGCCGCAGAGCAGGAACGAGAACACGATGCCGACCAGACCGGCGACCAGTGCCTGCCAGAACGAGATGCCGAAGCCGAGCGCGAACGCGCCGTAGCTCAGGCCGAGCACCGAGACGTTCGCGCCGAACCAGGGCCAGAACAGCTGGCTGGGCCGGCCCTTCCGCTCGTCGTCCGCGATCACGTTCAGCCCGTTGCTCTCCACCGCGAGCGCCCGCGACTCCGGTCCCCGCACCTCAAGCTGATCGGCCATGCCGTCTCCAACCCGAATGAACCTGTCCAGTCCTGTTCAATCACGGTAGGTGCCGCCGCAGCGACGGTCAACGGGTTTGCCGGCGATCGTGGCGGCTAGGCTTACGTCATGGCCCAGACCGAGCTGCCGTTGCCGACTGTGCGGCCGGATGTCGGTGCGCTGGCCAAGCTCGCGCCCGAGCCGGTCCGGTACCTGCTGAACTGGGGCCGCAAGTACTCGCTGTGGGTGTTCAACTTCGGCCTCGCCTGCTGTGCGATCGAGTTCATCGCCGCATCGATGGGCCGGCACGACTTCATCCGGCTCGGCGTGATCCCGTTCGCGCCCGGCCCCCGGCAGGCCGACCTGATGGTGGTGTCCGGCACCGTGACGGACAAGATGGCCCCGGCGATCAAGCGGCTCTACGACCAGATGCCGGAGCCGAAGTACGTCATCTCGTTCGGCTCCTGCTCGAACTCCGGCGGCCCGTACTGGGACTCCTACTGCGTGACCAAGGGTGTCGACCAGATCATCCCGGTCGACGTCTACGTGCCCGGCTGCCCGCCGCGACCGGAGGCGCTGCTGCAGGGCATTCTCAAGCTGCAGGAGAAGATCGCCGGCGAGAACCTCGGCAACAGGTACGACGAGCCGTCCGCGGCGGCGCTGACCCGCGGTCTGGTGAAACCTTGAGCCCCGACTCGAATCATGACGCCCTGAACGCGCTGACCGGTGCGGGGATCGCCGCGACCCGGGCCGACAGCTTCGGCCCGGTGGCGATCGACGTACCGGCGGAGTCGTGGGTGGCGGCGCACGAGGTGCTGCGGGACGCGGTCGGGCTGACGTTCTTCGACTTCCTGACCGCGAGCGACGAGCTCACCGACGGGTTCCGGGTGGTGTCGCATCTCGCCGACTTCTGGGGCGGCGCGCATGTCGAGCACCTGCTGGTGCGGACGCTGGTCCCGCGGGACAAGCCGGTCCTGCCGACGCTGTCCGAGTTGTACGCCGGGGCGAACTGGCACGAGCGTGAGACGCACGAGATGTTCGGCATCACGTTCTCCGATCACCCGAATCTCATTCCCCTGCTGCTGCCCGACGGCTTCGAAGGCAACCCGCTCCGCAAGGAGTTCATCCTCGCCTCCCGCGTCGCCAAGCCCTGGCCCGGCGCCAAAGAGCCGGGGGAGTCGGATCACGCTCCCTCGCACGGCGCTCCCAGCCGCCGACGCACCCTCCCACCAGGCGTCCCCGACCCAGACACCTGGGGACCCCGCCAACCCGGTTCACCGGACCCGGATCCGTTGGCGCCCGCCCAGGCGGCGTCGACTCCGGCGCGTCCCCGCCGAGCCGGCGCGGAACGCCGTACCCGCAAACAAACCGAGGCCGCTCCGCCGACCGAGCAACCACCCCCGGCCGACCCCGAGCCGTGATCGAGGAACGTCCAGTCCTTTCCGGCCTCGACGAGGAGTTGCTCGATGTCGCCCCACACGCCGCCTGTGGTCAGCGCAGAGAGATAGACGACGCGTTGCGGCAGTGCCGGGATGATCGACGAGGCGCCGTCGGCGCTGAACGACGGCCACAGCAGGAACACCGCGTCCACGCCGGACGCGGCTCGGCGTACGGCGTCCGGATCGTAGATGTCGCCCTGGATCAACTCGACGTCTGAGGGCAGGCCGGCGGTGTCCGGCGTACGGACCAGGGCGCGGACCGTGGCGCCGGCTGCTCGGAGGCCGGCCACCACGTGACGGCCGACGCGGCCGGTGGCTCCGGTGACGAGGACGGTGGTCGTTTGCGTTTCCATACGACTCACCCTGCGACCTGAACGATGGTTGAGGTCAAGCGGGAATCGGTAGGGTGCGGTCATGGTCGAGTTCGTGGTGCGGGTGGTCGGCGTCATCGTCGCCTTCCTGGTGGCGCCCTTGCTGGTCGGTCAGGCCGAGCACAAGGTGATGGCGCACATGCAGTCACGCCTCGGCCCGATGTACGCCGGTGCGTTCCACGGCTGGGCGCAGCTGGTCGCGGACGGTGTGAAGTTCGTGCAGAAGGAGAGCGTGCTCCCGGCCGCGGCGGATCGGCGGGTGTTCGAGTGGGCCCCGATCGTCGCGATCCTGCCGTACCTGGCCGCGATCGCCGCGATCCCGCTCGCCCCCGGCGTCGTCGGCGCGGACCTCGACTCCGGCCTGTTCTTCGTGCTGGCCGTGATGAGCATCGGTGTGCTCGGCTCGCTGATGGCGGGCTGGGGCAGCGGCAACAAGTACAGCCTGCTCGGCGGTCTCCGGGTCGCCGCCCAGCTGATGAGCTACGAGCTGCCGTTCGTCCTGTCCGCGGCGAGCGTCGCGGTCGCGGCGGGGTCGCTGAGCCTCACCGGTATCGCGGAGGCGTGGAACCCGTGGTGGCTGCTCTGGCAGCTGCCCGGCCTGATCGTGTTCTTCATCGCCGGTCTGGCCGAGCTGCAGCGGCCGCCGTTCGACATGCCGGTCGCGGACTCCGAGGTCATCTTCGGTCCGTACACGGAGTACACCGGCCTCCGGTTCGCGATGTTCCTGCTCGCCGAGTACGCCGGCATCGTCGTACTGGCCGGCCTCACCTCGGTGATGTTCCTCGGCGGGTGGAGTGGGCCCGGGCCGGATTCCATCGGGTGGATCTGGTCGATCCTGAAGATCGCGATGGTGTCGGTCGTGGTGATCTGGGTGCGGGTCTCGTTCCCCCGGTTGCGCGCCGACCAGCTGCAGAAGCTCGCCTGGCAGGCCCTCGTGCCGATCGCCCTCCTCCAGCTGGCCATCACCGGCATCGGCGTCACCATCTTCTGACCGTTCGGGGAGGGTTTTGGGCCCGGATCGGCACAAAATCCTCCCCGAAGTCGGAGAAACTTTCCCGGGACGGGGTTGGTTAGGGGGTCGCGAGGGCTTCGGTGGGGGAGAGGCGGGAGGCGCGGATCGCCGGGTAGAGGCCGGCCAGTCCGCCGATGACGAGGGTGGCCGCGATACCACCGGCCAGCGCCCACAGCGGGATCACCGTCAGCCAGTTCTGGTACGCCGCGTACCCCGCGCTGACGGCGGATCCGAGGGCCGCGCCGCCGACTCCGCCGAGTGCGGACAGCAGCAGCGACTCGGTCAGGAACTGGGTGCGGATCTGACCACGGGTCGCCCCGAGCGAGCGTCGCAGCCCGATCTCCGCCCGGCGCTCCAGCACCGAGATCACCATGATGTTCGCGACGCCGACCCCGCCGACGAGCAGCGCGACCGCACCGAGCCCGAGCAGCAGGCCGGTGAACGCCTCGCCGGCGGCCTGCTTGGCGGCGAGCGCGTCGGACGGCCGGGATACCTCGACCTCGTTCGGCGCCTCCGGGTTGGCCGTTGCCCCGAGCACCGATCGGACCGCCTCGACCTGGGCGTCGTCCGACCGGGTGTAGATGGTCGTCGGGTGCCCGTCGAAGTCGAGGGCGGTGTCGGCCGCGGGCCAGCCCATCAGCGCGGCACTGTCCAGTTCAGGAGCCAGTGCGGCCGGTTCGAGGATGCCGAGCACGGTGAACCACGTGTTGCCGATCAGCACCTGCGTGTCCGGACCGGCGCGGGTGATCCCGAGCCGCTCGGCGGCGCTCGCCCCGAGCACGGTCGCCGGGTAGCGGCCGGTCGCCGCGTCGATCCACTTGCCGCTGCGGACGACCCCGCCGATGGTGTCCAGCAGGTTGGGCCGGGCGGCGTACGCGATGATGCCGTTGGTTTCGACGGCCGGGATCTTGTCGCTGCGGTAGACGGACGCGTCGTCGACCCGGCCGATCGCCGACTGGGCCCGGACCGGGCGGATCCGGCCGACCATCGCCTCCGCGGTGAGCGGCAGCTGGGCCTGTTCGCCGGTCAGCCTGGTGCCGGGTGCGACGGTCAGCAGATTGGTTCCCAGGGCATCGAGCTGGTTGTCCAGCTCGGCCCGGGACGAGGACGAGATGCCGACCACGGCGACCATCGCGGCGATTCCGATCGCGATCCCCAGCGCGGACAGGAACGCCCGCATCGGCCGGGTGCGCAACCCGACCGCGCCGACCCGGACGACATCGCGCGGCCAGAGCTTCGCCGGCTTCAGTTCGCTGCTCGGGCGTGGACCGTGTGAGCCGCTCATGCGTGCACCTCCTCGAGGATGCGGCCGTCGCGCATCCGGACCTGGCGCGGCAGCGATGCCGCGATGTCCCGGTCGTGCGTGATGATGACGACCGTCGTACCGGCCGCGTGCAGATCGCGCAGCAGTTGCATGACGCCCGCACCCGACGCCGAGTCCAACGCACCCGTCGGTTCATCGGCCAGGAGTACGGCGGGCTCGCCCGCGACCGCCCGGGCGACCGCGACCCGTTGCCGTTCACCACCGGAGAGCTCGTGCGGCTCGTGGTCCATCCGGTGTCCGAGGCCGACCCGCTCCAACGCGGCGGCCGCCCGCTTCCGCCGTACCGACGGCCGCAAACCGGAGTACAGAAGCCCGTCCGCCACGTTGTCCAGCGCCCGTACGCCGGAGGCCAGGTGGAACTGCTGGAACACGAAGCCGATCCGGGTCGCCCGCAGCGCGGACAGACTCGAGTCGGACAGCCGTGCCACGTCGTACCGATCGATCCGGACCGTGCCGGAGGTCGGCCGGTCCAGGGTGCCGAGGACGTTGAGCATCGTCGACTTGCCCGAACCGGACGGCCCGACGATGGCGACCAGCTCGCCGCGGTCGATCCGCAGGCTGACCCCGCCGAGGGCCGTGACACCGCCCGGGTACACCTTGGTCACCTCGGTCAGCTCGATCACTTGGGGATCCCCACCACGGTGCCCGCCTTGATCCCGGCGCCGCTGATCTCGACCTGGCCGTTCGCGAACAGCCCGGTCTCGACCGGCACGTAGCGCGACGCCGTACCGTCGGAGACCTCGACGCCGAAGCCGCCCTCGCGCAAGGCGACCAGCGCGGCCACCGGGACGGTCAGCACGTTCTTCCGTTCCGAGGCGGTGAAGGTCACGTCGACGGACGCCAGCGCCCAGGCGGCCACCGCCTTCTGGTTGTCGATGGCAACGATCACCTCGACCTTGGTCTCCGGGTCCTTGTCCTGGCTCTCGGCCGGGATGATCACCGTCGACACCTTCTCCACCCGGCCTGGCACAGTCGCGCCGTCGGGCAGCGTGACCTCGACCTTCGACTGAGGTTTCGCGAGGCGCTGGTCGGCGGCGTCCAGCTGGACGGTGACGGCCTTCTTCGTGCCGGTGTAGGTGAGGACGTTCTGATTAGGGCCGATCGGCGCGCCTTCCTGTGCCTCCACGCTGTCCACCCGGATGTGACCGGGTGCGAACAACACACTGCCCAGTTCGACGACACCTGTCTCGTCCAGACCGAGGTCTTCCTGCCACTCCTCGACTGCCTCGGCCGTGGCGTCGGTGTACTCGTCGTCGACGGTGAAGCCGGTGTAGCCCATCGCGCTGAGGTTCTGCTCGAGCTGCAGGACGTCCGTGCCCTCACTGCCGTCGACCAGCTTCCGGTACGCCGGCAGAGCGCCGTACAGGAGGGTGGTGGGCTTGTTGTCCACGCTGTAGACGGGCTCGCCGCGTTTGAGCTCCTGTCCGCTGTCGGGTACGGCGGTGATGGTCCCGGCGGTGCGGTTGACGGCGGAGGACGTCGTACCGAAGCCGAGCTCGCCGTCCGCGGTCTCGGTGTCCTTGAGGGTCTGCTGGGTGACCTTCGTGGTGTTGACCGGTAGTGCGGCGGCGGTCTGGTCTGCTGCCTGGCTGGTGTCGCCCCGGTTCACCAGGAAGGCGCTCGCTGCCCCTCCGGCGGCCAGGACGACCACAGCGGTCAGTGCTTTGCGCATCACTTACCCGCCAGGATGCTCTGGCAGGCTTCCTGTGCCTTCTGGAAGTCCGGGTCGTCAGCCACACCCGGGCCGATCATGATGCCGCGCTGGCCGGGCTTGGGGTCCGGGAACTTCTCCACGCCGTTCTCCCGCATGCACACGGCGTACTTGCGGCCGTTCTCCTCCTGCTGCGGGTTCGCGCCGCTCTCGCCCTGCGGGTTGTACTGCTTGCAGGCCTCCATCGCCTGCTGGACCTTCTCCTGCGTGACACCCGAGTTCCGGTCGAACTTCAGCATCGGGCCCTTGCCCGGCTCGGGGTCCGGGACGTTCAGGCCCTGTTCACGCAGGCACTGGGTGAACTTGATCGCCATCTCGTCCCGGCTGAGGCTGGGCGGCGCGCTGCTGGGTGCGGTCGCCTGTGCCTGGCCCCCGGTGCCCGAGGCCACCTGGTCGGCCGGTTCCTCCGATCCGCAGCCGGTCAGCAGTACGGCGGCGGCCAGCAACGTCGCGGCCACAATGGTCTTACGCATGACATCTCCTTGGGTCGGTTCTGGCGCCAAGCCTTGGCCGCGGGCCGTTTCCCTGCCGTTTCCGAGCGCGATAACACGGAGGAAACACACGCGTCGGGGATCATGGAGTGCGTGCGAGTGCTTGTGGTCGAGGACGAACCGTTGCTGGCGGCAGCGATCGCTGAGTGGTTACGGGACGACTCACATGCCGTCGACGTGACCGGTGACGGCGGTTCCGCGCTGGAGCGGCTGACGGTGAACGAGTACGACGTACTCGTGCTGGACCGTGACATCCCCGTCGTCCACGGCGACGAGGTGTGCCGGCGGCTGGTGCAGTCCGGGTCGGCCACGCGGGTGCTGATGCTGACGGCCGCGGCGGCCGTCACCGATCGGGTGGAGGGACTGGGATTGGGCGCCGACGACTATCTGACCAAGCCCTTCGCCTTTGCCGAGCTGGCCGCGCGCGTGCTGGCCCTCGGGCGGCGGAGTCGTCCCGCGGATCCGCCGGTACTGCGTCGGGCCGGAGTGACCCTGGATCCGGCCCGGCACGAGGTGTTCCGGGACGGGCGGTACGTACCCCTGTCGAAGAAGGAGTTCGCCGTACTGGCGGAACTGCTGCGAGCCGACGGCGCGACCGTCTCGGCCGAACAACTGCTGGAGAAGGCATGGGACGAGCACGTGGATCCGTTCACCGGGGCGGTCCGGCTGACCATCCTCAAGCTGCGGCGCAAGCTGGGGGAGCCGGGGCTGGTGGAGACCGTCACCGGCGTCGGCTACCGCATCCCATGAAGCGGCTGACGCTGCGCGGGCGGCTGACGCTGATCTATGGCGGTCTTTTCATGATCGCCGGCGTACTGCTGCTCGGTGTCATCTACGTGCTGTTCAGCAACAACCTCACCGGTGGCTACCGCGTGCTGGTGCAGGGCACGTACCACAACTCGCCGACCCCTGGAGTAACCCCCGCGCCAAAGCCGCCGAACCAGTTGTTCGTGCTGAACAAGGACGGCGACGTACTGACCGGTCCGGGGGCAGAGCAGGTCATCCAGGAGCAGCGGGAACAAGTACGGCAGGCGGCGATCAAGTCATTACTCACCCAGGGCAGCATCGCCCTGGTCGTCGTCGGCGGACTGGCCGCCGGCTTCGGCTGGCTGGTCGCCGGCCGGGTGCTCGCGCCGCTGCACCGCGTCACCGACACCGCCCGGCGGATAGCGGCGTCACCAGCGGCCCTGCACGAGCGGATCGCCCTGCGCGGACCGGACGACGAGGTGAAGAACCTGGCCGACGCCTTCGACACCATGGTCGAGCGACTGGACCACTCGTTCGACGGTCAACGCCGCTTCGTCGCCAACGCCTCCCACGAGTTGCGTACGCCGCTCACCCTCGGCCGAGCGCTGGTCGAGGTCGCGATGCATCGCCGTACGGCGTCCGCCGACGTGAAGGAACTGGGCGAGAGCCTGCTGACCATCAACGCCCGCCACGAGCAACTGATCGACGGCCTGCTGATCCTGGCCGACTCCGAGAAACAGCTGACCACGGTCTATCCGGTCAACCTCGCCGATATCGTCAACCACGTCGCCGGACAGCTCGAACACGAGGCTGCCGCGGCGGGGGTCGAGGTGATCCGCGGCCCGGGTGACGCCCCGACACGCGGTGACGCCCTGCTGCTCGAGCGCCTGGTGCACAACCTGGTGGAGAACGGGATCCGCCACAACCTGTCCGACGTCGACCGCTGGGTCCGGGTCCTCAGCAAGACGGTCGGCGACCGGGCCGAGGTCGTCGTCACCAACACCGGGCCGGACATCCCGCCGTACGAAGTCGAATCCCTCTTCAAGCCGTTCTACCGCCTGGGCTCCGAACGCCTCGTCACCGGCAAGGGCGCCGGCCTCGGGCTCTCCATCGTCCGCTCGGTCGCCGAGGCCCACGGCGGAACGGTGATCGCGACACCTCGGCAAGGTGGCGGGTTGGAAATTAGGGTGTCACTGCCTGTCGATGCGGGGTGAGGGCGTTCGTGTAGGTGGTGACAGCACTCACCAGGAGGTGGCGATGAACCAGTACCTGCTCAGCATCTACCAGCCGGACGGGCCCGCTCCCGACCCGGAGTTCCTCGAGCCGATCATGCGCGAGCTGAGCGCCCTGAACGATGAGATGCAGGCGGCGGGGGTCTGGGTGTTCGCGGCCGGGTTGCACCCGCCGGAGACGGCGACGGTGCTGAGGGCCGCGGGGGACGACGTGCTCGTGACCGATGGGCCTTTCACCGAAGGAAAGGAGCATCTGGGCGGCTTCACCGTGATCGAGGTGGACGATCTGGATGCGGCGCTCAGCTGGGGGCGGCGGCTGGCTCAGGTGCTGCGGAACCTGCCGATCGAGGTTCGGCCGTTCGTGACGTGAGCGTTGACATCGCCGGGGTGTTCCGGGCCGAGCACGGGCGCGCGGTCGCCGTACTGACGCGCGTGTTCGGCGACCTCGAGATCGCGGAGGACGCGGTCCAGGACGCGTTCGCGGCGGCGGTGGAGAAGTGGCCGGCGACCGGCGTACCGCCGAGCCCGGCCGGGTGGATCATCACCACCGCCAGGAACCGCGCGATCGACCGGCTCCGGCGTGAGTCGGTGCGAGAGGACAAGCACGCCCAGGCCGCATTGCTGCAGGCCGCGGCCGAACCGGTGGAGGAGGGCGTCGTGCAGGACGACCGCCTCCGGCTGATCTTCACCTGTTGTCACCCTGCGCTGGCACTCAACGTCCGCGTCGCGCTGACGCTGCGGATGCTCGGCGGGCTGACCACGGCCGAGATCGCCCGTGCCTTCCTGGTGCCGGAGCCGACGATGGCACAGCGGCTGGTCCGCGCGAAGGCGAAGATCCGCGCGGCCGCGATCCCGTACCGCGTCCCGTACGAGGCCGACCTGCCCGAGCGCGTCCGCGGCGTACTGGCCGTCGTCTACCTCATCTTCAACGAGGGGTACGCCGCTTCGTCCGGCGAAGCCCTCGTCCGCGACGAACTGTGTGCGGAGGCGATCCGCCTCGGCCGGCTGCTGGTCGAGCTGATGCCGGACGAACCCGAGGCCGTGGGCCTGCTCGCCCTGATGCTCCTGCAGGCCTCCCGCCGTCCGGCGCGGGTGCGATCCGACGGCTCTCTGGTCGTGCTCGCCGACCAGGATCGAACCCTCTGGGATCGCACGCTGATCGCCGAAGGCCACGACCTGGTACGACGCTGCCTCCGCCGCAACCAGCCCGGTCCGTATCAGCTCCAGGCCGCGATCAACGCCGTACACACCGATGCCGCCTCCGCCGCGGACACCGACTGGCCGCAGATCCTCCAGCTCTATGACCACCTGCTCACCCTCGACCCGACCCCGATCATCGCCCTCAACCGCGCCGTCGCCGTGGCCGAAGTCGATGGCCCGGCCGCCGCCCTCGACCTGATCGACGACCTCGACCTCGGCTCCTACTACCTCTTCCACGCCATCCGAGCCGACCTGCTGGTCCGCCTCAACCGCCCCGCCGAAGCCCGCACCGCCTACCAAGCAGCCCTCGCCCTGACCACCAACCAACCCGAACAAGCCTTCCTCCAAACCCGCCTGAAAGCTCTCTAGCCGAACCCCCTTCGCAACCGGCTACGCCCGCTGCCGACCGGTGACAAAAGAGCTCGAGTTCACCCGCCGGGGCGCACCAGGCCCAACTCGTAGGCGAGCACAACCGCCTGCACGCGGGTGACCACGCCCAACTTCGCGAGCACCCGGTTCACGTGGGTCTTGACGGTCGCCTGTGCGACGACCAGCTGGGCCGCGATGTCGTCGTTCGACATCCCGCGGGCCATCAAGACCAGCACCTGGCGCTCCCGGTCGGTCAGTTCGCCCAGCTGCCGCGGCATGTCCTCGATGAGCGGAGGGTGCCGGAGGTACGCCTCGATATGTGCGCGCGACCGCTTGTGAGTTCATTGCGGCACTGGCCGTGCTCGTCGCAAGGAGACACACTGAAGGGGCCTGAGTCGAGGAGGCGTCGAGTCTCATGAACAACCTGAAGCGGTTCACCGTCTGCAAGTTGGCGGGCCACGATTGGGCCACGGTCGCCTATCCCCCGTCTGCCGAGGGGGAGGCCACAGGTACCTTCCTGCGCTGTCAGCGATGTGGCAAGGAGAACCACGAGGCAGGAACGCATGCCCGTGGCCCGGGCGGCGCCGCGCCGCCGACGCCGTAGGCAGTGCCCACATCCAGGTGACGCCCGCCGTCATGATCGAGGACAAGTTCCTGCGTACCTGAACGTCCTGTCATGCCGCCGACCGTGCGTTCAACTGGCGATGAGCGCGCCTTTCTGATGGATGCACGGATCTGTACAACGTAGCGTTGCGTCGATGGCCCAGCTAAGCCGTGCAGTCGCCGATCTCCGGAACTGGTTCATGGAGCATCTCAACGAGGGGATCGAAATCTCACCAGCAACACTGATGGCTCTCGCACGGCGCCGCATCATGCTCAGCCTGGACATCTACGGCCACGGAGACGAGGCGAGCGAAGCGTGACAAGCTTCGTCTGATCAGCGAAACATGGCCACCGGATCGCTGCTGATTGTGCGACGAATCAAACTTGTCCGGCGATCGCCTCTCACGCGCCGGGCCGACTCACGGACATGCAGTCGCGAACTGAGAGCGTCCCGCCGGACACCTGGACCCGGTCTGGCCAGACACCGATCCGGCGCCAAGTCTCCTAGTAGCCGCAATGTGAACCTGTGAGGCCGTTGACGCGACCTGCAGCGCCCTGGGCACTAGGCGAATGGAGAACTCAGAACCGGGACCGGCCGTCTCCCGCGTCGTCGTCACCACGTCTCGCGTCCTGCGGATAGCTGTCGCCGCCTATCTGGCGCGCTTCGCAGGCCAGTCCCGCATCCACACCGACGAGGGCGAAAGTCCATGCTCAGGCACACCTTCGTCACCACCATGCTCGACGCCGGCGTCGACCTACGCGATGTACAGATCGCCGCCCGCCACGCCGACCCACGAACCACCATGCGCTACGACCGCGCCCGCAACCCGTCCGGCATGCGCAAGAGTCGGGACGAGCCGTCGGCCGACCGCGGACCGATCACGAATCGGTTCTCCGTCACCGCACGCGGGCGAGCCTGGACTAGAGCGGGATTGACGCCGGACGTTTTGGCTATACCCTGTAGCTATGGCTACGATGATTAGCCAAGCTGCTCCGGGCCGGGCTTCGGCGCGTCGCCTCGCCACGGTGGAGGAGGCTCTCGACCATGCGCAGGCGATCGTGGCCGAGCAGGGCGCCGGGGCCGTCACGGTTTCGGAGATCGCACGCCGGATGGGTATGCGGGCACCATCGCTGTACAAGTACTTCCCCTCCCTGCACGCGATCTACGACGGCTTGTTCGCGCGAGGCAACGTCCAGCTCGCCCAGTACATCGATGACGCGCTCCATGGCTGCGAGCCCGGCCTTGACTGCCTGCTCGAGGGCCAGCGTGCGTTCATCCGCTGGAGCACCCGCGAGGTCGGCCTCGCACCGCTGCTGTTGTGGCGACCGATCCCCGGGTTTGAGCCCAGCGCGGACTCCTATGCGCCGGCACAGGCGCTCTGGCAACGCGGCCGTGATGAGCTCCGGACCGCTGTGCACAGGCATCAGCTCATCAAAGCTGCGGACTCGGACGAGGCGATGCGCATGTTGACAGCGGCGATCGCCGGCGTGTCCTCCCAGCAGTTGGCCAATCAGCCGGGAGCCCGGTTCGAGGATGGCCTCTTCACCTCGTTGACAGAAGAGGTGCTGGACATGTTCGTCAGCCACTACTCAGCACCAGAAAGGAAGGTCAGGCGATGAGGCAGAACCTGACCACAGACACCGTCGAACGCTACATCGAAGCGCCGCCGGAGCTGCTCTACGACCTCGTCTCCGACGTGACTCGGACGCCGGAGCTTTCACCTGAGGTCGTGAGGTGCACGTGGGTCAAGGGGGCGACCGGCCCGGTGGTAGGCGCTCGCTTCAGGGCCGTCAATTCCGCTGGCCGCGGGCCCGACTGGCCGAACTGGCCAGTTGTGATTGCCGCCGACCGCCCGAAGGAGTTCGCATTCAGCCGCACCGAGCCCTTCGCCGGCACGCTCGAGTGGCGCTACCGGTTCGTCCCGGAAGGCTCCGGCACCAAGGTCCTCGAGTCCTACACAGTCACCAAACCGATCTCGGTCATCGGCTGGTTCCTCATCGACAAGGTGTCCGGGCTGAAGGACCGCGCCGCCGACCTGCACGCCGGCATGGCGGCAACCCTCGATCGACTGGCCGCGATCACCGAGAAGCAACAGCGCGTGAATGGGAATCAGCGGAGGTAGTCATGGAACGAATGAGGGCGGCCGGGGTGACCGTGGTGCAGCCCGGCGAAGGCGACTACGGCGAGGTTGACGGCGTCGGTGTGGTGTTCAAGCTGTTCGGTGAGCAGACCAACGGCAATGTCTCGATCGTCGAGCATCCCTTTGCCGTCGGAGCATTTGTCGACCCGCACGTACACACGCGTGAGGACGAGTACTCCATCGTCACCGAGGGCGAGATCGGGTTCCGCTCGGGGGACCGGGAGGTCGTATTGGGTCGTGGTGGATACATCACCAAGCCACGCGGGCAGACACACATGATGTGGAACGCCGGGCAGACCCCAGCGCGGATGATCGAGGTCATCAGTCCGGCCGGCCTCGAACACTTCTTCTGGGCCATCCGCGACCTGGTAGCGGACGGTCCGCCGGACCCGGAGACCTTCCAGACCCTCGCCGCCGAACACGGCATCGAATTCACCATGCCCCCATGGTTCGGTGATGTCCTCGCGCGCTACCACCTGTCGTCTCCTCCGCAGCCCGAAGCCTGACCGCCGCCGAAGCGATCAAGCTCGAAGGGACGGGACAAAGGCACTCTCGCGTCGCGGCACCGAGACCTGTGTCGTGTCGCCGAACTGCGTTCAGCACGTGCACGCCATTGCGCGCTACGTGCGGTGAAGCGGAGCACCGGGAATCGCCCATCGGCCTGCTACTCGTGCCGGTTGGACCGGCACGAGTAGCAGAGGCGTCGCATCAGGCGACTGCGGTTCCCTCGAGTTCGACCAGCTGGCCGGGGATCGCCAGCCGGGTCACCCCGAGCATCGTGGTGGTCGGCGCCACCCCGGCGGCGCCCAGCCGCGACGCCAGCACGCCGTAGTGCAGGAACAGCAGATCGACGTCGGTGGTGTAGACGTTGAGCCGGACGAGGTTCGCGAGGGACATGCCGGCCTCGTCGAGCACGGCCTCCAGGTTGTCGAGGCTCAGCGCCAACTGCGCCGCCATGTCACCGTCATGCTGGGGCTTGCCGTCGCCGCTCATCGCGGTCTGTCCCGAGCAGTACAGGGTCCGGGTGTGCCCGGAGACGACCTCACCCTGGTTGAATCCCATCTCCACCGACCACGTCACCGGGTTGACTGCCGTTCGTTCTGTTGCCACATCAGCTCCATTCGATTCGTTGGGAGTACGTACGTCGGCTCGGTAGCCGCCTTGACGTCGTGGTGACGAGCCTCCCAACCAATCACGACAACCTGTGTCGTGTATTGCTCTGAGGTTTTCGTCCGCGCGCCGACCGGTTGGAGCGGGCAGGGCGACGCGTGGGCTACCTGTACTTGCGTTTGTCAGGGCGCCTGCGTGAGCGGTGGTGGTTGCGGTCGTCGGGGCGGCGTTGGCCCGGTGGGCGGGTGAGGGCGGCGACGGCGGCGCCGGCGATGGCGCCGAAGGCGGCCGCGAACGGGCTCATGAAGATGGCTGGATCGGTCCACTCGGAACCGCCGGCGAACCGGGCGAAGGCGACGTTGGCGACAACCAGCACGAGGGCGCCGATGACGGCGCCTGCCAGTGGCCGGGAGGTCCTCATCTCCCGACCGTAGGTGGGCCGACGGCATGTGGAAACCGGACTCGGCGCGGCGGTCGGTTGAGTAGGGTCTGGGGATGGCTGCGGACGGGTTCGAACTGGTGTGTGAGGTGGAGCCGCCGACGCGGCCGGACCTGAAGAGGGTGCGGCATCAGATCGGCGTGATGAGTCCGATCGCGGACGCGTTCCTGATCCCGGACAACCACATCGGGCGGGCGACGGTGTCGAGTGTGGCGGTGGCGAACGAGGTCCAGGCGATGGGGTCGCGGGGGATCGCGTGCCTCAACTCGCGGGACCGGAACCTGCTCGGTTTCCGCCGGGACCTGTTGACCGCGGCGGCGTACGGCGTCGAGCAGTTCCTGTTCGTGCACGGCGACGACCCGGCCGAGGGTGCCCGGACCAGCCAGCTGACCGTTCGGACGATGATCGAGCAGGCGCGCGACACGTCGTACCCGGGCTGCAACCCGTTCCAGGTCGGGGCCGCGACCCGGCTGCGGCCGGTGCCGCGCTGGAAGGCCGAGGCCGACTTCCTGTACGTCCAGGTCAGCTACGACCTGGACGAGCTGCTCCGCTGGCGGGACAGCGTCGTACTGGACATTCCCGTGTACGCCGGGGTGATGGTGCTGGCGAGCGCGAAGATGGCCCACAACCTGGCCGCCCTGCCACAGCTCAGCATCCCGCCCGCACTGGTGGAAGCCGTCGACCAGGACCGCGATGCCGGCGTCGACCACGCCTGCGAACTGATCCTGAAGATCCGCGACTCGGGCGCCTTCGACGGGGTCCATCTGATCCCGGTCAGCCGTTACCGCCAGGTCAGCGCGCGGCTGGAACGGGAACTGCGACACCGGGTCGCACCGGATCGGGCCGGAACCGACTAGTGTCCTGCTAACAGGCTCGTACTGACGGGAGGAGGAGGCGTGGGCGTACCTGGCAAGGGGCTGATCGACGGTCTGAAGGTCACCGCCAAGACGCTGGCCCGCCGGTCCGTCACCGAGCAGTACCCCGATGTCCAGCCCGAGCTGCCGCCGCGGACCCGGGGCGTGATCGCGCTGCTGGAGGAGAACTGCACCTCCTGCATGCTGTGCGCCCGGGAGTGCCCGAGCTGGTGCATCTACATCGACTCGCACACCGAGACCGCGCCGTCGGTCGGTGAGCAGGCCCGCGAGCGCAGCCGGAACGTGCTGGACCGGTTCGCGATCGACTTCAGCCTGTGCATGTACTGCGGGATCTGCATCGAGGCCTGCCCGTTCGACGCGCTGTTCTGGTCGCCGGAGTTCGAGTACGCCGAGACCGACATCCGGAATCTGACCCACGAGAAGGACCGCCTCCGCGACTGGATGTGGACCGTCCCCGCCCCGCAGCCGATCGACCCCGGCCCCACCGTGACGCCGGCGCCGGAGGGTGAGGCGTGACAACTGCACTTTTCTGCGTTGCCGGGGTAGTCGCCGTCATCGCCTCCGTCATCGTCGTCACCTCCCGCCGCATCGTGCACGCCGCCCTCTGGCTGGTTGTCGCCCTGGGCGCGATGGCCGGCTGCTTCGGCGCCCTGCAGGCCGAGTTCGTCGCCCTGGTCCAGATCCTGGTGTACGTCGGCGCGATCGTCGTACTGGTCCTGTTCGCGCTGATGCTCACCAAGGCGCCGACGAATCCACTGCCCACCTCGACCACCGGCCGGGGTCCGTTCGCCGCGGTGGTGGCCGGCGTCCTGGCCCTGCTCCTCGGCACCGGGGTAGTGCTTGCCTTCGGCAACGAGAAGATCGGGCCGGTCCCGGACGGGTCCGCCGAGGCGGTGGGCACCGCTGTCTTCAAGACCTGGGTGCTGCCCTTCGAAGTGCTGTCGGTCCTCCTGCTGGCCGCGTTGATCGGCGCGATCGCCTTGTCTCAAAGGGTTGCGCCGGCTGAGAACAAAGTGTCGGAGAGTGCTGGCAAGGTGTCGTCCCCGGGGAAGGAGGACTGACATGCCGCTCGTGGTGCCGCTGCTGCTGGCTGTCGTGTTGTTCTGCCTCGGCGTGTACGGCGTGCTCGCGCGGCGCAACGCGATCACCCTGCTGATGTCCTTCGAACTGATGCTGAACGCGGTGAACCTCAACCTGGTCGCCTTCGACGCCTGGCGGCTCGACGGCCTCGCCACCGGTCAGACGCTGGCCGTCTTCGTGATCACCCTGGCCGCGGCCGAGATCGGTCTGGGGCTGGCGATCGTGCTGCTGCTGTTCCGCGGTCACGGTCATGTCGACGCGGACGCGGCGCGTGACCTGGTCGAGCAGCAGCACCTGGTCGAGCAGGAGAAGACGACATGATCGCTACGGCTTGGCGGGTGATCGGCGTCGGTTTCTCCCTGCTCGTCGTCCTGATGGCCGGCCTGCTGTACGGCGCCGAGCCCGAGCGGATCGGCTTTCTGAACTCATCCATCGGCGACCTCACCATCGGCTTCGCGGTGCGCACGGACGACCTGACGGTGCTGTTGCTCGCGGTCGTCGGAGTGATCGCGACCTGCGTCCAGGTGTACTCACTCGGCTATCTCCACCAGCGTGCGGCGTCGTACCACGCTCTCGTCACGCTGTTCACCGCGGCGATGGTGACTGTCGTGGTCGCGGACAGCCTGTTCCTGCTGCTGATCGGGTGGGAGGTGATGGGTGCCTGCTCGTACCTGCTGATCGGTCATTACTGGGAGCGCCGCGACGCCCGCTCCGGCGCGGTCAAGGCGTTCCTGATGACGCGGCTCGGCGATGTCGGCTTCCTGTTCGGCATCTTCGTCCTCGGTGTCGGCGCCGGGACGTTCCGGATCTCCGAGCTGGATCCCGGGCAGCTCTCCTCAGGAGTGCTGACCACCGGCACGCTGCTGCTCCTGGTCGGCGTGGTCGGCAAGTCGGCCCAGGTTCCGTTGCAGACCTGGCTTCCGGACGCGATGCCCGGCCCGAGCCCGGTCAGCGCGCTGATCCACGCCGCGACGATGGTTGCCGCCGGCGTCTTCCTGATCGCTCGCCTGTACGACGTCTTCGCGGCGGCCGCGACCACGTTGACCGTGCTGGCGATCGTCGCCTCGGTGACGATGCTGTTCGCCGCGTTGTGCGCGATGGCCGCGGTCGAGGTGAAACGCGTGCTCGCCTGGTCGACCGTCAGTCAGCTGGCGATCATGTTCGCCGGGCTGTCCCTGGGGACGGCGGACGGCCGGCATGCCGCGTTGTTCCACCTGGTCACCCACGCCGCGTTCAAGGGTCTGCTGTTCCTCTGCGCCGGTGTCCTGCTCCACCAGGTCGGCAGTGCGGCGTTCGTCGTACTGGGTCGCTACACGCGGCGCGGGCGGTTGCGTAAGGCGTTGCCCGTCACGTTCGCGACGATGACGGTCGGGCTTGCCGCCCTGGCCGGCGTACCGGGGTTCGCCGGGTTCTTCTCCAAGGACACCGTGGTCGAGGCGGCCTGGCATCACGCGCGGGACGGTTCGGTCGTTGGATGGATCGTGCTGGTGTCGGTGTGCCTGACCGCGGCGTTGACCGCGTTCTACTGCGTGCGGCTGTGGCTGTGGGTGTTCTTCCGGACGCCCGCGCTCGCCGGTGCGCTCGGAGCCTTCGAGGACGACGACCCGATGGCCGACCTCGAGGAGCCCGACACCTCCAAGCTGCGCGACGCGCCCTGGGTGATGCTGTCCCCCCTCGTCCTGCTCGCCCTCGCCTCGATCGTTCTCGGGTACGTCGACGGCGTCCATCTGAACTGGATCGTCGGCCTGGTCACGACCGTGCTGGCCGTGCTCGGCGCGCTTCCGGCGTACTCGTTGTGGTCGCGGGGTGCGGATCCCCGGCCCGTCGTGCTGGAGCGTGAGTTCGGCGTCGACACGGTGTATCACCGGTTGTTCGCCGTACCGATGCGCTGGCTGGCGCGGCTGACGGTGGCCGGGGATCAGGACGTGATCGGGGGTTATGTGCGGGCGGCGGGGCGGACCGGCACCTTGACGTCGCAGGGGTTCCGGCGGTTGCAGACCGGGAACGTCCAGACGTACCTGACCGCGGCTGCGGTCGGAGTGGTCGCACTGGCTGTGCTGGCCGGGGTGATCGGCTCGTGAACGCCATCTTGCTCGGGATTCTCGCGTTGCCGCTGCTGGCGGCCCTTGCGTTGTGGGCGGTTCCGGCCGCGATCGGCGATCGGCTGGCGGCCCTCTACGGTTCGGTGATCTCCGGGCTGGTGCTGGTCGGGTCCCTGCTGCTCTGGCCGTGGAAAGACGGTTGGTTCGCCTACGCACCGAACGGTGAACGGCCGCTGCAGGCGGTCACCGACGTACCGTGGATCCCCTCGCTCGGGGTGCGGTTCCACGTCGCGGTGGACTCGATCTCGATGCCGCTGATCGTGCTGACCGCGTTGCTGACGTTCCTGTGCTGCCTGTACTCGCTGCGGATCACGCCGCGGATCGGCCGGACCAGGTCGCTGATCGCGTTGCTGCTGGTGATCGAGGCCGGGGTGATCGGCACCTTCTCGGCGATGGACCTGGTGCTCTTCTTCGTCTGCTTCGAGATCGTGCTGATCCCGATGTGGCTGGTCATCGACATCTGGGGTGACGAGCACGACCCGGCCGGGCGCAAACGGGCCGCGACGACGTTCGTGCTGATGACCGTGCTCGGGTCGGCGCTGATGCTGCTCGGGTTCCTGCTCGTGTACCGGCAGGCGGGGACGTTCGACATCGTCCGGCTGACCGACTCGCCGGTGCTCGGCGGGCACGGCGTCCCGTTGGCCGCCGCGGTGCTGATCGCGGTCGGTCTCGCGGTGAAGGTGCCGCTGTGGCCGCTGCACATCTGGCTGCCGGACGCGCACGCGAAGGCGCCGACGGTCGGGTCGGTCCTGCTCGCGGGCGTGCTGCTGAAGCTCGGCACCTACGGCATGATCCGGATCCTGGTGCCGGTGCTGCCGGACGCGACCGTCACGATCGCGCCGTACCTGGCCGGATTCTCCACCGTGGCGATCATCGCCGGGTCGGTGGCCTGTCTGGCGCAGACCGACGTGAAGCGGCTGATCGCGTACTCGAGCGTCGGGCACATGGGGTTCATCGGGCTCGGCATCGCCACGCTGTCGCCGGCCGGTCTGCGCGGCGCGCTGTTCGCGAACATCGCGCACGGGATCATCACCGGCCTGCTGTTCTTCCTGGCCGGTGCGATCAAGGACCGCCATGACACCAGCGACCTACGGGCGATCGGGCGGGCGCTGTACGCCCGGTTGCCGCGGATCGGCGCGCTGCTGACGTTCGCCTCGCTGGCGTCGCTCGGGTTGCCCGGGCTGGCCGGGTTCTGGGGCGAGATGCTCGTTCTGCTCGGCGCCTACGAGCCGGCCGACGTGTTGCCGCGGGCAACGTATCTGGTGTTCATGGTGCTCGCCGGGCTCGGCACCGTGCTCACCGCGGCGTACTTCCTCCGCCTGGTCCGCAACCTCTGCCAAGGTGATCCCGCCGAGCACCCGCCCGCGGCGTTCGCGGTCGACCTGAGCCGGATCGAGCTGATCACCTGGGCACCGCTGGTCGCGCTCACCGTCCTCCTCGGCGTCTGGCCCGGCCTCCTTCTGCACCAGTGGGGGAACCTGTGACCGTACTCATGGCCGGGCCTTCGGCGCCGGCGGGGTCATGGGGCTTTGACTCCCGCCCTTCCCTCGTCGCTTCAGTCGCTGTGTTGTTGGCCGCGCCTCCGGCGCGGCGGGTCCTGGGGCTTTTACTCCCGCCCTTCCCTCGTCGCTTCAGTCGCTTCGCTCCCTACGCTCCTCAGTCCAGGGCGGGAGGCCCCATGACCGGGCTCCCTACGCTCCTCAGTCCAGGGCGGGAGGCCCCATGACCGGGCTCCCTACGCTCCTCAGTCCAGGGCGGGAGGCCCCATGACCCTGACCTGGACCGATTGGCAGGCGATCGCTGTACCGTTGGTGCTGGCGCTCGGGGCGGTCGCCGTACTGCTGATCGACGGCTTCTGGCGGAGTGCGTCGGCACAGTTGCGGCACACTCTGGTCACATTCCTCACTGGCGTGGTCATCCTGTTCGGGCTGGTCTTCGTGTGGGCTCAGCGCAACGACTTCAAGCCCGCGTTCTGCCGGCCGGCGGTCGAAGGGCCGGCCGAGTGCAGTCTGGTGTTCGAGCCGATGACCGCGGGCTTGTGGGCGGTGCTGCTGATCGGCGGGCTCGGAGTCGTCGGATTGTCGGCGTACCGGCTGCTGGCGGCGGACATCCCGATCGGGGAGTACCACTTCCTCCTGCTCAGCGCGCTCACCGGCGCGACGGTGCTAGCCGGGGCGCGCGATCTGGCCACCGTGGTGATCGGTCTCGAGGTCGTGTCGCTGCCGAGTTTCGCGATGGTCGCGCTGCGCCGGGATCGCCGCGGGTCCGAGGGTGCGCTGAAGGCGTTCCTGGTGTCGGTGCTGTCGACCGCGGTGATGCTGTTCGGCATCTCGTATCTGTACGGCGTGACCGGCTCGCTGTACCTGACCACGATCGCGAACCGGCTGACCGGCCTCGACCCGGATCTGCAGCGGGTGGCGTTCGCGGCCGGGTTGTTCGTGATCGTCGGGTTCGCGTTCAAGATCGCCGCGGTGCCGTTCCACGGCTGGCTTCCGGACACGTACGTCGGTGCGCCGGTCGAGGTGACCGCGTTCCTCGCGGTGGTGTCGAAGTCGGCGGGTGTCGCCGGTCTGCTGGTGCTCGTGACGGCCGGCGTCGCCCCGGACGGATCGGACCTGCGGACGGTGGTCGCCGTACTCGCGGCAGTGACGATGACGGTGGGCAACCTGGCCGCCCTGCGTCAGGTGGAGGCGGTGCGGCTGCTCGCCTGGTCGTCCATCGGCCAGGTTGGGTTCCTGCTCGCGCCGCTGGCGGTCGGCGACGCCCAGGCCGTCGTCGGGTATCTGGCGGCGTACGTCGTGGTCACGCTCGGCGCGTTCGGAGCGGTCGCCGTGGTGCAGCGGCATCGGCCGGGCGGGCTGCTGTCGGACTACCGTGGCATGGTGCGGTCCGAGCCCGGGCTGGCGGTCGCGCTGATCTTCTTCCTGGTCGTGCTGGCCGGTCTGCCGCCGGGCCTGGCCGGTTTGTTCACCAAGTTCGCCGCCTTCCAGGCCGTCATCGACGCGCATCTCGGCTGGCTCGCGATCGTGATGGCGATCAACGTGATGATCGGCCTGGCCGTCTACCTGCGCTGGGTGGCCGAGCTGTTCCGGCTGCCCGCGGAGGATCCGTTCTCGGTCGACATCGAGACGCCGGCCGTGGCGATGATCTCGCTCTGCGCGGCGACGGCCGCCGTGCTGTCGGTGCTGCCGAGCACGCTTTTCGCCCTCGCCACCTGACAGGTTCCGGACAACCTCAACGGTCGGACAGGACGCGGCCTAGCCTGGTGCGGGTGATCGTGCGTGGAGTCCTCGGGGTGATGGCAGTGCTGGCGCTGGGCGCGTGCTCGTCCGGCAACGACACGGCGGCCGGAGGTGATTCGCCCGCGACCACGTCGTCGGCGCCGACCTCCGAGGTGCCCTCGGGGACGCCGATGGAGGAGCCCTCGACACCGACCCCGACGCCGACGCCGACCCCTTCCTTCCCGACCGCGAAGGACGGGCAGAACTACGCGGCCTGCAGCGACGGCAACTGCGAGGTGCTGATCCGCAAGGCGGCCACCCTCAAGCTGGACGGCAAGAAGGTGGCCGTCACCGTGGTGGACGAAGCGATCAAGCTCAAGGGCCCCAGCTTCGACATCAGTGTCAAAGGCAACGGCATGTCCAGCTGGGGTTCGATGGGCGGTCCGATGCACAGCGCCGCGGTCAAAGCCGCCGACGGCGCCACCGCGATCCTGATCCTCAGGACCAGGGGATAGGCCGCCCACGGCCAGGCGGCGTTGCTCGAGGCTCAGGCGGATTGTTGTTGCCTGAGGAAGTCTTCGTACTGCGACCAGACCCGGCGCCAGAGCTGGTCGCGCCGAGTGTCGTCCAGGTGCGGAAGCGGCAGGTAGAACACGTCGGCCAGCACCGCGAAGTAGTCACCCGGGGTCTCGATGATGGTCGAGTCGACCCGGTCGGCGAACGTCTCGGTCAGGCCCACAGAGCGCAGTACGACGGCACTCGCCGGCTTCCGGCGGAAAGCGGACGCCAACCGGACGAACCGCGAGTCGGGATCGAGCGACAACCGGGCGTGCTGGGCGGCGAAGGCATTGAGGCCGACCGGAGCAGACTCGAAGTCCATCCCGATCACGCCGCTGCGCGGCGGGTCGAGGTCCAGCCGCCAGCCGTCCACCTTCTCGGAGGCACGCAACCGCAGCTCGAACGGCTCCTGGTAGGCGCGGCTGCCGACCTCCAGCGGCAGCGGCGCGTTGAGACCGTCGCCGAGTCCGGCGTCGACCAGCCAGTCCCGCTCCGGATCCTCGATCAGGCCGCGGACGGTGAGCACCATGTGGCTCGCATCGACGTCGCCGGGGCGGTTCGGCGTCTCGGCGCCGCCGCGATGCATGGTCACCCGGTAGCCGAGTTCGGTCAGCAGCAGCGCCAAAGTGCCGTTCAGCTGAAAGCAGTAGCCGCCGGTCTCCCGCGCGATGATCCGCTGGGCGGCGTCCTCCGGCTCGAGCGGCCCGCCCTGGCCGAACTGGTACTGCACGGTCTCGTACGGAACGCTGTCGACGAAGGCCTGGTGCAGCTGCGACAACCCCTCCAGCGTGGGTGGCCCGTCGTACTTGCTGATGCCTATCCGCTTCAGGAACGCCTGAGTGTCCACTCGCGCGAGGCTACTTGCCGGTCCGGGACCGCCGCGACCGGGTTGCATCTTCCGGCATGTCTCGAAGCACGGCAGGATTCACCGGGTGATCGACGTACTCGACGTACAGCAGTCATTGCAGGCCGCGCCCGAGCTGGCCGCCGTCTACCTGTCCGCCTTCGGGGCGTCCGGATACGACGAGGACGCCGCCTCGGCGAAGCGGTTCGGGAATGAGCAATTGCCGTTGCACTCAGAGCGGGACGGGTTCAAGCTCGTCGCTGCCAGGGCGGACGACCGGATCGTCGGGTTCGCGTACGGGTTCACCGGGCAGCGGGGGCAGTGGTGGCCGGACCGGATCGCCGAGGCCGCTCCCGCGGAGATCGTGACCGAATGGGTGGGCGGGCACTTCGAGTTCGTGGAGCTGGCTGTGATGGTCGAGGCACAGGGGCGCGGGATCGGTTCGGCGCTGCACGACGTACTGATGGCGGACCTTCCGCACGAGAAGGCGCTGCTGTCGACGTACGTCGACGATCGGACGGCTCCGAGGCTGTACCGGCGGAAGGGGTGGCAGGTGCTGGTCCCGGATCTGGGGTGGGGGTCGGCGCTTTACGGGCTGAGGATGCGTTGAACTTTTGGACACCGTCCTGCCGGTGCAACCGTGACCTGGCAGGGTAGGAGGCATGACTTCTGAGCGGATCTATGTCGGGAGCTACACGAGTCAGCCAGGCGGCGGGGAGGGCATCGGGTTCGGGCCGCTGGAGGGGATCGGGGTCGTGGCGACAACCGTCGATCCGTCCTTCCTGGTCAGGTCCGCGGACGGGCGGTTCCTCTATGTCACGAACGAGACCGAGGACGGCAAGGTCAGCGCGTTCGCGATCCAGCCGGACGGCGGCCTGGAGTTGCTGAACGAGCAGCCGACCGGCGGCGACCACCCCTGCCACCTGGACATCGATCCATCCGGCCGGTTCCTGCTGTCGGCCAACTACAGCTCCGGTTCGGTCGCGGTCCACCCGATCGCGGCGGACGGCTCGCTCGGCGAGGCGACCCAGGTGTTGCAGCGTGAGGGCACCGGCCCGAACAAGGAACGCCAGGAAGGCCCGCACGCGCACCAGATCGCGTTCGACCCGACCGGCACGTACACCTTCGACGTCGACCTCGGCTCGGACTCGGTCTACGTGTCCAGGCTGACCGAGGACGGGCAGCTCGAGGAGGTCGACCGGCTGCACATCCACCCGGGCGCGGGTCCACGGCACCTCGTGTTCCACCCGAGCGCGGGAGCGGCGTACGTGATCAACGAGCTCGACTCGACCCTGACCGTCTGCAGCTATACCGACGGCAAGCTGCAGATCGTCCAGACCGCCTCGACCCGGCCGGCCGACTCACCTGGCGAGAACTTCCCGGCCGAGCTGCTGATCTCCGCCGACGGCCGCCACCTGTACGGCTCCAACCGCGGCGACAACACCGTCGCGGTCTTCGCCGTCGCCGCCGACGGCCTGTCGGTCGAGCTCGTCCAGAGCGTCGGCTCCGGCGGAGACTGGCCCCGTCACCTTGCCTTCAGCAACGACGGGACCCGCCTCTACGCCGCCAACGAACGCTCCGACACGATCGCCACCTTCGTCATCGACACCACCGACGGCACCCTCATCCCCGCCGGCGAACCGATCACCTGGCCGAAGCCGGTCTGCATCCTGCCGGTCTAGGACTCTGCCTTTGCTGCCAGGTAGAGGCGGAGGATGGTGTCGTAGTCGACGATTTCGACGGGGGACTGGGCCAGCTCGGCCGCGGTGACGAGTTGCTGGGTGCTGGTGACCAGGAGCTTGCGGGGTGCGGTGACGCCGTACTTCGTCTGGGCGAAGGCCTGGTTCTCCGGGGTGCTGAAGTAGTCGTCGTAGCGGGCGAGCTGTGCGGTGCCCTCGGGGATCGTCGTCGCGCGGCGGTGCTTCTTGCCCGGCTCGCGGAGCGGGAGGCCGAGGTCGCCGACGATGTGGCTACCGTCGGCGCGCTCCAGGATGAAGTCGGGGGTGAGCCCGACCTCGTCGGTCGCGTCGCCGTCGCGCCACTCGAGCAGCGGCCGCTGGATCAGCCGGGTCGCGTCGAACGCGGTGAGCAGGAGGCTCTCGTGTTCGGCCAGGAAGCTCTCGACGGTCGCGTTCGGCAGGCCGTGGGTGAGGTAGGTGCTGGTGAAGGCTTCGCTCTTGAGGCCCTCGTCACCCCGCGGCGCGGACAAGGTGCCGACCGGGTCGAGGTGGGGCGCGGCGGAGGCGAAGTTGCGCAGGAAGTCCAGATACTTGCCGGCCGGCTCCGACCGGTGGATCGCGAGCGCGAAGAACGTCCAGTGGACCCGGATCGACGGACCGGCCGTGTGGACGAGCAGGACCCGGTCGAAGGTCGAGTAGTTGCCGGGCGCGAACTGCAGCAGCTGGTCGCCGGGACCGACGTACTCGGCTCCCAGGATCTTCCGGGCGGCCGGGAACCTGCTGTCCAGCTCGCGACGGCCGGTCTCGGTGGCGACGGTCGCGTCCTTGACGAAGTTCTCCCCGGGCAGCGTGAGGACGGGCGTTCCGTCGGCGATGCCGAAGTACTCCTCGACGCTGTTGGCCTTCTGCCGACGTACGTCGAGGTTCCGGTACTCGCGGCTCACGCCGACGAGCTCGAGGATGTTCCAGTCCGGGGTCTCGGTGAGCACCATCATCCGCGGATAGAGCAGCTGGCCGGGCAGCTCGCCGCCGTGGCTGGTGGGCAGGTGCTCACTCACGCTCTTGAGGTGATCCCCCCAGAACTGAGTGTTCACCTTCACGAACTCGGTCGGTTTCAACGCCCGCTCCTCTCGGCCATTACGGTCTTCAGAGGAAACCACGGCCCGGCCCGCGGCTATTCCGCCGGGCCGGGCCGGGATCTTTCAGTTGGCGACGAAGTCGGCGAACATCCCGGGCTGGTAGGAGCCCGCCGGGTTGCGCACGATCACGTTCATCCGGTTGGCGGCGTTGATCAGCGCGACCACCGACACCAGCGCGGCGATCTCGTCGTCGGTGTAGTGCTTGCGCACCTGGGCCCAGGTCTCGTCGGACACACCCTCGTGGGCGTCGGCGAGCCGGGTGCCCTCCTCAGCCAGTGCCAGCGCGGCGCGTTCGGCCTCGGTGAACACGATCGCCTCGCGCCAGACGGCGACCAGGTTGAGCCGCACCGAGGACTCGCCGCCGGCCTCGGCGTCCTTGGTGTGCATGTCGACGCAGAACGCGCAGCCGTTGATCTGGCTGGCCCGCAGCATCACCAGCTCCATGGTGGTCTTCGGCAGCGGAGACTGCTCGAGCAGCTGGTTGAGGCCGGCGAACCGCTTGCCGAACCGGACCGCCCAGGCGTTCTCGAGCATGTTGAAGCGAGCATCCATGATTCGTCCCTCACTCGTGAAGTTGGTTTGTCTGACCACGAGACGCCGGCGGCTCTGACCCTGTGACTGTGACGTGAGCCACCGGGGTCAGGTGTCACAGACCGGCGGGGGTCGGCGTCTCGTGCGGGAGAGATACAGAGAGGATGCAGACATGAGCGAGCGCATGGACTCCGCCACCGAGGCCTTCGTCACCCACCGCAACCTGCTGTTCACCGTCGCCTACGAGCTGCTCGGCTCGGCCGCCGACGCGGAGGACGTCCTGCAGGAGGCCTGGCTGCGATGGGCCGACGTCGACCTCGACACCGTGCGGAACCAGCGCGCGTACCTGGTCCAGATCACCACCCGCCAGGCGCTGAGCCGGCTGCGTACGCTCGGCCGCCGCAAGGAGTCGTACGTCGGTCCGTGGCTGCCGGAACCGCTGCTGACCGCGCCGGACGTGGCCGAGGACGTCGAACTGGCCGACAGCGTCTCGATGGCGATGCTGCTGGTGCTGGAGACGCTGACGCCGACCGAGCGGGCCGTTTTCGTGCTGCGCGAGGTCTTCGCCCTGGAGTACGACGAGATCGCCGAAGCCGTCGACAAGAACCAGGACGCGGTCCGCCAGATCGCTCACCGGGCCCGTTCCCATGTTGCCGCCCGCCGCCCCCGCGGGCTGGTGACAGCGGCCGAGTCCCGGGGCGCGGTGGAGGCCTTCAAACACGCCGTCGAGACCGGCGACCTGCAGAACCTTCTCGATCTGCTCGCCCCGGACGTCGTACTCCTGGGCGATGGCGGCGGCGTCAAACAAGCCGTCCCGCGCCCCGTCGTCGGCGCCGACAAGGTGGGCCGCCTGCTGTCCGCCGGCCTGCCCAAGCTCCCCGGCGACGTCGTGGTCGAGCCCGTCCAGATCAACGGCCACCCCGCCCTCATCGTCCGGATCAACGGCGAGATCGACGACGTCGTCGCCCTCCGCCTCGACAACGGCCTCATCACCGGTCTCTACGTCGTCCGCAACCCCGAGAAACTCTCCCGCGTCGAGCAGGAAACCCCAGTCACCCGCTGACGCCGTACGAGCGACTCGGTCGGGTGACCGCCGTCGGCATCACCTCGGTAGCAGAACCCGGACCTGGTTTCGGATCTCCTGCACGACGTCGTCGACCGGGTTGGCGATGTTGATTGTCGCCGCCATGCTGACGAACATGATCGCGGAGACGATGTGCGCGAGCGTCGCGGCGTCGCCGGAGCTGATGCGCTCGTCTCGCTGTAGCACGTCGGCGATCGCCTTTTCGGTCTGCACGGTCAGGACGAGCGCGTCGCGGTGGTGGGGCTCCTCGGGGTCGCCGAAGACGATCTCCCGCAGGTAGGTCCGCCCGTTGTCGATCTGTTTGCGGTTGCACTCCACGACCGGGCGGACGATCGCCATCACCGCGTCGAGTACGTCGGGAATGCTCTCGGCCGCCGACCTGCCTTGTGCGAGCGCATCCGCGTAGGTGGAGTTCTGCACGAGCAGGAGGAGCTCGCCCTTGGTCTTGGCGTAGAGGAACAGCGTGCCCGCACCGATGTCGGCCTTGTCGGCGATCTCCTGGGTGGTGACCTCGTCGACGCCGCGCTCGGCGAAGAGCTCTCGGGCGGCGGCGGTGATGCGGTCGAGCTTCTGCTGCTTGTTCCGCTCGCGCCGTCCGACTGGTTGGGAGGCGAGGGGCATGGCTGCGTCCTTGTCTGCTGTGGGCTCCTGCTGTGTGAGCTCGAATGTGCCGGCACTCATTCTTCCACGGCGACGAGAGGGGCCCTCGCGTCGCGGAGCTCCGGATAGCGTGCGCGGCTATGCGGGTCAATGCCGCTACTGCTGGTAGTGCGGAAGAGCCGCGCCGTCTTTCACGAAGGTCAGCGCCTCGGACGCTTCGTAGGCGTGGACGGCGGAAGCAAAGGGAGCCAGCGCGTGGGACAGGCTCTCGATCTCAGGGCTTTTGAAGAAGCCCGCTCGCGCCGCCGGATCCGCGAAGCCCAGGATCAGCGACGCGTGGAACCGCTGGTCTGCCGGGTTGTCGTGCGCAACGTTCGGGGTGTCCCAGAGCTTCTCGATCCACGGCAGGAAGGTCTGGGTTCTGAGTTCCTTCAGCACGCCCGTGCGGGCGAGAGCGCCTGTGAGTTCGATGATGTGCTTGCGGAAATCGCCGGCACGTACGCCGTCCCGCCGCCTGAGGTAGATCAGGGCTCGGGCGCCGACCTGCTCGCCGGGCTCGGCCACCTTGTACCAGCGCGACGAGTTCGGCGGCCCGATGTAAAGCAGCGTCCGCCGGAAGACGTTCACTTCGTCCTTGAATGCCAGCCGGGTCTGCTTCCGGCCCCGCAGCGGCGACAGTGCCGACTGGAACGTGACCTCCGCGATTCCGTCGATCCTGCGTTCGACGGGTATCTCCGTCTCGATGCCGGGGGTCGCCGGCCACAGCCCCGGATTGACGGCGGCGAGGTGGATCTGCCGGTACTCCTGGAAGCCCTTGGTCGCCGAGATGATCTTCGAGTGCGGCCCCCTCCAGTCGCCCATCGATGTTTCACGAGGCTGATCGGCGCGTACCCACAGCAGGATGGAGGACGCGAACTGCTTCCTCGGTTCGACCTGCGCTTTCGACAGTGCCTTGCTCATGTCGCTCATTCCTTCGATGGCTCGTTCGCGGTGACGGTCAGCGGGCGAGGAAGTCGACGGCGACCGGGGCGAACTTGTCGTGGAACTGGAAAATGCCGCCATGGCCGGAGTCGGGGTAGATGACCAGCTCCGAGCCCTTGATCCGGCGGTGCAGGTCTTCGGAGAGCACCGAGGGCACCATCCGGTCGTTGTCGCCGTTGGCGATCAGGGTGGGCTGAGTGATCTTCGACAGGTCGGCGGGGGCCGAGCGCCCGAACTTCTGGATCGCCTTCAGCTGGGTCTGGAACGCGCGCACCTTGATGTCCGCGTCGCGGTCGACGGTGCGCTCCTGCAGGCGCTGCACGAATGCGCGAGCGGCGGGCTTGCCGGTGGCGTTGCGGTTGAAGAACAGGAACTCCTTGGGGTCCGACCGAGTCAGGGACGCGCGCAGGATGTCCCAGTAGGTGGTGGCCACGACCTTGGCGATGTCCTTGCCGCCCCTGGGTCCGGTGCCGGTCAGGACGAGTTTGCGGACCAGCTCGGGGTGCTTGACCACGAGGTCCTGGGCGATGAAGCCGCCCAAGGAGAAGGAGAAGATGTCGATCTTGTCGAAGCCGAGGGCCTTGATGAACGTGTAGGCATCGTCGGCCATTTCCTCGACGCTGTCGGGAACGCTGCCGGTGGAGGCGCCGACGCCCCGGTTGTCGAAGGTGATGACGTGACGATTCTGCGCGATGGGGTCGATGATTCGGGGGTCCCAGTTGTCGAGGGTCGCGGCGAGGTGGACGAAGAAGACGACGGGGATACCGCCCTTCGGTCCCAGCTCCCGGTAGGCGTAGGTAACGCCGCCGCCGGCGACCGTGCGGGTCGGGGCCTGCGCGTATGAGGTGATGGCGGGTTCGTTCGAGGTGTCGTTGTGGCTCATGATGCTCTCCTGTTTCTGGTGTGCGACTGGGGAGAAGGGCTTGTCAGGCCCGGGTGATGACGGCCTTGCCGCGAATGCCGCCCGTTTTCAGGGACTGCACGGCCTGCACGGTCTGGTCGAAGTCGAAGACCCGGCCGACGACGGGGCGCAGTACGCCGCTGTCGATGAGGGCAGTGATCTGGCGGAGCTGGTCGCCGCTCGCGCGCATGAAGAGGAACTCGTACGTCACACCGAGCTTCTTCGCCTGCTGGCGGATCTTCCTGCTGAGCACTGCGATCGCGAGGCGCAAGACCGGGTTCAGTCCGGCCTCTCTGGCGAACGCGGGGTCGGGCGGCTCGGCGATGCCGATCGCCTTGCCGCCGGGGCGCAGCACGCGGAGCGACTTCTCGAGGTTCTGGCCGCCGAGGCTGTCCAGCACCAAGTCGTACCCGTCCAGGAGCTGTTCGAAGTCCTGGCTGCGGTAGTCGATGACAAAGTCCGCCCCGAGCTCGCGCACGAAGTCGACGTTGCCGGCGCTGACCGTGGTGGCGACCGTGGCGCCGAGGTGCTTGGCGAGCTGGATCGCGATCGTCCCGACGCCGCCGGCGCCGGCGTGGATGAGGACCCGCTGCCCCGGCTGCACAGTGCCCTTCTCGACGAGAGCCTGCCATGCGGTCAGGGCCACCAGCGGCAGGGAGGCCGCTTCCTCGAGGGTGACTGTCGCCGGCTTGAGCGCCAGGTCGGCCTCGGCCACCGCGATGCGCTCCGCGAAGGTTCCGATGCGGTTCTTGTCGGGCCGGGCGTACACCTCGTCGCCGAGCGCGAACCCCTGCACCTTGGCGCCGACGCCGATCACCGTTCCGGCGACGTCGTTGCCCATGACCTGCGGCAGCTCGTACCGGAGGAACGCCTTGAACGCCCCCGACCGGATCTTCTCGTCCAGCACGTTGAGCCCGGCGGCCTGCACCTTCACGAGTACGTCGTGCTCCCCGACCACGGGCTCGGGGACCTCCGCTTCGTGCAGCGGCCCCTTGTACTTGCTGACAACAAACGCGCGCATGGTCACTTTCCTTCTTCTTCTGATGACTTCTGGACAGTAATCTGAGTTGACTCAATAATGAGCGCACTCAGTCAACCTGTCAAGGGAGCTGTCAGGGGAGGCGGTCGGACGCCGGTCGCTGCGGGGGTGCGTTCCCGGGGTGGCTCCGCAACCCCGATCCGGACAGAGAAATGCCGCCATTCCGGGTGTGGAATGACGGCATCCGCGGCCGCGGTACTTGGGGTTGGTTCAGCTCAAGGCTCCGCACGCCGCCGCATGCTTAGCGCGACCAACTGGTTGCGGAACGCTGTCTCCCTGGTGAGTGTCCGTCGGCGACACAGCCGCAGTACAACCGGGGCAAAGGCCGGTCAGGACCGGTCGGGAGTGCCTGTGCAGTCAACGGGTAGGTCAGGGGCTGTTCTTGCGGCAGGTCAGGCGGTGAAGGACTCGGGGCCGAAGCGGCCCCAGGCGACGAAGGCGGCCAGCACGAGGTAGACCAGGTCGGCCACCATGAACTTGAACTCACGGCGCCGGAACCGCGTGATCGCCGCGCCCGTCATCAGCAGCACCAGACCGACCGCTGTCACCGGCACCAGAACCGGTGCGATGTCGAGCACAGCGGGCAGGATCAACCCCACCGCCGCCAGCATCTCGAGCGCCCCGATGGCCTTGACCGAGCCGGCACTGAAGTCCCCGACCCATCGCGCGCTAGGTCCGAACGCGTAAATCTTCTCCTTCGGCACGATGACCTTGCCCCCACCCCCGGCGAAATACGCCACGGCAAGCGCTCCGGCCACGATCCACAGCGCAACATTCACAGCTCTCTCCTACGTACGTCGTCGGCAATCTCGCCCACCAGATGCCGCCGACCCCCGACCTGTGACACCACATGAGCCAGGTCACCACCCGGCGCCTGCGGCGGCCGTACGCGTCGGGGAAGACGCTCGTGACCTCGTTTGCGGTTAGGTTAGGCTGCGCTAAACCAGGCGTTCTGATCCCAATGGCAATTCTTGCTGGAGGTGCTTCGTGGGGCACGGCTGGGAAGGGGTGTGGCCGGGGCGACGCCGGGGGTCGGTGAGGGCGCGGGCGTGAGTGGATCGTTGCCGGACGACGAGCGGTCGGGGCGCCGGACGGAGCGGTTTCTCCCCGGGTGGGTGATGGTGAGCACCGAGTCCGGCCGGTTGCTGGAGGACCCGGATCAGCTGGCCGTCGACCTCGCCAGCGTGCGGCACGAAGGCAACGGCGTCTATGCGATCACCACCAGTACGGACGAGAAGTTCCGGCTGATCAAGCGCGTCGGCCCACTCGATCCCGGCGTGAAGCTCGAGTACGCCGTCGACCTGCCCGGTGTGAGTCCCGAGTACACCGGCGACGACGTACCGACCATCGACCTCACGCTCTCCGAGCGGCTGGTGGACGATGAGGTCGCGCCGATGCTCGCCAAGGTCCTGGCCGAGTCCACCGCCGTCCTCCGCGGGGCCGGCACGCAGAACTCGACCGGCGTCGACGTCGGGAGCGCGCAGGAGACCGATGCCGACCGGGTGTTCGGGCCCGGCGGTACGCCTGACGTCGATGCCGTACAGCGGCCTGTTGACGCCGGTCTCCGCGCCGAATTGCGGCAACGCGGCCTGCTGGAACGCCGGCTCTCCGGCGAGTCCAAGGCCCAAGGGCCCGGCGGCCAACGCAGCAGACGGCGCACCGCTGACGCCGTACGCCGGGCCGCGGTGCGTAAGGAGATCCGGAAGCTCGCCCTCACCATGGGAGTGGCCGACGGACAGCCGAACGCCAAGCTGCTCCGTACCCTCCTCACCGAGGACGAGCGTGCGATCCTCGACCGGGTCAAAGACCCCGCCCGGCGGCCCTTGGAGGAGCGCGTCGGTCCGCCGGGGTATCTCGCGAAGGCGCTCGGTGGCTCGGGTGTTTCCTCGGTGGTGATCGGCACGGCCGCGGCGGCGTTCACCGGCAACCCGCTCGTCGGTGTCGGCATCGCCGTCCCGACGATTGTCAACGCGGCCGTCGGCTCGGTCGCCGAACGGCGCCTGGACCGTCAGAAGGCGTCCGGCCGGAAGCCTGCGTACGCCGCCGATCGCAAGCAACGCGAGTACGACTACCCGGGGCTGCTCGAGCTTCTCGACGGCCCGGAGCGGACGCGCCCGCCGGTGGTGAAGATGCCGAGGGCAACGGCTTGGCGCAACTACCTGGTCCGGCACAGCATGCCGACGCTGGCCGCGGCCGCCGTCGCCGGCGCGCTCACGCCGTTCGGTGTGCCGGCGTTGCCGACGGCTATGGTCATCGCGTCGTCGGCCCTCGCCAAGTCCCTCGCGGAACGGCTGGTCGACACGAAGAAACTGGAGTTCCGGCTCCGTCGCATCGACGCCACCGAGCGGCTCCGGCTGTCCGACCCCACCCTCTACGTCAACCAGCTGGCCACCGAGTTCTCCGAGCTGCGGACGCGGCTCGACCGTGTGGTCGCCGAGCTCGGGACGGCCCCGGGCACCGATCCCAGCACCTGGCCGGGCGTGACGCCGGCCTCTTCGGACGTCCCGGGGGCTCCGCCGTTCACGGTCAGCCTCTCCGCCCAGCTGATCGAGAACGTGTCGGGTGCCGCGCGCCGCGCGTTCGTCGGCGGCAGGTCCGCGGTCGATGTCGACCCGACCGCGCTCGCCCGCCATGTCGGCGCGCAGGCTGAGAGCCTGCTGAGCGCGGTCGGTCCCGGCCTGCTGGGCGCGGTGACCGGTGCGATGGGTGACAAGTACTTCCTGAACCGCGATGAAGCAGCCCGTGATGCCTCCAAGCGGTGGTCGCGCAGCCATCAGGAGGCCGAGCAGGCGGCGGCGCTCGCCGGGATCCTCGAGCCGCGGCTGCGCCTGTTCCGGGAGCTCACCGACCGGTTGGAGGAGTTGACCGGCCTGCCTGGGGACCTGTCCGCACGCGCCGCCGACCGGGGCCTGCCCGTGATCACCGACCGGCCGACCGGTCCGCGTCCGCCGGCGCGGGCACCGTGGTCGGCGTACGCCGCCCAGGTCGCCGCGGGCTCGCTCGGCGGAGTGGCCGGCGCGGTCGGACTCGACCTGGTCCTCGACCTCCCGGATCTCGCGGTCGTCCTGACGGTTGCCGGTGCGACGGGGTCGATGACCGCGACACCGGTCGCGCGCTATCTGTTCCGTCATCGCGAGCTGCAGGTCCACGAAGACCTGGAGACGAACAAAGCGGTCAGGTCGGTCAACCAGTCCGAGCTACTCGAACAGCGGGCGATCACGCGCTACCTGATGACGCAGCTGTCGATGCGAGCAGACGCGATCGTCCAGCACACCGCGCCGCGCCGGGTGATGGGGTCGCCGTCGGAGACGTCTCCGTTCTACACGGACCACGTCCGAGCCGCCGTACGCCGTGCGGAGCTCGACAACGTGCCTTCGGGGCAGCCGGAGACGGCTTTCGACCAGGACGCCCGGGTCGAGCGGGTACAGGCGCTCGAACAGGTCGACCGGTGGGCGGCCGAGCTCGATCGGCTGGAAGCACTGGGAGTCCCGGATGAGCCGCTCACGAAGGCGCGCGAGAGGGTGCGGTTCGCCATCGAGCGTTACGAGTCGATTGCCGACGGCAACGGTATGCGGCGGGCGTTCCCGGACCTCGGCGCGGTCGACCCGGCCCACGGTCGGCGAGTCGTCGGCGGGGCTACGGATCAGGTCCGCTCCGGCGTGGAGCAAGCGGTACGCCGATTGGTCGCGGAACCGAGCGGGAAACCGCTGCTCGCCGAACGGCTGATCACGCTGGAGCAGCTTGCGCGCGCCGCGGACGCCGTCGACCACCACGCGATCCACGGAACCGACGAGTCGCGGGCGTACGTGCAGAAACAGTTCGACCAGACCCTGGAGGAGGCCGGCCGACTGTGGCGCGAGGCCGGCGTACCAAACGGCCTCGTGCTACCCGCGCTACCCGTCCACCCGCCGCTCGAGCCCGAGCAGTCCACGTCCAACCCCGAGCAGGTGGGGAAGGTGCTCCCGGCGGCGGTGCGAGACCGCCACGACGAAGACGAGAAGCTGCGTCGAATGGTCGACCAACTCCTGGGCAGTGGCCCTGGTACCGGAGGTGGCCCCGGTGTCCGCCGTGCGGACGGCAGCCCCGGCGTCCGTCGTCCGGAAGGTGGCCCCGGCGTACGTCGTGCGGGTGACCGGGGCCGGTGACGATCGCAGCCAACAGACACAACGAGACAGCCCCTGATCTGCGTTTCCTGGCTTGCGATAGTTCTCAGTGAGGCCCAGGGACTTCAGCCCCATGTGGCGGGCCCGGAGACGCATATTCAGTCACCTGTGAGGACCGCTATGAGGCAACCGTACTGGTCGCAGCCATCAACCGAGTGGCTGTGACCAGCAGGTCGGATGATGGCTTCAGCCGTCTCGGCCCTGCCATGTGGTCACGCAGGCTTCATTCCCCTCCGCGTCGGCAAGCACCCAGAAAGCGGGGGCACGCGTCGCGGACACAAGTCGGCCCCCAGCCGCCAGTGCGGTCTCGATGCGCCGTGGTGCCTCGTCATGCGGAACACAGATGTCGAAGTGGATGCGATTGCGCTGCGGGCGCGCCCGGTCCATCTGCTGGAACCAAATGGCCGGGCCCTGCCCGACCGGGTCGACGAGCGGATCCTCCGGTCCCTCGGCACCCGCCTCATCGGTATAGCCCAGCACCGCCTTCCAGAACGGCCGAATCCCGGCAATGTCCAGTGCATCAATCGCGATCTCCACAATCTGGACGGATCGCGGTGCCCCCGTTCCGATTTCGGGCTCCGCCAGAAACCCGGACGTGTCCGCGGTGGCAGAGATCCGCAGCGCGAGTTCGACATCCCGGGTGGTAACCGCTGCGTGCTCCAACGACTGCAGAGTGAAAACGACCCGATCGGGGCGGGCATCGACCTGAAGGTGCCGGTCGGCGTCGTCGCCGCACACCGCGACAGCGTCCGCTGCCAAGCCGATCGCCCGAGCCAACGACCCGACCGGGACCGACGTTCGCAAGGTGCCCAGCAAGAAGCGCCACCCAGAGTCCTGGACCGCCTCCGACGCTTCCTGCCGACTCAATATCTGTTCCATGCCCGCATCCTTGCAGCCCCACTGTCAGCCCCGCCTGCCGCTACTTCTGAAACAGTCCCCAGGGCAGGAACAGGGCAAGGAGAGCCGTAGCTCGCCGGATCTGGCCGGACACCGCCGGACACAGCAAGAGAGCCTCTGAGCTGCGTTTCCGCAGGTCAGAGGCTCTCTTCTTGCTGGTGGCGGGTGCAGGGTTCGAACCTGCGTAGGCTAACGCCGACAGATTTACAGTCTGCTCCCTTTGGCCGCTCGGGCAACCCGCCGGGGTGGTGCCGGTACTAGGACCAGCGGGAGAGACGATACAACAGACAGTGCCCCTGACAGCAAATCGGAAAGGAACTGCCCATGGCATCGGAGTCCTCCTTCGACATCGTGAACAAGGTCGACCGTCAGGAGGTGGACAACGCCGTCAACCAGGCGGCGAAGGAGATCAGCCCGCGGTTCGACTTCAAGAACGTGGACGCGGGCATCAAGTGGTCCGGTGAGGCGATCGACATGCAAGCGAACACCGAGGAGCGGGTGAACGCCGTCCTGGACGTGTTCAAGGACAAGCTGGTCAAGCGGCAGATCTCGCTGAAGGGCCTGGAGGCGGACGAGCCGAAGCTGTCAGGGAAGGTCTACAAGATCAACGCCACGATCAGCGCCGGCATCACCCAGGAGAACGCGAAGAAGCTGTCCAAGCTGATCCGCGACGAGGGCCCGAAGGGTGTCAAGGCCCAGATCCAGGGCGACGAGCTGCGCGTGTCCAGCAAGAGCCGCGACGACCTGCAGGCCGTCCAGGCGCTGATCAAGGGCCAGGACCTCGACTTCGCCGTCCAGTTCGTCAACTACCGCTGAGGCAATACCGCTCGAGCACTACAGCTCAGGCCGGACTCCGCTGAGGTCGTGCAGGAGGAAGTGCAGCTGGATGTCGCCGGCCTGGTCCGTCCAGAGCCCGGCGGCGTCCAGTACGGCGGCTGACACCACCCGGGCCTCCTTCACCAGACCGGGGTGGTGGTTGAACGAGGGCCACGGCAGCACGGGATACCCGTTGCTCTCGCCGTACTCGCGGACGGCGTGCATGTCGCCGATTGCGGCCGGTGGTAGGGAGTCGTTCGCCCAGGACCAGAGCCAGCTGGACTCGGTCAGGCTGACTGTGCCGATCAGAGTGAGGCGGGCGGTGCAGAAGGTGCGGCCGGCCCGTGACCAGGCGATGGCTCCCTGGTCCAGGTCCCACTGGTACTGCGCATCGTCGCCGAGCCGGTCGATCAGTTGCTGCTGGCGGTCGGCGGCGCGGTTGTGAGCGTCCTGTACGACGCGCTCCCAGGCGCTGTGATCGTGGTCCATCCGGGGGATCGTGCCAGCCTGCGGGGCCAAATCTGTGGTCTGAGCAGGGCGGAGCGGGCATGCTGGCCGGCGTGGAGAAGGTGCGTCGGTGGGTGCGGGAGGACTTCGGGCTGGATGTGGGGGAGCTCTCACCGGTTCGGCATGGGGCTGATGTCGCGGCGCAGGTGTGGAAGGCGGCCACAGTCACTAACACGTACGCCGTGAAGTGGAGTGGGGCGGGCACCAACACGGGACACCAGGTGGCGTCGTTCCTGGCCGACAGCGGCATCCCCGGCATCCCGGAGCTGGTCCGCACGAGCGAAGGCGGCCTGTGGAGCTTCCACGGGAAGAAGCGGCTCACGGTCACGCCGTGGATCGACGGCGTACGGGCGGGTGAGGCGGGTCTCACCAGCGAGCAGTGGACGGAGTACGGCGTACTCCTGCGGCGGGTCCACGAAGCCGAGCCACCCGAACGGCTCCGCAACGCGCTACCCCGGCACAGTCCGGTCAACGCCCGCATCCCCGCGCTCGGTCAGCAGCTCCAGCTCCGGCTCACCACCGAGCCGCCGGCGGACGACGTCGAGGCAGAGCTCGCCGAGGTTTGGGAGGAGCATCAGGACACCATCACCGGCCTCCTGACCGCTAGGGCACCGGAGCCGAGCACCCCGAGAGTGGTCTGCCATGCAGACCCGCACCTGGGCAATGTCCTCGTCGACGGCCGGGTCCACCTGATCGACTGGGACGACGTCGTACTGGCGCCACGCGAGCAAGACCTGATGTTCATGCTCGGCGGCCTGGGCTCTCTCGGCCCCACCTCGGACGAGCATCTGACAGCCTTCTTCACCGGGTACGGCGACGTCGAGCTAGACCAGCCCGCGGTCACCTACTACCGCCACGCCAGAGCTCTCGAAGACGTTGTGCTGTGGGCCGAGCAGGCACTCGCCGGGCCCGACCGCGAGGACTGCATCGACATCCTTCGCGGCGTACTCGGGCCCGGCGGCCTCGCCCAACTGGCGCTGTCCTAAGGGAAGCGGTGGGTGACCCAGTTGGCGACATCAGTGCCTAGCTGCTCGCCGTCCTGCATGGCGTGGCGGAAGTGGAGGCCGGACAGGATCCGCGCTTCCCGGACCTCGGCGCGGACACTCGACAGTTGGTGGTAGGACCGGGTCGTGCCGGTGACCTGGCTGTCGATCGTCAGCTTCAGCCTGTCGGTGTGGAAGAAGGCTTGTAGCGCACGGGTGGCCGCTGCGGTGAAGCAGGCGTGGCCGGACGGGTAGTCGGGGTGGTTGGCCCCGAGGAGCGGTTGCCAGGTCGGGTCGGCCGTCGTACGCGGGTTGCCGTCGGTGTCGGCGCGCTGGATTGCGTGGACCGGTCGCCAGAAGCGGTAGCGGTACTTGGCCTCCCAGCACGCGACCAGGGCGTCACCACTGGTCACGTGGACCAGCGCCAGCATCCTGGCCGCCTCGGACAGTGTGAGCTGCCGGTCGGTTGCCAGCCGCACCAGCGTGCGGTTCCACTGCTGAGCAGCGTGCTCGGACCAAAACATCGCCGTCTCGGTCTGTCCGGCGGTCCGCGTCGTACTGTCCTTGCGGCCAAGCGCAGCGACCTCCGCGACGTCACGCGCGTACCGCTCGCCGGTCAGCGCGTCCGGGCCGTCCGGACGGAACTGCGCGCGTGAGCGCAGTGTCAGCGGCCTGACCTGTGTGAGGACCAGATCCACCGGCGAAGTCGCCGCGGTCGGCTCCCACACGCCAGGGCCTGGCTTCCGCTGCTCATAAGCCACCTGGTTGTCCAGACCGTCTCCCGCGCGCCACGTGAGTACGGCGGCTGCTACCGCACGCCCCAGCGCGATCCCACGGGACTTGGCGTTCCCATCCGGCACACCGGCCAGATAGTCGGCGTACGTGCTCTCGAGCGACGCAGTCGGCACCCGAGCCTTCAGTACGTCGTACGTCGCGGTGGCGACCGCGGATGCGGCAGACGCGTGCCGATCGGGGCGTACGGCGGCCACGTACGGCAGGCCGTGTCCCAGCCCGGCCGCCGTGTCCGCGATCGCGACGTGCACGATTCCCAGCATCACCTCGGCACTGGCCGGTGGCCGGGTGGCGACGATCGCCTGCGTCGCCACCCGGCTCCACTTGAGCACCGGATCTGCGGATCCGGCCGCGCCCGTGGTGGACACGGCCGAGACGGTTGCTGCCGGCGACAGGCCGCCCGCACTGAGCACAGCGGTGGCCAGCAGAGCCGGCCACCTCCAAGCGTGTCGGAACATCAGGCCGCGCCAGCCGAGATCCGGACCACGCGCCGGCTGGCGAGCGCGGTGACGGCGGCGGCGGCCAGGGCTGCCAGCAGCATCAGGCCGACCACTTGCAGTACAGACAGGCCGGCCTCGACCACGACGGCCGGTTGGGACGCGTCGTACACCGGGCTCGTCACGGTGTCCGGATCTGCCGGTGGGACTTTGGCGTACGCCGTACCGGACAGCGCGACGACCGTGACGAGCAGCGTGACCGACAGGGCGGCCAGGCGGGACAGCGGGTTCATGAGTTTCCTCCCCAATTGGTGGTTCTTCCTGCGACCAACCGTCGCCGCCGCGGACCACCCGCGGCCATACGCAGTTCGACGTATTCGCCGACCGCCGCGCGGGGCTTAGCCTGAGGATGAGGGAGGGCTACGTCATGGAGCAGTTGACCGTCACCGAGCGGGATCTGCGCCGGATGCTTGATGTCATCGACCTGGGGCGGCAGGCAGGACCCGACGAGGTGTTTCCGCGGGAGTTGATGCAGGGGCTCGCCGAGCTGATACCCGCCGACGACATCACGTTTCAGGTGAGTCGTCCGCTGGAGCGGGAGTTCGTCGCGATGGAGGAGGTCACCGAGGAGGAGGCCGAGCTCGGCGAGGGCTGGGAGGACCTGTTCTGGCAGTCCTACTGGTACGCCGAGGTGTGCAGCCGGCCGCAACGTACCGGCGACTACGAGAGCATCTGGAAGCTCTCCGATTACCTGTCCGCCCGTGAACTGGCGAGGTCGCCGCTCGGGGAGTGGCTCCGGCTGATCGGCGCGCGCAGCGAGATCACCGTACCGCTCCCGGCGACCGGTCCCGAGGACCGTCGTCTCCTGATGTTCCGCGGACCCGGTCGCGACTTCAGTGAGCGCGAGCGACTGTTGCTCAGGATGCTCCGGCCGCACCTCATCGAGGTCCACCGCGATCTCGAGCGCCGCCGGGCCGGCATCCCCGATCTGACCACCCGGCAGTGGCAACTGCTGCGACTCGTTGCCGCCGGCCACAGCAACACGCAGATCGCCCGCCGGCTGTTTGTTGCCGAGGGCACCGTGCGCAAACATCTGGAGAACATCTACGAGCGACTCGGGGTGACGAGCCGGACGGCCGCGGTCGCGACCGCGTTCCCGCTGGCCGACACAGCCTGACGCGTGCGGCCCCGGCTCGCCGGATGACGAGCCGGGGCCGAACGGACCACCTGGCGAACTACCCGGCGCAGAGTGCGAACGCGTCGGGGACCGCAGCGTCGATCGCCTCGAAGTTGAGGTGCGAGATCGACGGTGTGCCGGCGTCGGCGCCCTTCTTCAGGGTGCCGCCGGCCATCGTGCCGTGGGTGTTGATCAGTGTCGACGGCGTCACCCCACCGGCGGTGGCGAGGTGCTCGATGCCTTCCTGGCACAGGCCGGGCAGGAACTCGGCCGCGAGGCTGCCGAACGACACCCAGTTGGCCGATCCGGCCATGCCCTGCGCCGCTTTGGCATTCAGGTTGGTCTTGAAACAGAAGTGTGCGTTGGCCGGACCGGTGGCAAGTCCCACGATCGCGACCGCACCTGCTCCGGTCATGAGCGCACGGCGAAGCAGTTTGTTCATGATGTTCCCCCATCCCCCACGCGGGCCTGACTGCCCGCGAATTCGAGCACTGTGCCAGCACAGCCCATCAGGTTTCAAGAGCACAAGCGATCACAATCAGTGACCGCTGCGGAGGGTGTTTCAGCGGTGACGCATCCAGATGTTCGGTTCGCGGTAGCACCCTGTGCCGGCCTCGCGATCGATCTCAAGCAGAGCCAGACCGTCGGGGATCACGTAGGAGCCGGACTCCGGGAACACCATCCCGGTCCACTTCTCCCACTCGGCGACGGTTCCGGTCATGGTTTGCGAGACCGGGGCCGGGGCGAGGATCGTCGCGCCCAGCCGGACATGCGTACGCACCCACGGATCGAGCGGCAGCCCGTCCTCCCGCGTCCACGTCATAAAGGACTCGATGCCGGCCAGCGGATACCGCGACTTCAACGTGGGCCGGACCGGTGCGATCACCTGCGGCAGCCCACCGGCGGCCGCCCGGTCCCGCACCGCACTGATCACCCGGCCGGCATGCCCGCGACCCTGTTCGTCCGAACGTACGGCGGCCGCCATCAGCACGAACGTGTTCGGTACGACGCCTTCCTCGTACGACGTGACCGCCCGAGCGAGCGAGTCGGTGAACCCGCCCGGAAGGTCGTCGACAGTCCCGTCCCATGCGATCGGCACACCCCAGCAGCCCGCGATCAACCGCCGCTCCTCGCTGACCAGGTAGAACTCCCAGTCGCGGAAGTACTTCACCCGCCGATCGGTGTACTTCTTCACCTCGAGATCGTGAAAGATGAACTCCGGCCAGTCCTCGGCGAACCGCTTGCTCGCCTCGTCGTCCAGCTCAGGTGCTTGCCCGACCGGTATCAGATCGTCCATGCGCCGAAGGCTAGGTGCCCGAGGCCGTCCCGGCCACCGCGTTTCGGACCGCGCGGGGTGAGCCGCCCAGCTCGCGGCGGCAGGTCTTGTTGAAGGCCTGGAGGTCCGGGATGCCGACCGAGGCGGCGACCGCGGGGATGGACAGGGTCGACGAGACGAGCAGGTGGCGGGCGCGGGCCATCCGGCGCCGGCGGATGTACGCGATCACGGTCAGGCCGGTCTCGGCGTGGAACAGGCGGGTCAGGTGGTTGTGCGAGACGCCGGCCATCCGGGCCAGCGCCGGGATCGTGAGCGGTTGGGCGAGATGCGCCTCGATGTAGGCGATCGCCGCCGACACCGCCGGGTGGGTCGCGGCCTCGGAGCTGGCCGACGACCCCAGTTCCGCGATCCGCCACAACGCCGTCCACACCTCGGCCGTCACCCGCGCCGACCCCGACGGGGACGCCTCCAGGGCCGAGCGCAGCAGACCGGCCAGCACCGGCGCGGCCGACCCTGCGTCCTGCACGACAGGCAGGTACGACGGCTCGCCGACAAGCGCCGGCCGGAAGTGCGCGTAGAGATGCTCCGACCGACCCCGATAGTCGAACTGAACCTGCGCCCCGGCCGGCGTCAGGCTGACGCACCCGGGCGCCACGGCGTACGTCGTACCGTCGAGCGTCAGCTCGGCGGAGTAGCTGTAGAGATGCAGCTGCCACAGGTCCGGCAGCCGGAACACGTCGCGCAGGCTGCGCACGCCGTGGATGCCCGCACCGACGTTCACCACGTCCGGCGGTGCGGCCAAGTGCAGCTCGATCATGGTGAGAAATTACCACCAGTGGTGATCACATCCCACGCGCGGCAACGCGGTCTCTGCATAGCCTGGTGGAGTAGTTACCACTACCCCCGAGAGGGAGACTCATGCCCCATCCGCATCGCAAGAACCTGCTCACCTCGGTTCAGATGGCGCGTTTCGTGGCCACCGGATCGTTCCGGATGGACGCCGTCGTACCGGACGAGATGAACCAGCAGGCGATCGACGTACTGAAGGCCGGCATTCCCGGTGTCCCGTACGGCACTCCACTGTCGGAGGCGTTCACCGGCAGCGAGTTCGTCCAGCGGCTGGTGCAGCTGCCCGAGGTCGCCGGCGCCATCCACAGCCTGGTCGGGCCGGAGCCGACCGTCGACCACCACGCGGTGCACATCCGCAGGGCGAACGAGGGTGAGGCGCAGAACCTGCACGGCGACGCGATCATCGACGTCCGCCCGGACGCGTTCGACGTACAGCTCATGTACTACCCGCAGGACGTGACACTCGAGATGGGCGGCACCCTGAGCGTGCCCGGCAGCCACCTGCGCCGGACCAACGAGTCCGACACCGGCCGGTACCAGAATTTGCTCGGCCAGACCCGGCTGGTCTGCCCGGCCGGCACCGTGGTGTTCCTGCACCACGGCATCTGGCACGGCGGCCGCAGGAACGACAGCGACATCGACCGCTACATGTTCAAGATCCGGTTCAACCCGACCGTCCGCCAGGTCCAGCTGTGGAACACCGACGACCTGTACGACGAGGAGGTCGCGCGCGAGCTCGATCAGTCGTTCCCGTGGTACGAGAACGCGACCGGCCGGCTGGAGAAGTACAACCGGATCAAGCTGTGGCAGGCCCTCACCGGTGATGACACCTTCGACCCCGAGTTCTGGGTCACCCGGGTGTCCAACCGGCCGACCCGCGTGGTCGCCCAGCGCAGCCTCAACCCGCACGCCGCGTATGCGAAGAAGGAGATGGTATGACCAGCGCAGCCCTGACAGAGTCCGCCCAGCAGACGGTCCGCCAGCAGGTGCTGGTGCTCTACCTGGCCTCCTCCGCGCTCGACGCGCGGGTGGTCGGCTGGTCGACCTACGACGGCACCGGCGCGACATCGCCCACGACTGGGGACAGCGATGTCCCGCCGTACGCGACCGGGCTCGACGCGCTGAAGGACGGCTGGCGGCTGTTCCAGGCCGCGCAGCTGCTGCCACCCTTCCCGGGGCACGAGTACGACGTGTCGTTCCTCAAGCACGAGTTCTTCTTCGAGAAGCTCGTCCCTGTAGACGTCCCTGTAGACGTCACGGCGTAAAGAGCCCGTGCTGCATGGCGTACAGCGCTGCGGCGGCTCTGGTCGACACACCGATCTTGCCGTAGATGTGCTGGACATGATGCTCGGCAGTACGGCGTGACACCACCAGCTCGCGCGCTATGTCCGCGTTGGACGTGCCGCGAGCGAGTAGACGCAGTACGTCGATCTCCCGCTCGGTGAGACCGGCGGGACGGCTCATACGGCGGCCGGGCACGTGTTGCCCGGCCGCCGCGAGCACTGCCTTGACACAGCGGCCGTCGAGTCGTCCGGCCGCAACCTGCCCCAGGATGAGCTCCGCAGCGCCCTTAGGTGAGTGCGCGGACCGATGAGGGCGGTCCTGCGTGAGTGCCTGGTAGCAGTCGGCCGCGGCAAGGATCCTGGCGGCGGTCGAGAGCTCAGCCCCCTTTGCCTGCCGCGGATAGCCGCTGCCGTCAAGCCTCTCGTGGTGCAGAGCCGCCAGTACGGCGATGGGCTCCAGCACTGGTGATCGGGCGAGGATCCGCTCGGCATGGTACGGGTGGAGGCGCACCTGTTCCCACTCTGTTCGTCTTAGTAGGCCGGGGCGTTCCCACACGGCAGTAGGCACCGCGACTCGGCCGAGGTCGTGCAGTAGGGCTGCACGTCGCAGAGTGGCTCTCTCGGCGTCTTCGAGGTGCAGTAGGCGCCCAGCTTCGTCCGCGAGTGCTGCCACGCCAGTGGAGTGGCCGAAGAGGTACGGCGACTTGAGATCGACGAAGTACGCGAAGGTGCGTGCCAGTTCGTCCAGGTCGTGCGCGGCGGACCAGGGTCGTGGCTCCGCATCCAGAGTTGCTTGCCACACGTCGATCTCGTCCAGGTCAGCGACGAGGCTGTCGTCGTACTCGGCGACCACGAACGGGTCGAGCCAGCCGCCACTTCGCTTCCGGAGTGTGCGGTCTCCCGCGATGACCGCCTGGGTCGCGACCTCAGCGATGCGGGTGGCGATGTGGATCTCCTTGCCGGCCAGGCCTCTCGGCGTACCTTTGCCGTCCCAGCGTTCCAAGTTCTGGTAGATGGCTTCGGCGGTGTCCGGGCCAAGTCCCAGGCCCTCGGCGAGCATGCTGCCTACTTCGCAGACGGCTCGCAGCAGGTCGTCTGGACTTGTAGTCAGGGTGCGAGCGACGTACTGAAGTCTCTTGACGCCTGCGCCTTTGCCCACGTGCCTGAGGTAGTTGAGTGACTCCCTCACGCTGCTGGAGTCGGTACGCTCGGCCAACGGGCGCAGGTCGGCCGCGCGGGGTCCGGCGAGGTGGACCTCTTCGTGGGTGGTCGCAGTACATCCGAGGTGACGCAGCAGGGTCGCGTAGTACACCGTGCGCTTGTCGGTGACGTGGAGTCGGTCGGCGAGGCGCGTCGCGACCAGGCAGCTCCGAATCGACTTCTCCGCAGGCTGCGCCATGGCGACGTCCAGTGTCACCGACAGCGCGCAGAGCAGTTCGGCGAGCCGCACCTCCTGCTGTGCCATCGCACCCTCCCCGGAGATGGGCAGAACTACCGATGCCCGCGCTTCCCCGTACGGCCATTGTGAGCCTCATGAGCACAAGGGCAATGGCCAGACCGCGTCTCGTCACACCGCAGTTCGTCCTGCTGGGCTCGGCCGCGCTGGCCTACTTCCTCGCGGACGGAATGCTGGTTCCCGCGGTGCCGCGCTACGTGGCGGGCGAACTTACCGGCGGTAACATCGCCGTCGGCCTGGCGGTCGCCGTGTTCAGCCTGTCCGCCCTGATCCTGCGTCCCTGGGCCGGGCGACTCGCCGACCGGCACGGCCGGTCGATCGCGATGGTCGTCGGCGGGATCATCTTCGCCGTCTCGGTCGCGGGCTACGGGCTGGCCGACTCCGTCGGCGTACTGGCGGCGCTCCGGTTGCTCACCGGGGTGGGTGACGCGTTCTTCTTCGTCGGCGCCGTCACTGCGATGAGCGACCTTGCCCCGGCCGAACGCCGCGGCGAAGCGATCAGCCTGTTCTCCCTTTCGCTGTACGTCGGTCTCGCGGTCGGCCCGCCGATCGGGGAGTCGGTCGTCGGCGCCGCCGGCTTCACCACGGTCTGGCTGGTTGCGGCCGGCTGTGCGCTTCTCGCCGTACTCCTGGCCCTGCGCGTCGGCGAGACCCGTGAGCCCGCGACGGGCGAAGCGGGCGGCGGGCCGGTCAGGCTGATCCCGCGGGCGGCCGTCGTACCGGCGTTGCTGCTGCTCGCGCTGGTGTGGGGGATGGCGGGATTCCTGGCGTTCGTGCCGCTGTACGCGCTCGATCTCGGGCTGCCGGGAGCCGGCTTCCTGCTGTTCGGTTTCGCCGCGATCGTCGTGGTGATCCGGAGTGCCGGCGCTCGCATCCCCGACCGGTTGGGTGCGGCCCGCAGCGTCCGACTCTCGCTGCTCTGCGCGACGATCGGCCTGGCCCTGATGGGTGGTTGGCGATCCGTGCCAGGTCTCGTCCTCGGCACCGTGGTCCTCGGAATCGGCGTCGCCCTCGGTACCCCAGCGATCATGACGCTGGCCCTGGACCGCGCCCGCGCCTCCGAACGCGGCGCCGTCATGGGCGTGGTCAGCATGAGCATCGACCTGGCCCAAGGCCTGGGCCCAGCCACCTTCGGCCTGGCCGCCGCCGCCACAACCCGCAACGGCGGCTTCCTGACCGCCGCCGTAATAGCCGCTGCCGGTCTGACGCTGGCCACCCGAGGCTGGAACCGCCAGCGCCGGCCGCCGCTTGGGTGATCAGTCCCGGTTGAAGGTGCTCATCAGGGTTGCGGTGAGGGTGCGGCGGGCTGTGGGGCTGAGGTGGGCGGTGAGGTCTTCGATCCGGGTGGTCAAGGCGTTGTGGGCGTCATGGGCCAGGGCGCGGCCGGGGTCGGTGAGTTCGATCTGGTAGGCGCGGCGGTCCTTCGGGTCGGGGATCCGGGCGACCAGGTCGCGGCGCTCGAGCCGGTCCACCATGCTGGTCAGGCTGGAGCGCTCGATGCTGAGGATGCGGCTCAGCTCTGTCATCCCGAGCGGGCCGCTGAGGAGTACGCAGAGCAGGTGAGCCTGCTGCGGGGTCAGGCCGAGCGGCCGGCTCGTCTCGGCGTACAGGTCCTGGAGGACGTGCATCGCCTGGACGAGGGCGCCCGCCAGATCCGTCGCCTGCGCTGTCGTGGTCGCCATCCCTCCACTGTAGTCCGTACCACGGACAGTTTGTGCTCCTGATAGTTCGTAGAGCTACTATTTAGGTCTACGAAGCATTTGAGGAGACCCGATATGAATGTGCGTTTCGGCTACGGCTCACCCGACAAGCTCCGCGACGTCGACCGCATCCTGCGGCTGGCCGCGCAGGCCGACCGGGACGGGCTGGACCACGTCAGCCTCTCCGACCACCCGTACGTCGCCGACTTGCTGGACGGCTACGCGACGATCGCCTTTCTGCTCGGCCGGACCGAGCGTCTGTCGGCGTTCGTCAACGTGACCAACCTGCCGCTGCGCCCGGCCCCGGTTCTCGCCCGTACGGCGTCCGCGCTGTCGGCGCTGTCCGGTGGGCGGTTCATCCTCGGTCTCGGCGCCGGCGGAGCGTGGAACCACATCACCAGCATGGGCGTGCCGGAGCTACGGCCCGGCCAGGCGGTCCAGGCCTTCGAAGAGGCGATGCAGCTGGTCCGCGCCATGTCCGACGGCGGCCGCCCGGCCCCGACGAAGCACTATCCGATCGGGGCGCTGAAGCCCGCGAGCGTCGCGGCACCGCTCATCTGGACGGGTTCGAACGGCCCGAAGTCGCTCGCCGCGACCGGCCGGCAGGCGGACGGCTGGATCCCCGGCCGCGCCGCGGACTGGCTGAGCGAGCGCTACCGCTGGTCCCGCCCGATCATCGACGAGGCGGCCCTTGCGGCCGGCCGCAAACCGTCCGACGTCGCCACCATCTACAACTTCCCGGGCGCGATCACGTCGTCGCCGGTACGCCGTACTCGCGACGACGACGGCCGATGGATCGGCGGCTCCCCGGACCAGTGGATCGAGGAGCTGACCGATGCCGTCCTCAACCACGGCGCCGCCGGCTTCACGCTGTTCCCGACCGGCCCGGACGCGTACGACGTACAACTCGCGAGGTGGGCCCAGGAAATCGCCCCAGCCGTCCGCGCCGCGGTCAGTTGAGGTGGATCACTCTTCGATGGCGCCTCGGACGGCGCGGAGGTGTTGCCGGAAAGTGAGTGATGGGTTCGCTGCCCGGGCGGTCAGGTAGTCGGCGAACCGCACCTGCTCCCGCAACGACCGGCCGGCCCGGATCGTGTCCGCCTGCGCATGCTCGGTGTCGCGGATGGACTCGGCCAGATCGAAGACCTCGTCGAGCCGGTCGGCCGGTACGAATACGACCCCGTCCTCGTCACCCAGTACGACGTCGTCGCGGGTGACGGTCCAGTCGCCGATGGTTGCCGAGGACAACGCATCGGCGGGCTGCGGGTCGAGTCGCAACGGGCCGGTCGGCAGCGCGCCGAGACTGAACACCGGCAACCCGATCGCGGCGATGTCCACAGTGTCGCGATGCAGTCCCCACACGACGAGCCCCGCGACGCCGGCTTCCTTGGCCTCCAGCGCGACCAGGTCTCCGACGCAGGCCTCGTCCCGTCGGCCGCCGTTGTCGACGACCAGTACGTCGCCTTCCCCGGCCGACTCGAATGCCTCCAGAAACACGTCGACACTGCCCACGTGCCGAGCCGGCAACACACGCCCGGCGACTCGTCCACCCGCGACAGCCGTCAGTGCAACCGTTCGCACTGGGAGGCCGGCCCGGATACACGCGTCCGCGACATGCGCGGTGGTCAACTTCTCGAACCGCTCCATCCCCTGACCTTAGTCAGGCAATGTGCTCCGCAGGTCAACGCGACAGAAAGTTGAGGATTTCTGGCAGTGGCGGGTCGTAAGCCTCGGTGGAAGTGTCGATGGTGAGAGTCGGGACGGGGAGGTCGACGGGCTGGAAGGCGTTGTGCGTGCGGAGCCGCGCGTCGTCGCTGAGCTGGGCGTCCTCGTGGGCGCCGCGGTTGGGGTTGGCTGCGGTCCGGGCCTGGATCCGGGCCAGCGCGAGGTCGGCCGGAATCGTGCAATGGATGATGCGTACGTCGGCCCGGCTGAGCAACGGGGTCAGGCCGGGATTCCACAGCCGGTCCTGGAACGCGGCCTCGGCGACGACCGTCGTACCGCGGCCGACCAGCAAACCGATCACGTCGAAGAACGTCGACAGTGTCCGCATCGTCAGCGGATCGCCCGGCCCGGGCACGAAACCCGGGGTCGCGTGCGCCATCCCCTCCTTGATCTCGTCCCGGCAGATCGCCGGACACCCGATCGCGGCCGCCACCCGGTGCGCCAGCGTCGTCTTCCCGGTCCCCGGCGGGCCGCTCACGACAACCACCATCGGCTTCGACTGCACCGCCGCACCCTAGCCAGCCGCCGCACCGGGTCGCTACCCGGCGTAAGACCCACGTCCGGAGTCCGACGTGCTGGCGTGTCTTGCCGCAGGCAACTATATGTATCACTATGCAAGACAATATGTCTCATTTAGCAAGACTCTGTACTACGGTGAAATCTGTCGCCAAGGGCAAGGGAGCCTGTAATGAACAACGTGTACACGCACGGCCACCATGAATCCGTACTGCGGTCGCACAGCTGGCGGACCGCGGAGAACTCGGCCGGCTACCTGCTTCCGCACCTGCGGCCCGGGATGTCGTTGCTCGACGTCGGCGCCGGCCCGGGCACCATCACCGCCGACCTGGCCCGGCTGGTCGATCCGGGGAAGGTCACGGCACTCGAGGCGACCGAGGCGGCTCTCGACATCACGAAGGCGACGTTCGCCGAGCTCGACCTGCCCGTGCAGTTCGTGGTCGGCGACGTCCACGCGCTGGAGCTGCCCGACGACTCGTACGACGTCGTACATGCGCACCAGGTCCTGCAGCACGTGGCGGATCCGGTGCGAGCGCTGCGAGAGATGCGCCGCGTGTGCAAACCGGGTGGGATCGTCGCCGTCCGGGACTCCGACTACCACGGCTTCACCTGGTACCCGGCGCTGCCCGAGCTGGACGAGTGGATGGACCTCTACCAGCGGATGGCGCGTGCCAACCAGGGCGAGCCGGATGCCGGCCGACGCCTGCTGTCCTGGGCCGTGGAAGCCGGCTTCGAAAAAGTCCACGCGAGCGCGAGCAACTGGGCGTTCGCCGACGAGGACTCGCGCGCGTTCTGGGGCGGTATGTGGGCGGACCGCGTCCTGCAGTCGGCGATGGCCGACCAAGCCCGCCGCTCCGGCGTACCCGAGGAGACACTCGAACGCATCTCAGCCGCCTGGCGCACCTGGGCCGCCCGCCCCGACGGCTGGATCTCCGTCCTCCACGGCGAACTCCTCTGCACCGCCTGATCACACCGACGCGAGCACGACGAGGTAGTTGTCCGGGTCTCGGAGCCAGAGCTCGAAGTGGTCGGCGTTGGGGTTGTGATGGATGTCGGTCTGGACGGTGGCGCCGAGGCTACGAGCCCGCTCGGCGGCCGCCTCCAGGTCGTCGACTTCGAACCAGATCGCGACCCCGTTCCCCAACGGGTGCGCGGGATCCCCGAACTCCCCGTGGTGGTGCTCGACCTGCAGTTGGTGCAGTTGCATCACCAGTACGTCGTCGACGACAAGCCGCTCGTACTCCGGCCCGCCATGACCGCTGACAGCTCCGAGCACCTCGCAGTACCAGGCACTGCTCTTCTCGACATCGCGCACCGCGATCAGGGTTTGTGGCCTCATGAGTACGACGCTAAGGGCGAAGAACTACCGTGTCTTGAACGAATGGGAGCGTTGGCGGGAGATCTCGTAGAGGACAGCGGTGGCCGCGTTGGCGGCATTGAGGGAACTGGCCGAGCCGGCGATCGGGATGCGGACCAAGGCGTCGGCGGCTTCCTTCCAGGCGGTGCTGAGGCCGTTGGTCTCGTTGCCGATCAGCAGCAGCGTCGGCTGGGTCAGGTCGAAGTCGAAGACGTCCACCGAGCCGTGTTCGTCGGTTCCCACGATCACGATCGGTACGTCGGTCGATCGCCGTACCCAGTCGATCACTTCGCGATGCGACGGCACGCGTACGGCGGGAACGCCGAAGAGTGAGCCGGTGGTCGCCCGCACCGCCTTCGGGTCGTAGATGTCCGCGGCGTGACCGGTCACGATCACGCCGTGCGCACCGAACGCGTCCGCGGACCTGATGATCGACCCGATGTTCCCGGGCCCGGTCGGCCGGTCGAACACCACGCCGAGGAAGTCTGGGCGGACCGGGATCCGGTCCAGGTCGTCCGGCGGCATCTCGACCACCGCGACGACCTCGGCGTCCTTCTCGCCGAGCTCGGCCAGCAAATCCGGCTCCATCGCCACCCGCTCGACCCCGGGCAGCCGCTGGTACAACTCCTGGGCCCAGCGCGACAACGGCCTGGACGCGTCGTGGATCACCGTGTGCACCGGCCATCCGTTGTCGACCGCAACCGAAATCGGCCGGACGCCCTGCACCAGGAACTCACCGGCCCGGTGACGCTTGGTCCGGTTGGCCAGATACGACTGCCACACCTGAAACCGGGCGTTGCGGCTACTGATCCGCACTGCCATGAATCCTCCGTGAGCTGAGCCGAAGAGCCCCACACTACGACGCGGGCTACAGCACCCCGGACCTCTGGTGGACCACAGCGACGATTCCGGGGAGCGCCGGTCTGCCGCACGGTAGTTGATGACAGCAACTGGCGCGGAAAGTTGATTACGGCATCAACCGAGCCATTGACAGTAGGTGATCCTTGACTTAGCGTCAGGACCGATTACGAATCGTGATCGGCTGACAGAGGCTTGAGGCCGCCGTCGGTCGAACGGGGTGCGAACACGTTATCTCCCGGCGGTGGGGCCCGGACCCGTCCTGCTGCCGATGGTGAACTGGCGACTTCGATCCAGCCGGGCGCTTATCGGGTTCCTTGCTGACGGGTCGGTCGTACGTGACCGCGGAGCCTCCTTTGGTGCCAGCGCCGTCAACGGCGCAAACAGTCGTGATGATCCATTGGGTCAGGCGGCTTGATCGAAGGATGAGATGAATTACTCATGAAGCCGTCCAAGTCCCTGCCGACAGGTGCTCGAATACGCCTCAGCGTGCTGGTGGTAGCGGCAGCGTTTGCCGTCTCTGCGGCAGGTTTGCTGGCGACCGACGGCACCGGCCGGGCGGCGGCCGTGCCAGTGCCGCTGGGAACCGCCGAGAGCTTCGTGGTCCTTGCCGGTTCGGGAATCACCAACACCGGACCCACCGGGTTGACCGGGGACATCGGCAGTTTTCCCAATCCGTCGATCACCGGCACCGGAACGATGACGATCATCGGCACCAACCACGCCGGCGACAGCGTGACCCAGGGAGCGAAGGACGACCTGGTCACCGCCTACGACGTCGCCGCGGGGGAAGGGCCTCCGTCGCCGATCACCGACGATCTGGGCGGCAAGACGCTGACCCAGGGGGTCTACAACTCGGCCTCCTCGATCGGGTTGACCGGAGCACTGACCTTGGACGCCGAGGGCGACGCGGGGGCGGTCTTCGTTTTCCAGGCCGGCTCCACGCTCACCACCGCGAGCAGTAGCAGCGTGCTGCTGGTCAACGGGGCCCAAGCGTGCAACGTGTTCTGGCAGGTGGGCAGCTCGGCGACGATCGGTACCGGGACCCAGTTCCAAGGCACGATCATGGCGCTGACGTCCATCACCATGAATACCGGGGCAACGGCCGTCGGCCGGATGCTGGCTCGCAACGGGGCCGTGACGCTCGACACCAACACCATCATCAGATCATCCTGCAGCGTCGCCCCTCCGACGACGCCGCCGACCACCCCGCCGACGACGCCGCCGACGACGCCGCCGACCACCCCGCCGACGACGCCGCCGACCACCCCGCCGACGACGCCGCCGACGACGCCGCCGACGACGCCGCCGACGACGCCGCCGACCACCCCGCCCACGACGCCGCCGACCACCCCACCCACGACGCCGCCGACGACGCCCAGGCCGCCGCAGGTCACCCGGACCCCGGAAGGTTCGGTTGGTACAGGGGACGCAACTGGTGAGTCGATGTTCCTGATCGAGTATCCGACCGACCGGTGGTTCGGCTGGATATCTGCCGGCACCACATGAGGACCGGCGCAGCGGTTCTACTCGTCACGACCGCGTTGGCCGTCACCGGGTGCACCCCAGAGTCGGGCACGGGGCCGACTCGACCCGGCCCCACAGCGGCCGACGTAGGTTCCGAGAGAACCGCTGCGCCACCTACCACCGTGATCACGCCGAAGGTACCGCCCGCCGGCCAGGGACGAGGGTCGAGGGTGCTGATGCGGAAGTCCACCCCGATCCGGGTCACCATTCCGGCGATCGGGGTGGATTCAGGCTTGATGCGCCTGGGCATCCAGCGCGACGGCAGTCTGCAGGTCCCGCCGAACGGTTTCCCGGCCGGCTGGTTCAGCGGCGGCCCCACGCCGGGTGAGAAAGGACCAGCTGTCCTGGCAGGTCACGTCCGCTGGGCCGGGCGAGCGGGCGTCTTCGCGCGACTGGCTCGGTTGACGCCGGGAGACAGAATCGTGGTGACCCGCCAGGACCGCTCGGTCGCGGTGTTCCGGGTGACCCGGGTCAGGCAATATCCCAAGTCGGTCTTCCCCACGGCCGCGGTGTACGGCGATCTCGACCATGCCGGGTTGCGTTTGATCACCTGTGGCGGGCTGGATCAGGACGCGGAGAAGTACCGGGCCAACGTCGTGGTGTTCGCCGACCTGGTCACCTGAGCAGGTCCAGTCCGCCCGACCGACTCCGCATCCGTCACCGAGCGCGCAGGAGGTCTAGGTCCCCAGGGTGGATTCGCGGGTGACCAACCGGGTCGGGAGCTCCATCAGGCCGCGGTGGACCGATCCGCCGATCGCGTCCAGGAGGAGGTTCGCGGTACGGCGACCGAGCTCTTCCAGCTCGAGGTCGACGGTGGTGAGGGGCGGGCGGCTGGCGAGCGCCATCACGGACCAGTTGTCGTAGCCGGTGACGGCGATGTCGTCCGGCACGGATCGGCCGAGTTCGCGGAGCCGGTCGCAGACGCCGCGGGCGATCTGGTCGCTACCGCAGGAGATCGCGTCAAGGTCCGGCGACGTACGCAGCAGGACGTCGACCGCGTGCCGTCCCCACCGTTCGCTCCACTCGCCGTGCATCGGCTCGCCGGCCAGCGCGTCGCCGGCGGTCTCGACCGTCGCCGCGGCGCGAACCTCCGCGCTGTGGTGAGATGCCGGTCCGGTGACGTGAGCGATCCGCCGGCGCCCGAGGCTGAGCAGATGGCGCACGGTGGACGCCGCGCCGCCGTGGTCGTCCGCGATCACCGAGGTGTCGGATGGGTCCGTCGACGGGCTGAAGGCGTAGACGACGGGAATCGGCACGTCGATCGGCGCCCGCGGCTCGGTCCGCCGCCCGGTGACGATGATCCCGTCCACCCGCCGGGAGACCAGCGACCGCAGGTAGTGCTGCTCGCGCAACGGGTCGTCCCGGGTGTCGCACAGCAGCAACCCCATCTCGCCTGCGCTGAGCGCGTCCTCGGCACCGAGCATGATCGGGATGCTGAACCGCCCGGAGCTGTCAGTCGTGATCAGCCCGACCGTGAAGCTGCGCCCGGACGACAGCGCCCGGCCGCGGCTGTCCGGGGTGAACCCGAGCTGCTCGGCGGCTCGCCGTACCCGGTCTCTGGTCTCATCGCGGAGCTGGCCGGTGTCGTTCAGCGCCTTGGACGCCGTACTCGTGGAGACGCCCGCAAGTGCGGCCACATCGGTGATCCGGGGCAGCGAGGGACCACGTGACGCCATCCGGCAACTCCTTTCCGAACTTTCCGGAAACAGTACAGCACAGCTCTCGGCTTGTCCGGATTTTGCCAGCTCTGAGGGGTTGACCAGATCGTCCGGCATCTCTAGCTTCGTCAAGGAAAACGTGTTCTGGATTTTCCGTGACCCCAGGAGCTTCCCCTATGAGTCCCTCCCCGGACGCTGTCACGTCCTCCCGCAGTCCAGCCGCGACCAGCAACGGCCGCTGGCAACCCGTCGGTCTGGGCCAGGCCAGGATCACCGGCGGTTTCTGGGCGCCGCGCCAGACCCGGAACGGCGAGAGCGCGATCCCGAGCGGCCAGGACCAGCTGGAGACCGCCGGCAACCTGCAGAACCTCCGGCTCGCCGCCGGCATCGGCGAGGGCGAGGCGATCGGCCCGGTGTTCGCCGACTCCGACGTCTACAAGTGGCTCGAGGCTGCCGCCTGGGAGTACGGCCGCAACCCGAACGAGGACCTGCTCAAGCGTCAGCGCGAGCTCACCGCGATCGTCGCCGCCGCCCAGCGTGAGGACGGCTACCTCGACTCCGTCGTCCAGCTCCGGTACGGCGATGAGGGCCGCTACCAGCAGCTGGTCTGGAGCCACGAGCACTACTGCGCCGGTCACCTGATCCAGGCGGCCGTCGCCCAGGTCCGCTGCACCGGCGACCGCGAGCTGCTCGACGTCGCGGTCAAGCTCGCCGACCATCTGGTGGCGACCTTCGGTGACGGCAAGACCGTTGATGTCGACGGTCACCCGGTGATCGAGATGGCCCTGGTGGAGCTGTATCGAGAAACCGGTACGGCGGCTTACCTCGACCTGGCCAAGTGGTTCGTGGAGGCGCGCGGTCACGGGATCATCCAGGAACACGGCCACGAGCCGACGTACTTCTCCGACCGCGTCCCGGTCCGGGAGGCGACCACGGTGGAAGGCCACTCGGTCCGGGCCGTGTACCTCGCGGCCGGTGCCGCGGACGTCGCCCTCGAGACCGGCGACACCGAGTTGCTCGACGCGCTGAAGGTGCAGTTCGAGCACATGTGGTCGACGAAGACCTACATCACCGGCGGCCTCGGCGCTCGCTGGGAGGGTGAGGCCTTCGGCGACGAGTACGAGCTCCCGACGGACCGCGCGTACGCCGAGACGTGTGCGGCGATCGGTGGGATCCAGTGGGCCTGGCGCATGCTGCTCGCCACCGGTGAGGCGTCGTACGCGGATGCCATCGAGCGGATGCTCTACAACGGCTTCCTCGCCGGTGTCTCGCTCAAGGGGACCGAGTACTTCTACGTCAACCCGCTGCAGCTGCGCGGCGGCGCGCATCCCGACAACGGACGCAGCCCGGCGCACGGCCGGCGTGGCTGGTTCGACTGCGCGTGCTGCCCGCCGAACATCATGCGCACCCTGGCCAGCCTCGACGGCTACCTCGCGAGCAGCAGCAGCGACGGCGCCGTCCAGATCCATCAGTACGCCGCGGGCATCATCCAGGCGAACGACCTCGAGCTGCACGTGGACACCGCCTATCCGTGGGACGGCGCGGTCCGCATCTCGGCCAGTGCACCCGCTGCGGTGGAGCTTCGGATCCCGGCCTGGGCAGAAGGCGCAACAGTGAACGGTGAGCCGGTACAGGCCGGCACCTACGCACGCGTCGAGGCCGAGGAGATCGAGCTGCAGTTGCCGATGGCAACGCGTGTGGTGGGCGCCGATCCGCGGATCGACGCAGTACGTGAGTGTGTTGCGCTGGAACGTGGACCGCTCGTCTATGCGGTCGAGCAGGCCGATCAGCAGGCGAACGTCGACGATCTCCACTTGTTGCCGGAGGCATCAGTCTCCGCGAGTCACGACGAAGGACTGCTGGACGGCGTGACCGTGCTGAAGACCCGCGGCCAGGCAGGGACCGGTCACCGGCCCGGCTGGCCGTTCACGCCCGACAGCGCGGACGCCATCGGTGACGAGGTCGACGTGGTCGCGGTGCCGTACTACGCCTGGGCCAACCGTGAGATCGGCGCCATGCGCGTCTGGCTGCCCAGGGCCTGATGATGCTGACCCGGCGGAAGTTCCTCGGACTGGCGGCCGCGGCGACCGCGGCCGGCACCGTGCCGGCCTGCAGCTCCGTCCTGCCCGAACCCGATGTCCGGGCGGCCGGGTTCGGGCAGGACGCCACCGGCACCGTGCAGGTGTGGTGCCGGGCAGCGACCCAGACCGGTCTCACCGACCTGGTCAAGAAGTTCAACGCGTCGCAGGACCGGCTCACCGTCGAGCTGACGCCGGTCCTGGACGCGCAGTACGTGACCAAGCTGGCGACCGCGATCCGCGGCCGGTCGGTGCCGGATCTGGTGGACATCGACGACATCAACTCGATGCTGTTCATCTACCGGGACGCGTTCACCGACCTGACCGAACCCCTGCAGGCGCTGGACTACCGGGACAAGCTCAGCCCCGGCCACCTGCGGCTGGCGACGAAGGACGACCGCGTGTACGGCGTACCGTACCTGGCCGACAACTCGATGTTCTGGTTCAACACCGAGCTGTGCGACAGGGCGGACGTCGATCCGGACCAGGCGATCACGTCGTTCGACAACCTGCTCGACGCGGCTCGCAAACTGCGGAAGCTCGGCGACGACATCTACGCGTGGAGCTTCCCGGCCAACAGCCCGGGTGCGCTCGGGTTCGTCGTACAGCCGATGATCTGGGCCGCCGACTCCGACCTGATCAAGGGCACCATCGGCGAGCAGTCCGGGAACATCGTCGGCAACGACGTGGTCCAGCGGATGCTCGAGCTGCACCGGCAGCTGTGGGTCGACGGGTTGGTGCCGCGGGCAAACTTCTCCGACGACGCGTCGCGGTGGGGGAGTGACTTCCGGGCCGGCAAGATCGGCATCTTCCCGTCCAACTACAGCGTGGTCGTGTCCGCCTCCGACGAGGCGTTCCACCAGAAGGTGGCGCCCCGGCTGCTGTCCGGCCCGGACGGTGGCGCGGCCTTCTTCGACGGCGGCGACAACATGTGCATCCCGCGGGGTGCGCGCAACGCCTCCGGCGCCTGGGAGTTCGTCCGGTTCGCCCTCGACCTGCCGCAGCAGATCGACCTGCCGGCCGGCGGCTACACCCCGGTCCGGTCGGACGCGAACACGACCGAGTTCGCCGGGAAGTACCCGCTCGCGACCTTGCCGCTGGAGCGCATCTCCGAGGGGTACGCGCCGACCACGCTGTCCTACAACCTGCTCTACAACCAGCCGGACGGGCCGTGGCTGCAGATGTTCCGCCGGGCCGTGTTCGACGGCGAGCTGGAGGCCGCCATGCAGGAAGCACAACAGAACTTCGATCGCATCCTGGCGCAGGGGCAGGCATGAACGAGCGAAGCGAGTTCATCATCAAACACAGTGCGCCTCGTGCCTCATCGGCGCCCGGAGCGCAGCGAGGACGCCGATGAGTACCGCAGGTACAGAGCTCAGGCCCCGCGTGCAAACTCAGCGGACTGCTCCTGCCGGCCGTCGGCGCCGTCGAGGTTCGCTCACTCATCCGTCCAGGACCGGGCTGCTGCTGGTGACGCCCGCCGTACTGTTCGTCGCCGTCTTCGTCCTGGTCCCGCTCGGGTTCGCCCTGGTGATCTCGCTGACCAACTGGCCGCTGATCGGCACGGTGAAGTTCACCGGGGTGCAGAACTACACCGCGATCGTCTCCGACGCCGCGTTCGCGAAGTCGGTGCTCTACACCCTGCTCTACACGGTCATCGTGACCGGGCCGATCCTGGTGCTCGGCTACGCTCTGGCGGTTCTGGTACGCCGCAAGCGCCGCGGCTCGACGTTGTTGCGGACGGTCTTCTTCCTGCCGTTCGTCGTCGGCCTGTCCACGCTCAGCTTCGTCACCGTGCTCGAGGCCCAGCCGGACAGCGGCGCGATCAACATCGTCCTCCGCTCTCTCGGCATCACCGACGGTACGACGGCCTGGCTGGTGGACGGCCCGCTCGCCACCGGGCTGATCTGTGTGCTGGTGATCTGGGGTGTTTCCGGGCTGACCATGATGCTGCTGATGGCCGGGATGCAGGCGATCCCACGGGAGTACTACGAATCGTCCGAGCTGGACGGGGCCGGTTGGTGGCGGCAGGAGTGGGAGATCACGATCCCGGTGCTGCGTCCGACGATCGCGATGTCGGTGATCATCTCGGTGGTCGGCTCGCTGCTCGCGTTCACCCAGTTCTACATCCTGACCCGCGGTGGTCCGGGGACGGACACCACCACGGTGGTTCAGTACATCTACAACCGGGCTTTCGTCCAGCTGCAGCTCGGTGCCGCGACCGCGTTGTCGATCGTGCTGGTCGTCGTGGTCGGACTCGTCACCGCGGCCCAGTTCTGGCTGCTCCGGGAGAGGGACTGAGCGATGAGGCTGAAGAACATCCTGTACGTAGTCGGCGGTGGCGGCGCCTTCCTCGTCTTCGCCGTACCGTTGCTGTGGGCACTGTTCCGGTCGGTGCAGCCGAACGACGTCATCGTCGCGGCCCCGGACCGGTCCACCTTCTTCCAGCTGACCTGGGACAACTTCCGCACCCTGATCGAAGGCCCGGGCAACCTGATCCGGGCCGTCGGCAACAGTCTGGTCGTCGCCCTGAGCACGGCGGCGCTGACCGCCGTACTGGCGACGCTCGCCGGCTACGGGTTCGCGCGATTCCGGTTCCGGAGCGGGCCGTTGCTGTTCGCGCTGGTGGTGGTGTCGATGATGATCCCGTTCCAGGCGATCCTGACCCCGCTGTACCTCGAGCTGAACGTCCTGCGCCTGACGGACAGCCTCCTCGGGCTGGTCCTGTTCTACACCACGGTCAACCTGCCGTTCGGTGTGTTCGTGATGCGCAACTCGTTCGCGTCGGTGCCGGTCGAACTGGAAGACTCCGCCCACGTCGACGGCTGCGGCACGCTACGAATGATCGGCTCCGTGCTCCGTCCCCTGGTGACACCCGGTGCCGCAACCGTTGCCTTGTACGCCTTCCTGGCCGCATGGACCGAGTTCCTCGGCGCCCTGACCTTCCTCACCAAGGACGAGCTCTACACCCTCCCCGTCGCCCTGGTGAACGTCCAGGCCGGCGCGTACGGCGAAGTCAACTTCGGCTCCCTGGTCGCGGGCGCGGTGATCGCGATGATCCCCTGCGTAGTGCTCTACGTCGGCCTCCAACGCTTCTACGTAACCGGCCTAGCCTCAGGAGCAGTCAAAGGCTGACGGTGGTTCTATCCCACGCGCCCGACTCCGCGCGCTCCTTCGTCACGCGCTACGCGGCCGCTCCCGCCCACCCAGCCCTCCCTTGCGTGCTGCCGCCCGCATTTGCGTGCTGTCGCCCGCCCTCGCGGTGTGCAGGCGCCAACCGATTGATATCCGTATGTGGTGCGTGGCCTGTGACGCGGAGGACCAGGTGGCCGACCTGATCGCGACATGTTGCGAGGCCGCTGGGACTACGCAGATTCGAACCCCTGCACCCGCCACTGGCAGGTAACGTTGCTAGTCGGCGCGTGGGGCAGAGCCGCCGAACTCGTCCGTGGGTTGCCGTGTGGTGCATGGCCCGGAAGCGCACTCGCTCAGGTGACCACGTCGACCGTGATCCCGCTGCTGTCGAGCGTGGGCGGGAGCCCGCAAACGCGGGCGGCAGCACGCCAGGAAACTGGGCGGGTGGGAGCGGCGCGTAGCACGCGACGAAGGAGCGGGCGTAGTCGGCGCGGGGGCGAACTACAGGCTGGGGCGGATTTCGTGGTCTGCGTGGGCGGCGGCGTGGCTTTCGGCTACCTGGCGGCAGAGGTCGAGGAGTTCGGGCTCGTTCTTGACCTGCTGTTTGGCTTCTGGGCCCAGGGCGGTGATGTGGTCGCGGGCTTTCAGCAGCCGGACGAAGATGCGTTCCCGCTCGGCGGGGTCGGCGGTGTACTCGGAGTCCAGGTAGGCGACGGCGTCGCGGCGGATGTGGGCCATCGCGGTCTGGGTCCGGCCGCGGGTGCTGAACAGGGACGTCAGAACGGTGATCACCAGCACCGCGATGATGACCACGAGCGACAGGCCGGTGCTGATCTCGGCCACGTCGACGTGGTCACCGCCGTTGATGAACGGCAGGTTGTTCTCGTGCAGCGCGTGCAGGACCAGTTTGGCGCCGATGAAGGCGAGGATCGCCGCCAGGCCGAAGGACAGGTAGATCAGCCGGTCCAGCAGGCCGTCGAGCAGGAAGTACAGCTGTCGCAGGCCGAGCAGGCTGAACGCGGTCGCGGTGAACACGATGAACACGTTCTGGGTCAGCCCGAAGATGGCCGGGATCGAGTCCAGCGCGAACATCAGGTCGGTGCCGCCGATCGCGGCCATCACCAGCACCATCGGGGTCATCACCCGGCGCCCGCCGACGACGGTGACGAGGCGGTCGCCGTCGAAGTCGTCGCTGCTGCGCAACCAGCGCCGGGCCAGCCGGACGACGATGTTCTGCGCCGAGTGCGACTCCTCGGTGGTCGGTTTGAGCATGTTGCCGGCGGTCAGCAGCAAGGCGATCCCGAACAGGTAGAACACCCAGGAGAAGGTGTTCAGCAGCGCCGACCCGAGGAAGATGAATCCGGCCCGGGCGACCAGGGAGAAGGCGATCCCGAACAGCAGCACCTTCTGCTGGTTCTCCCGCGGCACCCGGAAGCTGGTCATGATGATCAGGAAGACGAACAGGTTGTCGACCGACAACGCCTTCTCGGTGATGTAACCGGCGAAGTACTCCGACCCCATCGCGGTCCCGCCGAGGACGAGGCAGCCCAGTCCGAACAGCAGCGCGATCCCGACGTACACACCCGACCAGATCGCCGCCTCGCGCAACGCCGGCACATGCGCGGACCGGACGTGGAAGAAGTAGTCGAACGCGAGCAGCGCGAGGATCCCGGCCAGCGTCAGGACCCACACCAGCGGTGACACCGTCATCGTTCCCTCCGTACGGCGCGGGGCATTGGGCTCACCCAATCACGCCGTACCGGCCCGTGTCCGCGAAGGGCTGTCCCGCAATGACCGAATCGAGGCGTGAGACCAGACGTCACGCTTCCTGGTAGAGGTTGACGATGTTGCCGTCTGGGTCACGCAGCCACACCGATCGGCGTCCCCACGGCTGGGTTGTCGGCGGCTTGAGGATCTCAACGCCCTGCGCCAACAGTCGTTCGTGCCGTGCGTCCACGTCGGTGACCTGGAACTCCAGCGTGAAGCCTCCGCTCAGGGCGGCGGCCATCGACCCGGGCACCATCGACTCCATGCCCTGGGTGGAGAAGAACGACAGGACGGCACCGGGGACCGTCACCCGGATGAAAGGATCGCTACCTTCGACACCTGCGTCCAGGACCGCGGCGTAGAAGGCAGCGAGGGCCGAAACATCATCGGTGATCAGGGCGGTGCCGGTGAAGCGTGGCTGCATTCGGACATCGTAGGTCGATGGTCGGACACCTGGGTTGGACGGGACAAGGCTCAAGAACGGCCCTTGACCAGGGCGACGAGGTAGCGGCAGGGGGGGTTCGCCGGGTTGTGGAAGGTGGTGGCCGATGGCGGGCCGAGTTGGAGGCAGTCGCCGGTGTGCAGATCGTGCACGACCGGGCCCTCGTGGAAGCGGAGGTGGCCGTCGAGGATCCACAACTGTTGGTACTTGAAGATGTAGGCGTCGGCCGGGTACGAAACCGAGGCGCCGGGCGGGAGCTCGACCTCGACCAGCTCCAGCGGGCCGTCCGTGACCGGCGAGACCGCTCGGCGTCGGTAGCCGGTGACGGGGTCGGTCCACACCGGCTGGTCGGCCCGGCGGCGAAGCAGCTCGCCTGTTGTCTCTGCCCGGGCGACCAGCTCGGACAGCGTCATGCCGAGGGCGCCGGAGAGCCGGCCGAGCAGAACCGCGGTCGGCTGGGCCTCGCCGCGCTCGATCTTGCCGATCATCGCCCGGGACACCCCCGAACGCTCGGCGAGGGCGTTGACAGACAGGTCCTGCGCGATGCGGGCAGCCTGCACCGTCGCCGCGAGCGAGGCGGACAGTTCATCCAACATGGTTGCCACTATAGCGACAGCAGCGGCTACTATCGTGACATGGCAAAGGTAAGAGACGCCTCGCCGCTGGACGGTGAGGCCTGCGCGGCGATCTACGCGCCGTATGTCACCGACACGGCGATCACCTTCGAGATCGAGCCGCCCTCCGCGGCTGAGATGGCGCAGCGGATCGCTGACGCCCAGGCGACGCACGCCTGGCTGGTGCTGGAGGACGAGGGCCAGGTGGTCGGGTACGCGTACGGCGGTCCGATGAAGCCGCGTGCGGCGTACCGCTGGTCCTGTGAGGTGAGCGTCTACCTGCAGCTCGGCCGGCGCCGGACAGGTGGCGGCCGGGCGCTCTACCAGGCCCTGTTCGAGCGGTTGACCGAGCGCGGCTTCCGGACGGCGATCGCCGGGATGACGCTGCCGAACGACGCCAGCGTGGGCCTGCACAAGGCGATGGGCTTCGAGGAGATCGGCACCTATCGGCGCATCGGCTGGAAGCTGGACGCCTGGCACGACGTCCACTGGCGACAACGGCCCCTCGCCGTACTCCCGGACCCGCCGGAAGAGCCGCGTTAGGTCATCGGTGGGCACTCGCCGCTGGATGTGGTGACGAGCTCGAGTGCCAGGGTCGGTCTCGATCACGGTCGGTCCGGGGCGCCTCGTCGTACCCACCATGGGCTGACCGCGCGACCGTGACCCTGCCGGGGGCTGATTTGGTCGGCGGGTGACCATTGTCGGGTGACCGCCAACCGCCTGACCGTACGCCGTGCCGTCGAGTCCGACGACGCCGTACTCCTCCGGATCGACCAGACCTCCTGGGACGCCACCTCGGGATTCCCGTCGTACCAGGAGAACACCCGGGACAGCTTCTTCGCCCGCAGCGGTCCGGAGGCCCACCTGGTCGCCGAGTACGACGGCCAGGTGATCGGATACCTCCGGCTGCAGGACAAGTACTCGTTCCCTGAAGGCGCCGGTGTCCTGACCATCAACGGTCTGGCAGTCGCCCAGGAGTCACGCGGTCAAGGCGTTGCCAATGCCCTGCTGGAAGCGGCCGCTACCGAGGGACGACTCCGCGGCGCCCGCAAGATCAGCCTGCACGTCCACGGCACCAACACCGTCGCCCGCCGGCTCTACGAACGCCACGGCTACGTCGTCGAAGGCACCCACCCCCGGGAGTTCCTGATCGAAGGCACCTACATCGACTGCATCGACATGGCCAAACTCCTCTAGCACCAAGAAGCGTCTGGAAGGACCTCAGGCAGTGGAAGTATCGGTGTATGCCTGCTTTCGCTGCGCCTGATGGGGTTGAGCTGGCTTATCGCGTGGTGGGGGAGGGGGAGCCGGTGGTGTGCGTGCCGGGCGGGATGCTGGCGAGTGCTTACCTGGGGGATCTGGGTGGGCTCGCGCGGCACCGGCAGTTGGTGATGGTGGACTTGCGCGGAACTGGGGAGTCGGGTGGGCCGGGGGAACCCGCGAACTGGCGGTGTGACCGGTTGGTGCCGGACGTGGAGGCGTTGCGGCAGCACCTGGGGTTGGAGAAGGTCACGTTGCTCGGCCACTCTGCCGGGGCAAGCCTCGTCACCCGGTACGCCGAGGCACATCCGGAGCGGGTCGAGAAGTTGCTGCTGATTACTCCCGGGACCCGGTCGGTGGGGATCGAAGTGACGGCGGAGCGGCGTCGAGCTGTGCTCGAGCGTCGGAAGGACGAGCCCTGGTACCCGCAGGTGTCGGCGGCCTTCGAGGCGATCCAGACCGGCGACGGGGCAGACTGGTCGGCCCTCGACCCGATGTCCTACGCGCGCTGGGACACGGAGACGCAAGCCCAGCAAGCCTTCGAGGACAGCCTCGCGAACTACGAGGCTCTCGGCATCTTCAACGCCCCGGACGCCTTCGACCCGCCGGCGACGCGAGCCGCGTTGGCAAAGGTCGAAGCCCCGGCCTTGGTGCTGGCCGGGGCTCTCGACTGGGGTACCGACACCATCGCCGCCGAGCAGTTCGCCGGAGTGTTCCCCAACGTGCAGTCCGTCGTACTGCCGGGTGTCGCCCATCATCCGTGGCTGGATGACGCCGACGCCTTTGTGGCGATGGTGGTGAGGTTCCTGAGTACTACGGATTGACGCCGTGCTCGCGGAGCCACGGCTCTGGGTCGATCGGGTCGCCGCCGCCGGGCAGAACCTCGAAGTGGACGTGCGGTCCGGTGGTGTTACCGGTCATGCCGATGGCTCCGACCTGTTGGCCGGCGGTCACCGTGTCGCCGACCGAGACGTCGAACTCGGACATGTGGCTGTACGACGTGACCGTGCCGTCCGCGTGCCGGACCTTCACCTGGCGGCCGTAGGCACCGGCGTACGCGGCCTGGATGACCTCGCCGGCCATCACCGAACGAACCGGCGTACCGAGCGGAGCGGCAAAGTCGAGGCCGGTGTGGTTGCGGGCCCACCGGCCGCCGGCCTGGCCGAAGCGCGCGGTCAGGCGGTAGCCGGTGGTCGGCAGGACGACCTTGACCTTGGCCTTCTCTTCGGCCTCCGCCTTGGCCTCGGCCGCCTTCGCCGCGGCCAGCGCGCGGGCCTGGGCGGCGGCCTTCTTGGCGGCGGCTGCCTTGGCCGCGGCGAGCGCGAGGGCGCGGCGCTGCGTCAGGGTCGCGTTCGCGGCCAGCCGCGCGGACCGCAGCTTCGCGGCCTGCTGCGCCCGCGCCTTACGGTTCGCCTCGGCGGTCAGGTCGACCCGGGACGCGTCCCGGGAGCCGAGGTCACGGCGCTCGACCCGCGCCGCGGTCAGAGCGTCGGCCTGTGAGGGGCTCAGGCCGGTGCTTGCCGTGGAGGGGCCGGTGGCGGAGGAGGCGACACCGACTGCCGTGGTGCCGGCCGCGGCGGCGAGAACGGCGGTGATGCCGATCAGCTGGGTCCGGCGGCTGAGACTTCGACGGGACAAACGATGTTTGGCGACCCGGCGTGGAGCAGCCGGGAGGTCGTGCTGAGGTGACACAGGGAGGGCCTTCCAGGGAGGGGCAGCCACTGCGAGGGGTACAGCGGCCCAAAGACCATAACGAGAAGGTCACGAAGCCCTCAAACGTGGATTGTTCGCAGACGCACAAAATCGCACACGGATCGTGAAGGATTCCTGGCGCGGCGTAGACGCTCACGCGTGAACCGGGCGGCTGGATAGTTGAATGTAGGCGTGATGTAGATCACTCACAAAATGGCGCATAGTAGCCCTCGCAGACCGGTATAAGCGCTGTCTGCCGAGCGCAGACGATGGTGCGCCGGGGTGGCAGTGGTCGGTAGGACTGGTGCATGCGGATCGCGATTCTGGGCGGGACACAGTTCATCGGGCGGGCCGTGGTCGAGCGGCTGGTGGCGGAGGGACACGAGCTGCTGGTCGTGCACCGCGGCGAGCATGAACCTGCCGAATTTCCCGCCGTAGCGCACGGCCACCTGGATCGCCACGACGGGCCGGCCCTGGCGGCCGCTCTGGAGCCGTTCGGACCGGAGGCGCTGGTCGACATCTCAGGGATGAACGCGGCGGCGGCCGACGCTGCGCTGGGCGCGGTCGGGCCGTCGGCGAAGCTGGTGGCGATCTCCAGTGGGGATGTCTACCGCGCGTACGACGGTCTGCACGCCGACCGGACGACCGACGCACTCCCGCTGACGGAGGACGCACCGTTGCGAGAACGGCGGTTCGTCGACGGGTCGCAGTACGAGAACCTGGAGATGGAGGAGCGCTACCTGCCACGGGGAGCGACGGTGCTGCGGCTGGGGGCGGTGTATGGCGAGCACGACTACCAGCGACGGTTCGAGTTCATCCTGCGGCGCGTCCGGGCCGGGCGGAAGCGGATCCCGATCGGGTCGGGGCAGTTCCTGTTCAGTCGCGTGTACGTCGGAGACGTGGCCGCGGCGGTGTCGTTGGCGCTGGCCGGCGATCACCAGGGTGAGGCGTTCAACATCGTGGAGCCGGTCACGGCGCCGTACCGGTTGCTGGCCGAGCAGATCCTGGCCGCCGCCGGGGCCTCGGAGGTCGAGCTCGTCCGGGTGCGGGACGACCTGCTGCCGGAGGATCTCTCGTTGACGGGTGCGCTGGATCAGCACCTGCTGATGGACTCCTGGAAGGCGCGCACGGTGCTGGGGTGGGCGCCTGCCGATCCGGCTCGCAGCCTGCGTGAGTCGGTGCGCTGGCACCTGGAGAACCCGCCGGTGGACGCCTCGGACGACTTTTCCGCGGATGACGCCGTACTGGGGTGAAATTTGGTCAGAAGCACTCTGGGGAACCGGTATGCTTTCCGGGTCGGACAGAGGGGGCCACAGGGTGCGCCTGGCTCGATTTCACATCGAGGCTGCGGACCGTGTAATCTCTCTCCTCGGCCCGCCCCTTTAGCTCAGTCGGCAGAGCGTCTCCATGGTAAGGAGAAGGTCTACGGTTCGATTCCGTAAAGGGGCTCTGAGCACGGCATCTCACCCGGTCCGCCGGGTGGGGTGACGAACTCTCCCGGCGGGGTAGCTCAGGTGGTTAGAGCACACGGCTCATAATCGTGGTGTCGCGGGTTCGACTCCCGCCCCCGCTACCCACCGACCAGTACTACGAGAGTGCGCGTACCTGCGCAGTCCTGACAAGAAGAGGCAGCAGTGGCCAAGGCAACCGACATCCGCCCGAAGATCACGCTGGCGTGCACCGTCTGCAAGGAGCGCAACTACATCACCAAGAAGAACCGGCGTAACGACCCGGATCGTCTTGAGCTGAAGAAGTACTGCGCGCGCTGCAACGACCACACCGACCACCGCGAAACCCGCTGACCCAGTCTCTTCAGCATCCTTCTCGCGAGGCCGCTTCGGATCCCCGAAGCGGCCTTTCGCTGTGCCCCGCGACGGCGCTGAATTGCCAGACGCGGCCTAAATCGTGAGGATCGGGCGGCCGCGTTCGTAGGCGGCGAGACGCTCGTCGCGGGGGGTCAGGCAGCAGGAGCCGCACAGGGTTCCGGTGCCGGATTCGCTGGTGTAGTAGAGGCAGCAGGTGTTGCGGAGGTAGACGAGTTTCCCGGCCGCCTGTTCCACGTCGCCCAGACGGGCGAGGTCGCCCGGAGCCTTGGCGGCGAAGGTGTGCCAGCGTTCGAGCAAGTACCGGGGCTCGACCGTTTCCTGCTCGCGGGTGGCGGCACAGAAGGCCATGGCGCAACCGGCCGCTACGCCGCCTTGGAGCTGACGGAGTCCGGCTCGGGTACGGCGGTGCAGCTCGGCCGCGAGTGGTAGCAGGTGCTGCCGGAGGACCACGTCGTACAGGGTCTCCAGCCCGCCGGGCAGGAAGGTCGCGGAACGGACGGCGACCGCCGCGAGGCCGTGGCCGTCGTGAGGGCGGACCCAGAGGTTGTGCGGGCGGATGTCGAGGACATGCCCCTCCAGCGCCCACAGCAGCAGCGCGGTCGCGGGTGCGCGGCCGGCATAGAAGGACATCAGGCTGAGCGCGTTCGCGTGAGCCGAGGCGTGACCGCTGGCGTCATGGTCGCGCTTGAGCAGCTCGGTGAGCTCCGGCCCGTCCTGCTCCAGGATGCGGTCCACCCGGAGCCACTCCGACCCGGATGGCTCCCCGATCTCGAGCTTGTAGCGCGGGGCATACCTGGCCAACGCGGCCACAGCTCCCATCACAGGTCCACCTTCCCCAGTAGGTCTCACCAAGAGTGGGTGGCGGCACTCAGCGTCCCAGTGTGCCAGTAGGGTTATCAGACATGACGATCGACGCCACGATGGTCGGCCGGAGTTACACGGCCGCCGAGTCCTACCAGGTCGGCCGGGAGAAGATTCGCGAGTTCGCCGACGCTATCGGCGACCCGAATCCGGCGTACCGGGGGGCTGACGCGATCGCACCGCCCACCTTCGCCTTCATGCTCGGCAGCCGGGCCCTGGAGCAGTTGCTGAGTGACGAGGAGCTCGGCCTGCGGCTGGACCGGATCGTGCACGGCGCGCAGAAGTTCACCTACACCCGCCCGATCAAGGCCGGCGACGACATCGCCGCGACCGCGACCATCACCACCGTCCGCAAGGCCGGTGACGTCGAGGTGATCATGTACGAGACCGCCCTGAGCACCGTCGACGGCGAGCCGATCGCCACCTCGACCTCCACGATCTCGCACAACCGGGCGAACGCATGAAGACGGCCGAGGTAGGCACCGAGCTGCCGCCGCTCACCGTCACCTTCCGGCGTGAGGATCTGGTCCGGTACGCCGGTGCCAGCGGGGACTTCAACCCGATCCACTGGAGCGACCGGATGGCGGCCGCGCTCGGCCTGCCCGGAGTGATCGCGCACGGCATGCTCACGATGGCCTCCGCGGCCCGCGTCGTCACCGACTGGCTGGACGACCCGGCTGATCTGGTCGAGTACGGCGTACGGTTCACCAAGCCGGTCGTCGTACCGGATGACGACAAGGGCACGAGCGTGACCTTCTCGGCCAAGGTCGACAAGGTCTCGGACGGCCTGGCCGAGGTCGACATCACCGCGATCGCCGGTGAGGAGAAGGTGCTCGGCCGGGCCAGGGCGGTAGTGCGCGTCCAGTGAAGACCCACGTACGTCTTGCCGACTTCACCACCCTGCGGATCGGAGGGCTGGCCGACAAGCTGATCGAGGTCACCACCGAGGACGACCTGGTCACCGCGGTCCGCGACGCCGACGCCGCTGGGGAGCCGGTCCTGCTGCTGTCCGGCGGCAGCAACGTGGTGATCGGCGACGACGGGTTCCGCGGCACCGTGATCAGGATCGCCACCCGCGGGATCCGGGTCGACGCGGACATGTGCTCCGGCGCGATGGTCCACATCCAGGCCGGCGAGGACTGGGATGCGGTGGTCCAGCGCGCGATCGCCGAGGAGTGGAGCGGCCTGGAGTCGATGTCCGGTATCCCCGGGCTGACCGGATCGACCCCGGTGCAGAACGTCGGCGCCTACGGTCACGAGGTGGCCGAGACGATCGCGTCGGTGCGGGTCTGGGATCGCGTCGACGACAAGGTCCGGACGATCTTCGCCGCCGACTGTGGCTTCAGCTACCGGAACTCGCGCTTCAAGGCCGACCCTTCGCGGTACGTCGTCCTCGAGGTGGCGTTCCAGTTGAAGCTCGGCGACCTGTCCGCACCGGTCGGGTACGCCGAACTGGCGCGGGTACTCGGGGTCGATCCAGGCTCGCGCGCGCCGATGACCGACGTACGCGAGGCCGTGCTGAGCCTGCGCCGGGGCAAGGGCATGGTGCTGGACCAGGCCGACCACGACACGTGGAGCGCCGGATCGTTCTTCACCAACCCGATCCTCGACGCGGCCGCCGACGTACCGGCCGGGGCGCCGCAATGGCCGCAACCGGACGGCCGGGTGAAGACCAGCGCCGCCTGGCTGATCGAGCACGCCGGCATCCCGAAGGGCTTCGCGATCGGGGCCGCGTCGGTGTCGACCAAGCACACGCTGGCGATCACCAACCGCGGCAGCGCCACGGCCAAGGAGATCCTCGCCCTGGCCGCTCACATCCGCGCCCAGGTCCAGCAGGCCTTCGGCATCACCCTGGTCAACGAACCCGTCCTGGTGAACTGCACGCTCTGACCGCAACCTGCTGTTCTCTTGCTCTTCGGCTCGAGGTCCGGTAGCTGTGAATGACTTACGGCTTCCGACCCGTCGCTGGAGGATTCATGCGAGAGTTGCCCGCCCATCTTGGCCGTCGACATTTTCTGACCCTGGCCGGCGCTGCTGCCGTTGCCACCGCCCTCGTTCCGGAGGCGAAGGCGACCTCCCGGCTCGGTGACCTGTTCACGCTGGGGGTCGCCTCCGGTGATCCGCAGCCGGACGGCGTCGTGCTGTGGACCCGGCTGGCACCGGAGCCAACGGCACCGGACGGGTACGGCGGTATGCCCGACAAGCGGTTCCAGGTGAAGTGGGAGGTTGCCGAGGATCCCCCTTTCCGCCGCGTAGTCCGTCGTGGGATGGAGCACGCGGTGCGGGACTGGGGCCACTCGGTTCACGCCGAGGTGCACGGGCTGCGGCCCGACCGCGAGTATTGGTACCGGTTCATCGTCGGCGACCAGGTCAGCCCGGTCGGCCGGACCCGCACCGCCCCGGCGTTCTACAGCCGGCTCAACGAGCTGACGTTCGCGTTTGCCAGCTGCCAGGCCTTCCACGAGGGCTACTTCACGGCGTACCGGCACATGGCTGACGAAGACCTGGATCTCGTCGTTCACCTCGGCGACTACATCTACGAAGGCGGCGGCCAGGGCACCATCGGCCGAGGGCACATCCCGGCCGCCGAGGTGTTCAGCCTGGCCGACTACCGGGTCCGGTACGGGCAGTACAAGTCCGACCCCGACCTGCGGGCCGCGCACGCCTCGGCGCCGTGGGTGGTCGCGCCCGACGACCACGACGTCGAGAACAACTGGGCCGGCGACATCTCCCAGCTCGACAACGAACCGGATCAGGACCCGGCCGTGTTCCGTCAGCGCCGGGCGGCGGCGTACCAGGCGTACTACGAGAACCTGCCACTGCGCCGTACGTCGATGCCGCGCGGACCCGAGATGCAGGTGTACCGGCGGCTGACCTTCGGCAATCTGCTCCAGCTGAACGTGCTCGACACCCGCAGGTTCCGCTCGGACCAGCTGGAGCAGTGCGCCCAGGACTGCGAGGGCCGTTGGGACCCGGCCCGGACGATGCTCGGCGCCCAGCAGGAGAAGTGGTTGCTCGACGGGCTGGGTCGTTCCTCCGCCCGCTGGAACGTGCTCGGCAACCAGGTCTTCGCGTTCGAGGCCGACCACGACGCCGGCCCGTCGGAGCGCTACGGGATGGACCCCTGGGACGGGTACGCCGCCGCCCGGCAGCGACTGTTCGACGGGGTGGTCCAGCGCGGGGTCGACAACTTCGTGATGATCACCGGCGACGCGCACCGCAGCGTGGCCGCCGACCTCAAGCTGAACTTCTCCGACCCCGCCTCGTGGACCGTCGGCACGGAGTTCCTCGGTACGTCGATCAGCTCGGGCGGCAACGGGGTCGACATGGACAGCCTGGGCGTCACCTGGCTCGCGGAGAACCCACACATGCGCTTCCACAACAGCCAGCGCGGCTACCAGCGCTGCGTGGTGACGCGGACCGGATGGCGCACCGACTACCGCGTCGTACCGGAGGTGACCGTGCCCGGCGGCCCGGTGATCACCCGGGCCGGCGTCACCGTCGAGGCGGGCCGACCGGGAATCGCCGACGTCTCCTGAACCTAGGCGGTGTCTGACGGTTCCCCCGCCTACTGCGCGGCACTCGGCACGGCATCTCGCCGCACTGGAGCAAAGGCCACGATGGAACCACATCGAGACCTTCGCTCCAGCACGCCGAGCTACCGCACCGAGCACCTGCTCGCTACGGCGCTGAACCGTCAGACACCGCCTAGGCAAGATCCACTCTTGCGTCGTCTCCCTCCGGGCGTACGACGCCTGACTGCAACTTGGTGCACAGCAGTTCCCAGATGTCCGGCCGAGGTGTCGTCATCCGCCGGACATCTGGGGAGGGTGGCGGATGGCTGCTGATGCGCTCAGGTGACCGACGTCGACGGAGTCCCCGTCCACTGGGTGGCCGGGTGAGGAGAAGCTGCACCCAGAACAACCCCCACAGGGCCAGTAGCAGGCGCGCTGGTGGGTGGGTATAGTTGTTGATGCCCAGAGCAATAGCTTGTGGGAAGTGAACCCGGCAGCCATCCGGACGGTTGGTGAGCCGGGTTCTGCGCGTTCAGACCACCTGGATCTCGCAGTACTCCCGCACCTGCTCACGCCACTCGCCACCCTTGGCCCACGCCCAGACAACGGCGTCCGGCACCCACAACAGTGCATCCAGGTGCGGCGCGAGCAGCTCGTACTGCAGGCTGTCGACGCAGCCGTAGCTGCGGACCGCGCGGTAGAGGACCTGGCGGTCGAAGTCGAGTGTCGACTCGTCACGTTCCACCACCAGTCGCTCGGTCGCTGGTGCGGCGTCCTGGACGATCGCGGACAGGCAGCGATGTCTGCTCTCCACGTCGGCGCGGAGCGCGGCGTACATCTTCACCTCGAAGTCGAGCTCACTGATTGCGGCGAGGCTTTTGCGCTGACGGGCAGGAGATTCCTTCTGGAAGTGGATTCTGCGCTGGCCGGCGAGCAGCATACTCGTGAGTGCTTTCCGGTTGGTCATCACGGAAGCGGCGGGGCATGTTGCTGCGGCCATCAGCAGGCCGCGGGCCTTGTTCTCGTCGACGAAGGTGGGGAGGCGGAGGCCAGGGCGGGGCGGCATTGCGAGGTGATCGGCCAGCGCTCAGGGGAGGGGCAGGTCGAGGGTGGGTGTCCAGTGGTAGAGGTGGTGGGTTCGGGTGAGGGAGATGAGGTTGAGGGTGGTGATGGAGAGGGCTGTGGAGTGGGGTTCGTGGGCTAGGAGGCGGGTGGTGAGTGGGGCGGCGGGGGCGTTGTGGTTGCAGTAGGCGAGGGCGATGTGGGGGTTGAGCTCGGGCAGCTCGGGTACGGCGTCGTCGCCCCAGACGTCGGTGATGGCGGCGCGGGTGAGGTCGCGGAGGTGCTGGAAGGATTCGATCGGGCGGACTGGGAGCTGGAAGGTCTCGGGGTCGAGGACCGCGGGGCCGACGGTGACCGGGAAGGACTCGACCGTGGTAATGCGGCGTCGGGTGGCCTCGACGATGTCGGCCAGGTCCGCAATGGGTACGCGGTCGGTGAAGCCGACGCCCTGCAGGGTGAGATGGAGCCACTCGACTGGTACGGGCGTGAAGCCGTGCACGTCGTTGAGCAGATCGGCGTACGACGCATGGAGCGCGGCGATCTCTGGTCGATTGGTGAAGGTGACGCCCCAGCTGTAGAACGAACGGCCGTCACGCCAGGCCGGCCGCGAGGCCCAATGATCCCGGACCTGGTCGAACATCGGTGCTCCTCCTACTTACTGGGCGTCGCCCGGCTGGCCGGGTGACGGATGAAGACGCGGATCGAGTCGTGCAACGCGAGGGCCTTCGGATCGGTCGCGTGCCGGCTGAGCCGGGTCAGGGCGGCGACCTCGCCGATACGGTGGATCAGCGGACGGACGCGGTACTCGACCGGTGTGCTGAGGACCGCCGAGACCGCTTCGGTCGCGCCGTCCAGCTCACCGAGCTGCAGATGGGCCTTGGCCAGTTGCAGCCGGACCATGCGCTCGGAGCCGAAGTTGCGAAGCGCGTGCGGCGCCGCCTCGAACAGCGCGACGCCGAGGTCGGCATGTTTCAGCGTCTCGGCCGCTTCGCCGAGCGCCAGGTGCGCGTCGGACCAGATGCCCTCGGCGCGTTCCGGCGTACACAGGAACGGGCCGCCGAGCTCCGGCACGTCGGTGCGGACCGTGGTGCGCTTCGCTATCGCGAGGGCTTCGCGGGCCTCGGCATGATGCCCGGACCGGGCCAGGTCGACGGCCGACGCACTCGCGAGGAACAGTGTCGAGCTGCCGCGGGCGAACTGCAGCCCGTCCTGCGCGTACGACGCGGCCCGGGCGAAGTCGTCCTGCCAGAACGCGGCCGTGTGCTGGGTGGCGCGGACCCAGGCGCGGAGGTCGTCGAGATCGGCGGCCTCGGCGCAGGCCCAGGCCGTCCGGGTATGGCTCTCGGCGACGTCCGGACGGCCGAGGTCCACCGCCATCCAGCCGAGCAGGGCCAGCGCCCAGCCGGCCGTCGCGTACAGGTCGCGGGTCTGGTTCGGCGGCTGGCGTCCGGAGAGCAGGCGGAAGGCGCGGTCCCGGACGGCGCGGCTGCGGACGAACAGCGCCTTGGTCGGCGTGCGGAGGTAGTTCTGCGTGATCCGCAGGATGTCCGCGTGCAGTTGTTCGACGGTCAGGTCGCCGACATTCGACTCCTCGGCGAGGGCGAGCAGCGCGACCGACTCGTCGCCGGCCTGCACCAGGTCGTCCTCCTGGCCGAGCATCGAACTCGTGCCGGGCTCGGGGTCGCCGCCGCCGGGACCGCCCGGTGGCACGAACCCGAGCTCGCTGTCGTCGGCGACGTTCAGCACATACCGCAGCCCCGAGCGGTACGCCGCTCCCGGCCAGCGGACCGCGCCGCGTTCGAGCTTGGCGATGTAGTGCCCGTCGAGTTCGTACTTCGTCTCGGTGGTCTCCCACAGCCAGCTGCAGACCGCCTCCGCGAGCTCGGCCCGGGACATCTGCTCACCGGGCGCGCGCCGCGAGGGCGTCCGCTCCCGGGCGGCTCGCAGCAGTTCGTTGGGCTCTGGCATGGCGGTAAGTGTAGGTGCCCGAACACCGTCCGCGACCACGAAAACGGGGTCTGTGGACGATCTGCCCCCAGCTGCCCCGGAATGCCCCAGGATGCCCCGGAATCCTCACTGCAAAAGGGGTTTCCGGCCCCCGACCGGCCCGTGGTGACCGCCGCCTCGGGCAGATCGCCGCCGCGGGCGGGTTAGCTGAGCGTGAGCAGGCGGGGCATCCCGGGGCAGATCGGGGCAGATCGGGGCAGATCGGGACAACCGTGGTCCAATGCGGCCCGGCCAATGCCCGGGCCGTCGAGTCCCAGACCTCGTCCTAGGCTGGGGCGGGTGGCCGACGAAGCAGTGACGACGTTGCATGCGGAGCTCTCGCGGTTCACGCGGGCCGAGGAGGGGCTGGCTCTGCTGGAGGTGTTTCTGGAGGTTGCGGAGCCTCGAGTGGGCGCGGCGGTGCTGGACCCGGTGGGGATGCGGCTACCGGATGAGCTGACCGAGGACCGGGCGCTGGTGCAGGGACTGATCGAAGGCATCGAGCAGGAGCCCCGGCCGAAACGGCGGCTGTTGCAGGTCACCGAGCGGGCGTACGACCTGTCAGACGAGCAGGCACGGTGGGACTACGTGCGCCTGGCGTACTGCTCCAATCTGGCGACGGTGTGGAGTGTTGGGCATCGCACGACGTACTTCGAGGTGGCTGACCAAAGCAGTGCGTCGTACTGGTTGCCGGACAGTCTCAAGGCGCAGTACTTCGAGGCGTTGGAGGCCAGGGGTTGGGCCATCCCGGCGGACTGGTTGGCAGCGGTCGCCAAGCGGCCCAAGCCCTGGTGGAGGCGTGGGGGCGCTAGCTGAGCACGGGCAATCGGGTCAGGGCTTGTGAGACGGCGGCTTGGATGTCGGCGTCGTCCCAGGAGCGGTCGGTCATGGTCCCGGTGAGGTAGGCGTCGTACGCGGCAAGGTCCAGGTGGCCGTGGCCGCAGAGGGCGGTGAGGATGACCTTCTCCTCGCCGGATTCCTTGCAGCGTTGGGCTTCCTCGATCGCGGCGGCCAGGGCGTGCGTGGGCTCGGGCGCCGGCACGATGCCTTCGGTGCGGGCGAACTGGAGACCGGCGGCGAAGCATTCCGACTGCGGTTTGGCGACCGCCTCGATCTCTCCGGTCTCGTAGAGGTGGCTGATCAGCGGGCTCATCCCGTGGTACCGCAGCCCACCGGCGTGGATCGGATCGGGGACGAAGTCGTGGCCGAGGGTGTGCATCTTCATCAGCGGCGTCATCCCGATCGTGTCGCCGAAGTCGTACGCGTACGTCCCCTGCGTCAGGGACGGGCAGGCGGCCGGCTCGACGGCGCGGACGACCGGCGCCATCCGGCCGGCCCACTTCTCCCGCAGGAACGGGAACGCGAGACCGCCGAAGTTCGACCCGCCGCCGGTGCAGCCGACCAGCAGGTCCGGCGTCTCACCGACCATGGCGAGCTGGATCAACGCCTCCTCGCCGATGATCGTCTGGTGCATCAGCACGTGGTTGAGCACCGAGCCGAGGGCGTAGTGCACCTCGGGATCCCGGACGGCGGCCTCGACCGCCTCGCTGATCGCGATACCGAGTGAACCGGTCGACGACGGATCCTCGGCCAGGATCTTCCGCCCCGCCTCGGTCAGCTCCGACGGGCTCGGGTGAACGGTCGCGCCGAAGACCTCCATCATCGTCCGGCGGTACGGCTTCTGGTCGTACGACGCCCGCACCTGCCAGACCTCGCACTCCAGCCCGAACTGCGCGCAGGCAAAGGCGAGCGCCGTCCCCCACTGGCCCGCACCGGTCTCGGTGGTGAGCTTCCGGACACCGGACTTGGCGTTGTAGTAGGCCTGTGGCACCGCGGTGTTCGGCTTGTGCGACCCAGCCGGGGAGACGCCCTCGTACTTGTAATAGATCCGTGCGGGAGTGTCGAGCGCCTTCTCCAGCCGGTAGGCCCGGTAGAGCGGGCTGGGCCGCCAGAGCTTGTAGACGTCGAGCACCTCGCCGGGGATGTCGACGTACTGCTCCTGCGACACCTCCTGCAGGATCAGGTCCATCGGGAACAGCGGTGCCAGGTCGTCAGGCCCCACCGGCTGCCCCGTCCCCGGGTGCAGCACCGGTGGTGGTGGCGTCGGCAGATCGTGCAGCACGTTGTACCACCGCGTCGGCAGCTCATCCTCAGGCAACAGGATCTTCGTCGGGCTCATGTACGCAACGTAATCCTCGGCCAAGCCCCCGACAATGACCTGGCTAGGAACCGAGCCGGCACTCTTCCGGCAATCTCGCTAGTACGCCGGGACAGGGGCCGGCGTACTGACACCGAGCCAGTCGTCGATGTCGGCCAGGAGAGCCTTCTGGACCTCGGCCGGCGCGGTCGAGGCCAGGATCGAGCCTCGGGCCAGGTCGGCCAGTTCCTCGTCGGTGAAGGCGTGGACCGACCGCGCTGTCTCGTACTGCTCGGCCAGGCGGGAGCCGAACAACAGGGGGTCGTCGGCGCCGAGGGCGATGCGGGCACCGGACTCGTACAGCTGCCGCAGTGGCACGTCCTCGGCGCGGTGGTAGACGCCGAGGGAGACGTTGGAGGCCGGGCACACCTCCAGAGCGACCTGTGCGTCGACCAGACGCTTCAGGAGGTCAGGATCCTCCACAGAGCGCACGCCATGACCGATGCGGCCGGCTCCCAGCTCGTCCAGGCACGTGCGGACGGTCGCGGGGCCGCACAGCTCACCACCATGCGGTGCAGCGAGCAGTCCGGCGTTGCGGGCGATCCGGAAGGCCGCCGCGAACTCGGACGTCGTACCGCGGCGCTCGTCGTTCGACAGGCCGAACCCGACCACACCGCGTCCGACGTACTGCGAAGCGAGCCGAGCCAGCGTCCGGGCGTCGAGTGGATGGCGGGTGCGATTCGCGGCGATGACCACCTGGACCGCGATCCCGGTCGAGGCCGCCGCGTCCCGGGCAGCGTCCAGCACCAGGTCGGTGAACTCGGTGATGCCGTGGAACCGGTTCGCGTACCCCGACGGGTCCACCTGGATCTCCAGCCAGCGGGATCCGTCGGCCCGGTCGTCCTCGGCCGCCTCCCGGACCAGGCGCCGTACGTCGTCCTCCGTGCGCAGCACCGAGCGGGCGATGTCGTAGAGCCGCTGGAACCGGAACCACCCGCGCTCGTCGGCCGCGGACAGGTCCGGCGGCCAGTCGGTGCGCAGCGCGTCGGGCAACCGGACGCCGTGCTTGTCCGCCAGCTCGACCAGCGTCAGGTGCCGCATCGAGCCCGAGAAGTGAAGATGCAGATGCGCCTTCGGCAGCACCCGCAGATCCCGATGCGTCATCACAGAAGGTTACCGACGCGCCGCGCCTGACAGAAATCGGGCCGTCCACCCTGTGGATGAACGGCCCGTTGCCTCAGCTGAGGAGTTTCGCGATCCGCCCGACGCCTTCGGCCAGGTCCGCGTCGCCGAGCGCGTACGACAGCCGCAGGTACCCGGGCGCGCCGAACGCCTCACCGGGTACGACGGCCACCTCGGCCTCGTCCAGGATGATCTCGGCCAGCTCCGCCGACGAGTTCGGCGTCCGCCCGTTGATCTCCTTCCCGAGCACACCCTTCACCGACGGGTAGGCGTAGAACGCGCCGGTCGGCTCGGGGCACTCGACGCCGGGGATCTCGTTCAGCAGCTTCACCATCGTCTGCCGGCGACGGTCGAACGCCTTCTTCATCTCGTCGACCGCGCTCAGGTCGCCGGTCAGCGCGGCGATCGCGGCCCGCTGCGCGACGTTGCAGACATTCGAGGTCTGGTGCGACTGCAGGTTCGTCGCGGCCTTGGTCACGTCCAACGGGGCGATCATCCAGCCGACCCGCCAGCCGGTCATCGCGTAGGTCTTGGCGACACCGTTCAGTACGACGGTCCTGTCGGCCAGCTCCGGTACGGCGACCGGGATCGACGTCGACTTCGTCTCGCCGTACGTCAGGTGCTCGTAGATCTCGTCGGTGACCACCCAGATGCCGTGCTCGAGCGCCCAGCGGCCGATTGCCTCGACCGCTTCCGGGCTGTCGACCGCGCCGGTCGGGTTCGACGGGGAGCAGAACAGCAGCGCCTTGGTCTTCTCGGTCCGGGCCGCCTCGAGCTGCTCGACGGTGACCAGGTAGTTCTGGGTCTCGTCGGCGAGCACCTCGACCGGTACGCCGCCGGCCAGCTGGATCGCCTCCGGGTACGTCGTCCAGTACGGCGCCGGCAGCAGCACCTCGTCACCCGGGTCGAGCAGCGTGGCGAACGTGTTGTAGACCGCGTGCTTGCCGCCGTTGGTGACCAGCACCTGGGCCGCCTCGATCTCGTACCCTGAGTCGCGCTTGGTCTTGTCGACGATGGCCTGCTTCAGCTCCGGCAGGCCGCCCGCCGGGCTGTAGCGGTGGTTCTTCGGATCGCGCGCTGCCTCGACCGCCGCCTCGACGATGTAGTCCGGCGTCGGGAAGTCCGGCTCGCCGGCCCCGAACCCGATCACCGGCCGGCCAGCCGCCTTGAGCGCCTTCGCCTTGCTGTCGACCGCGAGCGTCGCCGATTCGCTGATGGCGCCGATCCGCGCCGAAACTCTGGAACCCATGGGCCCATCCTGGCACTGGTCGGCAGGGGCCGGACCGCCAGGCCATCACAATCGCGCGATCCGGCTCGGCCCAGGCGTGCGCCCGGCCGCGGGCGTCGATTGTGATGGCCTGGCGGTCCGCATCGGAACACACGGGGGGTCTGGTCCGTTGGGACCCGGTGGAGGCTGTATGGTTCTGGTCGCGGTACGGCGCCCGGATGGGTCGTACGGGCCGGGCCAGGTCGGTGAAGCCGGAAGAGGGCTGAGTTCGACCAGGTGGCTCCGACCCCGTACACTCTTCTAGTCCGGGCGTTGGTGGCCCTGAATCGGCATGCCCGAGATCAGGTCCCGCGGCGTCCGGAGGATTGCAGAGGGCACTAGCTCAACTGGCAGAGCATCGGTCTCCAAAACCGAAGGTTGGGGGTTCAAGTCCCTCGTGCCCTGCAAATCCTGACCGGCGCAGGGCCGGTCAGGCCGCCGCTAGCGAAAGAGGTAGGTCGTGACGGAGACGCGCACCCCGGCACCTTCCGGCGCCGGCAAGCCTGCGGAGAGCAAGTCGGGCAACCGCCTGCTGCGCTTCTACCGCCAGGTGGTTGCCGAGCTCCGCAAGGTCGTCTGGCCGACTCGCAAGCAGCTGTCCACCTACTTCATGGTCGTCCTGACCTTCGTGGTGTTCGTCATCGCGATCGTCTCGCTCCTCGACCTCGCCTTCGGCTGGGCGATGTTCAAGATCTTCGGCTGAGTTCGCAGCCGCCCACCGAACGCAGCTCGCCGGGGGTCCCGGGCCGCGGCCCGACCCGAAGCAGAGAACCAGACAAGACCGATGCAGAGATGACGGAGTACAACGTGTCCGAGCGCGACGACGAGGTCCTCGACTACGAGGACGAGTTCGACGTATCCGCTGACTCCGACGACGAGCTCGACCTGGACCTCGATCTCGACCTGGACGACTCCGACGACGACGAGGACCTGTTCGCGGATCTCGACGAGGACGACGACGAGGATGACGACATCGAGCTCGAGTACGAAGCCGAGGAGTACTCCGCCGACGACGAGGCCGAGGACGGCCCCGCGGACGCCGACGACTCCGACGACGAGCCGGTCGTGGTGGTCGCCGCCGCCGACGCCGCGGAGGCCGACGAAGTGGTGACCGCGTCCGATGTCGAGGACGCCGCCGACGAGCTGGCTGCCGAGACCGCCGAGACGGCGTCCGAGGACATCGGGGAGGAGCCGGCCGTCGACGAGCTGGTGTTCTCCTCTGCCGACTCCGACGACGACGCCGGTACGGCGGCTGACGACGACGCCGATGTGGACGCGTTCGCGGCGGCCACGGCCGACGAGGACGAGCCCGAGGAGCCGGGCGACCCGCTCGAGGAGCTGCGCAGCCGGCTCCGCTCGCAGATCGGCGACTGGTACGTCGTCCACACGTATTCGGGGATGGAGAACCGGGTCAAGGGCAACCTGGAGAACCGGATCAACTCCCTGAACATGGAGGACTACATCTTCGAGATCATCGTGCCGACCGAAGAGGTCGCCGAGATCAAGAACGGGCAGCGCCGGATGGTGAAGCGCACTGTGCTCCCCGGCTACGTGCTGGTCCGGATGGACCTGACCGACGAGTCCTGGTCGACCGTGCGGCACACGCCGTCGGTGACCGGCTTCGTCGGGAACAGCCAGAAGCCCGTCCCGCTCAGCCTCGAAGAGGTTGAGAAGATGCTCGCTCCGGCCGTCGTGGCGGCGGCCGAGGCGGCGGCTGCCGAAGCCGGCGCCGCACCGACCAAAACCGCGGCCAAGAAGAAGGTCGAGGTCGCGGACTTCGGTGTCGGCGACTCGGTCATGGTGGTCGACGGGCCGTTCGCGACCCTGCACGCCACGATCACGGAGATCAACGCCGACGCCCAGCGGATCAAGGCGCTGGTCGAGATCTTCGGCCGGGAGACCCCGGTGGAACTCAGCTTCAGCCAGATCCAGAAAGTCTAAGGACCCGACAGAATGCCTCCCAAGAAGAAGATCGCTGCCCTGGTCAAGGTGCAGCTCCAGGCCGGTGCCGCGACGCCGGCCCCGCCGGTCGGTACCGCGCTCGGTCCGCACGGCGTCAACATCATGGAGTTCTGCAAGGCGTACAACGCCCAGACGGAGTCCATGCGCGGCAACGTGGTACCGGTCGAGATCACCATCTACGAAGACCGTTCCTTCACCTTCGTCACCAAGACGCCGCCGGCGCCGGAGATGATCAAGAAGGCCGCCGGTCTGCAGAAGGGCTCGCCGGTCCCGCACAAGGACAAGGTCGGCAAGATCACCAAGGACCAGGTCCGCGAGATCGCCACCACCAAGATGCCGGACCTGAACGCCCGCGACATCGACGCCGCGATGAAGATCATCGAGGGCACCGCCCGCTCGATGGGCGTCACCGTCGACGGCTGAGTCCTTCCCTGACCGGCAGGACAGAGCTCGGTACGACGATCGCGGCCGGCTGAGCGATCGGTCGCCGTACCGACAACAACTACGCAGTTGTGGCAGGGCGAAGCGCCGCCCGTGGACCACACCCCAGAGAGGAACAGTTATGGCACAGCGCAGCAAGGCCTACCGCACGATCGCGGAGAAGATCGACTTCGACAAGCTGTACACGCCGCTCGAGGCGATCCGGCTGGCCAAGGAGGCCGCCGGCAGCAAGAAGTTCAACTCCACCGTCGACGTCGCGATGCGCCTCGGGGTCGACCCCCGCAAGGCCGACCAGATGGTGCGCGGCACCGTCAACCTTCCGCACGGTACTGGCAAGACGGCACGGGTCCTCGTCTTCGCCACCGGTGACAAGGCCGAGGCCGCCAAGGCCGCCGGCGCCGACTTCGTCGGCGACGACGACCTGATCAAGAAGGTGACCGACGGCTGGCTCGACTTCGACGCCGTCGTCGCCACCCCCGACCTGATGGGCAAGGTCGGCCGCCTCGGCCGCGTCCTCGGCCCGCGTGGTCTGATGCCGAACCCGAAGACGGGTACGGTCACCCCGGACGTGGCCAAGGCCGTGACCGAGATCAAGGGCGGCAAGATCGAGTTCCGGGTCGACCGGCACGCGAACCTGCACTTCATCATCGGCAAGGCCTCCTTCGACGAGGCCCAGCTGGTGGAGAACTACAGCGCCGCGCTGGAGGAGATCCTCCGTCTCAAGCCGGCCAGCTCGAAGGGCCGCTACATCAAGAAGGCGGTCTTCTCGACCACGATGGGCCCGGGTGTCCAGGTTGACCCCAACCTCACCCGCAACCTCACCGAAGACAACGCTGACGCCTGACCAGGCGATCACCCCAGAAAGGCCCCGGTCCTCGACCGGGGCCTTTCTGCATCTCCACCTCGGCTTGGGAGCACCTTGGCGACGGCGGTGCTTGGGTGAGCGGGGCAGGTGGCCGGTCGGGACGTCTGCCCCTGAAACGCCGGCTCGGGAAGGGCTGCTCAGGAAGGCCTGGTTGGTTGGAGCGGCTGGGTGGGGTCAGGGGGTTTGGCGGGTTAGATGGAGGGGGTGGTCGGCGGTTTGGACGGCCCAGCCGGTGGGGTGGGTTTCGAGGATGGTGCCTGGGGGTGCGGGTGACCGGGTTGGGGCGGGGTCTGTTCGCGTGATGGTGTGGGTGGTGCCGTTCAGGTGGAGCTTGGCTGAGGGGGACGTGACGTTGAGGGCCGCTGCCTTGCGGCGGATGACGGCTGAGGGTTCGGTGAGGTCCAGTAGGCGTTCTGACTCGGTGAAGAAGGGGGCTTCGGATGCCTTGGCCGGGTCTTGGGGGTCGCCGGGGTCGCCGGAGACAAGGCGGGGGACGGCTTCGTCGAGGCATTCGGTGAGGAGAGTGCGCCAGGTGGCCATGATGGCTGGGCCGTTGAGGTCGTCCGGCAGGGGTGCGATGCGTTGTGCCAGGATCGCGCCGGTGTCGAACTCGGCGGCGGTCCGGTGCACGGTCGCGCCGACCCGGTCGTCACCCTCGTAGATCAACCGTTGCGGCGTCGGCCCGCGCCCGGCGGGCAGCGGCGACGGGTGGCAGTTGAGCGCGCCGTACTTTGGGATCTCGAGGATTTCCGGCGGGATCAGCCGGGGGAACGCGGCCGAGATGATCACGTCCGGTCGCAATGCCTCGATCACCGGAGCCGCGACGGTCCGCAGTTTGCTGGTGATCAGCACGTTGCTCCGCTCCGGGAGGTCGATCGCGAGCGGAGCCGAATCGCCGTACCGGTCGGTCTGCGGCAGCGTCACGACGAGCACGATCTCGTGCCCGTTCCGCTCCGCGAAATCGTGCAGCAGTTGGTATCCCGGCAGGAACGCGTTCAACGTGACGATCCGCAGTGGCGCCGTCGCCGCTCGTACCTCCGTCAAGCTCTCCACCACCACACCGTACGAGCCACCCCGGTCACCTCGGCCGACAAGACGGAGAGGCCAGTAAGTGAAGTGCGGTAGGGGGCGAGGTCAGTGCGCGAAGCGCGGCAAGGGGAGGGTCAGTCCGCGAAGCGGCGGGTGATGAGGTCGGGGGTGAGGGCGGTGGGGTGGCGGTAGCCGGCTAGACGGAGGCAGTGGTCCAGTTCGGTGGCTAGGTCGGTGAGGAGGCGGGTTACGCCGGAGGAGCCGGCGACGGTGAGGGCCCAGAGGGCGGGGCGGCCGATGAAGACGGCTCGGGCGCCTAGGGCGAGGGCGGCCAGGATGTGTTCGCCGCGGCGGATGCCGCCGTCGACGTACACCTCGGTGCTGGTGCCCGCGAGCACCTCGGCGACCTCTGGCAGAGCTTGCGCGGTCGGGATGGATCCGTCGAGCTGGCGACCGCCGTGGTTCGACACGATCACGCCGGCGGCGCCCGCGTCCGCGCAGCGTTTGGCGTCGTCCCCGCGCAGCACGCCCTTCACCACCACGGGCAGCCCGGTGCGCTCGGCGAGCCAGCCGATCACGTCAGGATTCAGGTCGTCCGCCTTGGCCAAGTCGGCCTCGGCCCAGTCGCCTTTGGGCAGGTTCGCCAGCAGGTGGCCCGGCTGGACGAGATCCCACACCGTCTCACCGACGTCCTCCTTGCGGCCGACCACCGGGGTGTCGACGGTCAGCACGACGGCTCGCGCGCCGCCCTCGACCGCGGCGTCCAGCATCCGTTCGGTGATCTGGCGATTCCGGACGATGTAGATCTGCAGCCACCACGGCACACCGGTTGCCCCGAGGTCGGCGAACGTCGTGCCCGCGTTGCTCGAGATCCCGATGATCGAGTTCGCCGCGCCGACGCCCTTCGCCATCGCGACCTCGCCGTCCGGATCCGCCATCCGATGCATGGTCGACGGCGCGACCAGCACCGGTACGTCGACCGGCGTCCCGAGCGCTGTCGTCCCGATCTCCACGGTGGACACATCGTTCAGCACGCGAGGGCGGAAGCGGTACGCCGACCACGCCGCGACGGCCTCGCTCACACTGATCCCCCCGGCCGAGCCCTGCCGGAAATACCGGTGCACGGCTTCGGGCAGATTCTCCGCGGCCGCGGCTTCGAGGGTGTCGATCCATCGCATGCGCCCCATCGTCGCACCCGCTTCGGCGCTCTCGGCCCGAAACTCCGGCAGAGTGCCGGGAGAATGCCGACCGAGTGCAGGCACAATTCCGGTCAGCAGCGCCGGACATGCCCGGTACGCAGAATTCCGGTCGGCAGCGCCGGACCTGCCCGGTACAGTGGAGGCATGACGCAGTACGGGCGGCGATTTCAGCGCCCCGGCCGGCACGACGGTGCCGACGGGGTGAGCCGTTGCTGCGCTCTCTCCTGAGGTGACCGCGGCCGACCGGGGTGGATCCCCGTCGAGACCGTCACCTTGGAGAGAACTCCCATGTCGATTTCCACCGAAGAACTGCACGCTGCCCTGGACCTGCGCGACCTGACCGACCCGGCCCAGGGGCCTCACGCCATCCAGCTGATCGTCGACTCCATCCGTACGGCGCTCAGCCACGCCTGGCCGTACACCGAGATCTGGACCAGACGCGACCACCCGGTCGTCACCCTGGCCGACAACTACGACAACCTCGGGTACGCCGCCGACGCCGTGACCCGGGAGGCCCGTTACACCCGCTACGCATCAGAAGGCCAGGTCCTGCGCAGCCACACGTCCGCGATGATCCCACCGGCACTGCGTGAACTGGCCGGCTCGACGTCGTCCGACGTACTGATGATCTGTGCCGGCATCTGCTACCGCCGCGACTCGGTGGACTGGCAGCACACCGGTACGCCGCATCAGCTGGACCTCTGGCGGATCAGCCGGAACGTCACCCTCGGAGAGCCCGAGCTGGAAGACATGATCGCTCGACTCGTCGAGACAGTGCTGCCTGGCCAGACGTACCGGACAGTGCCGGCGGTGCACCCGTACACGATCCATGGCCGTCAGATCGACATACTGCTGGACGATCAGTGGATCGAGATCGGTGAGTGTGGTGTCGCTGCACCTCACGTGCTCAGGAAAGCCGGACTGGACGACAGCTGGACCGGCCTGGCCATGGGGCCGGGTTTGGACCGGCTTCTGATGCTCCGCAAGGGCATCCGCGACATCCGGTTGCTCAGGTCAACGGATCCCCGGGTCGCCGACCAGATGCTCGACCTGACGCCGTACAAGCCGGTCTCGTCGATGCCACCGGTCCGCCGCGACCTCTCTGTCGTCGTCGACGCGTCTGCCGACCTCTCGCCGGAGGTGCTCGGTGACAGGGTCCGCCATGCGCTCGGTGCCGACGCTGATGCCGCGGAGTCCGTTGAGGTCGTCAGCGAGACGTCGTACGACGATCTGCCGCAGTCGGCCCGCGATCGCCTCCAGCTCCAGCCGGACCAGCGAAACGCGCTGGTCAGACTGGTACTCAGGCCGGTGGACAGAACTCTCACGGATGCGGAGGCCAACTCGCTGCGCGACAAGGTCTACCGAGCGCTCCACGAAGGGCCGGTACTAGAGCTGACTCCATAGCACGCAGGGCTCTATTGCAGGGCTTTGCAGAAGGTGGCGGCCTTGGAGGTGATCTCCTGCCAGTTCCCGGCCGCCACGTCGGCCGGGGCGACGACATCGGTGCCGGCGCTGACAGCGAGTGCGCCGGCAGCGAGGAAGTCGCGGGCGTTGCCGGCGTTGACGCCGCCGGAGGGGATCAGCGGTACGCCGGGGAACGGGCCGTTGAGGTCCTTGAAGTACTTCGGCCCGAGCTGGTGCGCCGGGAAGATCTTGACCGCGTCGGAGCCCAGGGCGAGGGCGGTCATGACTTCGGAGGGCGTGAACGCACCGAGCACGACCGGGACCTGAGCGGCCCGGGCGGCCTCGGCGATCGCGGCCGCCTCGGGACCTTGGCCCGGCGTGACGAGGAACTGCGCGCCGGCATCGATCGCCTGCTTCGCCTGTGCGCCGGTCTGCACGGTGCCGGCGCCGACCACAGCACCGGTCTCACCAGCGGTCGAGGCGGCGCGCTCGAGGTGCCGGGGCAGGTCGGGCGTGGTGTAGGTGAGCTCCACGACGTGGATGCCGCCGGCAACCAACGCCGCGCACAGGTCGCGGGCATCACCGATCTCCGGCGCCCGGACGACGGTCAGGACGCGGTCGGCGCGCAGCAAATCCAGCATGAGTTTCCTCTCTAGACGGTACGACGGACAGCGCCGCCGGGGAGTGCGTCGGTGCGATGGCCTTCGTCGATCACGGGTACGCCGTTGACGACGACGTACGGAATCCCTTCGGCCTGCTGCCGGGGGCTGTCGAAGGTCGCGGTGTCGCGGACGGTGGCCGGGTCGAACAGCACGAGGTCGGCGTAGTACCCCTCCCGGATCAGCCCGCGATCCGTCAGCCGCAGCCGCCGGGCCGGGCGGCCAGTGAGGTGATGGATGCAGTCGGCAAGTTCCAGTACCCCGAGCTCGCGCACATATCGGCCGAGATAGCGCGGGAACGTACCCCACGACCGGGGATGCGGTTTCGCCCCGACCAGGATCGCGTCCGAGCCACCGGTGTGACTCGAGTGCCGCATGATCGTCTGGACGTTGTCCTCGTGGCCGACGTGCTGCAGGATCGAGGTCGCCAGATTGTCCCGGATCAGCAGGTCGAAGAACACGTCGGCCGGTGCCTCGCCCGCCGACGCGGCGAGCGCGGCGATCGTCTTGCCCACAACGCCGTTCAGCGTCGGGTTCTTCACGCCGCCGATCTCGATGGTGTTCCAGTCCGTCACGCAACCGTGGCAGCCGTCCGAGCCGAGCTGCTCCATCTCGTAGGCGATCCGTCGGCGAGACGCCGGATCATGGAGTCGCGCCAGCTGTGCGTCCGGCCCGCCCTCGGCCGTCCAGCTCGGCAGGATCGCCGCCAATGTCGTTGCCCCAGGCAAGTACGGGTAGGTGTCGGTGGTGACGTCGACACCGTTCGCGTCGGCCTTGTCGATCATCGCCACCAGCTCGGCGCCGCGGCCGCGGTTCGGCTCGAAGTTCATCACCGCGTGGGTGAGGTGCAGGGCGCAGCCGGACTGACGGGCGATGTCGATCATCTCGCCGTACGCGTCCAAGGCGCCTTCGCCGTACGAGCGTTGGTGCGGGCTGTAGTAACCGCCGTACTCGGCGACGACCGTGCACAGCTCGATCAGTTCGCCGGTGGTCGCGAACATGCCGGGGGTGTAGGTGAGGCCGCTGCTCATGCCGACCGCTCCCTGCCGGAGCCCGTCGGCGAGCAGTCGCTTCATCTCGTCCAGCTCGGCCCGGGTGGCCGGGCGGTTCTCGGTGCCGACGACCATCATCCGCAGCGTGCCCTGCGGGACCAGGTACGCCGCGTTGCACGCGATGCCCTGGTCGAGCCGGTCCAAGTACCCGCCTACCGTGGACCAGTCGAAGTCGAAGTCGTCCGGCTCGCCGTTCCAGCCGGCGATCTGGCGCCGGAGCACGGCCCGGGTCTGGTCGTCGATCGGCGCGAACGACAGGCCGTCCTGGCCGAGCACCTCCAGCGTGACGCCCTGGCTGACCTTCGCCGTGTGGTCCGGATTCGCCAGGATCTGCAGGTCGGAGTGCGCGTGCATGTCGATGAAGCCGGGAGACAGCACCAGCCCGTCCGCGTCGATCGTCCGGCGGCCGGCCGGAAGATCGTTGCCGATGGCCACAATGCGGGCGCCGTCGACGGCCACGTCGGCCGGAACGCCGGCCGCGCCGGAACCGTCCAGCACGGTGGCACCCTTGATCAGCAACTCGGGCATGTCAGAAGAACGTTCTGATCAGGTCGACGACGACGGGGTCGGCGGCGTCCGGATCGTCCACGACCGGGATCAGTCCCCACTTGTCGAACGCCGTACACGGGTGGGACAGACCGACCCGGAGCTCGTCGCCGATCACGACCGGGTCGCCGTCGAAGCGCAGGAACCCGTGCTGGTCGTTCAGCTTGGTGACGGTCATCCCATCGGCCTTCAGTACCGGCTCACCGTCCGCGCGCGGCCGGATCAGCTGCGGTTCGGGCAGATCCTGGTCGAACGGCAGGTCGCGCCGGCCCGCATCGAAGATCGCCAGCCCCGGCTCGGGTTGTGAGGTGATCCGGACCCAGCCGTGCATCGCGGAAACCAGTCGGTCCCCGTCGGTCCGCGGCGTCTCACCGAGCGGGGACAGCCGGCGATACATGCCGTCGTCATGCGTGATGTAGGCGCCCGACCGCAGGACCACCCGTGCACCGTCCTCGCCGAGTGGCGCCAGCACCCGCGCGACGTCGTCGAAGTACTGACTGCCGCCGGCACTCACGACCGGCACGACATCGGCGTCGTACAAGCCCTTCAGCTGGGTGTGGATCCCGGCCAGCTCCCGCAGGTACGACCGCACGGTCTCGAGGTCGGCCTCGTCGACGCCGTGGCCGATCGCGCCTTCGTACCCGGCGACTCCGGCCAGCCGGAGTGTCGACGCGTCCGCGATGGCCTGGCCGACTGCCACTGCGGTGTCGGCGTCCCGGGCGCCGGTCCGGCCGTCGAGCCCGCCGACCTCCACCAGTACGTCGAGCGGTCGCGCGGCCGGTCCGACGTACGCCGACCGGGCCGCCTCCATGATCTGGACCGTCCGGACCGAGTCGGCCCAGACCAGCACCTCGAACGTCGGGTCTGCCGCGAGCTCATCGGAGATCCAGCGCAGTTGCAATGGGGAGACGATCGCATTGGCGATCAGCACCCGGCTCACGCCGTACGCGCGGGCGACGCCGAGCTGGAAGCCGTTCGCGAGGGTGATCGCCCAGGAGCCGGCCTCGAGCTGCATGGCCCAGAGTGCGGGCGCCATCGTCGTCTTGCCGTGCGGTGCCAGCTCGACACCGTGGTTGGAGCACCAGCGGGCCAGGGTGTCGACGTTGTGCCGCAGGCCGGGCGCGGACAGGGTCAGCAGGGGAGTGGGCAGCTGGGACAGCCTGGGCTTGTCCGCCAGCACCTCGGCGACGGTCCTTCCCCAGAACGCGGGTGGCAGTGCCTTGTCCTGCCAGCTCACCTCCCGGTCCGCGAGAGCGGCGATGGCGGCGGCATCGTAAGAAGCGGGCATCTGTCCCTCTGCTGATCGCTGATTGCAGAATGCGCAACGGTGATTGCACATTCTGTCTTCTCGGTTGTAGCATCGCGCCGAACTCCAGTCAAAGACAAGCATTCCGGGAGAGCGCCGATGGCGGATGTCGTCTCACGTGCAGTGTGTCTCGGTGAGGCGATGATCATGTTCGCCGGGGACACTGGTGGGCCCCTGGAGGATGTGGAGACTTTCCGGCGGTCGGTGGGCGGCGCCGAGTGCAATGTGGCCGGCGGGCTGGCTGCCCTGGGGGTCGTGACGAGCTGGATCTCGCGGCTGGGTGATGACGGATTCGGCCGGCACGTACTGCGTGACCTTCGACAGCGTGGGGTTGAGATCGGGGGTGTGGAGGAGGACCCGGACCGGCCGACGGGCCTGTATGTGAAGCACTCCATGGATGGCCGGTCACGGATGCACTACTACCGCTCCGGCTCGGCTGCCTCCGCCATGGACCCGGCGTTCCTGGATCGGCCCGCAGTCCGCGAGCGTCTGGCTGGTGCTGAGTTGGTGCACACCACAGGTATCACCGCGGCCATCTCGGAGACCGCTGCGGACATGCTGGAGCGGCTGGCGACGCTGCGGGAGGGCTTCGGCTTCAAGCTCAGTGTGGACCTCAACTGGCGTCCGGCGCTGTGGCGCGGCAAGGACCCCGAGCCGCTGTGGCGGTTGCTGCGGGCGGCAGACGTCGTGCTGATCGGTGCGGACGAGGCTCAGGTCTTTGCTGGCACCAATGACCCCACTGAGCTGCGCAAGCTGCTCGGGCCGCGGTCCACGCTGGTGATGAAGAACGACGCGCATACGGCGCTCGTGCTGGAGCCGGATGGTCGTTGTACTGAGGTTCCTGCGCTCACTGTCGAGGTGGTCGAGCCGGTAGGCGCCGGCGACGCCTTCGCGGCCGGTTTCCTTGCCGGGACGTTGCAGGGGTTGCCGATGGAGCAGAGGTTGCGGCTGGGGCACCTGGCTGCGGCCGCGGTGCTGGCTGTGCCGGAGGACCACGCGGCTCCGCTGGACGTTGCCGTCCGTCAGACCCTGTTGAACTGCTCTGATGAGGAATGGGCCGCCGCGCAGATCGGTCCAGCGGGTGTGAAGTTGTCATGAGTCAGAGCCTTGCCAGGGCGCTGCAGATCCTCGCCAGACTGGGCGAGGGGGAGCGGTCGCTGGATCAGCTTGCGACGGAGCTCGGCGTGCACAAGACCACTGTCCTGCGACTGCTGCGGACCATGGAAGCGGACAGGTTCGTACGACGTGACGAGTCGCATCGCTACCGGTTGGGGTCGCGCCTGTTCGCGTTGGCGGATGCGGCTCGCGAGCAGCACGTCGTACGGGCGGTTGCTGCACCGCACCTGCGGCAGCTGAACCAGAAGACAGGGCAGACCGTGCACCTCGCTGCGTGGGAGAACGGTGAGGTCATCTACGTCGATAAGCTCGACAGTGTGCGGTCGGTGCGGATGTACTCGCAGGTCGGCGTACCGGCGGCTCTGCACTGCACCGCGGTCGGAAAGGTGTTGCTGGCGGCTCAGCCGAAGCGACAGCGGGAGGCGTTGCTGGCGTCGATCGACTACCACGCGTACACGCCGCAGACGATCACCGATCCCGACGTATTGCGTGACGAGCTGGACGGCGTACGGACTCAAGGCTGGGCGCAGGACCGGGCCGAGCACGAGTCCTTCATCAACTGCATCGGCGCACCGGTGACCGATCACGACGGCCGGGTCGTCGGGGCCGTGTCCGTCTCGGTGCCCGACGTACTGCTGAACTACGAGCAGGTGCTCGAGCTCCTGCCGGACCTGCTCGCCGCCACTCGAGCGATCAGTACTGATTACAACTGAGAGGTATGACCCTGATGTCCGACAAGACCGCTGTCTCCACCACTGACGCGCCCGCGCCGATGCCGGTGTACTCGCAGGGCGTCCGCAAGGGCAACATCCTGCAGGTGTCCGGCCAGGGCTCCGTCGACCCGGCCACCGGCGAGTTCGTCTGCGTCGGTGACGTGAAGGGCCAGACCACCCGGGTCCTGCAGAACGTCGAGGCGATCCTGACCGCCGGCGGCGGCAGCTTCGACGACGTGGTGATGATGCGCGTCTACCTCACCACCCGCGACGACTTCGCGGCCATGAACGAGGCCTACGCCGAGTACCTCTCCACCCGCACCCCCAGCGGCGTCCTCCCCTCCCGCACCACCGTCTTCATCGGCCTGCCCCGTGAAGACATGCTGGTAGAGATAGACGCCCTCGCCGTCCTCGACTGACTCTGTCGCCACCCGGTGCTACGCGGTAGCACCCGGTGCCGCGCCATGGCTATCCTGGTCCTATGAACGGGCAACCTGAGATCACTCAACGCGACCTGCGCACTCGGTCGAAGGAGATCATGGACGCCGTGCAGAACGGTCAGTCCTTCACGGTCACAAGGGATGGTCACCGCATCGGTGAGCTGATCCCGCTGCGCCACCGGCGTCGGTTCGTTCCGCGTGAGGAGTTCGCCGCCATGTCTCGCACGGCCCCGAAGATGTCGCTGGACAGCTTCCGGGCCGATCAGGACGCCTTCGCTGATCACCAGTTGGACGACCCGTATGCCCGGTGAGCGCCGGCAGGGACTGCTCGACACGAACGTGGTCATCCTTCGGGCGGAGATCGACCCTGCCGAACTGCCGGACGAGATGGCCATCACCGCCGTCACTTTGGCCGAACTGTCTGCGGGACCGCATCAGGTGCGGAGCAACGGCGAGCAGAACGAGTACGACGAGCACTTGGAGCGCGCCCTGCGGATGGACGTCCTTCAGCGTGCGGAGAATGAATTCGATCCGATCCCGTTCGGTGCCGACGCCGCCCGGATCTACGGGCGGCTGTGCGCCGCTGTCGTTGCTGCCGGTCGGTCGCCGCGAGGTCGCATCGCCGACCTGATGATCGCCAGCACCGCCATCGCCGAAGGTCTGCCCCTCTTCACGATCAACCCCGACGACTTCAAGGGCCTCGAGGACCTCCTGACCTTGGTCCCGGTCAGCCATCCCGACGGAAGGCCGAGACCAGGGGTTCATCGTTGACCGAGGTCTTGTCGGGGCCCTGGTCCCACCAGAGTTCCTGGTGGGTGGTGAGGTAGGGGTACCAGTTGTTGACGCCGGTGCCGTGGCTGAGGGCGTGGGCTACGGCTTCCAGGTACGTCGTGAGGTCGGGGAACGACTCGGTGAAGTCGGCGGTGCCGTCGTGGTAGGCGATGCCGACGCGGCCGTAGGCCCGGCCCGGGCGGAGGTCGATGATCTGGAGGTCGCCCTCGGAGTCGGCGTACGGGATCCAGGATGAGTGCCAGTAGGGCTCGGCGTTGGGTGGGTGGACGGTGAAGCCGTCGAAGTCGGCGGCCAGCTCCATCCGGAGTTGCCAGTTGGCGGCGATCTCGGTCGTGCTGGACGGTGCGCCCTCGGGGAGGATGTTGGCCCAGTCGGTGAGGCCGTTGTGGCAGCGCAGCGACTCGACCAGCTCGGGCGGCAACTCGACCACGGCGTTGCAGGCTTGGAGGTCCGCGTCGGTGGCTGGTGCGGCGAGTACGGCGTACGTCGCCGCTGCATGCCGCGCCAGCCACGCGTCGATCTGCTGCCAGGACTCGCTGATGGTCATCGGCCTGCGGTCACCGGGTTGGTCAGTACGCCGACACCCGGGATGCGGATCACGCCACGTCGCCCGGGTTGATGTGGACCGCACCCGGGGTGCCGGTGGAGATGACGTCGCCGGGGTGGAGCGGTATCACCTTGCTGTGGAAGCTGATCAGGAACGCCGGGCTGAAGGCCATGTTCGACACCGTAGTCGAGCGCCTCGTCGTCGAACCCCAGCCCGGCGGCGAGCACCACCCCGCGATCCGGATCTGTTCCCGCATCGTGGGATAATCTTTCGCCATGCAGGAACACGAGATCCGCCGGGGATCGGTGCAATCCATCGACCGGGCGGTGGCGATCCTGCGGTGCTTCGACGCCCGCACCCCTGACCTGGGCATCAGTGACCTGGCCCGTGCCACCGGTCTGTCCACCAGCACCGTGCACCGGCTCCTGCTGGCGATGCAGGAGAACGGCCTGATCCGTCAGACGGCACACCGCCGCTACGCGATCGGTCCGCTGGTCGCCCAGTTGGCTCACAGCGGCGGGATCCCGGCCGGTCTGCGCGACGCCGCGATGCCAGTCCTGCGCGCGCTCCGGGACGAGACCGAGGAGACCGCGGCGGTGCACGAGTTGCTGCCGACCGGGCAGCGCGTCGTCCTGGACCAGGTCGAGAGCCGGCACCAGTTGCGTCGTACCTACACGGAGTTCGGAATTCCGGTGCCGCTGCCGCTCGGGGCTCCGGGCAAGGTGCTGCTCGCGTTCTCGCCGTGGGAGCGGCAGGCCGAGGTGCTGGCCGCTCCGCTCGAGCAGGTGCTCCCGCAGACCATCACGGATCCCGTCGTCCTGGCCGCTCAGCTGGCCGAGATCCGGACCAAGGGCTTCGCCAAGTCGATGTCCGAGCGGACACCGGGAATCAGGTCGGTCGCGGCGCCGGTCTTCGACTTCTCCGGCCAGGTCGTCGGCTGTCTGTCGATCTCCGGGCCGGAGCTGCGGCTGCCCGCGGAGCGGCTGGAGGAGTTCGGCGAGCTGATCGTCCCGGCGGCGTGGTCGGTGTCGGAGTTGCTGGGGGCGACATCGGCCGAGCGTGACCGCTGTACGACGAGAGCAGGTGGCCGCTGATGGCCGAGCGGTCAAGTCTTTGGCGCATCGCTCCGTCGGTCTACCTTCCTGCCCTGCTCTACGGCATCGGGCAAGGGGCGATCGCGCCGGTCGTGGCCGTGTCCGCAACGCATCTCGGCGCTTCGGTCGCGGTCGCCGGGCTGGTCGTGGCGGCCGCGGGGCTCGGCCAGGTGATCGGTGACATCCCCGCCGGTGCGCTCACCAACAAGATCGGTGAACGACACGCGATGCTGCTCGCGACCGGCCTGGTCGCACTGGCCTTGGTCGCCTGCCTGCTCGTTCCGACGGTCTGGGGTCTCGCGATCGCGATCGGCGCCACCGGACTGGCCGGAGCGGTCTGGGGACTGGCCCGCCAGGCCTACCTGAGCGAGGCCGTGCCGATCGAGCTGCGGGCCCGGGCGCTGTCCACGCTCGGTGGTGTGCAGCGGATCGGTTCGTTCATCGGCCCGTTCCTGGGCGCGTTCGCGATGAAGTTCCTCGGCACCGACGGCGCCTACTGGGTCCACCTCGTGGCCGCGGTCCTGGCCTGCGGGGTCCTGCTGAGCCTGCCTGACCTCGAGTCGGTACGGCGTACGCGCGGGAGCCGGCCGGTCGCGGCCCAGTCGACGTGGGCCGTGATCCGGGACCACCTGCCGGTGCTGCGGACCCTTGGCGTCGGCGCGCTGCTGGTCGGTGCGGTCCGGGCGTCGCGACAGGTGGTGATTCCGCTGTGGGCATTGCACATCGGGCTCGATCCGCAGACCACCAGCATCATCTTCGGGCTGTCCGGCGCGGTGGACATGCTGCTGTTCTATCCGGCCGGGTCGGTGATGGACCGCCTCGGCCGGAAGTGGGTCGCCGTACCGTCGATGCTCGTCCTCGGGCTCGCTCATCTGTTGCTGCCGCTGACGCATTCGACCGTCACGTTGACCGCGGTCGCGTTGCTGATGGGGGTGGGGAACGGGCTCGGCTCCGGGGTGATCATGACGCTGGGAGCCGATGCGTCTCCAACGGTCGGGCGGGCGCAGTTCCTGGGTGCTTTCAGGTTGTTCGCCGATACCGGGAACGGGGCCGGGCCGTTGTTGGTGGCCGGGGCGACCGCCGTCCTCGGGCTGGCGCCGGCGATCGTGATCATGGCGGCCACCGGCTGGGCGGCCGCTACCGCGATGCACCGATGGATTCCGCCACATCCGGTCCCGGACCGGCCGGCCTGATGGGGACCGATTTGGTTCCCGCGTCAAGATCAGGCACACTGAATGCTGCCGAAGACCGCTGGTCGTCACTTTCGAGTGACTGAAGGTCCCACGCTTGAGTGGGCGGCCCGCGTAGGTGACTTGGACAGTGTGACAGCAGTACGAATGTTCACGCCCTTGCGCCTGCGCAGGGGCGTTTTCTTTTGAGTGGGGCGGCCCGGGGTCGAGGTGAACCAGGCAAACCCTGTGTACGCAGGGCGGAAGGAGACCCCATGGCGAGGCCGGACAAGGCAGCCGCTGTCGCCGAGCTCACGGACGAGTTCCGTAGCTCGAACGGCGCCGTGCTGACCGAGTACCGCGGGCTCACCGTGGCGCAGCTGCGGCAACTGCGCACTGCGCTCGGTGACGAAGTGAACTACGCCGTGGTGAAGAACACGCTGACCAAGATCGCGGCCAAGGACGCGGGTGTCGAGTCGTTCGACTCGCTGCTCGAGGGTCCGTCGGCCATCGCCTTCATCAAGGGCGACCCGGTGGTTGCGGCCAAGGGACTGCGTGACTTCGCCAAGGCGAACCCCATGCTCGTCATCAAGGGTGGAGTGCTGGACGGCAAGGCACTCGGCTCTGACGAGATCAACAAACTCGCTGACCTGGAGTCGCGTGAGGTTCTCCTCGCGAAGCTCGCAGGTGCGATGAAGGCGGCTCCGCAGCAAGCGGTGTCGCTGTTCGCTGCTCCGCTGTCGCAGGCCGCGCGCCTGTTCGCGGCGCTGCAGGAGAAGCTGCCGGCCGAGGCCGCCCCAGCGCAGGATCAAGGGGCGGACGAGGCGCCGGCCGTGCAGGACACGGTCGAGGCACCTGCCGAGGCGAGCACCGAGGAGACCGCTGCAGCGGACAGCTGAAGCGAATCTCACCCGTAGTACCCCATCAGTGATCACGAAGCACCACAGTTAGGAAGGACCGCCACCATGGCGAAGCTCAGCACCGAAGAGCTCCTCGGCCAGTTCAAGGAACTGACCCTGCTGGAGCTGTCGGAGTTCGTTAAGGCGTTCGAGGAGGAGTTCGGCGTCACCGCCGCCGCCCCGGTCGCCGTTGCCGCCGCCCCGGGCGCGCCGGCTGCCGCTGCCGAAGAGGTTGCGGAGCAGGACGAGTTCGACGTCGTTCTCGAGAGCGCCGGCGACAAGAAGATCCAGGTCATCAAGGAGGTGCGCGGTCTCACCAGCCTTGGGCTGAAGGAGGCCAAGGACCTGGTCGAGTCGGCTCCGAAGGCGATCCTGGAGAAGGTCGACAAGGCTGCCGCGGAGAAGGCCAAGGAGGCCCTCGAGGGCGCCGGCGCCACCGTCACCCTGAAGTGACCTGTGCGGTCTCCGACCGCACAACCCAGCAGTACGCCGAAGGGCGGTCCTATCCAGGGCCGCCCTTCGTCATGTTTCGGAGCACGTTCTGGAGCAAGCCGACCCAGGCCAGCGCCCACAACCACCCGGCGAGTACGTCGGTCGGGTAGTGCCGCCCGAGGGCCAGCTGAGCCCATCCGGCCGCCACCACGACGACCACTCCGGCAACCGCCGGCCAGCGCTTTCGCAGGATCAGCACCAGCGCACCGATGAGGGCCGTCGTGTTTGCCGCGTGACCGCTCGGAAAGCTGTACTCGGACACGTCCGCCGGCAGCGGCCAGAGATCCGGCCGCGACCGGCCCACGAGTTGCTTCAGGAGTGGATTCACCGCCCACACCACCCCGACACCGGTCGTGACGAAGAGTGCGTCGCGCCACCGGCGCAGGACGAGGAGCGCCAGCAGAACGACGACGGCGACGGCTGCGAGCGGCGCCAGCTCGGTCAGGTCACTGACCACCTGGGCAGCCGACGCGTCGTCGTCATGCAGCCAGACGAGGACGTCCTCCTCGCCCCTCAGACGCCAATCCGATGCCATGGTCCCCAGATGGCGAACGTCATACCGCGACTGGCCTGGATGTTCACGAACAGCGTGTGCCCGTCAGGGCTGAAGGTCGAGCCGGCGAACTCGTCGTTGAAGCGTGGCGCGCCGGTGCTGCTGGTGAGCCGGTTCAGCGCGATGTCCCACAGCCGACCGCCCCGGGACAGGCCGCGCAGGTAGTTGTCGTCAACGTTGTCCTCGCAGAGCACCAGGGTGCCGCGCTTGCTGGTCGTCACGTTGTCCGGGAAGTCGAGCGTCTCCCGGTTCGGCGACTGGTAGATCAGCTGCAGCTTCCGCGCCCGGGTGTGGTACGCCCAGACCTGGCCGAAGCCGTTGCCGTAACCGTTGACCGAATCCGGGCCGGTCTCCGCCGGGCCACCACCCTGGGTCGAGCAGAAGTACACGACGTTGTTGTCGTACACCTGGCCTTCCAGCCGGGAGAAGTACGCCGCTCCCTGGTCCCGGCCCTGGTCACCGACGTACACGAGGGCCTCGTCGTTCGTCGTCGGCGCGGTCTGGCCGGGCGTGTACGGGAACGTCGGAGCCGGGTCGTCGATGTCGACCCACTCCACGTCGTACGTCGCTCGCCGGGGCTGCTCGGCGGCCAGGTTCAGGTTCGGCCGGCCTTTGACGGCGAGCATCTGGAGCCGGCCACCGTCCAGCAGCCGGCCGCACTTCATCGGGTTCTTCGGCGGGCGGTAGCGGAAGAACCCGGACGGGAAGGCGAAGTTGTCCTCGGTCAAGTAGAGGATCCCGTCGCGCGGATCGAAGGAGACGGCCTCGTGCGCGAACCGCCCGGCATGGGTGATCGGCTGCCGGTCGGACTGACCGCGGACAGGGACCTCGAAGACGTAGCCGTGCGGCTTGGTCAGCGGCACGTTCGACACCCCGGTGAAGTCCGGTCCGACGTCGGGCCCGTTCACCGTTTCCTCGCAGGTGACCCAGCTGCCCCACGGCATGATCCCGCCGCTGCAGTTCATCATCGTCCCGTTCAGGCTGGTGAAGGCATGGACCACGTGACCGAACCGCGTCACCTCGATCGTCGTCGTACCGCCCTGTGCCATCGCGTCGTACGGCGTACCAGGCCCGAACGGAGCGCCCGGGTTGTTCAGCTCGTGGTTGCGGACGAGGATGACGTTGCCGTTGCGCCGCTTGAAGGCGCCCATGCCGTCGTGCCGGCCGGGCAGCCTGGTGCCGTCGTTCAGCACGACCGGGAACTCCGTGTCGTGGAAGGACCGGTAGGCGAACCCCTCCGGTAGGTGCAGGCGGACCTTGCCATCGCGCTGGTCCGGAATCGCTTGCAGCACCGGCATCCGGCCGCTCGGCGCCGCCGTGGCCTGCTGCGCCACGAATCCCTGGAACGGCCCGCCCGCGAGCACACCGCCCGCGACCGCCGCGCTTCCTCGCAGGAACGTCCGTCGTTCGATGCTCATCCGGGTCCCCTCTCGGCGTCGAATCCCTTCACTGACGCTAGCTTTCGGCCCGGTTTCCGGACAGATCTCGGGCCTTCGGTCGCGATCTGTGTCGAGTCGTTTGCGCTGCGATACCAGTTCAGTCCTGGATTGGCGGGCGGCGTACCCCAACCCTGGACAGCCGCTAGGATCACCCGGAGCCGCGTGCGGATCAGCACAATGTGTCGCACCGATCAGCACACCGTGATCGGCGTGACCGGAGCGTGACGCATCGGTCACCGTCGCTTGACATCCGGGGGTTACGCAAAACCGTACTCGTGCGTAACCTAGGCAACCGTCCCGTCGTTGAAACGGCAGAACGTCGTCGGTCGGGGGCAGTCAGACATCCCGTGAGGCAGACCGATCAGGAGGGCCAGGTGGGCGTAGAAGTCCGCGTCGAAGGTCTCACCAAGTCCTTCGGCAGCCAGCTGATCTGGGGCGACGTGTCCCTGACGCTGCCGGCCGGTGAGATCTGCGTGATGCTCGGCCCGTCCGGAACCGGGAAGTCCGTCTTCCTGAAGACGCTGATCGGCCTGCTCAAGCCGGACAAGGGTCACGTCCACATCGAGGGCACCGATATCGCCACCTGCAGCGAGCGGCAGCTGTACGAGATCCGCAAACTGTTCGGCGTGCTGTTCCAGGACGGCGCGATGTTCGGCTCGATGAACCTCTACGACAACGTCGCCTTCCCGCTGCGCGAGCACACCAAGAAGTCCGAGGCCGAGATCCGCTCCATCGTGATGGAGAAGATGGAGATGGTCGGCCTGGTCGGCGCGGAGCGGAAGCTGCCGGGCGAGATCTCCGGCGGGATGCGCAAGCGGGCCGGGCTGGCCCGCGCGCTGGTGCTCGAGCCCGAGATCCTGCTGTTCGACGAGCCGGACTCCGGTCTGGACCCGGTGCGTACGGCGTTCCTGAACCAGCTGATCATCGACCTGAACGAGATGACCCAGGCGACCTGCCTGATCGTGACCCACGACATCAACACCGCGCGGACGGTGCCGGACAACATCGGCCTGCTGTACCACCGCCACCTGGCGATGTTCGGCCCGCGGGAGATGCTGCTGTCCAGCGAGGAGCCGGTGGTCCGCCAGTTCCTGAACGCGCAGCGGGTCGGCCCGATCGGCATGTCCGAGGAGAAGGACGCCGACGAACTGGCCCGCGAGGCGGACCAGGAGCTGCCGCCGCTGCCGCCGATCCCGCTGCAGCAACTGCCGAGCAGCGGCGTGATCCGGCCGACCCAGCGCCCGCCCGGCGAGTGGTGCCGTGAGAACGGGGTCACCCCGCCGCCCGGTTCCTTCGCCGCAGATGTGGTGGGGGTAACGTGACAGCTTCCGCAACCGCCCCGCTGAAGCATGCCGGCTCGCTGTTTTCCTTCGCCCTCGACACCGCCCGGGCGTCGGTCCGGCGGCCGTTCCAGCTGCGGGAGTTCCTGCAGCAGGCCTGGTTCGTCGCCAGCGTGACCATCATCCCGACCGCGCTGGTCGCCATTCCGTTCGGCGCGGTGATCGCGCTGCAGGTCGGCGGCCTGATCAAGCAGTTCGGCGCCCAGGCGTTCACCGGCTCGGCCGCCGTGCTGGCCGTGGTCCGGGAGGCGTCGCCGATCGCGACCGCGCTGCTGATCGCGGGCGCCGGAGGCTCGGCGATCTGTGCCGACCTGGGCGCGCGCAAGATCCGCGAGGAACTGGACGCGATGATGGTGCTCGGCATCGACCCGATCCAGCGGCTGGTGGTGCCGCGGGTGCTGGCGACGATGCTGGTCGCGTTCTTCCTGAACGGCTTCGTCAGCGTCGTAGGCGTGATGGGGGGCTACGTCTTCAACGTCGTACTCCAGGACGGGACGCCAGGCAGTTACATAGCGTCCTTCACCGCGCTCGCCCATCTGCCCGATCTGTGGCAGGGACAGGCGAAGGCCCTGGTGTTCGGGTTCATCGCCGCGGTCGTGGCGTCGTACAAGGGTGTGAACGCCGGTGGCGGGCCGAAGGGGGTCGGCGACGCGGTGAACCAGTCCGTCGTCATCACCTTCATGCTGCTGTTCGTCGCGAACTTCGCGATGACGGCGATCTACTTCCAGCTCGTCCCGCCGAAGGGGGCCTGACCGTGTCAGCCCTCGTCGACACCTTCGTCAAGAAGCCGCTCAACTCACTCGATCGGCTCGGCGAGCAGCTCGCCTTCTATCTCAAGGCACTTGCCTGGTCCGGCAAGTCGATCACCCGGTACCGCAAGGAGATCCTCCGGCTGCTGGCCGAGGTGACGCTCGGCACCGGTGCCCTCGCGGTGATCGGCGGGACCGTCGGCGTGATCACCTTCCTGGCCTTCTTCACCGGCACCGAGGTCGGCCTGCAGGGCTACTCGGCACTGAACCAGATCGGCACCTCGGCCTTCGCGGGGTTCGTCAGCGCGTACATCAACACCCGCGAGATCGGCCCGCTGATCGCCGGCATCGCGCTGGCCGCGACGGTCGGCTGCGGCTTCACCGCCCAGCTCGGCGCGATGCGGATCAGCGAGGAGATCGACGCCCTCGAGGTGATGGCGATCCCGTCGCTGCCGTTCCTGGTCACCACCCGGATCATCGCCGGCCTGGTCGCCGTCATCCCGCTGTACGTCGTCGGCCTGCTCGCGTCGTACTTCGCCACCCGGCTCACCGTGACCATGTTCTACGGCCAGAGCACCGGCACGTACGACCACTACTTCCATCTCTTCCTGCCACCCGGGGACGTGCTGTGGTCGTTCGGGAAGGTCCTCGTCTTCTCCGTCCTGGTGATCCTGGTTCACTGCTACCACGGCTACCACGCGACCGGCGGCCCGGCCGGTGTGGGCGTCGCGGTCGGCCGTGCGGTCCGGACCTCCATCGTCGTCATCAACGTCGTCGACCTGCTGCTGTCGATGGCGATCTGGGGTACGACGACCACGGTCAGGCTGGCGGGGTAGCGCCATGAGGAGAGCCATGCCGCACAAGGTGCTGGGCGTCGCGTTCATCGGCGTACTGTGCTTCCTGCTCTGGCTGACCTACGCCTTCTACGCCAAGGTCTTCACCGACACCGTCGACGTGAAGCTGAAGACCAGCCACATCGGCCTGCAGCTGAACAGGCATGCCGACGTGAAGCTGCGCGGCATCATCGTCGGCGAGGTGCGCAGCGTGTCCACCGACGGCAACGAGGCGACGGTCGAGCTGGCGCTCAAGCCGGACCAGGTGGACGAGATCTCCAGCGCGGTCAGCGCCCGGATCCTGCCGAAGACGCTGTTCGGCGAGAAGTACGTCTCGCTGGTCCCGCCGACCGGACCGCGGGGCCGGCACATCAAGGCCGGTGACGTGATCTCGCGGGACAAGACCGCGGTCGGCATCGAGATCGAGAAGGTGCTGAACGACGCGCTGCCGCTGCTGCAGGCGGTCGACCCGGCCGACCTGAACGCCACCCTGAACACGCTGGCCACCGCACTCGAGGGCCGTGGTGCCGAGATCGCCGGCACGCTGACCCAGCTGGACGCGTACCTGAAGAAGCTGAACCCGAACGTCCCGAAGCTGATGGCCGCGCTGACCAAGCTCACCCAGGTCTCCCAGCTGTACGGCGACGCGACACCCGACCTGGTCCGGGCGCTGCGCAACCTGACCATCACCGGCAACACGGTGGTGGAGAAGGAGGTGCAACTCCAGAAGTTCTTCGTCGACGTCCAGACCTTGTCGGGGACGACGAACACGTTCCTGAAGGAGAACGAGGACCGGGTGATCCGGCTCGGCGAGGTGAGCCGGCCGGTGCTCGACCTGCTGGAGCGGTACTCGCCGGAGTTCCCGTGCTTCCTCAAGGTGATGACCGACACCGCGCCGATCCTGAACGACACGTTCCGCGACGGCCGGCTGAACATCAACCTGGAGCTGATCACCAACCAGCCGACGCCGTACCAGCCGAACGAGCTGCCGGCGTACAAGGACCGCCGCGGGCCCGTCTGTGTTGGGAAGAACTACAGCCACCCGGGCGCGAAGCCGGGTCCGTACAACCAGCAGAACCCGGCGCCGTACATCACCGGTGAGGACGGCGTGATCGGCGATCACAACAAGAACGAGCGATTCCCGCTGAACCTGCAGCTGAACCGCGCGATGCCAGGCTTCGACATGGACACCCAAGGCGTCGGTACGCCGGCCGAGCAGAAGGTGATCGACTCGGTCGTCGCTCCGGAGCTGGGCGTGGCGCCGTCCGACGTACCGGATCTGACCACCCTGATGGTCGGCCCGCTGCTTCGCGGAGGACAGGTGAACCTGAAGTGAAGATCCTGGACCGGAAGACGACGTTCGACACCGTGCGGCTGGCGATCTTCATCGTGGTCACCACGGTCGCGACCGCGCTGCTGGCGGTGACGATCGGGAACATCAGTTTCAACCCGACGACGAAGTACAAGGCCGTCTTCACCGACGCGGTCGGGCTGAACAAGGGTGACGACATCCGGATCGCCGGTGTGAAGGTCGGCCAGGTCGACAAGATCGCGCTCTACCAGGACACCTTGGCGATGGTGACGTTCAGCGTCGACTCCGACCAGGTCCTGGACACGTCGACCCGCGCCACGCTGCGGTACCGGAACCTGGTCGGCAACCGCTACATCGCGCTCACCGACGGTGTCGGTGGCGGTGAGCGGCTGAAGGCGAATGGCGTGATCCCGAAGGAGCGGACCGCGCCGGCGCTGGATCTGTCCGTGCTGTTCAACGGGTTCAAGCCGCTGTTCACCGCGCTCACCCCGGCGGACGTGAACCAGTTCGCGTTCGAGGTGATCAAGGTGCTGCAAGGCGAAGGCGGCACGATCGAGTCGCTGCTGGCCAAGACGGCGTCGCTGACCACGACCCTGGCCGACGCGGACCAGGTGATCGGCGACCTGATCACCAACCTGACCTCGACCCTGCAGATCGTCTCCCAGCGGCAGCAGAACTTCTCCCAGCTGCTGGTGAACCTGCAGCAGTTCATCACCGGGCTCAGCCAGGACATCAACCCGATCCTGAACTCGGTCGGCTCGATCAACTCGCTGAACACCAAGACGGCCGGCCTGCTGCAGCAGACCCGGGTGCCGCTCAAGGCCGACCTGGCCCGGCTCCGCACGGTCGCGACCACGCTGGACGACACCCAGGGGATCTGGGTGAAGACGCTGCAGAACATGCCGGAAAAGCTGAACACGATGACCCGGACCGCGACGTACGGCTCCTGGTTCAACTTCTACCTGTGCAACTTCGACGGCAACGTCACGCTGCCGACCGGGACCCGCGTCCCGGTCGCCTACGACAACAACTCGGCGAGGTGCAGGAAGCCGTGAAGCCGTTCCGCGAACAGAACCAGGTGACCGTCGGCGTGATCGGCCTGACGGTGCTCGGCCTGATCATGCTGGCCGCGTTCAAGGCGCAGGACCTGCCGCTGATCGGTGGCGGGACGAAGTACTCCGCGCAGTTCTCCGAGGCCGGCGGGCTGAAGCCGAATGACGAGATCCGGGTGGCCGGCGTCCGGGTCGGGCAGGTCCGCAAGGTCGAGCTCGATGGCACCCATGTCCGGGTCGACTTCGTGGTGGACAAGGGTGTGAAACTCGGCGACCAGACCGGCGCGGAGATGAAGATCAAGACCTTGCTCGGGCAGAAGTACCTCAAGCTGAACCCGGCCGGCTCCGGTCAGCTCAAGGCCGGCGCCGAGATCCCGCTGGCCCGGACCATCTCGGCGTACGACGTGGTGGACGCGTTCAGCGATCTCGCGAACACCACCGAGCGGATCGACACCGCCCAGCTGGCCAAGGCCCTGGACACGCTGTCGACCACCTTCCAGAACACGCCCGAAGAGGTGCAGGCGTCGCTGACCGGCCTGTCCCGGCTGTCCCGGAACGTGGCCAAGCGCGACGAGCAGCTGAAGCTGTTGCTGCAGCACTCGAACGTGGTCACCAAAGTCCTTGCCGACCGCAACCAGCAGCTGATCAAGCTGATGAAGGACGGCAACACCGTCTTCCAGGCTGTGCAGGCCCGGCGGGCGCTGATCCACCAGTTGCTGGTGTCGACGCAGAAGCTGTCCGCCCAGATCACCGCGCTGGTCCGGGAGAACCGCAAGGACCTCGGGCCGACACTGCAGAAGGTGAACGCCGTCCTGGCGGTGCTGCTGAAGAACCAGCAGGACCTGGACGCCAGTATCAAGGGGCTGGCGCCGTTCGTCCGCGTCTTCACCAACACGCTCGGCACCGGCCCATGGTTCGACGTCTACCTGCAGAACCTCGTGCCGGTCCCCGAGATCCCGGCGCCGCGGGTTCCGATTCCCGGGCTGCCGCCGATTCTGGGAGGTGGCGGCTGATGAAGGTCGCGTCGTTGTCCCGGCTGGTCGCGATCGCGGTGGTCCTGGTGATCCTCGCGGTCAGCGCGATCACGCTCTGGCCGAAACCCGACCGGGTGAGTGCCACGGCGTACTTCCCGCGGGCGGTGTCGATCTACCCCGGCTCCGACGTCCGGATCCTCGGTATCAAGGTCGGTGAGGTGGAGAGTGTCACCCCGGCCGGCCGGACCGTGCGGGTGAAGTTCTGGTGGGAGGCCAAGCACAAGGTGCCGGCCACCGCCAAGGCGGTGATCGCGGCCCCGTCGATCGTGGCCGACCGGTACGTGCAGCTCACCCCGGTGTACTCCAAGGGGGAGGTGATGGCCGACGGTGCGGAGATTCCGATCGAGCGGACCGCCGTACCGCTGGAGCTGGACCAGATCTACCAGAGCCTGAACGATCTGTCCGTTGCGCTCGGCCCGAAGGGTGCGAACGACCAGGGTGCGCTGTCGCGGCTGCTGGACGTCTCGGCGACGAACCTGAACGGCCAGGGCGCCAAGCTGAACCAGACCATCACCGACGTGTCCAAGCTGACCGGCACGCTGGCGGGCAACTCGCAGAGCCTGTTCTCGACGATCCGGCAGTTGCAGACGTTCGTGTCCGCGCTGGCCGCGAACGACCAGCTGGTCCGGCAGTTCAACACGAACTTCGCCGCCACCTCGACCACCCTGGCCGGTGAGCGCCAGGACCTGGCCAAGGCGCTGTCGCTGCTGGCGACGGCCCTCGGCGAGGTCGCCACGTTCGTGAAGGACAACCGGGCGCTGCTGAAGACGACGATCTCGAGCGCCACCGACCTGTCGCAGATCCTGGTCAAGGAGAAGGTCGCGCTGGCCGAGGTCCTCGACACCGCGCCGCTCGGCCTGGGCAACCTGGCCCGCGTCTACAACCCGCAGTACGGGACGCTGGACCAGCGGGTCAACCTGGCCCAGCTGGACGACCCGGCGACCTTCATCTGCTCGCTTCTGCGGCAGGCGAACCAGCCCTTGTCGACCTGTACGGCGTTGAAGGGGGTCGTCGACGCACTCGCCAAGCTGCCGCTGCTGAGCCAGCTCACCGGTGGCGCGCCGGCCAGCGGTGGCCCTGCCGGTACGCCGTGGGCCCCGGCGCCGGCGCCGAAGCTGTCGAGCCCGGACCCGGTCGACCCGACACTGGGAGGGCTCGTCCGATGAGGCGCCGTACGACGATCGTCGCCGGGCTGCTCGCGATGGCCACGCTGCTGACCGGGTGCGACTTCAGCGTGTACTCGCTGCCGTTGCCGGGTGGCGCCAAGATCAAGGGGCCGTCGTACACGGTCACCGTCGAGTTCGCCGACGTACTCGACCTGGTGCCGAAGTCCTCGGTGAAGGTCGACGACGTCACCGTCGGCACGGTCGAGAAGGTCTGGCTGGACGGGTACGTCGCGAAGGTCCGGATCAAGCTGCCGAAGAGCCTGGAGCTGCCGGACAACGAGCGGGCGACGATCCGGCAGACCAGTCTGCTGGGTGAGAAGTTCGTGTCGCTGTCGGCGCCGACCGGGTCGGAGCAGCCGCGCGGGAGGCTCGACAACGATGAGGTCATCCCGCTGTCGCGAACCACCAGCAACGTCGAGGTCGAGGAAGTCCTGTCCGCGCTCTCGCTGCTGCTGAACGGCGGCGGCGTGGCGCAGTTGCAGATCATCACCCAGGAGCTGAACAAGGCCCTGACCGGTAACGAGCCGGCCATCCGCAGCGTGCTCACCCAGCTGAACACGTTCGTCGGCACTCTGGATCAGAACAAGGCACGGATAGTCACCGCGATCGCCGCGGTCGACGCGCTGGCCAAGAAGCTGAACGCGCAGAAGGCGACGCTGGCGACCGCGATCGACTCGCTGCCGAAGTCGATCGCCACCCTGGACAAGCAGCGGGCGGCCCTCGTGAAGACGCTGCAGGCGCTGGCGACTCTCGGCAACACGGCCACCCGGGTGATCACCGCCTCACAGAAGGACCTGGTGGCGAACCTGCAGTCGCTGTACCCGATCCTGACCAAGCTGGCCCAGGCGGGGGAGGATCTGCCGAAGTCGCTCGAGCTGCTGTTCACCTACCCGTTCCCGGACGCGGCGTCCAAGGCCGTCCAGGGCGACTTCACGAACCTGGGCATCACGCTGGACGTGAACACCCAGAAGGCTCTGCAGGGCATCCTCGGGCTCAACCTCCCGACTCTCGGCCCGACGGCCCTCCCGACCGGCCAGTTGAGCATCCCGCTGCACAACCCGACCACCGGCCTGCCGTCGCTGCCGGTGCCGACCGGTACGGCGACCACCTGTACGACGATCCTCGGGACGCCGGTCTGTACGCCGAAGCTGAACCGCTCGGGTTTCGACCCCGAGCTGGCGAAGGTCCTGATGCCGGGGGTGGCGAAGTGATCACCAGAACGGTCCGGATCCAGCTGATGGTGTTCCTGCTGATCACCGTGATCGGCGTCGCCTACGTGGGTGGCAGGTACGCCCAGGTGGACAAGTTGCTGTTCGACGACGACTACACCGTCAGCGCCAGCTTCGCCGAGTCCGGCGGCATCTTCTCCGGCGCCGAGGTGACGTACCGCGGCCAGCCGGTCGGCCGGGTCGGCAAGCTCGAACTGCTGTCCGACGGTGTCCAGGTGAACCTCGACATCCACAAGGGCGTGAAGATCCCGAACGACCTGCTCGCGGTGGTCGCGAACCGGTCCGCGATCGGCGAGCAGTACGTCGACCTGCAGCCCCGCCGCGACGGCGGACCGTACCTGCGGGACAACTCGAGGATCGCCCGCGAGGACACCGCGATCCCGATCGACACCACCGAGCTGCTGCTGAACCTCGACCAGCTGGTCAACTCGGTCGACAAGGAGAGCCTGCGGACCACGGTGCGCGAGCTCGGGGCGGCGCTGAAGGGCCGGGGCGTCGACCTGCAGCGGATCATCGACAACTCCGGCACGCTGATCGACGCCGCGGACGCGAACATCCTGCAGACGATCAAGCTGATCAACGACGGTGACACCGTGCTCGCCACCCAGGTGGCCAGCGGCGACGCGATCAAGACCTGGGCGAAGAACCTCGCACTGCTGTCCGACACCCTGGTCAGCTCGGACGCGAACCTCCGCCAGGTGATCGACCAGGGCTCCGGCGCCTCGGAGCAGGTGACCGCGCTGATCTCGGAGAACCGTGCGGACATCGCGGTGCTGCTCGGTAACCTGCTGACGGTGAGCGAACTGACCGCGGTCCGGCTTGACGCCGTCGAGCAGCTGCTGGTGGTGTACCCGGCGGTCTCGATGGGCGGGTACGTCGTACCGGCCAAGGACCCGGGCACCGGGCACTACGACGCGCACTTCGGCCTGGTGCTCGGGCTCAGCCCGGCCGCCTGCCGGGCCGGGTACGGCGGGACCGACACCCGGATCCCGCAGGACACCACGGACACGCCGGCCAACAGCAAGGCGGGCTGCACCGCGAGCCCGTCGAGCGGCGTCAACGTCCGCGGCGCACAGAACAAGCCGAGCCCCTCGTCGCGCACGGATCTGAACCGGACCGGGTACGGCATCGGGTACGACCCGGCCACCGGTGCCGCGGGCGGTTCCGGCGGGATGCCGGAGCTGGTGCTCGGCTCGACCGGCGGCCAGGCCGACCTGCTCGGCAGCGACTCCTGGAAAGCCCTCATCCTCGGACCGGTGACCGGACAGTGATTCTTGCTAGCCCTGGGACTTCTGGCAACAGCACCAAGCGGGGCCCACTGATCCTGGCCTGGGCGCTCAGCGTCCTGCTCGTGGTCGCGCTGGCCGCCGCCACCCTCTCGGTCGTCGCGCTGCGCCGGCAGAGCGAGGACAAGGCCGAGCGGGAGGGCGCGATGAAGGCGGCCCGGCAGTTGGCGCTCGACTTCACGACGTACGACTACAAGACCTGGGACGCCGACACCAAGCGGGTGCTGGACGACTCCACCGGGCAGTTCAAGGAGGAGTTCCAGGCCGGGCTGAACGTGGTCAAGACCGAGGTGCAGACGAACAAGGCGACGTCCAAGGGTGACGTGAAGGAGGCCGCGGTGGTCTCGAACGACAAGGACTCCGCCCAGGTCCTGGTGATCGTGGACGCGGTGGTGACCAACACCGCTTCGGTCGAGGGCGTGCAGCGCCGCTACCGGATCAAGCTGGACATGGTCCGGGAGAAGGACCGCTGGCTGACCGCCGACCTGCAGGCGGTGGGCTGATGCCGGACCGCTCCCGCAACCGCCCCCGCATCGCCGGCCAGCGCCGTACCGCGTCCACCTCGCCCGCCGGTACGACGGCCGCTCCGCCGCAACCCGAGACCGTCGAAACCTCAGCCGCCGAGACAGTCGAAGCCACCTCCGAGTCCGTCGAAACCCCGGCCGAGGTGACAACGAAGGCTCCGGAGACAGCCGCCGAGGACGTGACCCCGGCCACATCAGAGCCCGCCGAAGCCCCTGAGGAGGCTGCTGCCGAGACTGCGTCAGCTACTGAAAGTGACGAAAGGCGTGGTGGGCTCGGGCGTGTGCTGACGACGCTGCTCGGCGTACTCGTCGTGCTGGCGCTGACCGTCGCGGTCGTGCTCGGGATCAAGGCGTGGCAGGGCAAGCAGGCCGAGGATGCCCGGGACCAGGCGGCCGCGGCCGGGCGCAAGGCGGCCGAGACCGCGCTCAGCTACGACTACCGTGACCTGGACAAAAGCTTCGCGGCGGCCCGCGCCACGATGACCCCGGAGTTCGCCGCGAAGTTCGACGAGACCGCCAAGGTGGCCGGCGAGCTGGCCACCAAGACGAAGGCGACGGTGCGGGCCGAGGTCCGCGAGGTCGGCGTGCGCGACGGTGACGCCGACCGGGTCACGCTGATCATCTTCGTCAACCAGACGACCACCAGCACGATCACGGAGGGTAAGCCCCGGGTCGATCTGAACCGGACCCGGTTCACGATGGTCCGAAACGGCGATCAATGGCTGGTCCAGGAGATCGCAGGACTGTAGTCTCTTTGTGACTCCGGACAGGATGTCCTGGGCGCCTCGCGGGAGTGGCTTGTAAGTAGCACAGTCCGCTCGAGAACCCGGGTTGATCCTTGACGGAGTGGGTGGTCCGAAGGCATAGTATCGGACCCCGCTGGACAGGCTTGCCCTGATCGGGTAGCCTATTGCTTTGCGCTGCCTTTGACCTCACCCTGGCTCCGGTCTCGACTTGACTAGGGCGGTTCGGCGTGCGCTCCCAGCACCGAAGTGATTTCTGCGAGCCCGTGGAAGGACGCCCCTTGGTCGCCTCGCGCAACCCCCAGTCCGACAGCATTTCCGACGTTTCCGGCTCCCGCCGCATCTCTTTCGCCAAGATTTCCGAGCCTCTCGAGGTTCCGGATCTGCTTGCGCTGCAGGTGGACAGTTTCGACTGGCTGGTCGGCAACGAAACCTGGCAGGCCCGGGTGGCCGCCGCCGAGGCCGAGGGTCGGTCCGACCTGTCCGGCCCCAGCGGCCTGGAGGAGATCTTCGAGGAGATCTCCCCCATCGAGGACTTCAGCGGCACCATGTCGCTGTCGTTCCGTGACCACCGTTTCGAGCCTCCGAAGAACACGGTGGACGAGTGCAAGGAGCGGGATGTCACCTACTCCGCGCCGCTGTTCGTCACCGCCGAGTTCATGAACAACGAGACCGGTGAGATCAAGAGCCAGACCGTCTTCATGGGCGACTTCCCGCTGATGACGCGCAAGGGCACCTTCGCCATCAACGGCACCGAGCGGGTGGTCGTGTCCCAGCTCGTCCGCTCGCCCGGTGTGTACTTCGAGCGCACGCCGGACAAGACGTCGGACAAGGACATCTTCACCGCCAAGGTGATCCCGTCGCGCGGTGCGTGGCTGGAGTTCGAGGTCGACAAGCGCGACATGGTCGGCGTCCGGCTGGACCGCAAGCGCAAGCAGAACGTCACCGTGCTGCTGAAGGCGCTTGGCTGGACCGACGCGCAGATCCTGGAGGAGTTCGGCGACTACGAGTCGATCCGGCTCACCCTGGAGAAGGACCACACCTCCGGCCAGGACGACGCCCTGCTGGACATCTACCGCAAGCTGCGGCCGGGCGAGCCGCCGACGCGGGAGGCCGCGCAGGCGCTGCTGGACAACTACTACTTCAACGGCAAGCGCTACGACCTGGCCAAGGTCGGCCGGTACAAGATCAACAAGAAGCTCGGCCGGGACGAGGCACACGACACCGCGGTGCTGACGATCGACGACATCGTCGCCACGATCAAGTACCTGGTCGCCCTGCACGAGGGCAAGACCGAGCTGCCCGCCCCGACCGGTGAGATCGTGGTCGAGGAAGACGACATCGACCACTTCGGCAACCGCCGGCTGCGGACCGTCGGCGAGCTGATCCAGAACCAGCTGCGCACCGGCCTGGCCCGGATGGAGCGGGTGGTCCGGGAGCGGATGACGACCCAGGACGTCGAGGCGATCACGCCGCAGACCCTGATCAACATCCGCCCGGTGGTGGCGGCGCTGAAGGAGTTCTTCGGCACCTCCCAGCTGTCGCAGTTCATGGACCAGACCAACCCGGTCGCGGGCCTGACCCACAAGCGCCGGCTGAACGCGCTCGGCCCGGGTGGTCTGAGCCGCGAGCGGGCCGGCTTCGAGGTCCGCGACGTACACCCGTCCCACTACGGCCGGATGTGCCCGATCGAGACCCCGGAAGGCCCGAACATCGGCCTGATCGGCTCGCTGGCCAGCTACGGCCGGGTGAACCCGTTCGGTTTCGTCGAGACGCCGTACCGCAAGGTCATCGACGGCCGGGTCACCGACCAGGTCGACTACCTGACCGCGGACGAGGAGGACCGGTTCGTCATCGCGCAGGCGAACGCCGCGCTGACCGAGGACAACCGGTTCGCCGAGGACCGGGTGCTGGTCCGCCGGCGGCACGGTGAGGTCGAGCTGGTGCTGACCGAGGACGTGGACTACATGGACGTCTCGCCGCGCCAGATGGTGTCGGTGGCGACCGCGATGATCCCGTTCCTCGAGCACGACGACGCCAACCGCGCGCTGATGGGCTCCAACATGCAGCGCCAGGCCGTTCCGCTGATCACCGCGGACGCACCGCTGGTCGGCACCGGGATGGAGTACCGCGGTGCGGTCGACGCCGGTGACGTGGTGGTGGCCGACAAGGCCGGTGTGGTCAAGGAGGTCTCGGCCGACCTGATCGAGATCGCCGCCGACGACGGCACGTACCAGACCTACCGGCTGGCGAAGTTCCGCCGGTCGAACCAGGGCACCTGCATCAACCAGCGCCCGCTGGTCGACGCCGGTCAGCGGGTCGAGGAGGGCTCGCCGCTCGCCGACGGTCCGTGCACCGACGAGGGTGAGATGGCGCTCGGCCGCAACCTGCTGGTCGCCTTCATGCCGTGGGAGGGCCACAACTACGAGGACGCGATCATCCTCAGCCAGCGCGTCGTGCAGCAGGACCTGCTGACCTCGATCCACATCGAGGAGCACGAGGTCGACGCCCGCGACACCAAGCTGGGTCCGGAGGAGATCACCCGGGACATCCCGAACGTCTCCGACGAGATGCTGGCCGACCTGGACGAGCGGGGCATCATCCGGATCGGTGCCGAGGTCACCACCGGTGACATCCTGGTCGGCAAGGTCACCCCGAAGGGTGAGACCGAGCTGACCCCGGAGGAGCGGCTGCTGCGCGCGATCTTCGGTGAGAAGGCCCGTGAGGTCCGCGACACCTCGCTGAAGGTGCCGCACGGCGAGAACGGCACCGTCATCGGCGTCCGCGTCTTCGACCGCGACAACGGCGACGAGCTGCCGCCGGGCGTGAACCAGCTGGTCCGCGTGTACGTCGCCCAGAAGCGCAAGATCTCGGTCGGCGACAAGCTGGCCGGCCGGCACGGCAACAAGGGCGTCATCTCGAAGATCCTGCCGGTCGAGGACATGCCGTTCCTGGAGGACGGCACCCAGGTCGACATCATCCTGAACCCGCTGGGCGTGCCCGGCCGGATGAACGTCGGTCAGGTGCTCGAGACCCACCTCGGCTGGGTCGCCAGCCGCGGCTGGGAGATCGACCCGGAGAACACCGAGGAGTGGGCCCAGCGGCTGATCAAGATCGGCGCCGGCTCCGCTGCCCCGATGACGAACGTCGCCACCCCGGTCTTCGACGGCGCCAAGGAGGAGGAGGTCACCGGCCTGCTCGGCTCCACGCTGCCGAACCGGGACGGCGTCCGGATGGTCGACAGCTCCGGCAAGGCCCGGCTGTTCGACGGCCGGTCGGGGGAGCCGTTCCCGGAGCCGATCGGTGTCGGTTACATGTACATGCTGAAGCTGCACCACCTGGTCGACGACAAGATCCACGCGCGCTCGACCGGTCCGTACTCGATGATCACCCAGCAGCCGCTGGGTGGTAAGGCGCAGTTCGGTGGTCAGCGGTTCGGCGAGATGGAGGTGTGGGCCCTGGAGGCCTACGGTGCCGCCTTCGCGCTGCAGGAGCTGCTGACGATCAAGTCCGACGACGTGGTCGGCCGGGTCAAGGTGTACGAGGCGATCGTCAAGGGCGAGAACATTCCGGAGCCGGGTATCCCGGAGTCCTTCAAGGTTCTGGTCAAGGAAATGCAATCCCTGTGTCTGAACGTGGAAGTGCTCTCGTCCGACGGAAGCCGGGTCGAGATGCGCGACAGCGAGGAGGACGTCTTCCGTGCCGCGGAGGAACTGGGCATCGACCTGTCCCGGCGTGAGCCGAACAGCGTCGAGGAGGTCTGAGCGGGTTGCCGCTTGAGATCAACAACCAACTCACTCAGACCAACCCCTTCGGGGGTCTGGGGGCCACCCCCCGGAAAACACTTAGTTACGGGAGATAACACATCGTGCTCGACGTGAACTTCTTCGACGAGCTTCGGATCGGCCTGGCCACCGCGGACGAGATCCGTCAGTGGTCGCATGGCGAGGTCAAGAAGCCCGAGACGATCAACTACCGGACCCTCAAGCCCGAGCGGGACGGCCTGTTCTGCGAGAAGATCTTCGGTCCCACCCGGGACTGGGAGTGCTACTGCGGTAAGTACAAGCGCGTTCGCTTCAAGGGCATCATCTGCGAGCGGTGTGGCGTCGAGGTCACCCGCTCCAAGGTGCGCCGGGAGCGGATGGGCCACATCGAGCTGGCCGCGCCGGTCACCCACATCTGGTACTTCAAGGGTGTCCCGTCGCGGCTCGGCTACCTGCTCGACCTCGCCCCGAAGGACCTGGAGAAGGTCATCTACTTCGCGGCGTACATGATCACCGACGTCGACGAGGAGGCGCGGCACCGCGACCTGTCGTCGCTGGAGGGCCGGACGGACGTCGAGCGCAAGCAGCTCGAGAACCGGCGCGACAACGACATCGAGACGCGGATGAAGAAGCTCGAGGAGGACCTGGCGCAGCTCGAGGCCGAGGGCGCCAAGGCCGACGTTCGCCGCAAGGTGAAGGAAGGCGCCGAGCGTGAGGTCAAGCAGCTGCGCGACCGTGCGCAGCGCGAGATCGACCGCCTCGACGAGGTCTGGACCCGGTTCAAGAACCTGAAGGTCCAGGACCTGGAGGGCGACGAGATCCTCTACCGCGCCATGAAGGAGCGGTTCGGCAAGTACTTCGAGGGCGCCATGGGCGCCGCCGCGATCCAGCGCCGGCTGGAGACCTTCGACCTGAAGGCCGAGGCGGACAACCTGCGCGAGACGATCAAGACCGGCAAGGGCCAGCGCAAGACCCGCGCCCTGAAGCGGCTCAAGGTCGTCACCGCGTTCCTGGCCACCAACAACAGCCCGATGGGCATGGTGCTCGACTGCGTGCCGGTGATCCCGCCGGACCTGCGGCCGATGGTCCAGCTCGACGGTGGCCGGTTCGCCACCTCGGACCTGAACGACCTGTACCGCCGGGTGATCAACCGGAACAACCGGCTCAAGCGACTGCTCGACCTGGGCGCGCCGGAGATCATTGTCAACAATGAGAAGCGGATGCTGCAGGAGGCCGTCGACGCGTTGTTCGACAACGGTCGCCGCGGCCGTCCGGTCACCGGCCCGGGCAACCGGCCGCTGAAGTCGCTGTCCGACATGCTCAAGGGCAAGCAGGGCCGCTTCCGGCAGAACCTGCTCGGTAAGCGCGTCGACTACTCCGGTCGTTCGGTGATCGTCGTCGGCCCGCAGCTGAAGCTGCACCAGTGCGGTCTGCCGAAGGCGATGGCGCTGGAGCTGTTCAAGCCGTTCGTGATGAAGCGGCTGGTCGACCTCAACCACGCGCAGAACATCAAGTCCGCCAAGCGGATGGTCGAGCGCCAGCGGGCCCAGGTCTGGGACGTGCTGGAAGAGGTCATCACCGAGCACCCGGTGCTGCTGAACCGTGCGCCTACGCTGCACCGGCTCGGCATCCAGGCGTTCGAGCCGCAGCTGATCGAGGGCAAGGCGATCCAGATCCACCCGCTCGTCTGCTCCGCGTTCAACGCGGACTTCGACGGTGACCAGATGGCGGTGCACCTGCCGCTGTCGGCCGAGGCGCAGGCCGAGGCCCGGATCCTGATGCTGTCGACGAACAACATCCTGAAGCCGGCCGACGGCCGTCCGGTCACGATGCCGACCCAGGACATGATCATCGGCATCTACTTCCTGACCATGCTGAAGGAGGGCGCGCTGGGCGAGGGCCGGGCGTTCAGCTCGGTGGCCGAGGCGCTGATGGCGTTCGACCGCAACGAGCTGTCGCTGCAGGCCAAGATCACGCTGCGCCTGAACGAGGCCGGCGTACCGGCCGGTGCGGTCGAGCTCGAGGGCGGCGGGTTCTCGCTGGAGACCACGCTGGGCCGGGCGCTGTTCAACGAGACGCTGCCGGCGGACTACCCGTTCGTCGACGTCGAGGTGGGCAAGAAGCAGCTGGGCGGGATCGTCAACGACCTGGCCGAGCGGTACTCCAAGGTCCAGGTGGCCAACTGCCTGGACGCGCTGAAGGATCTCGGTTTCCGCTGGGCCACCCGGTCCGGCGTGACCGTGTCGATCGACGACTTCAGCACGCCGCCGTCCAAGCCGGAGATCATGGCCCGGTACGAGTCGCAGGCCGAGAAGGTCCAGAAGCAGTTCGAGCGAGGCCTGATCACCTCGTCCGAGCGGCGGCAGGAGCTGATCGAGATCTGGACCGGCGCCAACGCCGAGGTCGGCAAGGCGATGGAGGAGAACTTCGAGAAGACCAACCCGATCTGGATGATGGTCCACTCGGGTGCCCGAGGCAACATGATGCAGATCCGGCAGATCGCCGGTATGCGTGGCCTGGTGGCCAACCCGAAGGGTGAGATCATCGCCCGGCCGATCAAGTCCAACTTCCGTGAGGGCCTGTCGGTGGTCGAGTACTTCATCGCCACCCACGGTGCCCGGAAGGGTCTGGCCGACACCGCGCTGCGAACCGCCGACTCGGGGTACCTGACCCGTCGTCTGGTGGACGTCTCGCAGGACGTGATCATCCGCGAGGAGGACTGCGGCACCGAGCGGGGCCTGCCGAAGAAGATCGGCGAGCCCGGTCCGGACGGCAAGGTCGTGCACGCGGAGAACGTCGAGACCAGCGCCTACGCACGGACGCTGGCCACCGACGCGATCGCGCCCGACGGCACCGTCGTGCTCGAGGCCGGCAGCGACCTGGGCGACGTCTCGATCGCCAAGCTGGTCGAGGCCGGGCTGCAGGAGGTCAAGGTCCGCTCGGTGCTCACCTGTGACGCCAAGACCGGTACCTGCGCGAAGTGCTACGGCCGGTCGCTGGCGACCGGTAAGCCGGTCGACATCGGCGAGGCGGTCGGCATCATCGCGGCACAGTCCATCGGTGAGCCGGGTACGCAGCTGACCATGCGTACCTTCCACACCGGTGGTGTCGCGGGTGATGACATCACCCACGGTCTGCCGCGTGTCGTCGAGCTGTTCGAGGCCCGGCAGCCGAAGGGCAAGGCGCCGATCGCCGAGGCGGCCGGCCGGATCTCGATCGAGGACACGGACAAGACCCGCAAGCTGGTGCTCACCCCGGACGACGGTTCCGAGGAGGTCGCCTACCCGGTGTCGAAGCGTGGCCGCCTGCTGATCGAGGAAGGTCAGCACGTCGAGGTCGGCCAGCAGCTGACGCAGGGTACGCCGGACCCGCAGGAGGTCCTGCGGATCCTCGGCGTACGCAAGGCGCAGGAGCACCTGGTGGACGAGGTCCAGGAGGTGTACCGGTCGCAGGGTGTGGCCATCCACGACAAGCACATCGAGATCATCGTCCGGCAGATGCTGCGCCGGGTCACGGTGATCGAGTCGGGCGACGCCCAGCTGCTGCCGGGTGAGCTCGCGGACCGGATCATGTTCGAGGCGGAGAACCGCCGGGTGGTCGCCGAGGGCGGTACGCCGGCCTCGGGTCGTCCGGTGCTGATGGGTATCACCAAGGCCTCGCTGGCGACCGAGTCGTGGCTGTCGGCCGCCTCCTTCCAGGAGACGACCCGCGTCCTCACCGAGGCCGCGATCCACGGCAAGTCCGACTCGCTGGTCGGTCTGAAGGAGAACGTCATCATCGGCAAGCTGATCCCGGCCGGTACGGGGATGGACCGGTACCGCAACATCCGGGTGGAGCCCACCGAGGAGGCGAAGGCCGCGATGTACTCGATGGTCGGCTACGAGTCGTACGACTACGACTTCGGCCCGTCCACCGGGCAGTCGGTCCCGCTCGACGACTTCGACCTCGGTTCCTACCAGAACTGATTCGAGTCAACACACCGCCGAGGGCGGCACTCCCACCAGGGGGTGCCGCCCTCGCGGCGTTCCGGGCCGGGCCGTACTCGATGCACGATGGAACTGCTCGGCCGACTCGGCCCGCACGCGAACGGGGTCGGATGCCTGTACGTCAAACGCTTGGCTGGCGTCGATTCCGGCGTACTGGCCGAGCTTGCGCAGCGGAGTGTGCACCACACGCGGGGTGGCGGCTGAAAGTGTCCCCCTGATGCGCCAAGATTGGTGCATGACGGATCTCCCGGCCTACCTGCGGCCCTTCGTGCTGGGAGTCTTGGACGGCCCTGACGTCCGGGTCGACCGGCTCGGGGAGATCGACTTCTACCGCCCGGTCGAGACCGCCCGGACCGGCGCGATTCTCTTTGTGCACGGGGGTCCTGGGCCCGCCGGCCTCGAGGTGATGCCTCGCGAGTGGCCGGTGTACCGGGGATACGCGACCGCTGCCGCCCGGCGTGGCGTGGTGGCCGCTGTTGTCGACCACAGCCTGATCCACGGCTTCGACCGGCTGGTCGCCGCCGCGGACGAGGTGGAGGCTGCGATCGGCGTACTGCGATCCGATCCACGGGTCGACCCCGATCGGGTCGCACTGTGGTTCTTCTCCGGCGCCGGCCTGCTGGCGGGGGAGTGGCTGGACAGCCATCCCGACTGGCTGCGTTGCGTCGCCCTGACCTATCCCCTGCTCGCCACCCCGCCCGGTGTCGAAGAACTGGTCAATGCCGCCGAAGTGATCGGCAAACACGACCGGGGCGGTGGGGTGGGGAAAGAATCAAGCAGAGATCTGCCGGTGCTGCTGACCAGAGCCGGGCTCGAGCTGGAGGAGCTCGCCGGTCCGGTCGCGGAGTTCGTCTCCGCCGGTGGTACCGCGCTGGACATCATCGACGTACCGAAAGGGCACCACGGGTTCGACATGCTCGACCACACCGAAGAATCACGCGCCGCCGTCACCAAGGCTCTGGACTGGGCGATCGCCCACCTGGGCGAGGAGCCGGGCGGCCAGGACAAACTCCTCGTTCCCCCTCCTCCGGCCAAATCGTCCACCCGGCGTACGACGCCCACGACCAAGTCCGTCAAGCCGGCCGCGAGAGCAGCCAAGGCGCCCGCCGGTCGGCCGACACCAACCACCTCAGCGTCCCCTGTAACGGCCACCGTGGCGGCACCTGAAGCTCCCACGGCCCTGCCGACTCCTACGCCTACTCCGGCCGCCACACCCGCCTCCACACCGTTGGCCAGCGTCGCGGCAGCGACCGTGGCCGCCGCCACCACGGACACACCTGCCGCACGGGTGGTCGCCCGGGAGCACGCCGCGTACGCCGCCCACGACCTGGAGGCGTTCCTGGCGATGTACTCGCCGACCGCCCGGATCGAGCTGCCCGACGGCTCCGAGCTGAAGGGCCGCCGGTTCCTCCGCGAGCACTACCGGCCCCGGTTCGACGCCGGCCGGTGCAAGACCGAGGTGGTGCAGAAGCTGATGCTCGGCGAGTGGGTGGTCGAGCACATCCTCGCGTACGACACCGACGAGCCGACGCCGATGATCGCGCTGTACCGCGTCACCGACGGGCTGATCGCCGAAGTCCAGTTCCGTGTCTGATTCCGTGTCTGATGCATGGCCGAGCCCGATCGGGTCGTCCGGCGACCCGATCGACTACCTGGCCGAGTTCGAGCGGACGGCCGCGGAGTTCGCGGCCGTTCTCGATCGCGTCGACCCGGCCGCGGCGGTGCCGGCCTGTCCCGGCTGGACGCTGGCCGACCTCGCCCTGCACGTCGGCGCCGGCCAGCGCTGGGCCGCGTCCATCCTGCTCAGCGGCACCGCCCAGAAGGTCCCGGAGGTGCTCCGTACGACGATCTCCTGGGCCGACTGGTACAGCGGTACGACCGCCGCGCTGGTCGCCGCGATCCGGGCCGTCGATCCGGACGAGCCGTGCTGGAACTTCGCACCGGTCGAGCAGCGCGCGGGATTCTGGTCTCGCCGGCGGCTGCATGAGACAGCGATCCACCTCGTGGACGCCGTCCAAGCCGGTGCCGATCCGGATCAGGGTGCCGCCAGTGGTCTTACCGTCGTACCTCCGCGGCTCGCGGCCGACGGGGTGGACGAGGTGTTCGGGGTGTTCCTGCCCCGGCTGCTGGCCCGCGGGTTCGAGCCGGCGGTGACCCGGCAGATCGGCGTACGGGCCACTGACACCGGCGACGAGTGGACGCTGACGCCGGTGCCGGAAGGGCCTGTGTCCGAAGGGATCGGGCCGCGGGTCGAGCGAGGGAAGGCGGCCGGTGAAGCGGTCGTCTCGGGCACCGCCGCCGAGCTCGATCTGTGCCTGTGGAAACGCTTGCCGGGAAGCGTCCTGGCGGTCGAGGGAGACGCTGCCGTGGCAGCCGCTTTCCTCGACGGCAGGACCACGCCGTAGAGCCTGTAGACTGGACACGCGGAACGGCCTCGGTTGCGGTCGGTTACTCATTTTGACCGTGCTTGAGGCAGCCGCTAGTCTTAACGATCGTGCCCGGGTCATCCTGGGCCGTCATGCGTGCCCCTCGGTCGTTCGGGTCTGCGCGCGTGGCACGGGATTCCTGCCGACAGTCTGGAAGATTACGGCTTCGGTACGCCCGTGCGCACGCGACACACCCGACCGCGGGGGTCAGGCGGAGAAGCAGCAGAAGAAAGCCGGACGACAGAAAGAGACCTACGCGGTGCCCACCATTCAGCAGCTGGTCCGCAAGGGCCGCCAGGACAAGGTGTCCAAGAACAAGACGCCCGCCCTGAAGGGTTCCCCTCAGCGTCGCGGTGTGTGCACGCGCGTTTACACCACTACGCCGAAGAAGCCGAACTCGGCCCTTCGCAAGGTTGCGCGTGTCCGCCTGACCAGCGGCATCGAGGTCACCGCGTACATCCCCGGCGTCGGCCACAACCTGCAGGAGCACTCGATCGTGCTCGTCCGTGGCGGTCGTGTGAAGGATCTGCCGGGTGTCCGGTACAAGATCATCCGCGGTTCGCTCGACACCCAGGGTGTGAAGAACCGGAAGCAGGCCCGCAGCCGTTACGGCGCGAAGAAGGAGAAGAGCTAATGCCGCGCAAGGGCCCGGCCCCGAAGCGCCCGGTCATCATCGACCCGGTCTACAGTTCGCCGCTCGTCACCCAGTTGATCTCCAAGATCCTGGTCGACGGCAAGAAGCAGATCGCGCAGAGCATCGTCTACAGCGCGCTCGAGGGCACCCGCGCCAAGACCGGCACCGACCCGGTCATCACGCTGAAGCGTGCGCTGGACAACGTGAAGCCGAGCATCGAGGTGAAGAGCCGCCGGGTCGGTGGCGCCACCTACCAGGTGCCGATCGAGGTCAAGCCGGGCCGGTCGACGACGCTGGCGCTGCGCTGGCTGACGATGTACTCCCGCGCCCGTCGCGAGAAGACCATGTCCGAGCGTCTGATGAACGAGATCCTGGACGCCTCGAACGGTCTGGGTGCCTCGGTCAAGCGCCGCGAGGACACGCACAAGATGGCCGAAGCCAACAAGGCTTTCGCCCACTACCGCTGGTGATCCGGGGTCCGATCCGGACCCCAGCGCTCACCCCTTTGACGCAGTACAGAATCGAGAGGTAGACCACCGAGGTGGCCGTACAAATCACCACCGACCTGGCCAAGGTCCGCAACATCGGGATCATGGCTCACATCGACGCCGGCAAGACGACGACGACCGAGCGGATCCTCTTCTACACCGGTATCACCTACAAGATCGGTGAGGTCCACGAGGGCGCCGCCACGATGGACTGGATGGAGCAGGAGCAGGAGCGCGGCATCACCATCACGTCCGCCGCGACGACCTGCACCTGGAAAGACCACACCATCAACATCATCGACACCCCGGGCCACGTCGACTTCACCGTCGAGGTGGAGCGCTCGCTGCGCGTGCTCGACGGTGCTGTCGCGGTGTTCGACGGTGTCGCCGGCGTGGAGCCGCAGTCCGAGACCGTCTGGCGTCAGGCCGACCGGTACGGCGTACCGCGGATCTGCTTCGTGAACAAGCTGGACCGCACCGGCGCGGAGTTCATGCGCTGCGTCGACATGATCAGGGACCGCCTCGCCGCGGTGCCGCTGGTCATGCAGCTGCCGATCGGGGCCGAGTCCGACTTCATCGGCGTCGTCGACCTGGTCGGGATGCGTGCGCTGACCTGGCGCGGCGAGACCAAGATCGGTGAGGACTACACGGTCGAGGAGATCCCGGCCAGCCACACCGAGCTCGCCGCCGAGTGGCGCGACAAGCTGATCGAGACCGTCGCCGAGGCCGACGACGAGGTCATGGAGCAGTACCTGGAGGGCGAGGAGCCGACCCAGGAGCAGCTGGTCGCCGCCATCCGCCGGGCCACCCTGGCCAGCAAGCTGACCCCGGTGCTGACCGGTACGGCGTTCAAGAACAAGGGCGTCCAGCCGCTGCTGGACGCGGTGAACGCGTACCTGCCGAGCCCGATCGACGTGCCGGCCATCGAGGGCCACGACGTCAAGGACGCCGAGCAGGTCGTGCTGCGCAAGCCGGACGACAGCGAGCCGTTCTCGGCGCTGGCGTTCAAGATCGCGGCCGACCCGCACCTGGGCAAGCTCACCTTCATCCGGGTCTACTCGGGCAAGCTCGAGACCGGTACGCAGGTGCTGAACCCGACCAAGGGCCGCAAGGAGCGGATCGGCAAGATCTACCGGATGCACGCGAACAAGCGTGAGGAGATCGCGTCGATCGGCGCCGGCCACATCGTCGCCGTGATGGGCCTGAAGGACACCACCACCGGTGAGACCCTGGCCGACCCGGCGAACCCGGTCGTGCTGGAGTCGATGCAGTTCCCGGCCCCGGTCATCTCGGTCGCCATCGAGCCCAAGTCGAAGGCCGACCAGGAGAAGCTGGGCGTCGCGATCCAGCGGCTCGCCGAGGAGGACCCGACCTTCCAGGTCCGGACCGACGAGGACACCGGCCAGACCATCATCGCCGGTATGGGCGAGCTGCACCTCGAGGTGCTGGTCGACCGGATGAAGCGCGAGTTCCGGGTCGAGGCGAACGTCGGCAAGCCGCAGGTCGCCTACCGCGAGACCATCACCAAGAAGGTCGAGAAGGTCGACTACACGCACAAGAAGCAGACCGGTGGTTCGGGTCAGTTCGGTCGCGTGATCATCGACATCGAGCCGACCTCGGTGGAGGCCGGCGGCGAGGGCGGCTACGAGTTCGTCAACGCCGTCACCGGTGGCCGCATCCCGCGGGAGTACATCCCGTCGGTGGATGAGGGCTGCCAGGAGGCGATGGAGTTCGGCGTACTGGCCGGCTACCCGATGGTGGACGTCAAGGTGACGCTGCAGGACGGCGCCTACCACGATGTCGACTCCTCCGAGCTCGCGTTCAAGATCGCCGGCTCGATGGCGTTCAAGGATGCCGCCCGCAAGGCCGGTCCGGTCATCCTGGAGCCGATGTTCGCGGTCGAGGTCACCACGCCCGAGGACTACATGGGCGACGTGATCGGCGACCTCAACTCCCGCCGTGGCCAGATCCAGTCGATGGACGAGGGCCCTGGTGGCAGCCGGGTCGTGAAGGCCCTGGTGCCGCTGTCGGAGATGTTCGGGTATGTCGGTGACCTGCGTTCCAAGACGCAGGGGCGCGCGTCCTACTCGATGCAGTTCGATTCCTACGCCGAGGTTCCGAAGAACGTGGCGGAAGAGATCATCAAGAAGGCCCGGGGCGAGTAGTCTCTCGCTCCTGACCAACACCCACAGAGCGCGTCGGCGTACGGCGTAGTCAACATTTATCTAGGAGGGCCCCAGTGGCGAAGGCGAAGTTCGAGCGGACTAAGCCGCACGTCAACATCGGCACCATCGGTCACATCGACCACGGTAAGACCACTCTTACCGCGGCGATCACCAAGGTGCTGCACGACAAGTACCCGGACCTCAACGAGGCGTCGGCCTTCGATCAGATCGACAAGGCGCCCGAAGAGCGTCAGCGCGGTATCACCATCTCCATCGCGCACGTCGAGTACCAGACCGAGGCCCGGCACTACGCCCACGTCGACTGCCCGGGTCACGCGGACTACATCAAGAACATGATCACCGGTGCGGCCCAGATGGACGGCGCGATCCTGGTCGTCGCCGCCACCGACGGTCCGATGCCGCAGACGCGTGAGCACGTTCTGCTCGCCCGCCAGGTCGGCGTGCCGGCCATGGTCGTGGCGCTGAACAAGTGCGACATGGTCGACGACGAGGAGATCCTGGAGCTCGTCGAGCTCGAGGTCCGCGAGCTGCTCTCGGAGCAGGAGTTCGACGGCGACAACGCGCCGATCGTCCGGGTCGCCGCTCACCCGGCGCTGCAGGGCGACGCCAAGTGGGGCGAGTCGATCATCGAGCTGATGAACGCGGTCGACGAGTACATCCCGCAGCCGGAGCGCGAGATCGACAAGCCGTTCCTGATGCCGGTGGAGGACGTCTTCACCATCACGGGTCGCGGCACCGTCATCACCGGCCGGATCGAGCGCGGTGTCATCAAGGTCAACGAGACCGTCGACATCGTCGGCATCCGTCCGGAGAAGCAGACCACCACGGTCACCGGTATCGAGATGTTCCGGAAGCTGCTCGACGAGGGCCAGGCCGGTGAGAACGTCGGTCTGCTGCTTCGTGGCACCAAGCGCGAGGACGTCGAGCGCGGCATGGTCGTCATCAAGCCGGGCACCACGACCCCGCACACGAACTTCGAGGCGTCGGTCTACATCCTGTCCAAGGAGGAGGGCGGCCGTCACACGCCGTTCTTCCAGAACTACCGGCCCCAGTTCTACTTCCGTACCACGGACGTGACCGGTGTCGTGCAGCTTCCCGAGGGCACCGAGATGGTCATGCCGGGCGACAACACCGACATGTCGGTCGAGCTGATCCAGCCGATCGCCATGGAGGAGGGTCTGAAGTTCGCGATCCGCGAAGGTGGCCGCACCGTCGGCGCCGGCCGGGTCACCAAGATCGTCAAGTGATCTCACGAGGTCCGCGAGGGCTCGCAGGCTGAGCCCCCGCGGACCTCTGCTTTGCGCCCCGATCCGGCACTCAGGTGGGCCGGATCAGGGCCAAAGCCACCCGATTGGCGTTCCGGCGCCGATCTCTGGCACAATATTCAGGTTGCTCAGGCGAGGCCGCCGGGGTGCGCCCCAGATCCTTTTTCGGGTCTGGCTGGTGCGCCGGACCGGAGACCATGCCGAGGTTCCGGTCCGAGACCGGGCCCCGATCACCACCCCAGGTCGAAGAAGCGGTGAGTCACGCGCGTGCCGCGTTCGCGACACACCCGACCGCGGGGGTCGGAGCAACGCAACGAAGACGATAGAGAAGGACGAAGCGAAGCGATGGCGGGACAAAAGATCCGCATCCGGCTGAAGGCCTACGACCACGAGGTCATCGACAGCTCGGCGCGCAAGATTGTCGACACGGTGACGCGTACTGGTGCGAAGGTTGCTGGCCCGGTGCCGTTGCCGACGGAAAAGAACGTGTTCTGCGTCATCCGCTCGCCGCACAAGTACAAGGACAGCCGCGAGCACTTCGAGATGCGCACCCACAAGCGGCTCATCGACATCATCGACCCCACGCCGAAGACCGTCGACTCGCTGATGCGGCTCGACCTGCCGGCCGGTGTCGACATCGAGATCAAGCTCTGAGGGACGCGAACAACCAATGAGCAAGCAGAAGAACACGCGCGGTCTGCTGGGCACCAAGCTCGGCATGACCCAGACCTGGGACGAGAACAACCGTGTCGTCCCCGTGACCGTGATCCAGGCCGGCCCGTGCGTCGTCACCGAGGTGCGGACCTCGGACAGCCACGGCTACGACGGCGTCCAGATCGCCTTCGGCGACATCGACCCGCGCAAGGTGACCAAGCCCATGCGCGGTCACTTCGACAAGGCCGGCGTGACGCCGCGGCGCCACCTGCTGGAGCTGCGCACCGCCGACGCGAGCGAGTACACGCTGGGCCAGGAGATCAAGGCCGAGGCATTCGCCGCTGGTGAGCTGGTCGACGTCTCCGCCACCAGCAAGGGCAAGGGCTTCGCCGGTGTGATGAAGCGGCACGGCTTCGGTGGTCTGCGCGCCACCCACGGTGTGCACAAGAAGCACCGCTCGCCGGGCTCCATCGGCGGCTGCGCCACCCCGGGCCGGGTCTTCAAGGGCCTGCGGATGGCAGGCCGGATGGGCAACGAGAACGTCACCACGCAGAACGTGTCGGTCCACGCGATCGACGCCGAGCGCGGCCTGATCCTGCTCAAGGGTGCCGTTCCCGGTCCGAAGGGCGGCCTCGTGCTGATCCGCAACGCCGCGAAGGGAGCTGCCAAGTGAGCACCGTCGACGTCGTCGTCGTGAAGGGCGACAAGGTCAGCAAGAAGGGTTCCGCCGAGCTTCCGGCCGAGCTGTTCGACGTCCAGGTCAACATCCCGCTGATCCACCAGGTGGTAGTGGCCCAGCTGGCCGCGGCCCGCCAGGGTACGCACAAGACCAAGAGCCGGGGCGAGGTCTCCGGTGGTGGCGCCAAGCCGTACCGGCAGAAGGGCACCGGTCGCGCCCGCCAGGGTTCGACCCGCGCGCCGCAGTTCACCGGTGGTGGCGTCGTCCACGGCCCGACGCCGCGCGACTACAGCCAGCGGACCCCGAAGAAGATGATCGCCGCCGCGCTCCGCGGTGCGCTCTCGGACCGGGCCCGCGACGGCCAGGTGCACGTGATCGAGAAGTTCATCGACGGTGACAAGCCGTCGACGAAGACCGCACTCAAGGTGCTGTCCGAGGTCACCGACCCGGGCAAGGCGCTGGTCGTGGTCGAGCGCGCCGACGAGCTCACCTGGCTGAGCCTGCGCAACGTGCAGCACGTGCACCTGATCGCCGCCGACCAGCTGAACGCGTACGACGTACTGGTCAGTGACGCGGTCGTGTTCACCAAGGGTGCGCTGGACGCGTTCGTCGCCGGCGCCCCGAAGGGCAAGTCCGTGAAGGCTGTCGCGACGTCGACCGAAGCCGAGCAGGAGGTTGAAGCATGAGCCACGGAGTCAACAAGGACCCGCGGGACGTGCTGCTGCGGCCGGTCGTGAGCGAGAAGAGCTACGGCCTGCTGGACGAGCAGAAGTACACGTTCGAGGTCGACCCGAACGCCAACAAGACCGAGATCAAGCTCGCGGTCGAGAAGGTGTTCAAGGTCAAGGTCAGCGACGTCAACACCATCAACCGCAAGGGCAAGCGCCGCCGGACCCGGATGGGCTGGGGCAAGCGCCCGGACACCAAGCGGGCGATCGTGACCCTCAAGGGTGACGACCGCATCGACATCTTCGGAGGCCAGTCGTAATGGGTATCCGCAAATACAAGCCGACGACGCCGGGCCGCCGTGGCTCGAGCGTGGCCGACTTCGTCGAGCTCACCCGTTCGACCCCGGAGAAGTCGCTGCTGCGTCCGCTCCCGAAGAAGGGCGGCCGGAACAACTCCGGCAAGATCACCACCCGGCACCAGGGCGGCGGCCACAAGCGGGCGTACCGGCTGATCGACTTCAAGCGGTACGACAAGGACGGCGTCCCGGCGAAGGTGGCCGAGATCGAGTACGACCCGAACCGCACCGCGCGGATCGCGCTGCTGCACTACGTCGACGGCGAGAAGCGCTACATCCTCGCCCCGGCGAACCTGAAGCAGGGCACGATCATCGAGAACGGCCCGGCCGCCGACATCAAGGTCGGCAACAACCTGCCGCTGCGCAACATCCCGGTCGGCTCCACGGTGCACGCCGTCGAGCTGCGCCCGGGCGGCGGCGCCAAGATGGGCCGCTCGGCCGGTGCCAGCATCCAGCTGGTCGCGAAGGAAGGCCGGATGGCCACCCTGCGGATGCCGTCCGGCGAGGTCCGGATGGTCGACGTTCGCTGCCGCGCCACCCTCGGTGAGGTCGGCAACGGCGAGCAGTCGAACATCAACTGGGGCAAGGCCGGCCGGATGCGCTGGAAGGGCAAGCGCCCGACCGTTCGCGGTGTCGCGATGAACCCGGTCGACCACCCGCACGGTGGTGGTGAGGGCAAGACCTCGGGTGGTCGTCACCCGGTGTCCCCGTGGGGCAAGCCCGAGGGGCGTACCCGCACCCGCAAGGAAAGCGACCGCATGATCGTCCGGCGCCGCAAGGCCGGCAAGAAGCGCTGATAGGGAGCCGGCCAGATGCCACGCAGTCTGAAGAAGGGCCCGTTCGTCGACCACCACCTGATGAAGAAGGTGGAGGTGCAGAACGAGAAGGGCACCAAGAACGTCATCAAGACCTGGTCCCGCCGATCGATGATCGTGCCGGACATGATCGGTCACACGCTGGCGGTGCACGACGGCCGCAAGCACGTGCCCGTGTTCGTGACGGACGCGATGGTCGGGCACAAGCTCGGCGAGTTCGCGCCGACCCGGACGTTCAAGGGTCACGAGAAGGACGACCGGAAGTCACGGCGTCGCTGACCGTGGTCAGTGACGAAGCGAAAGCAACCTACGGAGAGATTCGAACATCATGAGCGTTCAAGAGCGTAGGGCGGTCAGCGCCCGTCGCGAGAGCCTGCTGGGCGACGAGCCCGGGGCCTTCGCGGTCGCGCGCTTCGTCCGCGTGACGCCGATGAAGGCGCGCCGCGTGGTCGACCTGGTGCGCGGTCTGGGCGTCGACGACGCACTCGCCACTCTGAAGTTCGCCCCGCAGGCCGCTGCCGCGACCGTGTACAAGGTCGTCGACAGCGCCGCGGCGAACGCCGAGGGCACCGAGCACCTGAGCCGGGCCGACCTGGTCGTGGCGAAGGCCTTCGTGGACGAGGGGCCGACGCTGAAGCGTCACCGCCCGCGGGCACAGGGCCGGGCCACCCGGATCGACAAGCGGACCAGCCACATCACTGTCGTGGTCGCGCCGCGGGTCGAGGACGAGCCGGTCGAGAAGGCTCCCGCCAAGAAGTCCGCCAAGAAGGCGGACACCGCGGCGAAGAAGGCCCCGGCCAAGAAGGCGGCGGCTGACAAGGCCGAGGCCGCCGACAAGCCGGCCAAGAAGGCGACCGCCAAGAAGTCGGCCGCCAAGAAGGCCACCGCTGAGAAGAAGGAGTCCTGACTGTGGGACAGAAGGTAAACCCGCACGGGTTCCGTCTCGGCATCAGCACCGACCACAAGAGCCGCTGGTACGCCGACAAGCTGTACAAGGACTACGTGGGCGAGGACGTCAAGATCCGCCGCCTGCTGAGCAAGGGCATGGAGCGCGCCGGCATCTCCCGCGTGGAGATCGAGCGCACCCGTGACCGGGTCCGCGTCGACATCCACACCGCCCGCCCGGGGATCGTCATCGGCCGCCGCGGCGCCGAGGCGGACCGGATCCGGGGCAGCCTGGAGGAGCTCACCGGCAAGCAGGTGCAGCTGAACATCCTCGAGGTGAAGAACTCCGAGGTCGACGCCCAGCTGGTCGCGCAGGGCGTGGCCGAGCAGCTGTCCGGCCGCGTGGCGTTCCGCCGCGCGATGCGCAAGGCGATGCAGACCACCATGCGTGGCGGCGCCCTGGGCATCCGGATCCAGTGCTCCGGCCGGCTCGGTGGCGCGGAAATGTCGCGGTCGGAGTTCTACCGTGAGGGCCGGGTGCCGCTGCACACGCTCCGCGCGGACATCGACTACGGCTTCTACGAGGCCCGTACGACCTTCGGCCGGATCGGCGTGAAGGTCTGGATCTACAAGGGCGACGTCGCCGGTACCCGGGCCGAGCGGGAGGCGCAGGCAGCTGCCCGCGCCGCCACGCAGGGTCGTGGGCGTCCGGCTCGCGGCGACCGGGACCGGGGCGACCGTGGTGGTCGCGGCGGTGACCGTGGCGGTCGTCGTGACGACCGTCGTGACGGTGGCGCGCGCGCCGAGGCCGCCAAGGCCGAGACCGCGGCGCCGGCTGCCGACAAGCCCGCCGAGACGACCGGAACGGAGAGCTGAACGATGCTCATCCCCCGCAAGGTCAAGCACCGCAAGCAGCACCACCCGAAGCGCTCCGGCGCTGCCAAGGGCGGTACCACGCTGGCCTTCGGTGACTTCGGCATCCAGGCGCTGGAGAGCCACTACGTCACCAACCGGCAGATCGAGTCCGCGCGTATCGCGATGACCCGGCACATCAAGCGTGGCGGCAAGGTGTGGATCAACATCTACCCCGACCGTCCGCTGACCAAGAAGCCGGCCGAGACCCGGATGGGTTCCGGTAAGGGTTCGCCGGAGTGGTGGATCGCCAACGTCAAGGCCGGTCGCGTGATGTTCGAGCTGTCCGGCGTACCGGAGGACATCGCTCGCGAGGCCATGCGCCGCGCGATCCACAAGTTGCCGATGAAGTGCCGCTTCATCACCCGAGAGGCAGGTGAGAACTGATGGCTACCCTGACCGCCGCCGAGCTGCGGAACCTGGGCAGAGACGAGCTGCTGAGCAAGCTCGGTGAAGCCAAGGAGGAGCTGTTCAACCTCCGGTTCCAGGCTGCCACGGGCCAGCTGGAGTCCCACGGCCGGCTGCGCGCCGTCCGCAAGGACATCGCCCGCATCTACACGGTGCTGACCGAGCGCGCGCTCGGCATCACCGAGGAGGTCGAGGCCACGGCCGCGACCGAGCAGGTCGCCGAGGCTGAGGCCGACGAGACCGCGGACGACAGCGAGAAGGCTGGGAGCAAGGCATGACCGAGAACGCGAAGGACGAGACCGTGAGCACGACCACCGCCGAGGCGCGAGGCCGCCGGAAGACCCGTGAGGGCCTGGTGCTGAGCGACAAGATGGACAAGACCGTCGTGGTCCAGGTCGAGGACCGGGTCAAGCACGCGCTGTACGGCAAGGTCATCCGTCGCACCAGCAAGCTCAAGGCGCACGACGAGCAGAACGCCGCCGGTATCGGCGACCGCGTCCTCCTGATGGAGACCCGGCCGCTGTCGGCGACCAAGCGCTGGCGCGTCGTCGAGATCCTCGAGAAGGCCAAGTAGTTACCGGCCTCGCCGGCAACCAATCGAAATCATTCGTTCCGCAAGGCTCACCTGAGTGAGAACCAGCGAGACAACCAGGAGATCAACAGATGATCCAGCAGGAGTCGCGACTGAAGGTCGCCGACAACACGGGTGCCAAGGAGATCCTTTGCATCCGCGTGCTCGGCGGCTCCGGTCGGCGCTACGCCGGTGTCGGTGACACGATCGTCGCCACCGTCAAGGACGCGATCCCGGGCGGTGGTGTGAAGAAGGGTGACGTCGTCAAGGCGGTCGTCGTGCGGACGGTGAAGGAGCGCCGGCGTCCGGACGGCTCCTACATCCGGTTCGACGAGAACGCCGCGGTGATCCTGAAGGCCGACGGCGAGCCGCGTGGTACCCGCATCTTCGGGCCGGTCGGCCGGGAGCTGCGCGAGAAGCGCTTCATGAAGATCATCTCGCTCGCTCCGGAGGTGCTCTGAGATGGCCCAGAACAAGGCACAGAAGAAGCTGCACGTGAAGAAGGGTGATCTCGTCCGCGTGATCGCCGGCAAGTCCAAGGGCCTCGAGGGCAAGATCATCCAGGTCTTCCCCGACGACGAGCAGGTCATCGTCGAGGGCGTGAACCGGGTGAAGAAGCACACCAAGGTGCAGCAGGCCCAGCGCGGCGGCACCACCGGTGGCATCGTCACCCAGGAAGCCCCGATCCACGTGTCCAACGTGGCGCTGCTGGTCGAGGTCGAGAAGGACGGCAAGAAGCAGAAGGTGACCACCCGCGTCGGCTACAACCGCGTCGAGGTGCAGAAGCGGCGCCCCGACGGCTCGACGTACACCGGTTTCCGGAGCGTCCGGATCGCGCGGCGTACCGGCGAGGAGATCTGATGACCACCGCAGTGTCCGAGAGCAAGGTCCAGCCGCGGCTGAAGACGAAGTACCGCGAGGAGATCGTCGGCAAGCTGCAGGAGCAGTTCCAGTTCGAGAACGTCATGCAGGTGCCCGGCCTCACCAAGATCGTGGTGAACATGGGTGTCGGCGAGGCGGCTCGTGACTCGAAGCTGATCGACGGCGCGGTGAAGGACCTGGCCGCGATCACCGGTCAGAAGCCGCAGGTCACCAAGGCCCGCAAGTCGATCGCGCAGTTCAAGCTGCGCGAGGGGATGCCGATCGGCGCCCACGTGACGCTGCGCGGCGACCGGATGTGGGAGTTCCTGGACCGGCTGCTGGCGCTCGCGCTGCCGCGGATCCGTGACTTCCGCGGTCTGTCGCCGAAGCAGTTCGACGGCACCGGGAACTACACCTTCGGCCTGACCGAGCAGGTGATGTTCCACGAGATCAACCAGGACCGGATCGACCGGGTCCGGGGTATGGACATCACCGTGGTGACCACCGCGAAGAACGACGACGAGGGCCGGGCCCTGCTGCGGCAGCTCGGTTTCCCGTTCAAGGAGAACTGACGTGGCGAAGACAGCACTCAAGGTCAAGCAGGCCCGGAAGCCGAAGTTCGCGGTGCGCGGTTACACCCGCTGCCAGCGCTGCGGCCGACCGAAGGCGGTCTTCCGCAAGTTCGGCCTCTGCCGGATCTGTCTGCGGGAGATGGCGCACCGGGGCGAGCTGCCCGGTGTGACCAAGTCCAGCTGGTGACCGTCTCCACCCCCGATCTTCTCTCTATTCACCATCTAGTCACCGTAGGTCGCCGGCCGGCGAAACCACGGCGGGAAAGAGGCCCCAGGCCATGACGATGACCGACCCGATCGCAGACATGCTGACGCGTCTGCGCAACGCCAACCAGGCGTACCACGAGTCGACCTCGATGCCGTACAGCAAGATCAAGCAGGGCATCGCCGACATCCTCCAGCAGGAGGGCTACATCTCCTCCTACAAGGTGGAGGAGCCCAAGGAGGGCGCCGTCGGCAAGACCCTGGTCGTCGACCTCAAGTTCGGCCCGAGCCGGGAGCGCTCCATCGCGGGCGTCCGCCGGATCAGCAAGCCGGGCCTGCGGGTCTACGCGAAGTCGACCAATCTGCCCAAGGTCCTCGGTGGCCTGGGCGTCGCGATCATCTCGACGTCCCAGGGACTGCTGACCGACCGGCAGGCCAAGAACAAGGGCGTCGGCGGGGAAGTCCTCGCCTACGTCTGGTGACGAAGAACCGGAAGGAGGACCACTCTCATGTCTCGCATCGGTAAGCTCCCGATCACGGTCCCGTCCGGCGTCGACGTCACGATCGACGGCCAGACGGTCACCGTGAAGGGTCCCAAGGGTCAGCTCTCGCATGTCGTCGCTGAGCCCATCGCGGTCGCCCGGGAAGAGGACGGCGCCATCGCCGTGACCCGGCCCGACGACCAGCGCAAGAGCAAGGAACTGCACGGCCTGTCCCGCACTCTGATCGCCAACCTGGTGACCGGCGTGACGGACGGCTACGAGAAGAAGCTCGAGATCGTCGGCGTCGGTTACCGCGTCCTGTCCAAGGGCCCGGGCACGCTGGAGTTCTCGCTCGGCTACAGCCACACCATCACGGTGGAGGCGCCGGACGGCATCACCTTCGCGGTGGAGTCGCCGACCAAGTTCTCGGTGCAGGGTATCGACAAGCAGTCCGTCGGCGAGGTTGCCGCCAACATCCGCAAGCTGCGCAAGCCCGAGCCGTACAAGGGCAAGGGTGTGCGGTACGCCGGCGAGCAGGTGCGCCGCAAGGTCGGAAAGGCTGGTAAGTAACCATGGCGATCGGACTGCGTCCGCACAAGCACTCCGCCAAGAAGACGGCGTCGCGACTGCGTCGCCAGATCCGGGTCCGGAAGAAGATCAACGGCACGGCCGACCGGCCGCGGCTGGTGGTCACCAAGTCGTCGAAGCACCTGTTCGTGCAGGTCATCGACGACGTGGCCGGCAAGACGCTGGTGTCCGCCTCCACCATGGAGGCCGACCTGCGTGGCGCGGAGGCGAACAAGACGGACAAGGCCAAGACCGTCGGCGGCTTGATCGCCGACCGGGCGAAGGCCGCCGGCATCGACTCGGTCGTCTTCGACCGGGCTGGGAACAAGTATCACGGCCGTATCGCGGCCCTGGCCGACGCCGCCCGCGAGGGCGGCCTCGGCTTCTGACAGGCGATCAAAGGAAGAGGTAGTTCGACATGAGCGGAGGCCAGCAGCGTCGCGGAGGCGGCGCCGGTGGTGAGCGCCGTAACCGCGACGGTGGTCGTGGCGCGGCAGCCGACAAGACCGCCTACATCGAGCGCGTGGTAGCCATCAACCGGGTCGCCAAGGTCGTGAAGGGTGGTCGTCGCTTCAGCTTCACCGCCCTCGTGGTCGTCGGCGACGGTGAAGGCACCGTCGGTGTGGGTTACGGCAAGGCCAAGGAGGTGCCCGCGGCGATCGCCAAGGGTGTCGAGGAGGCCAAGAAGGCGTTCTTCAAGGTGCCGAGGATCCAGGGCACCATCCCGCACCCGGTCCAGGGTGAGAAGGCCGCCGGCGTGGTGCTGCTGCGCCCGGCCGCCCCCGGTACCGGGGTCATCGCGGGTGGTTCGGCGCGCGCCGTACTGGAGTGCGCCGGGATCCACGACGTACTGAGCAAGTCGCTGGGATCGGCGAACGCCATCAACGTGGTGCACGCCACGGTGGCGGCGCTGCGCAGCCTGGAGACCCCGGAGGCCGTGGCCGCGCGCCGTGGCCTGACGGTCGAGCAGGTCGCCCCGGCGGCGCTGCTGAAGGCGCGGGCGGAGGTGGCTTCCTGATGGCACGCCTGAAGGTGACCCAGACCCGTTCCGCCATCGGTGGCAAGCAGAACCAGCGCGACACGCTGCGCACCCTGGGCGTCAAGCGGATCGGCGACGTCGCCGTCCACGACGACCGTCCCGAGGTCCGCGGCATGGTCCGTACGGTTCGCCACCTCATCACTGTCGAGGAGGTCGACTGACATGGCGCTGAAGGTTCACCACCTGCGTCCGGCGCCCGGTGCCAAGACCGCCAAGACCCGGGTGGGTCGTGGTGAGGGCAGCAAGGGCAAGACGGCCGGCCGCGGTACCAAGGGCAGCAAGGCGCGCAACAACATCCCCGAGTACTTCGAGGGTGGCCAGATGCCGCTGCACATGCGGCTCCCGAAGCTGAAGGGCTTCAAAAGCAGGAACCGGGTGGAGTTCCAGGTCGTTAACCTGGACAAGCTCGGACAACTGTTCCCCTCCGGTGGCGAGGTCGGCGTGGCCGACCTGGTCGCCAAGGGCGCGGTCCGTCGCGGTCAGCCGGTGAAGGTGCTGGGTGACGGCGAGCTGACCGTGGCACTGCAGGTTTCGGTGCACAAGTTCTCCAAGTCCGCCCAGGAGAAGATCCAGGCGGCCGGGGGGACCACCACCGAGGTGTGATGTGTCCAGGGCTCGTGCGAGCCGGCGCTTGATATCGTGCGCTGGAGTTCGGACGAGCCCTGGTTCGTCTCTTGCCAAGCTGCTTTGCTAGGCCCCTGCCCTGACCGGGCAGAGGAAAATTGTGGGAGGACAGGGTGTTAGGCGCCTTTGCCAACGCGTTCAAGACTCCGGACCTGCGCCGGAAGCTCTTGTTCGTGCTCTTCATCGTCGTGATCTTCCGGATCGGTTCGGTCGTTCCGGCCCCGGGTGTCAACGTCAAGTCGCTGGACACCTGTATCAAGCTCTCTCAGGGCGGCGCGAACGCGAACCTTTACAACCTGATCAACCTGTTCTCCGGCGGTGCGCTGCTGCAGCTCGCGATCTTCGCGCTGGGCATCATGCCGTACATCACCGCCAGCATCATCCTGCAGCTGCTCACCGTGGTGATCCCGCGGCTGGAGTCGCTGAAGAAGGAGGGCCAGGCGGGTCAGGCGAAGATCACCCAGTACACCCGGTTCCTCACCGTCGGGCTGGCGATCCTGCAGGCCACCGCCTTCGTCGCGCTGGCGCGGACCCCCGGCCGGTTGTTCCAGGGCTGCAACGAGCCGCTGCTGCACGACGACACCTGGTTCCCGGTGGTCGTGATGGTGCTGACGATGACGGCCGGCACCGGCGTGGTGATGTGGCTGGGCGAGCTGATCACGGACCGGGGTGTCGGCAACGGCATGTCGATCCTGATCTTCACCCAGATCGTCGCCACCTTCCCGTCCCAGCTGTGGAGCATCCGCAAGGAGAAGGGTCTGGCCACCTTCGTGGTGGTGGTGGCGATCGGCCTGGTGATCATGGCCGCGGTCATCTTCATCGAGCAGGCCCAGCGCCGGATCCCGGTGCAGTACGCCAAACGCATGGTCGGCCGCAAGATGTTCGGCGGTACGTCGACGTACATCCCGCTGAAGGTGAACCAGGCCGGTGTCATCCCGGTCATCTTCGCCTCCAGCCTGATGTACCTGCCGGTGCTGGTCAGCCAGTTCCAGCAGGAAAAGGGATGGGCGCAGTGGATCCAGGCCCACTTCGTCCGGGGCGATCACCCGATCTACATGATCACGTACGTCGGCCTGATCATCTTCTTCACGTACTTCTACGTCTCGATCACCTTCAACCCGAAGGAAGTCGCGGACAACATGAAGAAGTACGGCGGCTTCATCCCCGGCATCCGGGCGGGCCGGCCGACGGAGGAGTACCTGGGCTACGTGCTGTCCCGCATCACGCTGCCCGGCGCGCTCTACCTCGCGGTGATCTCGATGATCCCGCTGATCGCACTGGTGCTCCTGAACGCGAACCAGAACTTCCCGTTCGGCGGTACGTCGATCCTGATCATGGTCGGCGTCGGTCTGGACACCGTGAAGCAGATCGAGTCCCAGTTGCAGCAGCGTAACTACGAAGGGTTCTTGCGCTGATGAGAATGTTGCTGATGGGTCCGCCCGGGGCGGGCAAAGGCACGCAGGCAAAGGTGCTTGCGGAACGCCTGAATATCCCGGCCGTGTCCACCGGCGACATCTTCCGTGCGAACGTCAAGGACGAGACGCCGCTCGGGCTGGAAGCAAAGCGCTACATGGACGCCGGCGACTACGTGCCGGACGAGGTCACCAACGCGATGGTGCGGGACCGGTTGTCCGAGGCCGATGCCGGCGACGGCTTCCTGCTGGACGGCTACCCGCGCACGCTGGCTCAGGTCGGCACGCTGGACGACATCCTGGCCGAGCACGGCCACAAACTGGACGCGGTGGTGGCGCTGATCGCCGACACCGACGTCCTGGTCGACCGGATGCTGCGCCGGGCGCACGTCGAGGGCCGGGCGGACGACTCCGAGGAGGTCGTCCGGCATCGGCAGGACGTCTACACCGCCGAGACCAAGCCGCTGCTGCGCGTGTACGCCCAGCGCGGCCTGCTGGTCGAGGTGGACGGTGTCGGCGAGATCGACGAGGTGAGCGAGCGGGTGCTCGCAGCCCTCAAGACGGTGACCGAGTAAACGAATGATGTGCTGTGATCTTTAAGGACCGCGGGATCGAGATCAAAACCCGCGAACAGATCCTCTCCATGCGTGCGGCCGGCCTCGTCGTCGGCCGCACGCTGGAACTGCTCCGCGGCGAGGTCAAGCCGGGTATCACCACCGGTGAGCTGGACGCGATCGCCGAGGACCACATCCGATCTTCCGGCGCCACGCCGTCGTTCAAGGGCTACCACGGCTTCACCGGCTCGATCTGCGCGTCGGTGAACGACGAGATCGTGCACGGCATCCCCGGCGACCGGGTGCTCGCCGAGGGCGACCTGATCTCGATCGACTGCGGCGCGATCGTCGACGGCTGGCACGGCGACGCCGCGATCACGGTGCCGGTCGGCGCGGTGGCGCCCGAGCTGCTCGAGCTGGCCCGGATCTGCGAGGAGTCGATGTGGCGCGGGTTCGCCGCCGCCCGGCTCGGCGGCCGGCTGACCGACATCTCGGCCGCGATCGAGAAGCACGTCCGGGCGAACTCGTCGTACGGGATCGTCGAGGACTTCGTCGGGCACGGGATCGGCTCGGCCATGCACCAGCCGCCGAACGTGCCGAACTTCGGCCGCCCCGGCCGCGGCCCGAAGCTGGTCGAGGGGATGGCGCTCGCCGTCGAGCCGATGCTCACCCTCGGCAAGCAGGACAACCACACGCTCGAGGACGACTGGACGGTCGTCACCAACGACGGCGAGGCCGCCGCGCACACTGAGCACACGTTCACGCTCACCCCGCAGGGGCCGTGGGTGCTGACCGCCCTCGACGGCGGCGAAGCGAAGCTGGCCGAGCTCGGCATCAAGTACGGCGCGCTGGCCGACTGAGCCCTCACGGTACGACGGAGTCCGCTGACGCGCCGTATTGATGGACACCGGGGGTCCATCCGTCGGGGGACGCGTAGGCCCTGCTGCTGAGGCACACTTGAGCTATGCCTCAGTACCAGCCGCACCAACGCTTCACCGAAGCCGACCGGGACAAGATCGCCGGGCGGCTGCGGGACGCGTTCGCGGACGGCCGGCTGGACCAGCCCGAGTTCACCTCCCGGCTCGACCAGCTCTACTCCGTGCAGACGTACGGCGAGCTGGAGCCGCTGGTGCGTGACCTGCCACCGGTGCGGACGTACCAGACTCCTGCGATGGTGCAGGACAGCAAGCCCGCTCCGGCGCCTGGTGAGTTCCCGGCGCGGAAGCGGGACGCGCAGCCGCAGCGGCAAGGGCTGGCGGCGCTCGGCGGCGGCTTCACCGGCGTCGTCTTGATCAACGTGGTGATCTGGTTCGTCATCGGGGTTGCGAACGGTGGAAACTGGCCGCACTTCTGGCCGGTCTGGCTGATGATCCCGTGGACGCTGTTCGCCCTGAGCAACCTCGGAAAGCGCCGTTGACAGCGGCTCCGGTCACCCGCCGCGTCACCGGCCCGCGGTTGCGGCCGGACTGGGGGTGGCAGCTACGGCAGGGGTCTGCCCTCGTCTACGTGATCTGGTTCGCGGTCGCCGTACCACTGGTGATCGCCGGGCTGCTGCTCGAGCCGCGGTGGGTCGGCTGGATGATGCTGGCCTGGTTCCTTGTGCTGGTGGGGTTCACGGTCGGTCTGCGGATCGCTGACAGTCGCCGGCGGAAGGCGTGGGGCGAGGTCGTCGAGCAGCTGGGCTGGCGGATCAGTGTGGCGCAGCCGGAGCTGCGGCAGCGCTGGCCGTTCCCACCGTTCTCGGTGGACCCGAAGGCCGAGGTCTTCGACGTGACGAGTGGCCGGCATCGGGGCCGGGAGTTCGCGACCGGGCGGTTCCGGCACAAGGTCGGACGACGTGATCTCGGCTTCGACTTCCTTGATCTGCAGGTCGATCGGCCGCTGCCGCCACTGCAGGTGCTGCCCGCCGCGCTGGCCCCGGTGGCGGCCGCGAGCTTGCTGCCGATCAAGCTGACCATCGACGGTTTGCCCGGGCGGTACTGCCTGTTCAACGGCCGCGAGGATCACGCGGAGGCGGTGCTGCACCCGCGGGCGGTCGAGGCGCTGGCCGACGTTCCTGGGTTCGGGTTCAGCTGCGAGGGACGGCGGTTCGTCGCGATCCTGCCGGCGTACCGCGACTCGGCCACCGCCCTCGCACAACTGGACGCCGCGTGCGACCTGCTCGACTTGATGCCCGAGCAGATCTGGCGTGAAGGCGAACAGTGGGCGGCTACGCATCAGCCCTGAGTAGCGGGACGATTGCGGCCAGATCCTCGTCGCCGTGCCCGGCCGCTACTGCCTTCCGGAGCAGCTCGCCCATCGGGATCAGCAGGACCGGGTCGACGCCCTGGCCGACCGCGGTGTCGATCAGGTTGTCGTAGCCGGCCGCCTGCATCGCGAGGTTCGAACCCGCCGCACCTGGCTCGGGCCCCTCGTCGACATCCTTGGCGATCCGCGGCAGGCTGCCGAGCATCGCCGTCAGCCAGGGCAGCAGGAAGTCCTCGGTGAACCGCACTGCGGAGATCTTCTCGCTACCGGCCAGGGCCAGCGCGTGCTGGGCGCCGCCGAACATGCTGTACATCGCGCTGAGCAGGGCAATGTCGTGCAACGCGGCCAGGCCTGGGTCGCTACCGACGTACGCGGGCCGGGCCATCGCGGCGAGGTCGGCCTGGTGCCGTTCGAAGGCCACCGGGGAGCCGCTGTAGAAGATGAAGGCGGCAGGTCCGCCGATCATCACCGGCACGGCCATGATGCCGCCGTCGAGGTACTCCGCTCCGGCGGCAGCGGCCCACGTGGCCGTGTCGCGTGCCTGCGCCGGGGTGCCGTTGGTGAGGTTGACGACGGTCTTGCCGGTCAGGTCGAGGCCGTCGAGGGTGCTGCGAACGGTCGCGTCGACGAGCAGGCAGACCACGACGAGGGGACTGGCGGCGATCGCCTCCGCAGCGGTGGCGGCACGAGTAGCGCCAAGGGTGTCGAGCTCGGGGGAGCGGCCGGGGGTGCGGTTCCAGACGGTGGTCGGATGGCCGGCGGTCAGAAAGGCCCGGGCGAGGGCGGTACCCATCGCGCCGAGACCGAGGACGGTGACAGGAGTCTTCATGTCGTCAACCTTGGCGTCGCGCTTTAGGATGGACAAGTACCAACTAATTAGTTAGGTACTGACCGAAAGGTAAGTGATGACCCCGTACACCTGTGGGCTGGACGCCGCGGCCGACGTCATCGGTGGAAAGTGGAAGCCGCGCATCCTCTGGGCGCTTCACCATGGGCCGATGCGGTTCGGGGAGCTGCGCCGGGAGATCGCCGGGGTGACCGAGAAGATGCTGATCCAGCAGTTGCGCGAACTGGAGTCCCGCGACATCGTGCATCGCGAGGTCTTCCACCAGGTGCCGCCTAAAGTCGAGTACTCACTGACCGAGCTCGGCCAGTCGCTCAACGTCGCACTGGCGCCGCTGGACGCCTGGGGAGCCGAGCACATGGCTGAACTGGAGACCTCACGAGCCGGCTGACGGGTCTCGATTGGGTTTCGCCTGGGTGAGTGGCGTACACTCTTTCCTTGGCTCTTTGTAGCCTCTGTCTCGTCGTGCCCGCGGCTGCCTGACCTCGCGTCAGGAGGGCATCCGAGCCCGGGTTCCGAGCCACAGCGGTAACCATCATTCAGTACGTCATCTACAGAAGTGCGAGGACATGCCCAAAAAAGAGGGAGTCATCGAACTCGAGGGCACCATCGTCGAGGCCCTGCCGAACGCGATGTTCCGTGTTGAGCTGTCCAACGGGCACAAGGTGCTCGCGCACATCAGCGGCAAGATGAGGCAGCACTACATCCGGATCCTCCCCGAGGACCGGGTCGTCGTGGAGCTGTCGCCGTACGACCTCACCCGGGGTCGCATCGTCTACCGGTACAAGTAAGACCACCACCAACACCTGTCGAAGAAAGAAGCTCGATGAAGGTCAATCCGAGCGTCAAGAAGATCTGCGACAAGTGCAAGGTGATCCGCCGTCACGGCCGGGTCATGGTGATCTGCGAGAACCCGCGGCACAAGCAGCGGCAAGGCTGATCCAGCCCCACTCGCGTTTCCTGCACTTTCGCACCACAGCGCGCATGCTCGTCCGGCACCAGCAACAGGCCGGACGTCGCCCCCGGAACAGAGGCCGGGGCCTTGCCGGTGAAGCATCCAATCAGTTGGCGAACTCACCGAGGCGGGCAAGGACGCGGCGCGCCACCACACCTCTGCCGACGAAAGGAACACCGCCACATGGCACGCCTCGTAGGGGTCGACCTGCCGCGCGACAAGCGCATCGAGGTCGCTCTCACCTACATCTTCGGTGTAGGTCGTACTCGCGCCCTGAAGACGCTGGAAGCCACCGGGATCTCCGGTGACAAGCGCGTCCACGAGCTGGGCGACGAGGAGCTGGTGAAGCTCCGGGACTGGATCGAAGGCAACTACAAGATCGAAGGTGACCTCCGTCGCGAGGTGACCGCGGACATCCGCCGCAAGATCGAGATCGGGTCGTACCAGGGTCGCCGGCACCGCAGCGGCCTGCCGGTGCGGGGTCAGCGCACGCGGACCAACGCCCGCAGCCGCAAGGGTCGTCGCAAGGCGATCGCCGGCAAGAAGAAGAAGTGATGACCCGGATGACCGTCGACCACCCCAGGAGCAACTGACCTATGCCTCCCAAGAGCCGCAGCGCGGCCGGCGCGAAGAAGGTGCGCCGCAAGGAGAAGAAGAACGTGGCCGCCGGCCACGCGCACATCAAGAGCACGTTCAACAACACGATCGTGACGATCACCGACCCGACCGGCGCGGTCATCTCGTGGGCTTCCGCGGGCACCGTCGGCTTCAAGGGTTCGCGCAAGTCGACCCCGTTCGCCGCGCAGATGGCCGCCGAGGCCGCCGGGCGCCGGGCGATGGAGCACGGCATGCGCAAGATCGACGTGTTCGTGAAGGGTCCCGGCTCCGGCCGTGAGACCGCGATTCGTTCGCTGGGTGCGGTCGGCCTCGAGGTCGGCACCATCCAGGACGTCACCCCGACCGCCCACAACGGCTGCCGCCCGCCGAAGCGGCGCCGGGTCTGATCTTTCGAGAGGAGCGAGAACAACCATGGCCCGTTACACCGGACCGATGACCAAGAAGTCGCGCCGTCTCGGGGTCGACCTCGTCGGTGGCGACAAGGCGTTCGAGCGCCGTCCGTACCCGCCGGGTATGCACGGCCGCGGCCGCCCGAAGGAGAGCGAGTACCTGCTCCAGCTGCGGGAGAAGCAGAAGGCCCGCTACGCGTACGGCGTACTGGAGAAGCAGTTCAGCCGGTACTACCAGGAGGCCTCGCGGCGCTCCGGCAAGACCGGTGACAACCTGCTGATCATCCTGGAGTCCCGGCTGGACAACGTGGTTTACCGCGCCGGCCTGGCCCGGACCCGGCGGCAGGCCCGTCAGCTCGTCGTGCACGGTCACTTCACCGTGAACGGCGTGAAGGTGAACATCCCGTCGTACCGAGTCGCCGCGCACGACATCATCGATGTCAAGCCGAAGTCGGTCGAGACGACCCCGTTCATCATCGCCCGGGAGACGCACTCCGAGCGCGTCGTCCCGGCCTGGCTCGAGGTGCTGCCCGAGCGGCTGCGCATCCTCGTCCACCAGCTGCCGACCCGGCAGCAGATCGACACCCAGGTCGCCGAGCACCTGATCGTCGAGCTCTACTCGAAGAACTGATCCGGTTCCGGCCGGTGGCCTCCGGGCCGCCGGCCGGACGGGTCTGTTTCTTCACCATCGCGACCTCAAATAGTGGTCGTCGCGAGAAGACAAGGAACACGAAGTGCTTATTGCCCAGCGCCCCACCCTGACCGAAGAGGTCGTCGACGAGCACCGTTCGCGGTTCGTGATCGAGCCGCTCGAGCCGGGATTCGGCTACACCCTCGGCAACTCCATCCGCCGTACCCTGCTGTCCTCCATCCCGGGTGCCGCCGTGACCAGCATCAAGGTCGACGGTGTCCTGCACGAGTTCTCCACCGTGGCCGGGGTGAAGGAGGACGCCACCCAGCTGATCCTGAACCTGAAGGACCTGGTCGTCTCCTCCGAGCACGACGAGCCGGTCACCATGTACCTGCGCAAGCAGGGCCCCGGTGACGTCACCGCCGCGGACATCGCGCCGCCGGCCGGTGTCGAGGTGCACAACCCGGACCTGAAGATCGCCACCCTGAACGAGAAGGGCCGGCTCGAGATGGAGCTGGTCGTCGAGCGGGGCCGGGGCTACGTCTCGGCGATCCAGAACAAGTCCGCCGACGCCGAGATCGGCCGGATGCCGGTCGACTCGATCTACTCGCCGGTGCTCAAGGTCACCTACAAGGTCGAGGCCACCCGTGTCGAGCAGCGCACCGACTTCGACCGCCTCGTGGTCGACGTCGAGACCAAGCCGTCGATGCTGCCCCGCGACGCCGTCGCGTCGGCCGGTAAGACGCTGGTCGAGCTGTTCGGCCTGGCGCGTGAGCTGAACGTCGAGGCCGAGGGCATCGACATCGGCCCGTCGCCGGTGGACGAGCAGATGGCGGCCGACCTGGCCCTGCCGGTCGAGGACCTGCAGCTGACCGTCCGGTCGTACAACTGCCTCAAGCGTGAGGGCATCCACACCGTGGGTGAGCTGATCTCGCGCAGCGAGCAGGACCTGCTGGACATCCGCAACTTCGGCTCCAAGTCGATCGACGAGGTCAAGCTGAAGCTGGCCGAGATGGGCCTGTCGCTGAAGGACTCGCCTCCTGGGTTCGACCTGCGTGCGGCCGCCGAGGCCTACGGCACCGAGGCCGAGGACGAGGACGAGAGCTTCGCCGAGACCGAGCAGTACTGAGTCAACCCACCCCGGGTCCGTGCGGGCCTGAGATTCTTGGAGTAAGAGATGCCAACCCCCACCAAGGGTGCCCGGCTGGGCGGCAGCCCGGCGCACGAGAAGCTGATCCTCAGCAACCTCGCGACGTCGCTGTTCGAGCACGGCGCCATCACCACCACCGCGGCCAAGGCCAAGCGCCTGCAGCCGCTGGCCGAGTCGATGATCACCAAGGCGAAGCGTGGTGACCTGACCTCGCGCCGCCAGGTGATGAAGCGGATCAAGGACAAGAGCGTCGTGCACGTGCTCTTCACCGAGATCGGCGAGCGGTACGCCGACCGTCCGGGCGGCTACACCCGGATCACCAAGCTCGGCCCGCGCAAGGGTGACAACGCGCCGATGGTGAAGATCGAGCTGGTCGAGGCGCTGGCCGACTCGCCGAAGGCGAAGACCGCCAAGAAGGCTCCGGCCAAGAAGGCGGCGGCGAAGGACGACAAGGTCGAGGACACGACCGACGAGAAGGTCGAGGACGAGGCCAAGGTCGAGGACGTCGCGACCGAGGACGTCCAGGACGTCGTCGAGGACACCAAGACCGAGGACGCGAAGACCGAGGACAAGTAAGTCCCCCGGCCTGAGTGCACCAACAGGGCCCCCTCACCGCACGGTGAGGGGGTCCTGTTGCGTTAGATTGCCGTGTGCGCTGGCGGATCGACCTGAGGTACGACGGAACAGCCTTCCACGGCTGGGCCCGTCAGGAGGGTCTCCGGACGGTGCAGGGTGTGCTGGAGGAGACGCTCGGCGTCGTACTGCGGCTGCCGCAGCCGCCAACCGTCACCTGCGCTGGCCGGACTGACACCGGCGTACACGCCCGGGGCCAGGTGACCCATGTGGATGTCGAAAGCGCTGTAGAGCCCTTGAGGCTGCTCAGAAGCCTGAACGGCGTACTACCCGAGGACGTGGCCGTCACAGCCGTCAGAGCGGCTCCAGAAGGCTTTGACGCGCGCTTTTCCGCTCTGGCCCGTCGCTACGTGTACCGCCTGTGTGACGACCCTGCAGGCTGGGACCCGCTGCAGCGCGGCTATGTACTGCGAGTAGGCCGTCCGCTGGACGTGGACCGCATGAACGCTGCCTCCGCAGGACTGCTCGGCGAGCACGACTTCGCCGCCTTCTGCAAGAAGCGTGAAGGCGCCAGCACTGTCCGGGCGCTCCTGGAGTACACCTGGCAGCGGACGGCTCCCGGACTCCTGGAGGGCACTGTGATCGCTGATGCGTTCTGCCACTCCATGGTCCGGGCTCTGGTGGGCGCGCTGATCCCAGTGGGTGACGGACGACGTGACGTCGACTGGCCAGCCGCCGTACTCGCTGGCAGGGTGCGGCACTCGGCTGTGTCGGTCCTGCCGGCGCACGGCCTCACCCTGGAGGAAGTGCGCTACCCAGCCGATGACGAGCTGGCCGCACGGGCACTGCAGGCCCGCCAGGTCAGGGGAGAGGTGCACCACCGTGGCTGACCACTACTTCTCGGCGGAGCCCGGGTCGACGGACGTACGGCGTACTGTCGAAGCCCGGATCTGGGGACGCGACTACACCTTCACCACAGCGACCGGTGTGTTCTCGAGGGACCGGTTGGACATCGGTACGGCGGTACTGCTGCGCGAGGTGGAGCCGCCGACCGGTCCGGGGACGTTCCTCGACCTCGGGACCGGCTACGGGCCGATCGCCTGTGCGCTGGCGGTCGAGGCGCCGACGGCTGACATCTGGGCGGTCGACGTGAACACGCGGGCGCTGGAGCTGACCGCGGAGAACGCCCAGCGGGCCGGCGTGGCCGATCGGGTGCACCCGGTGCTGCCGGACGGCGTACCGGAGGATGTGCGGTTCGACCAGATCTGGTCCAACCCCGCGATTCACATCGGCAAGCCCGAACTGCACAAGATGCTGCTGCACTGGCTGGCGCGGCTGAGCCCTGGCGGGGTGGCGTGGTTGGTCGTCGGCAAGAACCTGGGTGGCGACTCGCTGCAACGCTGGCTGACCGACCAGGGCTACCCCTGCGAACGAAAGGCCAGCGCCAAGGGCTTCCGCGTCCTCCGCGCGGTCACCGGCCACTGATCTGGTTGCCCGCCTCACGAGGATTCGTGCTCGCGGCCGCTGGCTTGTGGCTGGTCGTGACTCCTGGCGCCGACCCTGCTGCCACCTGACCGGTCATCGCCACCGACTGGGACATGTGCGTATCGCTCATGCCTCGTGCGGCGTAGTGGTCCTTGGCGTCAGCAATCTGAGCGCCCGCCTGAGTCCCCAGGATTCGGCCACGTTCGGCGTGGTTGCGGGTGATGAAGGCGAACCTGCTCGCCGGCCTGGCGACGTGTTCGAAGGCAGCCCGCACCTCCGGGACCAGGACGGCGTCGACTTCGTGCCGGCCCGCGGTGTCGCGCGGTGCGTCCTTGCCGAGGCCCAGGGCGACCGCCTTGCCGAACCTTTCCTCCGGCGGCGTGGTCAGCAGTTGGGACACGACTTGGAGCTGGGTGGAACGGGACAGTTGGCCGACCGACTCGGTGAGTGCGGACGCCGCCCGGCCCGCGGGGCTCAGGGGCATCGCCTCGCCGGGCGGCCGCGATTCGCCGTACCCGAGCGTTGCCATGACCTGGTCGGTCCGCAGCTTCGCGTAGACCTCGGCCAGGCCGTCTTTCATCGCCTGCTCGGCCGGATCACCGGGACCGTCGGGTGAGTGCAGGCGGGCGGCCTCGCGGGTCACGACGAAGACGGCCTGCCGGACGTCGGCCTGGAGGTTCGGGTCCAGGGGGCGCTGGGCCGTGTGAGCCTCGGCGAGCGGTGCGAGCACTTTCTGCGCGTCGAAGGCCAGCGAGCGGTCCGGCCGCGTCTGGCCGAGAGTGCCGTCGTTGGTCGCCTCCAGGGCGCCGTTCCAGGACGCGGCCCGCGGCTGGGTCTGGAGCACCCAGGCCACGTTGGCCTGGCCTCCGGACAGCTCGCCATGCACGGAGCGCACGATCGCCGAGACCTGGGCGTACGCCGGCTCGACCGCCGGGCCGGCCACCGGAGCCGGCGCGCTTCCGGCGAACGTCTCGAGGTGCTGATTCGCCGTACGCACGGCCTCCTCGACCAGCTCGCGGCCCTTTGAGCGCGTGTCCTGCCCGGCCTCGGCGGCGGAGGCGCACGCCACGAAGCCTTTCTTGAGGTCCTTGACGAGCAGGGCCTGGATCCGGGCGGCGTCCTCGGAGTAGACCTTGTCGGCCAACCGGTAGTCCGGTTGCATCCGGGCGCCGAGCCGCTGGTCGACCAGGGGTCGGGTCAGCACGTTCCAGCGCTCGGCGGGCGGAGTGGCCTGGAGCTGCTTGCGCAGGTCGTCGGGCTCGACGCCGGTCGCCTCGCCCACTCGTTCACAGAGTGCTTCCGCCGCACCCTGCAGAGCGGGATGCGGGTCGTCGGTCGGCAGGTCCTTGATCCCCGGGAAGCCGTTCTCCAGCCGCAGCTGGTCGATGACGTGTGGCATGTACGACGCTGCGGTGTTCGCGCGCAGTCCGGTGTCCAGGGCCCGGCCGGCGTCGTCTTCCGGAGCGGGTTCGTTGTAGAGGTCCAGATAGGTGCGGACGAAGGCACCCACCGCGTTGTGGACGCGCCTGGTCACCTCGGGCTCCGGGTATGGGTCCGTGGACAGCCGCGCGAGGTACATCTGGTCAGAGGCGTAGGCGAGGTAGTAGTAAGTGCCACCGCTCAGCGTCATCGAACCATCGGCGTGCGCGATCCCGTCGTACGTATGCTCGGCCGGCGGATTCTGCTCCACGTACACCTGCTGGTTCCAGCGGTTGGCCCGCGTGGTAGACGCACTCAGGCCGTACGCCAGGTTGTCGAAGATCTGCCACGCTCGGGTGGTTCGCCTGTCCAGAAGCACTCCACGATCCATGAGGTGTGATGCTATTTGCCGACCGTGTCAAACCGGCGAACGGTTGCAACGGATCGGGCGGATTCGCCGTCCTGAGGGTATGGAGGCAGCCTTGGCGGCAGCAGAGGCACGGACGGGCCCGATCGACTTCGAGCTCTGGGTGAGCGAGAAGGCGGACGCGCTGCTGCGCTTCGCCTACGTCCTGACCGGGGACAAAGCCCTGGCCGAGGACGCGGTGCAGGACGCCCTGACGACCGCCTGTGCCCGCTGGAGCCGGGTCAGCCGCGCCGACGACCCCGAGGCCTACGTGAAGCGCATGGTGGTGAACGCCCACATCTCCTGGTGGCGTCGCTTCCGCCGCCGTGAGGCACCTGCTGCCGACCCGGTCCGGATCGGGTCACCGGCTCCGGACGGCGCCGCGGACCGGGCCGAGTCCGACGCCGTCTGGGCCCTCTGCGCGACACTGCCGGACAAGCAGCGGGCAGCCGTCGTACTGCGCTTCTACGAGGAGCTCTCGTACGCCGAGATCGGTGCACTGCTGCACTGCGCGGAGGCAACCGCCCGGTCGCATGTCCACCGGGCACTGGCAGCACTGAAGACCACGCTGAGCAAGGAAGGAGCCGAGGATGCCTGAGCACGAGCCTGAGCAGGAGCTCGGCCCCAAGATCGCCGACGCGTTCCAGCACCAGGCCGACAGGGCTACTGGTCTGCGGGGCAGCGGTATGGCCGCGGAGGCACGTCGGCGGGTGCGTAAGCGGCGGCAGGGGATGACCATGGCCGCGGCGGCCGTAGTGGTCGCCGCAGCGATCGGAGGCGTCTGGAACGCGGTCGGTGACTCGCCGACGATCGCCTCGAACGCCAGTGACAGCAAGGCGGGCAGGGAGAATGCGGAGGGGCCCGGTACGACTGAGCGGCAGGTGCCGCCATTCGCGGATGCGGGTTGTCCGACCGACCATCCGATCCTGCAAGCGGGGGAGCACACCGCCGTACCGCGGGCGACAGGGCTGGACGTCGAGACGCCGGTGTACGGGCTGCAGGCGTGCCGCTACCGGCTGACCCCGGGCGCCACCATGCTGCTCGGCCAGCAGCGCTTCAACGCGTCCATCGCGCAGCAGGTGGTCGACGCGATCAAGGTGCTGCCCGAGCGGAACCCGGACCTCCCGGTGTTCAAGTGCACACCCCAGGCCGCCCGGCCGTCGGAGGCGATCGTGCTGCGGTTCGACACGTCCGTCGGCGTACGGGAGATCTGGGTGCAGTACGACGGCTGCGACTCGGCCGGCTTCTTCACCGGCTCACGCACCTTCGGTCTGTACGCCGCACCACTCAAGCTGTTCATGACCGGCACGGTCCGCCCGACCGGTGGCACCTACCTGGACGCCCTCGAGGACTGGTGACCTCACTCGACGGCATCACCGCGATCCCTGCCGTCGTAGCAGGTCACTCGAGCGGGCGATCGTGCCCGCGCTTCGGATTGAGGTTCCGCTTGGCGCTCGGCGGGTTCGAACCCTCGGCCGCCTGCTCACCACCAGCGGGGCCAGACCGCTGAGCATCCAGGAACTTCCGCAATCCATCCACCTGACCCGCAGGCTGCTGGTGCTGCCAGGCCTGCACGACCTGTTCAAAGGTCTGACCCGCCGGTTGCTGGGGTGGTTGCTGGGCGGCTGTGGCCTGCTCCCGTTGCCAGGCGAGCACTTGGTCTTCCCAGGTCTCCTGTGCCGGCTGTTGCGCTGCGTTGGCTTGCTCGCGTTGCCAGGCGAGGATCTCTTCCTCCCAGGTCCGGGCAGCCTGCTGTTGTGGTTCCTGTGATTCTTGGCGAGCCTCGCCGTTCTCCGCCTGGTCCAGCACCCGGCTGACCTCCGCCAACGTCGTCTTGGCGATCTCGGTGCCGCGCTGGGCCCTCAGGTCGCCGTTGTCGAACTCGACGGCCAGCACCGGGGCGAAGTTCTCTTCCAGCGTCCGCTCCAGCCGACCGCGAAGCTCCGCCCGGTCGCCGGTGATCCGGTCGCTCCGGGGTTCGACCACCAGGTCCGCGATCACCCCGAAGCGCTCGTCCGACCTGGTCTGCTGGAGCCGTTGAGCGACGTCCTCGGCGGGCAGGCCGCTCAACCTGGCAACCCCGTCGACCAGCTTGGTGCTGGCCGCCTGCAGGGCGGGGTAGGCATCGACCGACCGCTGCATGAGCAACTCCGGGTACCTGACGTCCAGATTCAACGCCTGGATCACGTGGTGGACGTTCTGCTGGGCCCAGTTCTCCGCCAGGCCTTCTTCGAGGGCGAGTTCGGCGGGCGTGTGCCGGACGCTTCCGTCGGTGCCCCGGAGCTCCTGGCACAGATGGAAGCTCTCGTGGGTGAGAGTGACGAGCGCATCCCGCAGACTGGTCAGCTCGTCGGCCGTCAGGTCTTCGCCCGCGAGCGCCCGCCGCAACGGTTGCAGCACGGCCGCGTCGCTGACGGCCATCCCGCCGTCCGGACCCGCCGCCCCGTCGGCGCCGCTCAGCTCGAAGTAGACGCGCGAGTTCCACCGGCTCCGCTGCCCGGTGAGCCGCTTGACGGTCTCGACGACCAACGCCACCGAGTAGTAGTCGCGGGATCGGGGGTCCAGCAGTGCGCCGCGCCTAAATCCCATCGGCTGCTTCGAGCTCTGCGATCAACCGGTTGAGAGTGTTGTTCATCCGCCGTACGGCGCTCGCCTCCCGCACCGGGGCGTGGCCTGCCAGCACGGCGATCTCGTCGCTCAGCCGTCGTAGCTCGCTGAGACGTTCCGGGGCGCGACCTTGCAGCGAAATGCCCCGGGCGACCAGCCGCTCCGCCACGCGGAATTCGGGGCTGGTGCCGCCCCGCGGTCCGGCCGCCATCGCGGGCAGACCCTCGACGCGGGCGATGGCACGCCGGCGCCACAGCGCGTCCTGGATCTGTTCGGCCTGGTGCCGCAGTCGGGCACTCTGGACGGCCACGGTGACCTGGTCGGCGCCGCTCAGCCGCAAGGCCAGCTGCCGCACTTCCGCATCCACCGCGTGGAAGGCGGACTCACCGCTCATGGTGTAACTCAACTCCCCGTTCGGTCCCCGCAACTTTAACCGGTCGCGGGGAACGAGCCCGGGTTGTCAGACTGGTGGGATGGGTCACGTGGATGTGGGTGGGGTCGGGTTCGAGTTGCCGGATGGGCGGGTGTTGCTGGATGACATCACGTTCCGGGTCGGGGACGGGGCCAAGGTCGCGCTGGTCGGGGCGAACGGGTCGGGCAAGACCACGCTGACCAGGATCATCGCGGGTGACCTGAAACCGCACAGCGGCAGCATCTCGCGGTCCGGCGGGCTCGGCGTGATGCGGCAGTTCGTCGGCTCGGTGCGGGACTCCTCGACTGTGCGCGACCTGCTGCTGTCGGTCGCCCCGGAGGCGATCCAGACCGCCGCGGCCAAGCTGGACCAGGCCGAGCTGGCGATGATGGAGGCCGACGACGAGAAGACGCAGCTCAAGTACGCCCAGGCGGTGGCGGACTGGGGCGAGGTCGGCGGGTACGACGCGGAGGTCCGCTGGGACGTCTGTACGACGGCCGCCCTCGGCATCCCGTTCGACCGGTGTCGCTGGCGCGAGGTGAAGACCCTCTCCGGCGGTGAGCAGAAGCGCCTGGTCCTGGAGGCCCTGCTCCGCGGTCCGGACGAGGTCCTGATGCTGGACGAGCCGGACAACTATCTCGACGTACCCGGGAAGCGCTGGCTGGAGGAGCAGCTCCGCACGACCGACAAGACCGTGCTCTACATCAGCCACGACCGGGAGCTGCTGGCCAACACCGCCACCCGGATCGTCACGGTGGAGCTCGGTGCCGCCGGCAACACGGTGTGGACACACGGCGGCGGCTTCAAGACGTACCACGAGGCCAGGCGGCACCGGTTCGAGCGGTTCGAGGAGTTACGCAGGCGCTGGGACGAGGAGCACGCCAAGCTCCGTGCGCAGATGCTGATGTACAAGCAGAAGGCGGCGTACAACTCCGACATGGCGTCGCGCTACCGGGCCGCGCAGACCCGGCTGCGCAAGTTCGAGGAGGCCGGGCCGCCACAGGCGATCCCACGGGAGCAGAAGGTCAGCATGCGGCTGACCGGCGGCCGCACCGGCAAGCGCGCGGTGGTGTGCACCGGCCTGGAGCTGACCGGTCTGATGAAGCCTTTCGACCTCGAGGTCTGGTACGGCGAACGCGTCGCCGTGCTGGGGTCGAACGGGTCAGGCAAGTCGCACTTCCTTCGGCTGCTCGCCAACGGTGGTTCCGACCCCGATGTCGAGCACAGGCCGGTCGGCGACGTACAGATCGCGCCGGTGGCGCACACCGGGAACGCCAAGCTGGGTGCACGGGTGCGACCGGGCTGGTTCGCGCAGACGCATGAGCACCCGGAGCTGGTCGGCCGCACGCTGCTGGAGATCCTGCACCGGGGTGACGAGCACCGGGAGGGCATGGGTCGCGAGCTGGCCTCGCGGAAGCTGGACCGGTACGAGCTGGCGCATGCGGCGGAGCAGACCTTCGACAGTCTGTCCGGTGGCCAGCAGGCCCGCTTCCAGATCCTCCTGCTCGAGCTGTCGGGTGCCACACTCCTCCTGCTCGACGAGCCCACCGACAACCTCGACGTCGAGTCAGCCGAGGCCCTGGAGGAAGGTCTCGACTCCTTCGAGGGCACAGTTCTCGCGGTGACCCACGACCGCTGGTTCGCCCGCGGCTTCGACCGCTACCTGGTCTTCGGCGCCGACGGCTCGGTCTACGAATCCAATGAACCGGTCTGGGACGAAGGCCGCGTCGAACGCGCTCGCTGACCCGTACAGTTCTCCCACACCAACGAGGGGGACTCGTATGTCTACCGACCTGGCTGTCCGGTGGGCCAGCACCGTCGTACCCAGCTGGCTCTACCGGTGGCTGATGCCGGCAGCGTGGATCGCCGCGGCTGCGGTGACACTGCTGACCGTTGACGACGTGCCGTGCTCGGAAGATCCCGCGATCTGCGCTCCGGATGTGGCGTACTCGCTCACGCTGGTTCCGTTCTTGGCCTCGCTCGTCCTGTGGTGGTGGCAACCCCGCGCTGCCGCGGTCGCCGGGCTGGCGTTCCTCGTGGTGCAGCTCTGGTACGACGATGGCGCGGTGATGGTCGAGTGGGCGCTGTATGCGACCGCCTGCGCCGCACTCCTCAGCTGGTGGGCTGTCAGTCGCCGCAGGCAGGTTGCACTGACGGCAGCCCTGCCGAGGAAGCAGGTGGTGGTCCCTGCGGCGAAGCCGTTGGGACTGTCTGGCCGGCTCGTCGTTGCGGTGTTGCTGGTGGTGGTCGGGGCGGCCGCTCTCGGGGTCATGAGGTGGCAGGACGGGCAGGAGCAAACACATGTACGGCGAGCCGTCGCGCAGACGGCTGTGGTCGTCTCCGCGTACGACGGTGACCTGACGCTCCAGCTGCCGGATGGCAACAAGCGAGTCATCAGTGTGCTGGACGAGTACGCGCCCGGGACGCAGATCCCGGTGCTGGTCGATCCGGCCGACGACGAGTGGCTCCGGCTGCGGGATGAGCCCGCCGACTACACGTACTGGTACACGGTGGCCGGAGGCGCGTGGTTGCTGGCGATTCTCCTCGTCCTGCGGGACATCCGCCGGCGTCGGGCCTGGCGCCGTACGTCGTGGACTGGGAACGGTCTGCCAGTCCGGATCGACCCGGACGTCTCTGGGACCTTCGCCGTGCGCTCAGCCGACGGAGCTGTCCTCTTCGGCTTCGTCTCGGTCGATCCGGACGATGACGAGACGGCCGACCGGCTGTCCACCGCCTTCGACCTGCTCGACGAGGAAGAGGCTGCCGGTGCACCGGTATCACTCCGCCGGGAGTGGGCGCAGACACTCCGGCGCTACCAGGACGAGGCATTACTGGTTGGCGACATGACGGAGGGCAGTTGGCCGACGGTGCTGGTCGGAGACGTCCCGCTCCGTCCGGTGGCTCCACTTCGAGCGCCGCGGCGTACGCCGTGGAGTGTCGAGTCGGTCGAGAGCCTCCCGATCGAGCTCGACCCGGACGATGACGACGACTCCGGAACAGAGACCCGGGTCGAGTCGGCCAAGGAGGTGCCGACGCTGCCGTGGGAGGTGCCGATCGAGCCCGTGCCATGGTGGTGCCGTCCGGCGCTGATCGCGGTTGTCCTGGCCGCGCCCATCGCGGCGGGTGCACTTGCGAGCTGGGGCGAGTGGGGCGGGGCGATAGCAGCAATGGGAACGGGCGGAGGCGTGATCCACTACCTCGAGCAGCGCGTCTTCTATCGCGTCGTCGCCGCGGCGACGGAAGTCCGGATCCGGACCGGCTGGTTCGAGCGAGTCGTGGACTGGCGATCGGTGGCTTCGGTCGAGATCGAGGAGGACCGCGTGAGCATCGAGGCCGACGAGGACTGGCACGTGGTCGGTGGCATCCGGACCGGACAGACAGCCCATGTCGCCGCGGTGTTCGAGGCACTCCGCCTGAGAGCACGCACTGGACTGCCCGGGCACGCCGGCCGTCGCCGGATCGCGCCTCCTCTCCTGATCGAGGGTGGCTACCTCGTCGTCTGCGTCCTGTTGCTGGCGCTCATGCGCTGGAACCCGTTCTAAACGGCTGTGCACCAGCCGTCGCGGTAGGCGGTCCAGTGGGCCGGGGTAGCGGTGAAGTCGACGTACAGGGCCAGGCCGAAGTTCTGGCGGTTCGAGGTGCCTAGAGCGAGCCGGGCGCCGCGGACCGCTGCGGCGACCGTCTCAGCGTGGCCCCAGTGGGAGGGGTTGCTCTCCCAGTAGGCGGGCAGGCCCATCAGCAGGTCCGTCGACGCCGGCGTTGCCTCCAGGGCGAGCTTCGTTTGCTGGGCGACGTAGCCGCCGTACAAGGACTCCAAGGGCATCGCGGTGTCGTAGGACATCACGGCGATCTGCTCGACCCGGCGGGCGACCTCGGCGAAGTAGTCCTGCGACCACCACTTGCCCTCACCGGCCACGGCCAGCGGGATGGCGTTGACGCGCCACAGCGGCTCGAGCTGCGCTGCCGCGACGGACAGCGGTACGCCGCGCTTCGCCGTCAGGACATGCGTTTCGTCCAGTACGGCGAGGAAGCCGGCCGACCCGGAGTGCACCGGCTCGAAGTCGAAGTGGATGCCCTGAAACCCCTGATCGAGTACGGCGGCCGACGACGTCACGACCCGCGTCCGGACAGCAGGGTCGTCCAGGTCCATGCCCGGGTTCTTCCCAGGCTGCACGAGGTCACCGAGCCAGGCCTGCACGCGCACGTGAGGTGCAGCAGCCCGCATGGCCGACGTGAACCAGCGAGCCCGGGGCGACACCTCCGACAGCGGCAGCGAGCCGTCATGCTCCAGCGGACCGGCGTGGACGTAGAGATCCCGAATTCCGGTGCCGTCGAGCTGCCGGGCCAGTGCGGTCACGTCGGCCGCGGTCTTCCGCCCGTCCACCCAGGCATGGCCGAGCCACAGGGCATCGTTGTTCCGCGTCCGCGCCTCGGTTGCCGGCTCCCCGACGTACTGCACTCGCAACGACACGGCGTACGCCCCCAGTGGTACGGGCACGAGCAGTACGAAGGCCAGTGCCAGGACCATCACTACTCGACGCTTGCGGGACCAGGCCCTCCAGCGCCGCCTCACGGACGCAGGCCGTCGAAGATCAGCCCGAGCATCCGGTCGCGGACCTTCGGCTCGAGCCCGACCGCGGTCGCGCCGCGAGACGCCCCGATCAGCAGCGCGTAGACCTCGGCCAGCCCCGCGTCACGCCGTACGGCGCCGTCCTCCTGGGCCCTGGTGAGCAGCGTGTCGAAGGCGGCCCGCAACTCACTGCCCGCCTTCTTGGCGTCCACACCGGCGGCCGTGCCGGCCGCGGTGAGTGCCTCGGCGATCGCCAGCTTCGACGCGGACTCGGACACCACCTGGGTGAAGAACCCGAAGAACGCCGCACCCGGTTGGTTGCTGTCGGCAAGCTCGATGGCCCGGTCCCGGAGCCGCTCCAGCCGGAGCGTGAGCACCGCTTCGAGCAGCTCGACCTTGGTCGGGAAGTGCCGGAACACGGTCGCGATGCCGACACCGGCCAGCTTGGCCACGTCGTCGGTGGACGCGTTCGGCGACCGGCCGAACACCTCGTCCGCCGCGGTCATGATCCGGGCCCGGTTGTCCCGCGCGTCTGCTCGCACCCTGCTCCCTTCTCCGCTCTTCAGCCTAGGAGACGCCGCCGCCGGTCGATGGGTTGTAACCGAAGTTATCACTCCGTATATTCGGAGTCATTACTTCGTTTACCCGAAAGGTCCGCCGATGACTCCCGAACAGGTCTTCCGCAAACTCGTCCACGGTGTCGCCGACCGCGACTTCGACTCGCTTCCCGCGCTGTACGCCGAGCAGACCGACGTACGCCATCCGATGCACCCGTACGGCGACCGGCCGCTGCTGACCCGGGACGCACTGCGCGAGCACTTCGGCCTGAATGCGCCGCGGGTGGCCGGCACGGTCCGGTTCAAGCCGGTCAACATCCGGGTCCACCACACCGCCGACCCGGAGGTGATCGTCGCCGAGTTCGAGTACGCCGGGACCGTGATCGCGACCGGGGAGCCGTTCACCGTGCCGTGCGTGTTCGTGCTGCGCGTCCGCGACGGGCTGATCGTCGAGTCCCGCGACTACATCGACCACGTGGCGATGATCCGTGCCCGTGGCGGCGTCGAGGACCTGATCGAACACCTGCGGGAACCGGTGAGCGCCCCGGCCGCGTCGTAAGCGGCAGAGGCGCCGGGTGGCCCCGGACCGAGGCACTGAGCCCGCCCGGGGCCATCTCCAACTTCTCAAGCCCGCAGCCGGAGTGGCGACGTGGACAGGGCCTTCGCGGCGATGACCAGGCCGGCGGCCGCCAGCACGATGTCCTTCAGCACGTACTGCGCCTCCAGCGTCGGAGTCCCCGGGAACAGGTCGCCGAAGAACAGCACCAGCGGCGACATGATCCCGATCAGCGAGCCCCCGAGCACCAGCAGCCCGGTCCGCAGGAACTTCCCGGTGACCAGGGTCAGCCCGATGAAGCACTCCATCAGCGCGGTCAGGAGTACGGCGTTCCGCCCGTCGACGATGCCGAAGGTCAGGGTGTCGATGGTCCGCATCACCAAGGCCTCCGCCGGGCTCGCACCCGGAAAGAACTTGAGCACGCCGAACCCGAGGAAAATCAGTCCGAGGCTGACCCGGAGGATGTCGACACTCTGCCGCCCGAGCCAGTCGGCGAGCTTGTTTCCCCTGTAGAGCAAGGCGTTCATGATGGTTTCTCCCTGTCGCAGTCGATGACCACAACAGCGTCGCCGTCAGCGTGCCTCTACCGCGTCGGTCGGTCGAAGGCACTTCCTCTACCCCAGCCGCGGTACAACTCAGGGGAACCCTGAGGCCGGCGGGAGTACGTCACTCCAGCCGACGACCGTCCAGTTTCAGCCGGCCCACGGTGGTTTCCGGGAATCGTCCGCGGTCGCGTACCTCCGGATGAGGCTCGATGGTCACGGTCCGTCGCTCGGTCCGCGCGGCGGGTGGGGGTCGGTGAAGCCGTACTGCCGGCCGAGTTCGGCTGAGCGCACGACGTGGCCCGTGAAGCGCATGACATCGGGGTCGGCGGCCAGGGCCGCGACCGCCCGGCCGATGAACTGGGGCGACTCCGAGTCGGACAGGTCGAACACACCGGCACGCAGGACTGACTCGGTGCGCACCAGGCCCGGATACAACGACACGGCGGCCACTCCGTGCTCGCGCAGTTCGTGGCCCATGCAGGCGACCATGCGGTCGGTCGCCGCCTTCGCCACGCCGTAGCTGACGCCGGCGTCGTCCTTGCCCGCCGCGTCGGACGAAACGTTGACGATCAGACCCGACCCCTGGGCCACCATCGTCGGAGCCGCCGCCACGCTGGTCACGTAATGCGCGCGCACACCGGCCTGGAACATCGAGTCCCAGCGGTCCACCGGCACGGTCCAGAAGCCGCGCTCGAGCCAGAACTCCGTGCCGTCCCAGAAGTGCTCGTAGCCGCCCCAGACGTTGTTCACCAGTACGTCGAGGCGGCCGGTCTCCGCCACCATTCGGGCAACGGCGTTCCTCGTCTGCTCGTCGTCGCGGTGGTCGCACACGATCGCCACCCCGCGCCCGCCGAGGGCGGTCACTTCCTCGGCCGTCTCCTGCACGGTGCCGGCGAACGGCGTCGTCGGCGTTCCACCGGCCTCGGCCCGGCCGGTGACGTACACGGTCGCTCCCTGCTCACCCAGCCCGAGAGCGATCCCCTTCCCCACCCCACGACTCGCCCCGGTGACCAGGGCGACCTTCCCATCGAGCGTGCCCATCCACCGAAGCTAGCCGGTCTCGGCAGTTGACGCCGCCCCTGGCTGGGCCGGCCCAAAAACAAGAACGGCCCCTCGGATCGAGGGGCCGTTTCGAGGTTGGGGTCAGCGGTCGCCCATCGGGACGTACTGGACGCCGCGTGCGCCGGTGTAGATCTGCTTCGGGCGGGCGATCTTCTGGTCGCCGTCGTTCAGCATCTCCAGCCACTGCGCCAGCCAGCCCGAGGTGCGCGGGATGGCGAACAACACGGTGAACATCTCCGGCGGGAACTCCAGGGCCTCGTAGATCAGGCCGGAGTAGAAGTCGACGTTCGGGTAGAGCTTGCGGGAGACGAAGTACTCGTCCTCCAGCGCGATCTTCTCCAGCTCGACGGCGATCTTCAGCAACGGGTTGATCCCGGTCACCTCGAACACGTCGTCGGCGGCCTTCTTGATGATCTTGGCCCGCGGGTCGTAGTTCTTGTAGACCCGGTGGCCGAAGCCCATCAGCCGCTCGTCGCCGTTCTTGACGCCCTCGATGAACGACGGGACGTTGTCGACCGAGCCGACCCGGCGGAGCATCTTCAGGACGGCCTCGTTGGCGCCGCCGTGCAGCGGGCCGTAGAGCGCGCCGATGCCGCCGGCAACCGCCGTGTACGGGTCGACCTGGGTGGAGCCGATCGCCCGGACCGCGTTCGTGGAGGCGTTCTGCTCGTGGTCGGCGTGCAGGATGAACAGGATCTCCAGTGCGCGCACCAGCCGGTCGTCGGCGGCGTACTTGGGCTCGCTCATCTTGAACAGCATGGACAGGAAGTTCGCCGTGTAGCTGAGCTCGTTGTCCGGGTAGACGTACGGCTTGCCCTGGGCGTGCCGGAAGGAGAACGCGCCCAGCGTCGGCATCTTCGCGATCAGCCGCCGGATCTGCAGCGCCCGGGACTCCTCGTCGAAGATGTTGCGCGACTCGGGGTAGAAGGTGGACAGCGCGCCGACCGAGGCCAGCAGCATGCCCATCGGATGGGCGTCGTACCGGAAGCCCTGCATGAAGGTCTTCAGGTTCTCGTGCACGAACGTGTGATACGTCACGTCGTGGGCCCAGGCCTCGTACTCCGCCTTGTTCGGCAACTTGCCGTTGACCAGCAGATAGGCGACCTCGAGGTAGTTCGACTGCTCGGCGAGCTGCTCGATCGGGTAGCCCCGGTACTCCAGGATGCCCTCGTCGCCGTCGATGAAGGTGACGGACGAGCGGCACGAGGCGGTGTTCACGAACCCGGGGTCGTAGGTGGCCAGGCCACCGTCGCCGTCGGATGCGCTGATCTGCTTGAGATCGGCGGCACGGATGGTGCCATCGGTGATGGCAAGGTCGAAGTCCTTGCCGGTCCGGTTGTCCCGGACGGTGAGCGACTGATCGGTCACAATGCCCTCTTCGGAAGCTGGCGTCATCGCCTGGTGAGTGAGGGTTTATCGTCAGCCGGCGGGACGCGGTTCGGACTGCAATCTTCACCGCTAAACTAGTGCGGTCGGGGTCTGCTTCCAAGCCGGGGTCCCCGGCGGGGATTTGCTCGCTTTGACCCGGGGCCGACACCGCCGGTATTCTGGGCTGCTGTTGTGCGTTCCAGGTCCCAGCCCGTCGGCGGACCGCTCGCCGACGTACCAGTTTTGTCAACCTCTGAGAAACGAAGGTCAACGACCGTGCGCACGTACAGCCCGAAGCCTGCTGACGTCACCCGCGAGTGGCACGTGATCGACGCCACCGACGTCACGCTCGGTCGGCTCGCCGTCCAGATCGCCACCCTGTTGCGCGGCAAGCACAAGCCGACGTTCGCGCCACACGTGGACGGCGGTGACTTCGTCGTCGTCGTCAACGCCTCCAAGGTCGCCCTGTCCGGCACCAAGCGGACGGACAAGCTGGCGTACCGCCACTCGGGTCACCCGGGTGGTCTGACGGCCACGCCGATCGGCGAGATCCTCGACAAGGACCCTCGCAAGGCCGTCGAGAAGGCTGTCTGGGGCATGCTGCCGAAGAACCGCCTGAGCCGGAAGCTGCTCACCAAGCTGAAGGTGTACGCCGGTCCGGAGCACCCGCACACCGCCCAGCAGCCGAAGCCGTTCGAGATCACCCAGATCGCCCAGTAAGCGATCGACGAGTCAGGTAAACGAGGATTCCCAGCGTGAGCGACATCACCACCGAGACCGAAGAGTTCGACCCCGAGGTCCCCATCGACAACGAGGGCCCGGTCGCCTACACCTCCGAGACGAACCCGACTCCGGAGCAGCGCGCCGAGACGGGTCGTGTCGCGGTGATCAACCCGGCCGGCGCCACCGGCCGCCGCAAGGAGGCCGTCGCCCGCGTCCGGATCGTGCCGGGCAGCGGCCAGTGGAAGATCAACGGCAAGCCGCTGGACGTCTACTTCCCGAACAAGGTCCACCAGCAGCACGTGAACGAGCCGTTCGTCGTCGCGGGCCTGGAGGGCTCGTACGACGTGATCGCCCGGATCAACGGCGGCGGTATCACCGGCCAGGCCGGTGCGCTGCAGCTGGGTGTGGCCCGGTGCCTGAACGAGGCCGACCAGGAGGCGAACCGCCCGGGTCTGAAGAAGGCCGGTCTGCTCACCCGCGACGCGCGGATCAAGGAGCGGAAGAAGGCCGGTCTCAAGAAGGCCCGCAAGGCGCCGCAGTACAGCAAGCGCTGATCATCTGATGGGGCGTTTGTTCGGCACGGACGGAGTCCGTGGCCTGGCGAACGTGGACCTGACCGCGGAGCTGGCGCTCGACCTCTCGGTCGCGGCGGCTCACGTACTCGGCGAGGCCGGTGCCTTCGAAGGGCACCGGCCACGCGCCGTTGTGGGGCGGGATCCACGCGCCAGTGGTGAGTTCCTGGAAGCCGCCGTGGTGGCCGGTCTGGCCAGCGCCGGCGTCGACGTGGTCCGGCTCGGCGTGCTGCCGACGCCGGCCGTGGCCTACCTGACCGGCTCGACCGGCGCCGACCTCGGCGTGATGCTGTCCGCCAGCCACAACCCGATGCCGGACAACGGCATCAAGTTCCTGGCCCGCGGCGGGATCAAGCTGGACGACGTGATCGAGGACGCGATCGAGGCCCGGATGGGCGAGGAGTGGCAGCGTCCCACCGGTGCCACCGTCGGCCGGGTGTTCGACGACGGGCAGGGTTTCGAGACGTATGTCTCGCACCTGGTCCGCTCCGCGCCGAACCGGTTCGACGGTCTCAAGGTCGTCATCGACTGCGCCAACGGCGCCGCCTCGCAGACCGCGCCGGAGGCCCTGCGCCGGCTCGGCGCGGAGGTGATCACGTACGCCGCCGCACCCGACGGGCTGAACATCAACCTGAACTGCGGCTCCACCCACCTGGACGGCCTGCAGCGCGAGGTGCTCGGCCACCGGGCCGACCTCGGCATCGCCCTCGACGGTGACGCGGACCGCTGCCTGGCCGTGGACGCCAACGGCGAACTCGTGGACGGCGACCAGATCCTCGCCATCCTGGCGCTGGCGATGCGCGACAGCGGCCGGTTGTCCAACGACACCGTGGTCGCCACCGTGATGAGCAACCTGGGCTTCGTCCAGGCGATGGTCCGGGAGCGGATCGCGGTCGAGCAGACCAAGGTCGGCGACCGGTACGTGCTGGAGGCGATGAAGGCCGGCGGTCACAAGCTCGGCGGTGAGCAGTCCGGGCACGTGATCCTGTCCGACCACGCCACCACCGGCGACGGCACGCTGACCGCGGTCATGCTGCTCGCCCGGATCTCCCAGACCGGCAAGACGCTGAGCGACCTGGCCGGCGCGATGACCCGGCTCCCGCAGGTGCTGGTCAACGTCAAGAACGTGGACAAGTCCCGCGCCGGCACCGACCCGACCGTCCAGGCCGCCGTCGCCGCCGCCACCACGCGGCTCGGCGACACCGGCCGAGTCCTCCTGCGCCCGTCCGGCACGGAGCCCTTGGTCCGGGTGATGGTCGAGGCCGAGTCCTCCGACACAGCCCACGAGATCGCCCACTCCCTGGCCGACGTGGTCGCTTCTTCGTTGAAGCTCTGAACACCTTCTGGGGGCCCCGGACAAGGTATTTCCTGTCCGGGGCCCCTGTCGTTTGTCCAGGCCCTCTGGAGCGGGTGTCCCAGAGCGTGCCGACGAACTGGCTCACGTGGTACGCCGTGGACGGCTTGTTCGGGTCGTTGTCGACGTGGGTCCACCTGGACACCATCAGGTGCAGGTTGTCGGTGCCGCGGGTGGACCACGGGTGGACGAAACCGCCGTACCGGGCTGGCCAATGCGACTTCAACTCCGGTCAGGTGACTGAGATGTCTACTGAGGGGCGGAGTTTGGCGGCTGCGGAAAGGGCCTCGTGGGTGGGGTTCGCGAGGAAGTTGGTGATGAGGGTGGGGTTGGCGGGGTTGTGCAGGGTGGGGAGAGCGATCTGTTCGTAGGCGGCTTGGAAGCGGGGGCCCCAGCGGCGGGTGCCGAGGCGGGCGGTGCGGGAGCAGTTGTCGACCATGTAGGCGACGTCGCGGGCGTGCATGTAGGGCAGGAGTGAGTCGACCGCCTCGATGATCGACTCGTTGACGATCTCGGACCACGGGTGGCCGCGGTCGGCGAACTCGTCGACCTGGGCGACCATCGTCGCCACGAACAGGCCCGCGGTCAGCGGGTCGATGGCGGCCGGCGTCGTGCCGCGGCGGGCGTGGACCGCGGGGCCGTGGGACCACATGGGGCTGCCGCCGATGCGGGACATCGGGCGGGTGGTGAGGCGGTTCTCGGCCAGGATGACGCTGCGGAGTTCGGTGCCGTCGGCAACTTCATCGTAGATCTCGGCGATGACCTCCCGGGCCGGCGCGTAGCCGGCGGTATAGGCCCTGTCGAACAGGTCCCGTCCCTCGTCGGTCAGGGCCGCGCGGACGGCGGGCAGTCCGGCCGCGGAGATGGTGCGCGCGATCGGCCCGGTGATCGCTTCGGTGGAACGCTCGTACGCCGAGACCGGATCGGCGCCCTCGAGCCGGAAGTGACGGTAGAGCGCCTCGACCAGACCGTGCACCGCACCCAGCAGGATGGCGCGTTCACCGACGATGTCGGACTTGTACTCGTTCTCCAGCGTGGTGGCGAAGGTGTACGGCGACCCCAGCGCGACGGACCAGGCCAGCGCACGATCCGTGGCATGTCCGTCCGGATCGGCGTGGACGGCGATGCTGGCGTTGATCCCGGCGCCGTTCACGGTCGCGCCCTGCTCGTACAGGCGTCGTACCGAGTCGCCCATGCCCTTGGGGCACACCGCGATCACCGGGTGTCCGGCGGGGAAGTCGCCGCCGATGGCCTTGAGGTGGCCGAGCAGGAAGCCGTGCGAGAGTCCGATCGTCGCGCCGGGCTTGAGGACGGCGAAGATCCGCTCGTGCTCGGCGGCCAGCGCGGCGTCGGCGATGAGCAGGATGACCAGCTCGGACGCGGCGGCCACTGCCAGCCAGTCGCCGAGGGTGCCGTCCTCCTCGGTGAAGCCGTGCTTGCGCGCGTCGTCCGCCGAGGCCGAGCCCGGTCGCAGGCCGACGGCCACAGTCACGCCGGTCCCGGTCAGCGAGTCGCGCAGGTTCTGGGCCTGGGCGCGTCCCTGCGGTCCCCAGCCGATGACGCCGATCCGCCGCACGCCGTGCAACGCCTCGGGCAGCAGCGGGAAGAGGTCCCGGCCGCCGCGCAGGATGGTCTCCGTTCCACCCGGAACGGTCATGGTCTCGGTGCGGAAGACCGACGAGGTGAAGGTGCTCATGCCGTGTAGTCAAAACGTCTGAGAGCATTGCGGCAAGCGCAACATCCGAATCGCACCGTTGCAGGGAGTGGAAGATGGAGCATCGCGAGCTCGAGTTGTTCCTGCACCTGGCGCGCACCCTGAACTACGGGCGCACCAGCCTGGAGTGTCATGTCAGCGCGGCCACGCTGACCAGGACGATCCAGCGACTCGAGGTCCGAGCCGGCGCGCGGCTGCTCGACCGCGGCCCGCGCGGCGTCGTACTGACCGCGGAGGGTCAACGCTTCACGTCGTACGCCGAGCAGGCCCTGACGCTGTGGGAGGACTACCACGCGGGTGCAGGGCAGGCAGCCGATCTGGTGGGGGAGTTGCGCGTCTTCGCCACAGTCACGGCCTGTCAGGCGTTGCTGCCCGACCTGCTTGCGCCTTTGCGGGCAGCGCATCCGCAGATCCGGCTCGACGTTCGGACGGGCGATGCGGCGGCGGCGCTGGCCAGGCTCGACGAGGGCGAGGTGGACGCGGCCGTCGCGGGCATCCCGAAGCGCCTGCCTCAAACGCTGGTGACTCGCACTGTGGCCGTCACGGATCTCGTGCTGGTGACAGCCGGCGACTCCACAGCGGACGGGCCGTTCGTCGTACCTGCTCGCGGCTTGGTGCGCGAGAAGGCGTTCCGGTGGTTCCGGCGCAAGGGGATCAAGCCGGTGATCACAGCTGAGCCGGACGGGCACGAAGCGCTCCTCGCCCTGGTGGCCCTCGGCTGCGGCACTGGGATCGTGCCGCGCCTGGTCCTGGAGTCCTCGACGACGGCCAACCGCCTGACGGAGCTCCCCGCTGACCTCGAACCGCTCACGATCGGTCTGTGTGCTCGCCGCGCCGACCTCCGCCGGCCGCTGATTGCGGCCTTGTGGGGACTGGCCTGAGTACGCGCGGAGAAGCCGCAACCCTGGGCTTCTCCGCGCGTACTGGTTTCCGGGTACCGGATTACCCGGAGGCTCAGGACTCCAGGCCGACGACCTTCAAGACGTTCGGCCAGGCCTGGAGAGCGGCGCGCAAGGTCGGGTCCTGGACGGTGGCCAGGGCCTCGGCGTAGGCGTCGGTGATGACGTCGGCGACCCGGACCGGCGTACCGAGGGACGCGGATCGTACGGCGGCCTCCACCATCGCGACGCTGACGACGTTGGAGTGCACCTCCGACTGCGGGATCGTCGACTGCCGGACCGCGTCGACGAACTCGACCAGCGACCCGGCGATCTGCTCGGGGTCGTCCGGCAACACGGCCGGCAACGCTTCACCCGAGGCCAGCTCGGCGACCGGGGCGTTGTCGCCGTCCCAGATCGCCGTACCGCCGGAGGAGCTTGCCCGCCAGCGACCGTTCCACGACGTCTCCAGGCCGGGCGCACACCAGCTGCCGGTGAAGGAGAAGCGTGTCCCGTCGGCGAAGGTGAACACCGCGTTCGCCGCCGCGTTGCCGTCGAACCAGCTCCAGTCCGGGTTGTACGACTCGCAGTACACCGAGACGGGTTCGGACCCGATCAGCTTGCGGGACAGGTCGAACTGGTGAATCGCCATGTCGACAAGCAGTGGCTCGGCCATCCGTTCCCGGAAGCCGCCGAAGTGCGGAGCCTTGAAGAACTCGCACGACAGCGAGCCGATCTGGCCGAGCTCCGGCAGCAGCCGGGCGAAGGCATTGCCGGTCCGGAAGTAGCGCCGCGACTGCGACACCATCAGCAGTTTCCCGCTCACCTCCGACGCGGCGACCATCGTCAGGCACTCGCGGACCGTCTCGGCCAGCGGCTTCTCGCAGAGCACCGGAAGCCCGCGCAGCAAGGCATCCACGCTCACCTTCGGATGCGCGACCGGCACGGTCACATCGATGACCGCGTCGGCGTCGGCAGCCAGCTCGTCGAGCGATGTGGCCACGGGTACGTCGCCGTACCCGTGCTCGTCGGCGGCCGCCCGGGCGACGTCGACGTCGAGATCGACCAGGCCGGCCAGGACGACCTCAGGATTGTCGGCGATCGTCCGCAGCCAGGCGCGCCCCATCCCGCCCGCGCCGACCTGCAGCAGTCGCAAGGGTTCAGGCATCGGCGGGCTCTTCGATCGGACCCGTGTAACCGTGACCGTTGTAGAAGTCGCCGGTCTCGTAGCGCAGCAACGTCGGCACCTTCCGCTCCGGCAGGTCACTGCGCACCCAGGCGACCCCGTTCGCGATCACCTTGCGGACGTCCTTGTGGTGGTAGACCGGGTAGTCCTGGTCCCCCGGCGAGAAGTAGAAGATCTTGCCGTGCCCGCGGCGGAACGTGCAGCCGGACCGGAACACCTCGCCGCCGCTGAACGACGAGACGAAGATCAGCTCGTCCGGCACCGGGATGTCGAAGAACTCGCCGTACATCTCCTGCTGCTCGATGATGATCGGGTGCGGCACGCCCTGCGCGATCGGGTGCGTCGGGTTCACCGTCCAGACCAGCTCGCGGTCCCGCTCACTGCGCCAGCGCAACGTGCACGACGTACCCATCAGCTTGCCGAAGATCTTCGACCAGTGGCCGGAGTGCAGCACGACCAGGCCCATGCCGGACAGCACGTGCTGGTACACCCGCTCGACCACCGCGTCGTCGACCTCGCCGTGGGCCGCGTGACCCCACCACACCAGTACGTCGGTCCGCGCCAGCACCTCCTCGGTCAGGCCGTGCTCCGGTTCGTCGAGGGTCGTCGTACTGACCGACGCCTCGGCGCCGAGGTTGTCGCTGATCCCGGCGGCGATGGTCGAGTGCATGCCGTCGGGGTAGATCTCGGCGACATGCGGCTCGACCTGCTCGTGCCGGTTCTCGCCCCAGACGAGTACGCGAATCGTCATAAGTGTCAGTCCTTAAGGAAGTCGGGTTACTTGACGGCTCCGCCGATGGCGCCGGCGGCGATGTACTTCTGCGCGGCGACCAGCAGCACGATGGCCGGGATCGCCGAGAGGACCGCGGTCGCCATCACCGCGTTCCAGTTCTGCACCTGGGTGCCGAGGTACTGGTAGATCCCGAGCGTCACCGGCCGGACGCCGCCCTTGGTGGTCAGCGTGAGCGCGAACAGGAAGTCGCTCCAGGAGAAGAGGAAACTGAACAGTCCCGCGGTGATCAGCGAGTTCTTGCTGATCGGCAGCACGATCGAGATGAAGGCCCGGAACAGCCCGGCGCCGTCCACCCGCGCGGCCTCCACCAGCGATGGCGGCAGCGACAGCATGAACGAGCGCAGGATCAGGATCGCGAACGGGATACCGCTGCTGCAGTTGGCCACGATCAGGCCGGGGATCGAGTTCAGCAGCCCGAGCCGTTCGTACGCCGTGTAGAGCGCGTTGGCGATCACGATGCCCGGAATCATCTGCGAGATCAGGATCGCCAGCAGTCCGATCGAGACCCAGCGGGACCGGAACTGCGAGAGCGCGTACGCGCACGGGGTGGCGACCGCCAGGCTGAGCACCACGGTGCCGGCCGCGATGATCAGGCTGGTGACCAGGTTGCCACCCTGCTCGCTGAGCGCCCGCCGGTATCCGGCGAACGTCGGCTCGAGCGGCAGGAAGCCGGCCGTCAGGGTATTGCCGGACGGCTGCAGCGACGCGTTCACCATCCAGTAGACGGGGAACAGCATCACGCACAGGATCAGTACTCCGATCACGGTGTAGACGCCGCGACGAATCATCGAGTCAGTCATCGTCGTACTCCTCCTACTCGTCGACGGCACGACGGGTGCCGCGCAGGTAGAGGACCGCGAACAGCAGCGAGATCGCGATCAGGATGTTGCTCAGCGCGGCGCCCTCGCCGAACTTGAAGTCGATGAACGACCGCTCGTACGACTGGGTGGCCAGGGTCTGGGTGGCGTTGGCCGGACCGCCGCCGGTAAGACCGAGGATGATGTCCAGCACCTTGATCGTGTAGACCACGCCGAGCATCAGCACCACGCTCGCCACCGCCCGCAGATTCGGCCAGGTGATGTACCAGAACGCACGCCAGCCGGTCGCACCGTCCAGTTGGCCCGCCTCGTACAGCTCGTCCGGGATCTCGGCCAGGCCGGAGTACAGCAGGGTGACGTTGAACGGGATGCCGATCCAGATGTTGACCCCGATCACCGCGATCAGCGCGACCGACGGCGAGTTCAGCCACGGCACCGGATCGTTGATGATGCCGAGTCCGGTCAACGTCCGGTTGAGGATGCCGCTGTCCTGCTCGAGGATCGACCGCCAGGTCGCACTGGACACGATCAGCGGCAGCAGCCACGGCAACAGCAGCAGCCCCCGCAGTACGCCGTTGAGCGGGAAGCGCCGGCGGAAGAACAATGCCAGCGCGAGCCCGAAAGCGAACTGGAAACTGATCGAGCCGAGGGTGAACAACGCCGTGTTCACCATCGCCTGAGAGAACAGGTTGTCGGTCACCACCGCGGTGTAGTTCTTCAAACCGACCCAGGGAGCCTGTCCGGTGAAGAACGTCCGCAGGCCGTAGTCCTGCAGACTCATCATCAGGTTCTTCACCACCGGATACCCGAACAGGGCAAGCATCGCCAGTGCGGCCGGCAGGACGAACAGGACCTTGGTCAGATCCTCACCCCGGTGGCGCCGGCCGCGGGGCCTGCGAGCAGGCTCCGGGCCGGACGCCGCGGCGTCATTGCGAGTCAGCGTCGCATGGGCCATCGCGATCAGCCGCCGGAGGCCTGCTTGAAGGCGTCCTGGGCCGAGGCCTTACCGGTCAGGGCGAGAGCGATCGCCTGGTAGATCACCTTGGCCGCCTCGGGCCACTTCTCGCCCAGTTTGCCGGTGCGGGAACGGGCGGTCTTGACCTGCTCGGTGAACGCCTTCATCGACGGCACTTCCTTGACGTACTGGTCAAGCAGCGCGGTCTTGGTCGGCACGGTGAACCGGGCCTTCGCCCAGGCCAGCTCGTTCTCGTCCGAGTTCAGGCACTTCACGAAGTCGGCGGCCTTCTGCTGCTTGGCCTGGTCCTTGTTCAGCGGGACCGTCCAGGCCTCACCGCCGAGCGGTGCGACCGGGGTCTGGCCTTCCTTGTTGATCGGGAACGTGACCACGTCCCACTTCACGTTCGGGACCTTCTCCAGCGCCGGGATCTGCCACGGACCGTTCACCATCATCGCGGCCTTGCCGGCCACGAACTGGTCCTTCGCGTCGCCCTGGGTCCAGTTGATGACGCTCTTCGACGCCGAACCCGACTGGACCAGGTCGACCCACAACTGCAGCGCCTCGGCCACCTGCGGGCTGGTCAGATCGGTCTCGTCACCGCCGTTGGTCCACATCGCCGGCAGGAACTGCCAGGAGCCTTCGTACGTCGCGTTGGCGTTGAAGGCGATGCCGTACCGGCCGGGCTTGGTGAGCTTCTTGGCCGCGGCCTTCAGCTCGTCCCAGGTCTTCGGCGGCTGGACGCCGGCCTCCTGCAGCATCTGCGTGTTGTAGAACAGCGCGATCGTGTTCGTCACCGGCGCCAGTCCGTAGAGCTTGCCCTGGTACGACGTCGCGTCGACCATGCCCTGAATGACTCCGTCCCCATTCAGGCCCATGTCGTTCAGGGGCGCCAGCGCACCGGTCGCGGCGATCTGCTGCACGTCCGGGTTGTCCAGCATCAGCACGTCGGGCAGCGTCTTCGACGAAGCCTGCTGCAGCACCTTCTGGATCAAGGTGTCACCAGGCACCGTCTCCCGTTGGATGGTGATGCCCAGCTGGCTCGCGCACGAGTCGAGTCCCTTCTGGACCAGCGACTTGTCCGGGTCGTTGTTGTAGTAGTCCAGAATCGTGAGGCTCTTGACGGTGTCGCCGGCCGGGGCCGCGGACGAGCTGCCGCCGCTGTCACCGCAGGCTGCCAGCACGAGCGACAGGGTCGTCGCACCCGCCAGCACAGCGGTGATCCGCTGACTGATCATGACTTGCGCTCCTTCGGAGGGGATGGTCAGTGGCCGCTCGTGATGCGCTTGGTCGAAACGCTTGACCACGGGCCACTGAAGAGTGCCGTTCTCTTGTCTGCTGGTCGGTAAACCGCTTAACTGAGGTGTCCAAGGACTATGTTCCTTGGGTCACACCGGTGTCAAGAGTTCAGAGGAGGTCGCTTCGATGGTGACTATGCGGGACGTCGCCCAGCGGGCGGGTGTGTCGATCGCGACCGTGTCCTTCCTGCTGAACGACACCAAACCGGTGACGGCGGCCACCCGGGCCAGGATCGAGAAGGCGATGGCCGAGCTCGGATACCGCCGCAATGTGGTGGCCCGTGCGCTGGCCAGCCGGCGGACACACATCATCGCGATGGCGTACCCGGCGCTGGAGCACAGATTCGGGATGTCGACCGCGGAGTTCTTCACCAGCGCGGCCGAGGCAGCCCGCAAGGAGGACTACCACCTGGTGCTGTGGCCGGTCGGCAACGACGGTGTCGAGCTGGGTGAGCTGCTCGGCCAGGGTCTGGTCGACGGCGTCGTCCTGATGGAGGTCCAGCTCGACGATCCCCGGGTCGGGATCCTGCGGCAGAGCGAGACGCCGTTCGCGATGATCGGCCGGACCTCGGAGCTCGAGGGGCTGTCCCATGTGGACATCGACTTCGACGCGACGGTCGAGGAGGCGGTCGGGCACCTGTACGGCCTCGGGCACCGGAAGCTGACGCTGGTCTCCGGCGACCTGGACGACCCACGCTTCCACGCCTACGGCCCGTGGGTGCGCACCGAGGACGCGTATCGCCGGGTCGCGGCCGAGTACGGCCTGGAGATCGCCGTACTGGAGTGCTCGGACACCACTCAGGCCGGTCACCAGGCGGCGGAACGTCTGGTGCGCGAGCATCCCGAGACGACGGCGATCCTGGTCCTGAACGAGTACGCCGCGCTCGGTGTCGTCTCCGGCCTGAACCGGATGGGCCGCGCCGTACCCGACGAGTTCTCCGTCCTCCCGTTGCTGATGGTCCCCGAGACCGCCGCCCTGACCGACCCCGTCCTCACCATCATGCGAACCCCCGGCCCCGAGCTCGGCCAACTGGGCACCGAGGCCCTCATCCGCCAACTGGAAGGCGCCGACCCCCTCCCACCCCAACTGGTCCCCGCCAAACTCCTCCCCGGCGCCACCACCGCCCCACCCCGCTCCGGCTAAACGCTCGCACCAATCCCCCCGCTCGCAGGGCACCGACCGCTCGCCGTCACCATCCTGCCGGATCCTGCCGCGCGTGGACGTGCTCAGTAGTTGCGCACATAGCGTTTCTGCCAAGGGGTTTCCACGGCGTGACGGTCGTAGTTCGCCCGGACGAACGCCACCGCCTCATCCGCCGGTACGCCGTCGAGCACCGCCAGGCAGGCGAGGGCCGTGCCAGTCCGCCCTTTGCCGCCTCCGCAAGCGAACTCGACCCGGTCATGCGCCAGTCGCTCCAACGCCTCCGACAACACCTTCCGCGTCTCGTCGCGATCGGCGGGAAGGCGGAAATCCGGCCAGCGGATCCAACGCGACTCCCAGCGGACTGGCTCCGGCTGCGAGCCCAGCAGGTAGACCCCGAAGGTCGGCTCCGGACCGGTCGGGAGCCCCTTGCGTAAACCACGACCGCGGACCAGTCGGCCTGACGGCAGGCGCAGCACGCCAGGTGCGTTCGGATCCCATTGCTCCACAGCGTTTCTCCGTTCCGGTCGTCAGCAGTAGATAGTGCCGAAGAGTGAGATGAGGGTCGTCGCTGGGTCAGTGTTCGGCAGGGGGTTGTAGGACAGCGTGGCCCCCGTCGTCGTCCCATGGAGCGAGTACGTCGTATAGCCGAGGAGCTGGCCGCTATGCCCCTCGATGCTCCGGCCACACGGCAGATGGAAACGCTGCAGGCCGAGCCCGTAGTCGAACAGCGGAGTGGCTTCCCGGTAGCCGCGCATCTCGGCGAGCGTCTCGGCACTGAGCAGGCGACCACCCAGTAATGCGGCGAAGAACGCGTTCACGTCCTGTGCGGTCGAGATCATCTCGCCGGCGGCCCAGTCGAGCGACGGGTTCATCATCGTTGCGTCCACCAGGTGTCCGTCGACCTCGGCGTACCCAAGGGCGTGTGGACGCGGCAGACCGGGCCGGTCGCCGGGCACGCTGGTGTGGGCCAGCCGCAGTGGTGTCAGGATCCGGGCCTTGATCTCGGCGCCGTAGGAGTGCCCGGTCAGGCGCTCGATCAGCAGCCCGGCGATGACGTAGTTGGTGTTCGAGTAGTGCCAGCCGGCGTCGGGGTCGAAGTACGGCTCGTGCTGGAAGGCGACGGCGAGCAGCTCCTCCGGCTCGTAGTGCCGGAACCGCTCGGCACCACGCCAGCGGTTGGTCGAGTAGCCGTCGTCGTGAGCGTAGTCGTAGATCCCGCTCCGGTGGTTGAGCACCTGGCGGACCGTGATGTTCTGCCCGTTCGGCACCACGCTGGGCAGGTATCGCTCGATCGGTGCGTCCAGCGCGACCCGGCCCTCGTCCACCAGTTGGAGAACCACCGTGGCCACGAACGTCTTGGTGACACTGCCGATCCGGAAATACCCGGCTGGCTGCGCCGCTCCGGCGGCATCGCTTTCCCGGCCGTCGGCATCGTCGACGGTGAGCAGGGCGGCGGACGCGGCTCCACTGGTGACGAGCTCGTCGAGCTGAGCGGTCGGGAAGGGGGACCCGATCATCACGGTGGCGAGGGTGGCGCTGAGAAAGTTCATGCCCAGAAGCTAGGCGTCCGAACTGCCCCACCGGGATGCGGTTTCCCGCAAGCTTCCCCTGCGGAAAACCACACCCCCACGCCTGGCCGCCGCGATTACGCAACGTCAGTTAGTAGTTTGGCCTTGACCCGGTGTGGTCGCGTGGGTAACTTTCGCGTCGCGGGGGAGCGCCTGTAATTCAATAACCTGTAGGGGGTCTGTCATGTCCGCCTTGCGCCGTTTGAGTCTCGCCGGCCTCGCCACTGCCACAGCGATTGCCGGGGTCGGAGCCTCCGCCGCTGCCAGCGCTCCACCACCCGAACCAGTCGGGACCTCTCAAGCCGCCCAGCTCGGCCGGACCATCCAGCGCATGTCGCTGGAGGAGAAGGTCGGGCAGATGTTCGTGCTGTTCGCCTACGGGCCGAACGCGCACCAGCCCGACGCGCGCAACACCAGCCTGTACGGCGTCGCCACGCCGGCCGAGGTGGTCGCGAAGTACAAGCCGGGCGGCTGGATCTACTTCAGCGCCCGCGGCAACGTGGAGAACCCGACCCAGCTGGCGACGTACTCGAACCAACTGCAGCAGACGGCGACCGGTGTCGGGCTGCGGGTCCCGCTGACGATCGCGACCGACCAGGAGCAGGGTGTCGTGGTCCGGATCGGCCCGCCGGCCACCCAGTTCGGCGGCAACATGGCGCACGGCGCGACCCGCGACACCGCCGACGCCCGGACCGCCGCCGGCATCACCGGCCGCGAACTGAAGGCGATGGGCATCCGGCAGGACTACGCCCCGGTCGCGGACGTGAACGTGAACGCGCTCAACCCGGTCATCGGCGTCCGCTCGTACTCCAGCGACCCGCAGCTGGTCTCGGACATGACCGTCGCGCAGGTGCAGGGCTACCAGCGCGACGCCGGCATCATGGCGACCGCGAAGCACTTCCCCGGTCACGGTGACACCCGCGACGACAGTCACACGGCGCTGCCGACGATCAACCACACCCTGGAGGAGTGGAACACGATCGACGCGCCGCCGTTCAAGGCCGCGATCAAGGCCGGAATCGACTCGATCATGACCGCGCACATCGTGGTCCCGTCGCTCGACCCGTCCGGCGACCCGGCGACGCTCAGCAAGCCGATCCTGACCGACCTGCTGCGCAAGAAGCTGGGCTTCAAAGGCCTGATCATCACCGACGCGCTGGAGATGGCGGCGGTCCGGAAGCAGTACGGCGACGCCGAGGTGGCGGTCCGGGCGATCGAGGCCGGTGCGGATCAGTTGCTGCTGCCGCCGGCGCCGGATGTGCAGTTCAGCGCGGTGCTGGACGCCGTGCGTTCGGGCCGGATCAGCGAGAAGCGGATCGACGAGAGCCTGCTGCGCATCCTGCTGTCGAAGCTGAAGAACGGCGTCCTGCTCAACCCGTACGTCGACCCCGCGAAGGTGGCCACCACGGTCGGTACGCCGGCCAGCCTCGCGACCGCGCAGCAGATCGTCGACAAGAGCGTCACGCTGGTCAAGAACAACGCGAACACCGTGCCGATCAGCGCCGACCCGCGGAAGATCCTCGTCACCGGGTGGGGCGTGAGTACGACGCAGTCGCTCGCGACCAGCCTGGCCAAGCGTGGCGCCACCACCACGGTCGCGCAGACGGGTGCGGCACCGTCTGACGCGGCGATTGCGGACGCGGTGGCGAAGGCCCAGCAGAACGACGTCACCGTCGTACTGACGATGAAGGCCTGGGACACCACCGTCACCGACAAGCTGGCCAAGCAGCAGAAGCTGGTGAAGGACCTGCTCGCGACCGGCAAGCCGGTGATCGTGGTGGCCGTGCGCGACCCGTACGACATCGCGTACTTCGACGCGGCACCGACGTACCTGGCCACCTACGGCTACGCCGCCGTGTCGATGGAGTCGCTGGCCAAGGTGCTCTACGGCGAGATCAAGCCGACCGGGAAGCTGCCTGTCGACATCCCGGTCGCCGGTCAGCCGCAGACGCCGCTCTACCCCTTCGGCCACGGACTGACCTGGTGACGATGGAGCTCACCCGACGCCAGACCCTCGGCCTCGCCGCCGCGGTCGCGGGTTCAGCGGTCGCCGGTACGACGATCGCCGGCGCCACGACCGCACAGGCGGGGACCGACCGCTGGGTCCGCGACACCCTGCGCCGGATGTCGTTGGAGCAAAAGGTCGGCCAGCTGTTCGTCTGCTACGCCTACGGGGCGACAGCGGACACGGCCGACCAGCGCAACACCAACCTGTACGGAGTCGCCACGCCGGCCGAGGTGGTCCGCAAGTACCACCTCGGCGGGGTGATCTACTTCGCCTGGACCGACTCGGTCAAGGACCCGCAGCAGATCGCCCGGCTCTCGAACGGGCTGCAGAGCGCGTCACTCGGTGACACCGGTGTCCCGCTGCAGATCAGCACCGACCAGGAGTACGGCGTGGTGTTCCGCGTCGGGCCGCCGGCGACCCAGTTCCCGGGAGCGATGGCGCTCGGTGCGACGCGGTCCGCGCAGTACGCCCGGCTGGCAGCCGGGATCGGTGGCAAGGAGCTCAGGGCCGTCGGTGTCACCACCGACTTCGCGCCAGTCGCCGACGTCAACGTGAACCCGCTGAACCCGGTGATCGGCGTCCGCTCGTTCTCGTCCGACCCCGGACTGGTCGCCGACCTCACCGCCGCACAGGTGAAGGGGTACCAGCGCGACGGCCGGATCGTGTCGACCGCGAAGCACTTCCCCGGGCACGGTGACACCCGGGACGACAGCCACACGTCGCTGCCCACGATCAACCACACCGTCGAGGAGTGGAACACGATCGACGCGCCGCCGTTCCGGGCGGCGATCCGGGCCGGGATCGACTCGATCATGACCGCGCACATCGTCGTACCGTCACTCGATCCGTCGGGTGATCCGGCGACGCTGAGCCGGCCGATCCTGACCGGCATCCTGCGCGAGCGGCTTCGCTTCGACGGGGTCGTGATCACCGACTCGCTGGGTATGAAGGGCGTCCGGGACAAGTACGGCGACGCCGAGATCCCGCTGCGGGCGATCGAGGCCGGCGTCGACCAGCTGCTGATGCCGGTCGATCCGGGCCTGGCGTTCAACTCGGTGCTCGGCGCCGTCCGGAGCGGGCGGATCAGCGAGGCCCGCATCGACCAGAGCGTCGAGCGGATCCTGAAGCTCAAGCTCAAGACCGGTGTCGTCGATCGCCCGTACGTCGACCTGAGCCGGGTGGCGAAGGTGGTCGGTACACCGGCCAACTACGCCGCCGCCCAGCAGATCGCTGACCGCAGTACGACGCTGCTGAAGAACGACGCCGGCCTGCTACCGCTGTCACCGGCATCGCGGAAGATCCTGGTCGCCGGGTACAGCCCGGCCGCCCTCGGGACCGCGCTGGCCGGCCGGGGCGCGACTGTGACGGTCAAGGACACCGGTGCGACGCCGAGCGACACGAGGATCAACGAGGCGGTGGCGGCGGCCGCGACCGCCGACCTCACCGTGGTCCTGACGATGAAGGCCTGGGACACCCAGGTCACCGACAAACAGGCCAAGCAGCAGAAACTCGTCAACGCCCTGCTCGCCACCGGCCGTCCGGTCGTGCTGGTCGCCGCCCGGGACCCGTACGACGTCGCGTACTTCCCCTCGGCACAGACCACACTGGCGACCTATGGCTACGCGGCGGTGTCGATGGAGTCGCTCGCCAAGGTCCTGTACGGCGAGCTCGCGCCGGCCGGAAAGCTCCCGGTCGCGATCCCGGCGCAGCCCGATCCGGCCCAGACCCTGCACCCGTTCGGTCACGGACTCACCTTCGACCCGCGCGACACCCGGCTGACCGTTGCTTCGTACAACATTCATGCGGGTGCCGGCTCGGACAACGTGTTCGACCTGGAGCGGACCGCCCAGGCGCTGAAGGCGCTCGATGCGGACGTGATCGGGCTCCAGGAGGTCGACGTCCACTGGGGCGCGCGCAGCCAGTGGCGGGACACCCTCGCCGAGCTCGCGGAGAAGTTGGGCATGTCCGCCGGTTTCGCGCCCATCTACGACCTGGACCCGCCCGCGGCCGGTCAGCCACGCCGGCAGTACGGCGTCGGCGTACTGTCCCGCTTCCCGCTGGTCCGGACCGAGAACCACCCGATCACCCGCCTCTCCACCCAGGACCCGAACCCGGTGCCGGCTCCCGCGCCCGGGTTCCTCGAGGCCGAGATCGACGTCCGCGGCCGGCGGGTGCATGTGTACGTCACTCACCTGGACTACCGGGCCGATCCGTCCGTCCGGCAGGCTCAGGTCGCGGACACGATGAAGATCCTGGCGCAGGACCGCAGGAAGGACCTGCAGATCCTCACCGGTGACTTCAACGCCGACGCGAACGCCCCTGAGCTGGCGGGGCTGTGGACCCGGCTCACCGACACCTGGACGGCCGCCGCGGCCACGACCGGCGGCCCGAACACCTATCCGGCGGTCGATCCGGTGAAGCGGATCGACTTCGTCACCGTCGGCGCGGGCTTCCGCGTCCGGCGGGCCTCAGTTCCCCCTGAGCAAGTGGCCAGTGACCACCGCCCCGTGGTGGCCGACCTGCTGTTCCGCCCGTAACGCCTGCCTGAAGGAGAAGTCCGATGAAGCGCCGTAGTTTGCTCGCGGGCGCCGGTGCGCTGGCCGCCGCCCCCATGATCGACATCCCGGCGGCCCACGCCGACCAGACCCCCAGCAGGCGCAAGACGATGACCGGCGCCGAGGTGCTGGCCGCCGACGACTGGCGGGCGCTGGCCGGCCAGAAGGTCGGCGTGATCAGCAACCCGACCGGCATCCTGCCTGACCTCAGTCACATCGTCGACGCGATGCACGCATCCGGGAAGGTCAACGTGGTCGCGGTCTTCGGACCCGAGCACGGCTTCCGCGGTTCGGCGCAGGCCGGCGGGTCCGAGCAGGACCACATCGACCCGCGCACCGGGATCATGGTGTACGACGCCTACGGTGCGAACGCGACGAAGCTCGCCTCGTTGTATACCAAGTCCGGCGTCGAGACGGTCGTCTTCGACATCCAGGACGTCGGTGCCCGGTTCTACACCTACATCTGGACCATGTACGAGGCGATGATCGCGGCCGCCCGCACCGGAGCGAAGTTCGTCGTCCTGGACCGCCCGAACCCGGTCGGCGGCTACGCCCGCGGTCCGATGCTCAAGCCCGGTTACACCTCTGGTGTGGGCAAGGAGGAGATCATCCAGCAGCACGGGATGACCGTCGGCGAGCTGGCCCGGCTGTTCAACGCGGAGTACCTGCCGCTCGACGCGAACGGCTCCCGGGTGGAGGAGCTCGAGGTCATCCAGGTGAAGAACTGGAAGCGCGACCAGCTGTACGACGACACCGGCCTGACCTGGGTGATGCCGAGCCCGAACATGCCGACCCCGGACACCGCGCTGCTGTACCCGGGCACGTGCCTGTTCGAGGCGACCAACATGTCCGAGGGTCGCGGTACGACCCGGCCGTTCGAGCTGATCGGGGCGCCGCACGTCGACTACCGGTGGGCCGAGGCGCTGCAGGCCAAGAACCTCCCGGGCGTCGACTTCCGGGAGGCGTACTTCACGCCGTTCATCAGCAAGAACGCCAACGTGCTGTGCGGCGGCGTCCAGGTGCAGATCACCGATCCGCACAAGGTGGAGGCGATCACCGCCGCGACCCACATGATCGTGGAGGCGCGCCGGCTGTACCCGGGCTTCGCCTGGCGGACCGAGAATCCACCCGGCCGGTGGATCGACCTGCTGACCGGATCCGACCGGTTCCGCACCATGCTGACCGCGGGTGCGTCGGCGGAGGAGATCGTGGCGGCGTGGCAGCCCGAGACCGAGGCGTGGACCGCCCGGCGGGCGAAGTACCTGCTGTACAAGGGAGCTCACCGGTGAGACGAGTCCTCGGAATCGCGGTAGTCTCCACCCTGATGCTCGCCATGACCACCCCGGCAGTTGCTAACGGCAACAGATCTGGCCGGTTCGACCGCCCGTACGACGGGTACGCACCGAAGACGACTCTCTTGCGCGAATCCACCCCGGCCAAGGCCGGCCTCGACCCGGCGCCGATCGACGCCGCGCTGGCCCAGGTCGACGCCTGGACCAGGCCGAACGGTACGGCGAAACCGCTGTACGCCGGTGCGGTCACGCTGCTCGGCCACGACGGGAAGATCGTCACCAAGACGGCCACCGGGATGGCACTGAAGTACACAGTGACTTCAGCCGGCGCCGGCCCTGAAGAATTGCCCGCGGATCAGCAGCTCCCGATGCGCACCGACACCATCTTCGACCTGGCGTCGGTGTCCAAGCTGTTCACCTCGATCGTGGTGATGCAACTTGTGGAGAAGGGCAAGGTCGGCCTGGACGCCCCGATCGCGGAGTACGTGCCCGAGTTCGGTGCCAACGGGAAGCAGGCGATCACCGTCCGGCAGGCACTCACGCACACGACCGGGCTGCCGGCCTGGCTGCCGTTGTGGAGCGCGCGGCCGGACCCGGCCTCGCGGATCCAGATGGCCCTCACCGCGACCCCGACCAGCCCGGCCGGGACGAAGTACCTCTACAGCGACCTGAACCTGATCGCCCTGGGTGAGCTGGCGCACCGGGTGACCGGCAAGACGCTGGACAAACTGGTTGCCGACGGCATCACCAAGCCGCTGCAGATGCGGGACACCGGCTACAACCCGGACCCGCGCAAGAAACCCCGGATCGCGGCCACCGAGTTCCAGTCCACGCCGCCGCGCGGAATGGTCTGGGGTTCGGTGCACGACGAGAACGCCTGGTCCCTGGACGGTGTGGCCGGTCACGCCGGTGTGTTCAGCACCGCGGACGACCTGGCGATTCTGGCCCAGACCTTCTTGAACGGCGGGAGCTATCGCGGCGCCCGGATCCTCAAGGAGTCCTCGGTGACCGCGATGATCACCAACTTCAACGGAGCCTTCCCGGGCAACGACCACGGGCTCGGCTTCGAGCTGAACCAGCGCTGGTACATGAACGGCCTGTCCGGGCCGCGCACCGCCGGCCACACCGGCTACACCGGTACGTCGCTCGTGATCGACTTCGACTCCCGGTCGTTCGCGATCCTGCTCACCAACCGGGTGCACCCGAGCCGCAACTGGGGCAGCAACAACCCGGCGCGGCGTGCCGTCGCCCAAGGGCTGGCGCTGGCTCTCGGCGTCGGGCCGCGGCACGGCAAGGACGCCTGGTTCTCCGGTACGACGGACGGCGCGACGACGACCCTGGCCACGCACGTCGCCGTACCGGCCGGGGGAGCGAAGCTGACGTTCGACCTGTTCGTGGACACCGAGAGCACCGACCGGCTGTACCTGGAGACCTCGGCGGACGGGACGACCTGGACGAAGGTGCCGTTCACCCTGCTGGACCGGGGAGCCATGATCGACACCGACGGAACGATCAGCGGTTCGGGGGATCGGCACTGGCACCAGGCGTTCGCCGATCTCGCCGCCGGTGACCAGACGATCAGGTGGCGTTACAGCTCCGACGCGCTCTACCAGGGCCGGGGTGTGTACGTCGACGGTGTGAAGATCACGAGTGAGGATGGTCTTCTTCTCGACGGAGAACGATCGCCGGAATCATTTATCGCCACAGGTTGGAGACTTTCGCGTCGGTGACCCCACTTCGTGCATAGTCGCCGTACGGTGCTGTCATGAACTCTGTTTCCTCTCCAGAACCCACGGGGCCGCTGCTGGTCCGGGTCCGCGCGGTGATGCCCGCGCTGGCGCCGGCCGAGCAGCGGGTGGCGAACGCGGTCCTCGCGGACCCGGGCGGAGTGGCGGCGATGACGATTTCGGAACTGGCCGAGGTGGCGTCCACCTCGGAGACCACGGTCATCCGGTTCTGCAAACAGATCGGCGTCCCCGGCTATCCGCAGCTCCGCCTGCAGCTGGCGGCCCAGTCGGCGCAGGAGAGCGTCCGGCCTGAGGTCGGCGGTGACATCGAGCCCGGTGACTCGCTGGCGGACGTGGTCGGCAAGGTCGCGTTCGCCGACGAGCGGGCGGTCCGCGAGACCGCTCAGCAGCTCGACGTCGACAGCTTGGCCAGGGTGGTCGAGGCGGTCGTCAACGCGCCGCGGGTGGACCTGTACGGCTTCGGTGCGAGCGCGTTCGTGGCGCTCGACCTGCAGCAGAAGCTGCACCGGATCCGCCGGGTCGCGTTCGCCTGGTCCGACGTCCACGTGGCCCTGCCGAGCGCGGCCCTGCTCGGTGACGGCGACGTGGCGATCGGCATCTCGCACACCGGTACGACGGTCGAGGTCGTCGAGGCGCTCGAGGAGGCGGCCAAGCACGGCGCCACCACGGTCGCGGTGACGAACTTCCCCCGCTCGCCACTGGCCCGTACAGCGGACCTGGTGCTCACCACGGCCGCCCGCGAGACGACGTACCGCTCCGGCGCCATGTCGAGCCGGATCGCGCAGCTCACGGTGATCGACTGCCTGTTCATCGGCGTCGCACAGCAGGTGCTGCCGGACGCCCGCAAGGCGCTCGAGGAAACGGCGAGCGCGGTCCGCGGACACCGGCTCAAAGGCTCCGAATGACTGTGTGAGGCTTACGTCAAGGATTTACGTCAACGAACAACAGAATTGAAAATTCTTCAGTAGGAAACTAACATCGGAGCTGTGACCACGCCGACGGAGCAGCGCAACCCCAGGACGCTCGCCATCGATGCGGTGGGCACGACCGAGATCCTCCGGATGGTCAACGCCGAGGACGCCCGGGTTGCCGGTGCCGTCGGCGTTGTCATCCCCGAGCTCGCCCGTGCCGTGGACTGCGCCGTCGAGGCGATCCGCGGCGGCGGCCGGGTGCACTACTTCGGCGCCGGTACGTCGGGACGGCTGGCCGTGCTCGACGCGGCCGAGCTGTTGCCCACGTTCCACGCGCCCGAGGGTCTGGTGGTCGCCCACCACGCCGGCGGCATGGAGGCGCTGCTCCGCGCGGTCGAGAACGTCGAGGACTCCGAGGAGGGCGGCGCAGCCGACGCGGCCGCCGTGACCGCTCAGGACCTCGTCATCGGCCTCGCCGCTTCCGGGAGCACGCCGTACGTCGCCGGGGCGCTGAAGGCCGCCCGAGCCGCCGGGGCGGCCACCGTGCTGGTCACGTCCAACCCGTCCGCTCCGCTGGCGCCACTGGCCGACATCGTGATCGCCGCGGACACCGGGCCGGAGGTGATCGCCGGCTCCACGCGGCTGAAGGCCGGCACCGCGCAGAAGATGATCCTGAACGCCTTCTCCACCACGTTGATGATCAAGCTCGGCCGCACCTGGTCGAACCTGATGGTCGACCTGGTAGCCACCAACCAGAAGCTCCGCGGCCGCATGCTCCGCATCCTCGCCGAGGCCACCGGCGCCGACCCCGCCTCCTGCGAGTCCGCCCTGGCCGCAGCCGACGGCGAACTCAAACCAGCCCTGGTCCACCTCCTCACCGGCACCCCCCTCCCCGAAGCCCGAGCCGCCCTGGAAGCCGCCCAAGGCCGAGTAGCCACCGCCCTAACAACCCTCGGCGCCCCCGCCTGACAAGTTTCCCGAAAGCCCGGCACTTGGTGCCGGGCTTTCTTTGTGCGCACTCTGCGGGTAAACCTTCGGAGTTCTTTGTCGCGGCTTGAATTCCTAACTCTTCGGAGGCGTTGAGAAGGTTAGTCTTAATTCAGGGGGAATGCTGTTGCGGCGGGGTTGCCAACGGTGATTGGAGTGTCACTTTTGGTCCATAGCGCAGTTGTGTGATCGTGTCGTATCGTCCAGTCATCGCCAGGCCATTGGTGGGGGTTCTGGTCTTCGAATCCTTTGTGTGTAACGAACTTCGGAGCTCAGGTGACCCCTTGACCGGGGGTGGTGGGGGGAGGGAAACGGCATGGACGGTGCTGTTGTGGTGCCCGGAATCTGTCAGGGTGCTCAATGGGTCGATGATGTGCTGCTGGCCGGTCCGGCGGATGATGTTTGCTTTCGGTTGCCTGATCCTATCGACCGCGCGAAACTGCGCCGGTTGGTACGGGATCGGCAATCCGAACTGGCCAGGGCCGGTTTTCGGCCGGGTGGCGCGGCGGCTTTGCGGTTGCCGCCGTCGATGGCTTTCGTGACGCATTTGCTGGCGGTGTGGCGCAGTGGCGGGCAGGCGATCCTGCTGGATCACCGGCTGACCGACTACGAGGTCCGGCGGGCGATCGAGCGGCTCGTTCCGCAGGTGGTCGTGTCACCCGGGCGCCCGGTCCCGTCCGGCCTGCGTACGTTCGTCGACGTCGACACGGACGTGGCCAGCTACTCCGGTCATCCGGCCGGCACGACGCACGCCGTCGTACAGCTCAGCTCGGGGTCGACCGGCCCGTCGAAAGTAATCGGCCGGACGGCTGAGGACTTGGTCGAAGAGGTACTGCGCTACACCCAGATCGATGGTGTGCCGGTGCGGGGTGAGCGGCTGATCCTGCTGCCGTCGATGGTTCACGTGCTCGGGCTGGTCGGAGGTTTGCTGTACGGACTGCATGCCGGCGTCGAGTTGGTCCCGCCGGCGCGGCTCACCGGTGATGCGATCGTCCAGGCCATCGCCGCGGCCAACACGCCGGCGACGGTGCTCGGAGTGCCGTTCCACATCGGGCTGCTCGCGTCGGTGCAGGAGCCGCCGAAGCTGCCGCAGTTCAAGCGGATGACGACCGGCGGCGAACTGGTGCCGGCCGCGGTGTCGCAGTCGTTCGAGGTCAAGTACGGCGTACCGCTCGGCAACATGTACGGGATGACCGAGGTCGGGGTGATCGGCACCGACCTGTACGGCGAACACCGGCCGGCCATCCGCCCGGCCCCGGGGATCGAAGTCCGCGCGGTCGACGGCGAGCTCCACGTCCGCCGGTCGGAGTCGCCGTACCTCGGCCTCTCCGACCCGGCCCGCTGGGCGGACGGCTGGCTGCGGACGCGCGACGCCGGGGTGGTCGACGCGGAGACCGGCTTGGTCAGTATCAAAGGCCGGCTCGACTCACAGGTCTCCGTCGGCGGCATGAAGGTCGATCTGACCGAGGTCGAGTACACGCTGGGCACGCTCCGCGGCGTCGAGGCGGCGGTCGTCGTCTTCGATGGTTCCATCACCGCCTACCTGCAGCTGAAGGAACGCCGCGACACCGCAGGGCTGGAATCCGAACTGGCCCAACTCCTGGCCCCCTACAAACGCCCCCGGACCCTGCGCATCCTTGATCAGTTGCCTCGCACAACCACCGGGAAGCTGGTCCGAGACCTCACCGTCCTCCGCAAGGCGGCTCCGTGATGCTCGGCCATCAGTACGCCGACAGCCGCGACAGGCACCGCCACGGCCAACACTGCTTGGTTGATGGGCAGGTGCGCCACCGCGAGGCCGGGCTCGTCCGGCACCACCCCAGCCTGCAGCGCCCCGTGCGCGACAGGGGAGGAGGGCAGTGGCATGCGGCGGCGCAACCCGGCGTTTCGCAGGCCGTTGCCGAGGGCCTTGCCAACAGCTTCCTTCGCCGTCCACAGCTGGAGAAAGGCTGTCAGCTCGTCAGGCTGACGGGCCATCCACTCGAGTTCCTCGGCAGCGAACCATCGTCGAGCCAAACCGCTCACCTCGCGCGGGTACACGTCCTCGACGTCCACACCGACGGGACCGGCCGCCGACGCCGCGACTGCCACCAGCGCGCGGCTGTGGCTGATGCTCACCGCCAGACCGTCGAGACAAGGCCGCCCACTTGGTTCGTAACGCAGGTCCGCCGGGCCGTCGAGCAGCGTGCCGGCGAGCTCCAGCAGCAGTTTCCGGGCAGTCGAGCGCTGGTCGTCGCCGGCCGGCGCAACCCACACATGTACCCGACCGTCTCCCACCGAAAGAAGGTAACCCGATGAAGGACGAGGTGCGCGCTTTTGTCATCGCGCAACTGCAGGACATGAACTACGACACCGAGGGCATCGACGACGACACCACGCTCGGCCCGGCCGGTGTGGATCTGGAGTCGCTCGCGCTCGCGGACCTGTCGGTCCGGGTCGAGGACCGGTTCGGCGTACGGTTCTCCGACGACGAGTCCGAGCAACTCGCGTTGATGACGGTCGGCGAGTTCACCGCCGAGGTGGCCGGCCGGGTAGCTCAGCAAGTCTGATGAGGCTCCTTCCCCCGCCCGGGAGGGCCGAGATCATCGACTGGCTGGCCGGACTCGGCGAGCGGTCATCCGGTGCCGAACGGATCGACTCGATGGAGCTGGCCTGGCTGGCTCATCAGGTCGAGCAACGGTACGGCGTCGAGCTCTCCGACGAGCAGCTCGAACGCATCGCCACCGTGGACGACGCGGTCGCGGTCCTGGCCGAAGTGCTGACCAGCCATGTCTGAACCCAGACCGGTCTCCGTCACCGGCCTCTCGATCCTGACCGCACTCGGCCGCGGCCCAGAGGCGCAGCTTGCCGGTACGGCGGCCTTCAGCGAGGTCCAGCGCTTCGACACCAGCAACCGTCGCGTGCACCGAGCCGCCACGGCCGCCGACGTCGGCACGCTGGAAGAAGAGCTGGACCTCGCGGTAGCAACCGCTTGCGCGCAAGCAGGTGTCGACCGCAGCACGACACCTCTCCTGCTCGCCCTGCACACCGCTCCGTCCTGCGACTTCGGCCAGCGACGCGTCTACACGAGCGCCTGCGTCTCAGCCAGTACGGCGATCGCCGACGCCGCGACGTTGATCCGCGCCGGCCGAGCCGATCACATCGTCGTAGCAGCCGCCTACCTGGTCGAGCCAGACCAATACGCCCTCTTCGACGCCGGCCGAGCCCTGGCCGACGACGGCACCGTCCGCCCTTTCAGCCAACACCGCCGAGGCCTACTCCTGGGCGACGGTGTAGCCGCGGCGGTCCTGCAAGCGGGCGAAGGCCTGGCCGAACTCGCCGGCTGGGCCCGAGCTGGCGACGCCTACCACCCGTGTCAGCCATCGCCGGACGGTCGAGGTCTGGCCGCAGCCATCCGGGCGGCACTCCACAAGGCCAACCTGTCGCCGGACGAGATCGGCTACATCAATGCCAACGCGACAGGTACGAGCTTCAGCGACGCCGCCGAGGCCACCGCAATCCGCCAGGTCTTCGCCCGAACGACCCCGACCGGATTTGAGGGGTCGACCCACCAAACGGTGGGTTATCTACCCGGAATACGGGTGGATAACCCCCAACTTCGGACGCCCACCAGTCAAATGCGGACTGGGGTCGGGCCGCCGGTCAGCTCGACGAAGGCTTTGCACGGGCATGCGTTGGAGGCGTCCGGCCTCATCGAGCTGGTGCTCACGATCCAGGCGCTGCGGGTAGGCAAGTTGCCGGTGAACGCGGGCTTCTTGGCACCTGACCCGGCGTGCACGCTCGATCTGATTCTCGACGCGCCCCGGCGCGCCGGTTCGCCGTACGGGATGTCGCTCAACTCGGCCTTTGGTGGGGCCAACACGGCGCTGGTGGTGCGGGCGGCATGAAGCAGCTTCCGGAAACTCATCAGCTGGTGGTGCTTGCGGAAGCTCACTGGCCGGAGGCGAATGATGACGTCGCGGGAGGGCCGCCGAGCCTGCCGGGGTTCGTGTTGTCGGCGTTCAACCCGTTGGCCGCGGTGGTTGCGGATCGTTGTCTGGACCGGCTGCCTGCGGAACGCTCATCGAGGACCGGGATCGTGCTGGTCAGCGAGGGGGATCGAGCCAGCGCCGAGCACGTCCGGCGGTCTGTTGCTGAAGGCAAGCGAATCGGGCCGCTGTTCTTCTTCCAGTCGGTTCCGAACAGTGTCGCGGGCCTGATCGCGGCGAAATGGGAGTTGCGTGGACCGGTGGTCTGCGTGACGGACGGCGGGCTCGACGAGGCCGCCTTGCTGATCGGCGACGGGGACGCCGATCACGTGCTGATCGTGGAGATCGACGCCGACCAGGCGTCGGCCCGGATCGTGAGTGGGGGAGACCCGACATGAAGAGCCTCAGAGCCCGGCTGGCCGCCGATCCGGAGATCGGCACCGGCAACGTCCTGCACCGAGTGATCGCGCACGGCGCCGACCTCGACGGTCCCGGGCTGACCTTCGACACACCAGTCGACCACTATCCGGCCGAGCATCCGCTGACTCTCGGCGAGCTCGACGAGCGGGTTCAGGCGCGTACGGCGTGGCTGCACGAACACGGGATCGGCCGGCGGGACGTGATCGCGATCTGGGCCACCGAGGCGCAGGACATCGTGCTCAGCTTCCTCGCGCTGACCCGGATCGGTGCGATCCCCGCGCTGATGAACGGCAAGATGGCACCGCCGATCGCGGCCGAGTTCATCCGGCGCCTGCGGGTGACCGGTGTCCTCGCCGATGCCGCGCACCGCCGACTCCTGCAGCCGGAACTGGCCGAGCAGGAGGCGCCGATTCTCGCCGAGCCACGTGAAGTCGGCACCGGTGACCCGGCCAAGGCGCCGGAGCATTACCGCCACCACCGCGACGATCCCGTCGTGATCACGCACACCAGCGGCACGACCGGCGTACCCAAGGCCGTTCTGCACACCCACACCACCTTGTACGCCGCGCTCAAGCACCTGCTCACCATGCCGCAGGCGCAAGGCACCGACAGGATCCTGAACGCGCTGCCGATCCCGCACACCGCGACGGTCCTGATGGTCAACCAGGTCCTCGGCAACCGGGCCGAGATGCTCCTGTTGTCCAGCCAGGACGCTCCCGACGTACTGCGGCAGATCGAACGCTGGAAGCCACGCGCCGTCTACGGGTTCGCCGTCACCTGGGCCGGTCTGGCCCGGGAGGACCTGAGTCAGCACGACCTTGACTCGGTGCGGATGTGGTTCAACACCGGCGACTGCGCGCACGAGCCGCACATTCGCAAACTCGTTGCCGTCGGCACCCGTGAGGCCGTCACCCGGCAAGGGCGCACGACAGTCAAGGGCTCGCACTTCGTGGATGGTCTCGGTTCCAGCGAGATGGGACACAACGGGTTCCACATCACGCATACCATCGACAGCGACCACTACGGCCGCTGTATCGGGAAGCCGTACGGGTTCGCTGAGGCCGCCGTACTGAGCTCCACCGGCGAGGAGTTGCCGCCGGGCAAGGTCGGCCTGCTCGGCTTCCGCTCGCCGTCGGTGTCACCCGGCTACTGGAACGACTCGGTCAACACGTACCGCTTCCGGCTGAACGGCTGGTTCCTCACCGGCGACCTGGCCTACCGCGACGAGACCGGCCACTACTTCCACCTCGACCGGATCCCCGACGCGGTCGCCGGCTTCGACGGCCCGCAGCTGTTCACCTCGATGTCCGAGGAACGCATCCTCGCCGCCCTGCCCGAAGTCCTCGACTGCACGGTGATCATCGTCAACACCGACGGCCGGTACGTCGCCGACGTCCTGCTCGAGCTGGCACCCGACGCCGACGACGTCGACCGCACCGCAAAGGTGAGGACGGCGGTCGGTGAGGAGGTAGCGGCGATCATCCGCAAGATCAGCGTGGTCGGCGCGGACGAGGTCCCGGTCACGGTGACCGGCAAAGTCCGCAAGGTCGCGCTCCGCGAGAAGCGCCTCACCGGAGTGGACGCATGAGCGGGCCGCCTGCCGTCACGATCACGGGGATGGGCCTGCTCACCCCGGTCGGTCGCGGTGTCGAGACCGTGTACGACGCCTTGCTGCACGGCCGATCCGGGATCGTGAAACCCCCGGCCGACCATCCGATCGCCAACTCGGTCGAGCTCGCGGGCATCCTCCCACCGGTCGACCCCGGGACGATCGCGAACGGACCGGACGGCAAGGTGATGGACCGCACGGTCATCCTCGCCCAACTGGCCGCGGAGGACGCGTTGAGCGACGCCGGCCTGACGATCGGGGACAACGTCGACCCCGACCGCATCGGCGTGATCATCGGCGGCGTCGGCGGGATGGCGACCCTCGAACAACAAGTCCTCGCCCGGGCCGAACGCGGCCGCGCGGCCGTCAGCCCCTATCTGCTGACCGGGATCCTCCCGAACATGCCGGCCGCCCGCGTCGCGATCCGCTTCGGCCTCCGCGGCTACACCTCGTCCGTCGGTACGGCGTGTGCCTCCGGAGCTCAGGCGATCGCCGACGCGGTTCGCCTGATCCGGTCCGGCGAGGCGGACGTCGTACTGTGCGGAGCCAGTGAGGCGCCGTTGTTCCCGACGTTCGCGGAGACCTTCGCCAACGCTCGTGCGCTGGCGCGCGGGTGGGACGACCCGTCCGAGGCGAGCCGGCCGTTCGACCTGCGCCGGAACGGGTTCGTGCTGTCCGAGGGCGCGGCGCTGCTGGTCCTGGAGAGCGCCGAGCACGCCGCCGCACGCAACGCACCCGGCTACGCGGACGTCGTCGGCTACGGCGTCAACTCGGACGCGCATCATCCGACCGCGCCACGGCCTGACGGAGTCGGTGCGGCGGAGTGCATGCGAAAGGCCTTCAAAACAATCGATCCGGCCCGCATCGGCTACGTCAACGCACACGGCACGAGCACAAAGTTGGGTGACGTTGCGGAGTCGATAGCGATCGGTCTGGCGTTCGGTGACCACTCACCGGCCGTGAGCTCGACCAAGGCTCTGACCGGTCACATGCTCGGCACCTCCGGGGTGGTGGAGGCCGCGGCGACCGCGCTGGCCGTCAACACCGGCCTGGTGCCACCGACATACCACCTGGATGATCCGGATCCCGCCTGCCCTGCGGACCACGTTCGCAAGGAACCGCGGGAGATCCGGCCGGAGTACGCGCTGTCGAACTCGTTCGGGTTCGGCGGCCAGAACGTGAGCCTGCTCCTCGGCATCGCCAGTACGCCGGAGCGCAGACACATCAACAGTGAAGTGAGGTTGTGATGGAGATCTACGGGATCGACCACGTGGAGCTGTACGTGGGCGACGCTCGGCAGGCGGCGTTCTACCTTGGACACGCGTTCGGGCTGCAGATCCACGGTCAGGGCGGACCGGAGACCGGCCTGCCGGATCAGCGATCGCTGCTACTGCGGGAGGACGCCGTACAGATCGTGCTGACGTCCGGACTGGCGGCTGACCACCCGGCCGCGGCGTACGTGCAACGGCACGGGGACGGCGTCGCGATCGTCGGGCTCGAGGTCGACGACGCGACATCGTCGTACGGCGAACTGGTTGCCAGAGGCGCCGAAGGACTCCAGGAGCCGGTCCGCTACGAGCACGGCGACACGACCGTCGTGATCGCGGAGGTGGCCGGGTTCGGTGACGTGATCCACCGGCTGGTCGAGCGGCACGGACCGCGGCACGAGTTCCTGCCCGGCCGGATCCACATCACCGAGCCCGCGGGAGGCCCGGACGAGAAGCTGTTCAGCGAGATCGACCACCTGGCCATCTGCGTGCCGTCCGGTGAACTGGAGCCGACGGCGGCGTTCTACGAGCAGGTGTTCGGCTTCCCGCGGATCTTCGAGGAGTACATCGAGGTGGCCGGCCAGGGGATGGACTCGAAGGTGGTCCAGAGCCCGTCGAAACACGTCACGTTCACCCTGATCGAGCCGGACCCGAGCCGCCGCCCCGGCCAGATCGACGACTTCCTCAGCTGGCACGCCGGCGCCGGCGTACAGCACATCGCCTTGCGGACCAGCGACATCGTCGAAGCGGTCAGCACGCTGGCCGGCCGAGGGGTCAACTTCCTCGGTACGCCGTCGACGTACTACGAAGCACTGCCGGAGCGGGTCGGTGAGGTGGACACGCCGATCGAGGACCTGCAGGAGCTCGGCATCCTGGTCGATCGCGACCACTGGGGACAGCTGTTGCAGATCTTCACCGAGTCGATGCACGTCCGGCGCACGCTGTTCCTCGAGATCATCGAGCGGCGCGGCGCGATGACGTTCGGCAGCGGCAACATCAAGGCCCTGTACGAGGCCAAGGAACGCGAGCTGGCAGGAGTTGACGCATGACTCTCGAATTCAAGCTGTCCGAAGAAGAGATCGAACTCCTGCCGTCCGACGAGGACGTTGCCTTTTACAACGAGCATGGCTGGTACCTGTCCAAGAAGTTGCTCACCGACGACGAGACCGAGGAGCTGGTCAACGCGAGCGAGCGCTACTACGCCGGCGAGCGAGACCGCACTCTGCCGACTGCCCCGCCGAAGCTGGCGTACTGGGACCCGTCGAAGGGTGACGTCCAGCGGCACAACGACTACGTGCACTACGAACACGACGGTCTGGCCAAGATCCTGCGCAAGCCGTTGATCGGCGCGGTCGCGGCCCGGCTGGCGCAGGTGAACGAGATCCGGATCTTCCAGTCCACCCTGATCTACAAGCCGCCGATCGAGGGCGAGCCCTCGAACATCGTGCCCTGGCACTTCGACAAGCACTACTGGTCGTCATCCTCGTCGGACCGGATGCTGACCGCGTTCATCCCGTTCCACGACTGCCCGCCGGAGATGGGCACGATCACGATGGTCGACGGCAGCCATCGCTGGCAGGAGATCGGTTCCGACGACACCGTCGTACGCCACTTCGCCGAACGCGACCGGTCCCAGCTCGACCAGATGCTGTCCGAGAACGCGGCATACAACAACGCCGAGGTGGTCAAGATCCCGATCACCATCCCGCGCGGGCACATGAACTTCCATCACTGCCGGACGTATCACGGCAGCGGTGCGAACGTCAGCGATCGCCCGCGCCGGGCGATGTCGCTGCACCTGCAGGACGGGGACAACCGCTACCGCGAGTTCCCACTCTCCGACGGGACCCTGGCGTCGTACAACCACGACGTGCTGGTACGGCGGACCTCCGACGGGCGGCCCGACTACGCCGATCCCGACTACTGCCCGACGCTCTGGGCCGATCGCTAGAGGAGTGCAGCACATGTCCCGTTACGACTGGGGTCACACCCACGCGATCGTCGACTACCTCGAGCGGGACGCCATTCTCGCGGCGGGGAAGGACTGACAGATGGGGAGTGTCGATCTCTACCGGACCGTGCGGCTGATCCGTCGCTTCGAGGAACGTGCGATCGAGTACGTGCGGTCCGGAGAGATCGTCGGCGGCATTCACCCGTACATCGGGGAGGAAGCTGTCGCGGCCGGGGTGTGTGCGGCGTTGCGTGTGGATGACCTGATCACCAGCACGCACCGCGGCCACGGGCACGTCCTGGCACGCGGAGTGAACCCGGCGCGGTTGCTCGCCGAGTTGATGGGTCGCGAGACCGGGCTCAACAAAGGCCGCGGCGGGTCGATGCACGCAGCCGACTTCAGCCTCGGCATCCTCGGCGCCAACGCGATCGTCGGCGCGGCCGGGTCGATCGCCACCGGCGCCGCCTGGGCGCATCGTCGCCTGGGCCGGGACACGGTCGCGGCCACCTTCTTCGGCGACGGCGCGATGAACGAGGGAATGCTGCTCGAAGCCTTCAACCTGGCCGCCCTCTGGCAGGTGCCGGTGATCTTCGTTTGCGAGAACAACGGCTACGCCACCACCATGCCGGTCGAGTCGGCGGTCGCCGGCAGCATCACCGGACGCGCTCGCGCCTTCGGCATACCGGCATTCACGATCGATGGCCAGGATCCCGAAAAGGTGCTGGCGGCAACGGCAGCCGCGGTCGCCCGGGCCCGCGCCGGCTGGGGACCGACGTTCCTGGAATGTACGACGTACCGGTTCGATGCTCACCACACCTTCGAGCACCGGACGCGGCTCACCTATCGCTCGACCGAGGAAGTCTCCGCCGGGTGGTCGCGGGACCCAGTGGAGATCCAGGGCGCACGACTGACCGCAGCCGAGCGAGACGCGGTCGATGCCGAGGTCGAGGCCCTGCTCGACGCGGCGGCCGGGATCGCGCTGGACAGCCCCCATCCCGACCCCGCCGCCGCCCTCGAGTACCTCTACGCCTCCCCGGAGGTGATGCGGTGAAGCTCTCCTACTTGAAGGCGCTCAACCGAGCGCTGGGCGACGCGTTGGCCGAGGACCCGGCCGTCTTCCTGCTCGGCGAGGACATCCGGGTCGCCGCGTCCAACCTGACCGCGGGGCTGTTCAACCGCTTCGGCCCGGATCGGGTGCTCGACACACCGCTGTCGGAGCAGGCGTTCACCAACTTCGCCACCGGTGCCGCGCTGGCCGGGCTGCGGCCGGTGATCGAGTTCCAGATCCCGTCGTTGCTGTTCCTGGTCTTCGAGCAGATCGCCAACCAGGCGCACAAGTTCTCCCTGATGACCGGCGGCCAGTGCAAGGTGCCGGTCACGTACGTCGTCCCCGGCTCCGGCTCGCGGACCGGGTGGGCCGGTCAGCATTCCGATCATCCCTACAGCCTGTTCGCCCACGTCGGCGTGAAGACCGTCGTACCGGCGACGCCATCGGACGCCTACGGACTGCTGGTCTCGGCGATCCGGGACGACGATCCGGTCGTGGTATTCGCGCCGGCGGGTGCCCTCGGTATCCGCGACGACGTCGACTTCGGCACCCTGGCGCCGGTCCCGCTCGGCGTCGGCCGGGTCGCCCGGGCCGGCACCGATGTCACAGTCGTTGCCCTCGGCCACCTTGTCCAGGACGCCCTGACGGTCGCCGACGAACTGGCCGGACTCGGCACCTCGGTCGAAGTCTTCGACCCGCGAACCGTCTACCCACTCGACGTCGACGGCCTCATTGCCTCGCTGACCAAGACCCGCCGACTGGTGGTGATCGACGACTCCAACCGGACCAGCGGATTCGCCGCCGAAGTCCTCGCCGTCGCCGCCGAGCGGGTTGCGCTCGACGCCGCACCGCGCCGAGTCACCCGGCCGGACGGAGCCGTCCTCCCGTTCGCCTTGGCGCTGGACCGAGCCGTCCAACCTGGCCGCGACCACCTCGTCGCCGCGATCCACGCCGTACTGGAGGAGCAATGACCGACTTGTGGCCTCGGTTCTCCGAGGACGTTCGTACGGCGCTGGTCGCGCGGGGACTCGACTCGTGGCAGCAGGTGTACGACGGAGTCGCGACGCACAACAAGGAGTGGCGACCGCTCCGGCCGCCGATCATGTCGGCCGCCGCGTACCGCTCGATGACAGACATCTCGGCGACGGTGGCGCGGCTGATCCTCGAGGCATGCTTGCGGCGGGCAACGACCGCGGGGGAGTTGCGGCGGATCCTTGGGATGGCGGACGACGCTATCGACCTCCTTGACGAGGGGGCACCGTTGAGCGAGGAGCTGCTCGGGGGTGTGCGTGCGGACATCCTGCTGGCGGACGGTACGCCGTACGTGGTGGAGGTCAACATCGACAGCGCGTTGGGCGGTGCTCACGACTCCGACGGGATCGTGCGAAGGTTTCTGTCAGCGTACGACGGTGATCCGATGCTGGATGGGATTGGGCTGACCGCACCGGCGTCCGCTGTCGACGCGCGGTACGAGGCAGTGCGGAACGGGCTGGGGCTGACGGGTCAGAACCGGCTCGCGATGATCTTCACCACCGGCGGAACGTATCCGGGGTCGCAGGACGGACGGGCAACGATCAAGCTGCTCGAGCCGTTCAGCGAACGCGGTCGCGAGCTCGGGCTGGACATGCGGGTGTTTCCGGTCGAGTGGCTCACTCTGGATGACGCCGGCCGGTTGTGCGTCGACGACGGACCGATCGACGCCGTACTCCGGATGTTCGTCCCCCAAGGCACCAAACCCAGCGCAGGCTTCGACGCCCTGGCCACAGCCGTCCGGACGCGTACGATCCGCATGTTCACTCCCGCCGCCAGTTGGCTCCTGGCCAGCAAAGCAATCCTCGCGTGGCTCTGGGACGACCTGGAAGAGCTGTCCCCGTCGGACGCGTCGGTAGTACGTCGCCATGTCCCGCGGACGTACACCCTGTCGCCGGACGTGCGTGCGCAGGCTCTCGCCTACCAGGCTGGACTCGTCCTCAAGCCATCCGGTTCGTACGGCGGCGTGGGCGTCGTCGTGGGGCCCGAAGTGTCGGCTGCGGCCTGGCAGGCATCCATGGACGCCGCGATCACCGAGGGCGGCTACATCCTCCAGGCCTACGTCCCGGCCGACCGCCTCACCATGCAGTTCGTCGACGTGGTGACCGACCGGGTTGCCGAGGCCCCCGTGCCCTTCTGCATCGCGCCGTACCTCTTCGGAGGATCGGCGGCCGGCGCGTATCTGCGATTCTCCGTCCCCGGAGCCGGTCCCGTCGTCAACGTCGGCCAGGGTGCCCTGACCAGCGGACTCCTGCTCGTCGAGTAAGGCGCGCTATCCACAGCGGTGGATAAGTTGGCAGGAAGTTGTCAGTTTGGAATCCCTGCAAAATAAGGGCTTTCGGGTTCGAAAAGTGTCTGTGGGTGTGTCTAGGGTTTTGGGTATGGAACTCCTGGACGAGCGGCCGGTCTGGTCGATGAGCGGCGATGAGATGCTGGCCGCTCTCGATGCGCTGCAGGCCGGGCTGACCCGGATGCAGGTCCGCCGGCTGGAGTTCCTCGCAGCTCTCGACGCACTGGGACACGCACGGGAGATCGGCGCCCGTGACACCGTCCAGCTGCTGTCGATCCGGCACCGCCTCGACCCGGTCGACGTACGCCGCGATCTGAAGCTTGCCACCGCGCTGCCGAAGTACGCAGCCGTCCGCGCCGCCCTGGGCGCCGGTGTGACCTCCGCGGACAACCCCGCATCGACGCAGCTGAACGCCGGGCAAGCGCAGGCGATCGTCGCCGCGCTGGAAAAGATCCCGCCCTCGGCGATGGTGCCAGTGGAGGATCTGCAGGTCGCCGAACAAGAAATGGTGACCGCCGCCCAGACGCTCGCACCGAAGGACCTGCGCCTACTCGGCAAGGAGGCCCGCGACCGCCTCGACCCCGACGGCGCGGAACCGGATCCCGACCTGGAGACCCGCGAAGACCTGTGGCTGAAGAACGCCGACCACGGCGTGAAGTTCGGCGGCTGGCTGGCCGCCGAGAACGCCGAACTCCTGCAAACCCTCATTTTCGCCGGCTCGAAGCCGCACAAGACACCCAACGGCGAGCGCGATCCCCGCGGCCGCGGCAAGCGCCAGGCTGACGCGTTGACCGCCGTCCTCCGCACCGCGGCAGGCACCGGCACCGCCGTCCCCGGTCACGGCGACATCAAGCCCCACATCACCGTCACCATCGACCTAGACGACCTACGCACCGGCACCGGCACCGGCGACCTCGTGTACGGCGACTCCCTCTCCGCCGCCGCCGTACGACGCCTCGCCTGCGACGCCGGTGTCATCCCGATCGTCCTCGGCTCCAACTCCGAACCCCTCGACGTCGGCACCGAACACCGCTACGTCACCCGCGCCATCCGCCAAGCCCTCAACGCCCGCGACAAAGGCTGCGTCATCTGCGGCGCCCCACCCGCCATGACCGAAGCCCACCACATCATCCACTGGTCCAACGGCGGCCCCACCTCCCTGGACAACCTCGTCCTCCTCTGCAAAACGCGACCACATAGCCGTCCACCAGAACCACTGGACCATCCACCTAACCAACGGCCACCCCCAAATCACCCGCCCACCCTGGTCCACCCCCACCCCACCACCCCAAACCCACCCCCCACCCCACCAAGCCGCCTAACCCCCACCCCCAACCACCCACCGAACCCCGAACCTCACCGACACAGCTCCTACCGGCCCACGTTTCCCGCGCGGTGTCATGCCGCGCCGGGGAATCGTGCCCCGCCGCGAAATGTGCCGCGCCGGATCGGTGCCGTGCCGGGTGCGTTCGGGGTGTCGTGGCGCGCCGAAGGAACGTGCCGGGCCAGGTCCCTGCCGTACCAGATCGGTGCCGCGTCGGTGGCGTTCTGGGTGTCGTGCCGGGCCAGGCCGCGCGAATCGTGCCGCGCCAGATCGGTGCCGCGTGGAGTGCCGTTCCGGGTGTACTGCCGGCCGGACGCCGCACCGGGAATCGCCCCCGCCGGCAACCCTGCCGCGCCAGATCCCTGCCGCGCCAGATCCGTGCCGCGTCGGATGCGTTCCGGATGTCGGGCCGCGCCGGAACCGTGCCGCGTCGAGTGCGGCTCCGGGTGTGGTCTCGCCGGGGGGCCTGCGGCGATGGGTGGCGTGCCGGGTGTCGTGTCGGGCTGGGGAGCCGTGCCGGGTGTCGTGTCGGGCTGGGGAGCCGTGCCGGGTCAGCTGCCTGCCGCATCAGGTCGGTGCGGCGCGAGTGGCGTTCTGGCTGTCGCACCGAGCCGGGCCTTGTTCCGCGCAGTGTCATGCATGCATCGCGGGCGTGCGGCGCGGTGCAGGGCCGGGTGCTGCGCTGCGTACTGGGCCGTGTCGTGAGTCGCACCGTGCCGGGACCCGTGCCGCGTCCACCGGCACCCGAGTCTCACCGAGTCCCGGCAACCCACAGAAATGCAATTCATACGTCGCCGCTGCGAGCTGGTCACGAACGTCGGCGAAACCCAAGACCTGAAGGTGCTGCCGAGCCGATGCCCAACGTGGCCCCACGGATGCCCGGCTTCCTCCGCCCACGACCGGCGCCGCCTCGGCCACTCCGCGAATGCTCCTCGTGCATGGCCGGCAGCCGGGCCACGCCCGATGGGACCCGACGACCTTCGCCAAGTCCGGTGGCCGCACGCAAGTCCGGCCCATCCGTCGCGGGCTGTGAGCTGGTCGCGAACGTCGGCTTGACTGAAGGTGCTGCCGAACCGATGCCCAACGTGGCCCCACGGACGTCCGGCTTCCTGCGCCCACGACCGGCGCCGCCCCGACCATCCGCGAATGGTCCTCGTCGCGCATGGCCGGCAGCCGGACCACGCCCAATGGCCTCAACGATCCTCGCCACGTCCCTTGGCTGCGGGATCTGTCCAGCCACAGCCCCACGCCCGCCGCCCGGCATCTCGCCGGTGGACGAGGCGATGTATCCCCCGATCGCCGCATCGGACCGAAAGTCCTTGAATCCAAGGCGTCATCAAGTGTCCCTGGGCGCGCTGGGGGCGGCGCTCAGCTGACCGCTGGACGCTCAGTTCAGCGTACGGCTGTCTGTGGGTCGGGCTTGAATCAGGAGGCCGGGCGCAGGTGGCGGGTGAGGGTTCGGAGGGTTTCGGTGGTGGCTACGGCGTCGCTGCGGGCGGTGCCGTGGCGGCCGTCGGAGCTGTAGAGGGTGGGGTCTGTTGAGAGGGGATGGTCGGTCAAGTGGATGTGGATGGTGCCTAGTTTGGTTGCGAGGGTGGCGGTGCGGTCGGAGAGGGTGCGCATTCGTTGTCTGAGGCCCGGGCGGAGCCAGGTGGGGATGGCCGGGCTGTAGGAGATGTCGAACATGCCGAGGGTGATCACGTCGGCGCCGGCGTTCTGCAGGGTGGTGATCATGGTGGTGAGTTCGCGGTCGACGCGGTCGGGGTCGTACGTCGCCGGGAAGGCGTCGTTGCCGCCGCCGACGACGAGGGCGAGGTCGGGGCCGAAGGCAACGGCTGGTTCGAGTTGGCTGGCGAGGATTTCGCGGGTGCGGAGGCCGCTGACACCGAGGTTCAGGTAGGCGAGGTCCGGCTGGATCGCGCGGAGTTCGGTGGCGATCCGGTCGGTCCACTGCAGTTCGCTGTAACCGTCAACCGGCTCGCACAGACCCTCCGCCACGCTGTCTCCGAGTACGACGAACCGACGCCAAGGGTGCCCCGCGAGCAACTCAGCACTCTCACCCGGCCGCAAACAGAAAGGATCCGTCGCCTCGACCACACCAACCGTCGTCCGAGGCGTTCCCCGGCCGCCGGCGGCAGACCTCCGTGTCGGACGCAGGGCAGTCGCCGCCGGCGTCGTCTGGATTGTGCCCGCGGCGGCGGGTGGCGTCGGCGCACCCGGGTCGGCCGCGGCGGGTGTGGTTTGGGTCGTGTGCGGTTCGGAGGCGGGGGTGATCTGGGGCGTCTCGGGGGTCGCGGTGGTGGTTGTCCAGGGCGTGCTGGAGTTGGCCGCGGCGGTTGCCGTCGGGGGCGTACTCGGGTCGGCCGCGGCAGGTGTCGGTTGGCTTGTGTGCGGGCTGGTTGCCATGGGTGTGGTTCGGGGTGTGCTTGGGGCGGCGGCGGTTGTCGTCCGGGGTGTGCAGGAGTCGGCCGCGGCGGGTTTGGGTGGGTTGGGGGTGGTCATGCCGCCTTCGTGGGGGTTGGGGTGGGGGTGTCCAGGATGCGGCCGGGGGTGCGGTGGAGTAGGGGGTAGAGGCTGATGATGAGGCAGGTGACGCCGCAGCCGGTGAGGGCGGGGAGTAGGCCGAAGGTGCTTACTAGTTCGCCGGCGAGGAGGGCGCCTAGGGGGAGGCCGGCGAAGGAGGAGGCGGCGACCACGCCGATGACGCGGGCCTGCAAGGGCTTGGGGACGTGTTCGTAGAGGACTGCGCCGAAGACCGGGTTGATGGCGGCGATGCCGATCCCGGACAGGAAGGTCACCGCCATCACCAGGATCAGGTGATCACTGAGGCCGAGGACAAGTAGCCGGGGACTGCCACCGATGACGGCGCCGATGGCGAAGGTGAGGTAGCGGGGCACCTTGGTGGCGAGTACGGCGAACCCGATGCTGCCGAGCAGTGCGCCGGCCGAGAACGCGCCGAGGGTCAGGCCGAGGCCGGCCGGTGAACCCAGTTCCTCCGCGACCCAGAGCGGGATGAACACGGCAGTACTCGCGCTCGTGAAGACGTTGATGGTGAACGTGGTGATCAGCATCGTGGCCAGCAGAGCGTCTCGCCGTACGAAGGTGAACCCCTCCGCGAGGGAGCGGAAGTACTTGTCCCGGCGCGCTTCGAGCTTGGCGTCCGGCGGATGTACGAACGCGGCCACCAGCAGGCCGCACACCGCGAACGTGGCCGCGTCGATCCACAACACCGAGGCCGCATCCGTCCAGTAGATGAGCAACCCGGCCAGCGGCGCGCCCAGTAAAGTCGCACCCCGGGAGAAAGCTTCATGCAACGAGGTCACCCGGATCAGCGCGACTTCGGCGGCCTCAGCCATCGGGCGTACGAGCAACTCCTTGGACCGATCCGCGACCCCGCGCAACGCACCGGCCACGGCCACCAGCAACAGCAGCGTCGCGAACCCGAGCCCGGTGGTCGCCGCGATCGCCGCTACCGCCACCGCGCTGGCCAGGTTCGCGATGATCGAGGCCGCCCGTGCACCGAGCCGGTCGATCACCGGACCGCCCATGATGCTGGCGACGATGTACGGCACCATCTCAACCGCCGCGACCAGTCCCATCCGCGACGCACTGCCGGTGCTGACCAGCACCAGCCACGGGATGGCCACCATCGAGACCCGGCTACCCACCGCGGAGAGTACGTCCGCGGCGAACAGCACCACCAATCCCCGCTTGGGGGTCATCAGATCCCACCAACCGTGGTCGCCTGCGCGTCCGGATGCAGCTGGGCGTAGAGCTTGCGGAGGGCAACTTTGTCGACCTTGGCGATGCGGGTCAGTGGGAGTTGCTCCACGAAGTCGATGGAGGTCGGGGTCCACATCTCGTTCAGCGACTTGGTGACCAACTGCTGGAGTTCCTCGGCCGGGACGGTGTGACGGGTGACGACGAAGGCGTGGACTGCTTCGCCGACCACGGGATCCGGTACGCCGATGACGGCCGCGGTGCGGACCGCCGGATGACCCGCCAGCACGTCCTCGATCGGCCGGCAGAAGATGGCCCAGTTGCGGCGGGTGGTGACGATCATGTCGTGGACGCGGTCGACCAGGAAGAGGTACCCGTCCCGGTCGACGTAGCCGAGGTCGCGGGTTCGGAGCCAGCCGTCGACCAGCGTGTCCGCGGTCAGGTCCGGCTTGCCGAGGTAGCCCGCGAACGTGAGCTTGCTCCGCACCCACACCTCCCCGGTCTGCCCGGCCGGCAGCACCTTCCCGTCGTCGTCCCGGATCTCCACCCGCACATCGCCGTACGGCGTACCGGCCGACGCCAACCGTTCGGGGTGCAAGGGATCCTCGGTCAGACCGGGCAACGCGGTGACGACAACGGCCTCGCTCAGTCCGTAGACGATCCGCAGCACCGGGCCGAAGCGCGCGATGCCCTGACGCAGTCGCGCCGGTGTGGCCGGACCGGCGCCGACGTTGAGCATGAACAGGCTGCTGCAGTCGAAGTCTTCCCCACCGGGATGATCGAGCAGCTCGTAGAGCATCGGCGGTGTGACATAGGTCGAGGTGATCCTCTCCGTCGAGACGATCCGGTAGAACTCTTCCGGCGACCAGGTGTCGGTGAGGAACAGCACCCCACCGGTGAACAGGTTGAAGAAGCTGGTGATCTGCCCGCTCGCCAGCCACAACGGCGATCCCGAGTAGTGCCGCAACAGCGGAAACCCGTTCGCCACAAAGGCATCCGCCAGCTCGAGGATCTGCTCGTAGAAGCTTTGCGTGTGGTGGACGAGCTTCGGGTCCCCGGTCGTACCGCTCGTCTGCAGCACCGAGTCCGGCGCCGGCACCGACGGATCGATCTCGTACGGCGTTTCGCCTGACCGCGACGTCAGCGCCGGCAACGAGAAGGCAGGCATCGGCGCGAGTGAGGAGACGAGGTCCTGGGCGAGCTCGGCGGAGGGGTCGTAGACGAACGCGTCGGCGTCGGCGAGCGTGGCGAACCGGTCGATCTCCCGGCGGGACGTGATCGGCGCACACCACAGCACCCGGCAACCGTGCAGGTGCAGGGCGAGTTGGAGGGCCGGCGCGTCGAAGCAGTTCGCCGCCATCACCAGCACCCTGCCGCCCGGCCGGATCCCGCCGTCCCGGACCGCGGCCGCGATCCGCAGCACGTCGCGGATCAGTTCGCCGTACGTCGCAGTTCGCTCGCCGCGGACCAAGGCGGGACGTTCCGCGTAGCCCTGAAACAACGCGAGCACGCGGAGCGCATAATTGCTGCTGTTTTCTGGCAGGACGAATTCAGGCGGCATTTCGTCAGTATTCCCCTCGGCTCCGGCCACCCCCAGCCGTCGCCGCGACTCTACTGGATGCGCGGACCGCTGGAAAGAGGCTGAAAACCCTTCTGTCGTCGCTCTGTGAAGTCGCGCGGTCACTCCCCACCCCAGGTGAAGGAATACCCCTGCGATTCGCCCTGACAACCGCTCGGCTAACCTCTGGCGAAGCATTTCAAGAAATGCCTTTGCAGTGCATTGACCGGATTCCTCGGCGCGTAATACGTTCCGGTCCGCAGCTCATTCCGCCAGGAGGTCCGTCCATGCATGTTTCCAGCAGTTGGCGTGCGGTCGCGGTGACCGCTGCCCTGACCCTGGCCGGCTCGAGCCTGGCCGGCGCGAGCTACGGAGGCCATCGCGAGGCCGAGTGGGTGGGCACCTGGGCGACCGCGGTCACCCACGGCAACGCGGCCGGGTCGACCAACCTCGGCCTGACCGACCAGAGCGTCCGGCTGGTGGTGCGGCCGACCGTCGGCGGCGACCGGATCCGGATCCGGCTGTCGAACATCTACGGCGAGAAGACCGTCACCGTGGGCGCCGCGACCGTTGCCAAGCCCGACAAGTCGACTCCGGAGCAGTCCGACATCGACCCGGCAACCCTGCGGACGTTGACGTTCAACGGCTCCGGGACCGCGTTGATGATCAAGGGTAGCGAGCTGCTCAGCGACCCGGTCGACCTCGAGCTCGGCAACCTCGACGACCTCGTCATCAGCCTGTACTTCCCGCAGAACACCGGCCCGACCACGTTCCACGGCTCGTCGCTCCAGGAGAACTTCGTCGGACCGTCGAACCTGGTCGACCAGCCCGGCGGTGCGGCGTACACGCTGACCCGGCGCTGCTGCTGGTTCTTCCTGTCCGGTGTTGACGTCGAGACCGACAAGTCCGACGGTTCGATCGTCGTCCTGGGCGACTCGATCACCGACGGTACCGCCAGCACGTTCAACGCCAACAACCGCTGGCCCGACCAGCTCGCCGAGCGGCTGATCGCGTCGGCCGGCAAGCGGGGCAGGGTGCCGAGCGTGCTGAACGCGGGCCTGGCCGGCAGCCGGCTCAACCACGAAGGCAGCGAGCCGTCCGACAACGGCGTCTTCCCCGGTTTCAACGAGGTCGGCGTGAACTCGCTGGCGCGGCTCAACGAGGACGTGTTCGCGCAGACCGGCGTACGCACGGTCATCACCGAACTGGGCGTCAACGACATCTGGATGTCCGACGACTCCGCGGCCGAGATCATCGGCGCGCTGCGGCAGCTGAACACGCAGGTCAAGCAACGCGGGCTGCGCAGCCTGGTCAGCACGATCACGCCGTTCGAGGGCATCGGCGGCGCCGGCAGCTGGACCCCGGCGAAGGAGGCCACCCGGCAGGCGGTGAACAGCTACCTGCGGTCGAGCAGCGAGTTCGACGGCGTGCTGGACTTCGACCAGGTTCTGCGTGACCCGGCCGCGCCGAGCAAGCTGAACCCGGCGTACGACTCGGGCGACCACATCCACCCGAACGACGCCGGCTACCAGGCGATGGCGGCGTCCGTCCCGCTCAAACTGGTGCGCTGACCGCCAAGCACATGTCGGGGGAAGCCGGTGCGTAGCCGTAGCCTGCTGCTGCGTGGACGCCAGTCCATGCTGATTCGATGGGGGTGATTCGATGCCGCTGGACCCGCAGGTCGAGGCCATGCGTGCCGAACGTGAGGCCAACAACGTCCCGCAGCTCTACACCCAGCCCCTGGCCGAGGCTCGCGCCGCGGACCTCGCGTCCATCCAGGCCGCGGGCGGTGAGGTCGAGAAGGTTCACCACGTCGAGGACCTCGCCACCGATGACGGGGTACAGCTGCGGGTTTACCGCCCGGACCTGACCGGCCCGTTGCCGACCCTGATCTACTTCTTCGGTGGCGGTTGGACACTCGGCAGCATCGAGACCGCCGACGGCATCAGTCGCAAGCTGGCCAACGCCGTTCCCTGCCAGGTGATCACAGTCGGCTATCGGCTCGCACCGGAGCATCCGTTCCCGGCCGCCGTACACGACTGTCACCACGCGACGCAGTGGATCGCGGCGCACGCAGGTGGGCTGCAGGCCGACCCGGCGAGATTGGTCGTCGGTGGCGACAGTGCCGGCGGCAACCTGGCTGCCGCGACGACTTTGCTTGCCCGGGACAACGGTCCGGAGCTGGCTGGTCAGCTGCTGGTCTATCCGAACACGCTCTACGGCTCGGACACCATCTCGATGCGGGCCGGCGACGATCCGTACCTCTTCAACAAGACCTCGGTCGGCTGGTACTGGGACCACTACCTGACCGACTCCGCCGACGGCCTGAACCCGTTGGCGTCACCGCTCTTGGCCGAGTCCCACGCCGATCTGCCACCAGCGCTGGTGATCACCGCGGAGTACGACCCGCTGCGTGACGAGGGCGAGTACTACGCCGAGAAGCTGCACGCCGCCGGGGTTCCGACCACCCTCAGCCGGTACGACGGGATGGTGCACGGCTTCTTCGCGATGTCAGGCATCCTCGACGGCGGCAAGAAAGCCATGGCCGAGGCGGCAAGCTGGCTGAACAAGATCTTCGGCGATGACTGAGCCTCCCGTCGGGCCGGCGGGATCTTGAGTGGTGGCTGAGGTGTCGCGAGGTGGGCCTGGTGGCTGACGCGCTGGCTGACTACGAGTCGGAGGCCGCAGCGGTCCTGCCGGCGCCCATCTGGGATTTCGTTGCCGGTGGCAGCGGTTCGGAGACCACACTGCGGCTCAACCGCGCGGCCCTCGACTCGGTGACTCTCGTCCCGCGCGTGCTGGCGGGCGTCGACGGGCCAGACACCACGTGCACCGTCCTCGGCGCCGATCTCGCGATGCCCGCATTGGTAGCCCCGATGGCCTATCAACGCCTGCTCCACCCGGAAGGCGAACTGCTGCTCGCCCGTGCCGCCGCCGAGGCCGGCATCCCTTACGTGATCAGCACTTTGAGCAGCTATCCACTGGAGAAGATCGCGGCCACAGCACCTCCCTGGTTTCAGCTGTACTGGCTGCGCGAACGCACCACGGTCAGATCGCTGGTCGACCGTGCCGCCGAGGCGGGCTGCACCGCGCTGATGGTGACGGTCGACGTCCCCGTGATGGGCCGGCGGCTGCGCGACGTACGCAACGCCTTCGCCCTGCCCGCCGATGTGGTGGCCGCGAATCTTGTCGACATAACGACAGAGGCACACACGACGGTTCCGGGGTCGTCGGCGGTCGCGGCGCACACCGCGTCCGCCTTCGAGCCCGCCATAGCGTGGCGCGATTTGGAGTGGCTCCGCAGCCAGACCGCGCTTCCCCTTGTGGTGAAGGGAATTCTCGACCCTCGTGACGCCCGCCGGGCCGTGGACGCTGGTGCGACCGGTGTGGTGGTGTCCAACCATGGCGGCCGGCAGCTGGACGGTGCGATCGCGTCGATCGATGCCCTCGGCCCGGTCGTCGAGGCGGTCGGGCAGGACTGCCAGGTCTTGCTGGACAGCGGCATCCGCAGCGGGACCGATGTGGTCAGAGCTCTCGCCTTGGGAGCGTCCGCCGTACTCGTTGGGCGCCCGTTGCTGTGGGCATTGGCTGTGGAAGCTGTGGACGAAGCGCTGGGGTTGCTCAGACGAGAGCTGCGGGACGCGATGCTGCTGGCAGGTTGTGCGGACCTGACTGCGCTCAGAGAGCTGACGACGGGGAGAGCGTGATGGCCGACCTGAAGCTGACCGACCTGCACGGTTCACTAACGGATCGCGCGCTCAACTCGATGAACTTCCTCAACGAGGTCTCGCACCACTACCCGGACGCGATCTCCCTCGCCGCCGGCCGCCCGACCGAGCAGTTCTTCGCGCTCGAGGACCTGCACACCTACCTCGACCTGTTCGCCGATCACCTGCGCAAGCAGGGGTACGACGAGGCCGCGGTACGACGGACCATCTTCCAGTACGGCCGGACCAAGGGCATCGTGCACGACCTGATCGCCCGCAACCTCGCCGTCGACGAAGACCTCCACGTCGATCCCGAAGCGATTGTCGTCACCGTCGGCTGCCAGGAGGCGATGCTTCTCACCCTGCGGGCGCTGCGCTCTGATCCGAACGACGTCCTGCTCGCGATCTCCCCGACGTACGTCGGGCTCACCGGTGCGGCGCGGTTGCTCGACTTTGCCGTCCTACCGGTTGCCAAGGACGACGACCTGGCCGCCGTGGTGAAGGCGGCCCGGGCCGACGGGTTGCGGCCGCGGGCGTGCTATGTGATGCCGGACTTCGCCAATCCGTCCGGGCTCAGCCTGGATTTGGAGGCTCGGCGACAGTTGCTGGACGCCGCAGCCGAGCTGGACCTGTTGCTGATCGAGGACAACCCCTACGGTCTGTTCCGGGCGGACGGGGTCGATCGGATTCCGACGCTCAAGGCCCTCGACACCGATCGTCGGGTGGTCTATCTCGGGTCGTTCGCCAAGACCGGGCTGCCCGGCGCGCGGGTCGGGTACGTCGTCGCGGACCAGACTGTCGAGGCGCCGGACGGAAGTTTCGGACTGCTGGCGGACGAGTTGTCGAAGATCAAGAGCATGGTCACGGTGAACACCTCACCCGTCGCCCAGGCCGTGATCGGCGGCAAGCTGCTCGCGAACGACTTCAGCCTGGTCGCGGCGAATCGGCGCGAGCGCGAGATCTATGCCGCGAACCTGCGCGCGATCACCGACGGGCTGGAGGCCCGGTTCCCCCAGGGCGAGGTCAGTTGGACGGTGCCGTCGGGTGGATTCTTCGTCGTCGTCACGGTTCCGTTCTCGGTCGACGACGTACTGCTGGAGAAGTCCGCCCACGAGTACGGCGTGCTCTGGACACCGATGAGCCACTTCTACGACGCCGGTCCGCCGATTCACGCCCTTCGCCTGTCGTGCAGTGCGGTCGCCCCAGCCCAGATCGACGCCGCCCTCAACCGCCTGACCGCGCTGATCACCGACCAGCTCCCGTAACTGGTCCTCTGGGCCGGGCCGAAACTGGATCTGTAGGGGAGGCCGGTCCGCTTCTAGCGTGAATGCCATGACCGTGCACATTGCCGCGCTGCCGCGCGGCGGGTCATGGGGCTGTGACTCCCGGCCTTCCCTCGTCGCTCCAGTCGCTTCGCTCCCTGCGCTCCTCAGTCCAGGCCGGGAGGCCCCATGACCAGCGTTCGCGAGATCCCGACCGTCCCCGTCCCCGCGGCGCCGCGCCTGCTGACCGGCCAGTTCGGCCGGCTGCTGGTGATGGTGTTCGGCTCCGGCCTGAGCATGTACCTGCTCACCTCGGTGGTCCCGCTCTACCTCGCCGCCAACGGCTCCGGCGGGATCGGTGCCGGGCTGTCAACCGGAGCGATGATGCTGTCCGCGGTCGGTACCGAGCTGGTGGTGCCGCGCATGCTGGCTCGCTGGGGCTACCGGATCGTGCTCGGCCTCGGCCTGATCCTGCTCGGCGCACCGTCGCTGGTGCTCCTGGTCACGTCGTCGCTCCCACTCGTCCTGACGGTCTGCGTCGTCCGCGGCGCGGGACTGGCGATCCTGGTCGTCGGGGCGGTCGCGCTGGTCGCTGACGTGGCTCCGGCTGCTCGGCGAGGTGAAGCTCTCGGCGTCTACGGACTGGCCGTCGGTCTGCCCGCCGTGATCGGTCTGCCGCTCGGTGTCTACCTGACCAACCTGGTCGGCTTCGGCGCCCTGTTCGTCCTCGCCGCCGTCAGCTCGCTGGCCGGACTCGCCACGCTGGGCGCGATGCCCCGAACCGCCGGCGCCGAGGAGCAGCACATGCAGGTCCTCGGTGGTCTGCGGGGCAGCGGACTGTTGATGCCGGCGTTCGTGTTCGCCGCGGTCACCGTCGCGGCCGGCATCAGTGTCACCTTCCTTCCGCTGGCCGTTGCCCAGGACAAGCATTCGCTGGTCGCGACCGCGCTGCTGATGCAGTCGATCACCGCCCCCGGCGCCCGCTGGCTGGCGGGCCGGTACGGCGACCGCGTCGGGCCGGCCAAGCTGCTCGCGCCCGCGCTCATCCTCGCGGCACTCGGAGCCGGGGCGCTGGTCCTGATCGGCAGCGCCGTCGCCATCGTGGTCGGCTCCACCCTGTTCGGCATCGGCTTCGGCGCCGCGCAGAACCTCACGCTGTCGCTCATGTACAACCGCGTCCCGAAGTCCCGCTACGGCCAGGTCAGCGCGCTGTGGAACCTCGCGTACGACGGCGGCTGGGGCATCGGCGCCATCATCTTCGGCGCGATCGTCGCCGGCACCGGCTACTCAGTCGCCTTCGCCCTGACCGCGGCCGTGGTCGCAGCCGCGATCATCCCGGCGGTTCAGAGCTTGCGCAGGCGCACGTAGCGGACGGCATGGTCGCCGCCTTTGCGGAGGACCAGGGTGGCGCGGGAGCGGGTGGGGAGGATGTTCTCCCGCAGGTTCGGGCCGTTGATGCTGTCCCACAGCGACTCGGCCTTCTTGACCGCCTCGTCCCGGCTCAGCTCGCCGTACCGGACGAAGTACGACTCCGGGTTGCGGAAGGCGGTCTCCCACAGCTTGAGGAAGCGGTGCACGTACCAGGACCGGATGTCGTCCGCGGCCGCGTCGACGTAGACGGAGAAGTCGAAGAAGTCACTGACCGCCAGGCCGCTCTTGCCGTCCGCGTGCCGGGGTGCGGGCTGGAGCACGTTCAGGCCCTCGAGCAGCAGGATGTCCGGTTGCTCGACGGTGGTCCGGACGCCGGGCATCCGGTCGTAGTGCAGGTGTGAGTAGACCGGCGCCTCGACCGTGTCCATCCCGGACTTCACCTCGACCACGAAGCGCAGCAGCGCCTTGCGGTCGTAGGACTCGGGGAAGCCCTTGCGCATCATCAGGTTCCGGCGCTCGAGCTCGGCGTTCGGCCAGAGGAAGCCGTCGGTGGTGACGAGCGCGACCCGCGGGTGCTCGGGCCAGCGGGCCAGCAATTCGCGCAGCAACCGGGCGGTGGTCGACTTGCCGACGGCAACGGACCCGCCGATGCCGATCACGAACGGCGTCCGGGTCGCGGCCGGCTTGCCGAGGAAGCTCTCGGTGTCGGCGTGCAGCGCGCGGGCGTGCCGGACGTACAGCGAGAGGATCCGCGACAGCGGCAGGTAGACCTCCCGCACCTCGTCCATGTCGATCTCGTCGCCGAGACCGCGCAGCCTCTCGATCTCCTCGGCCGTCAGCGGGGACACGGTCGTCTCGGCGAGTTGCGCCCAGGCGGCCCGGTCCAGCTCGGTGTAGGGAGTCACCTCCCGCGTCGGCTGCAGCATGAGCCCCATTCTTCCCACCTGAGCGTACGCCGACCCACCCCGGGCGGGCGTGGCTTACGTCTCAACTACCGCCGCTGGCCGGTCCCGGAAACCGCTTGCTTGACCTATTGACGCTGTGTTGCGCCGTGCGTACGGTGTGTCCCACGCCAACTATCGAAGGATTCGCCGAAACTTTCGACGGCATGTGAGGAGGCGCGGGATGACCGCACCGGTGGGGCTTGCGAAGCGTCACTCGCGCAGCGAGACGGCCGAACAACCGCCGCGGAACGGCGCGAAGGGGCGGGCCGTCCCGAACCATCGGGGCTTCTGGGCGGACGTCAAGCGGGACTGGCGGTTGTACGCGTTGCTGGCGCTGCCGATCGCGTACTTCGTGATCTTCAAGTACCTGCCGATGGCCGGCAACATCATCGCGTTCCGGCGGTTCGTGCCCGGCGGCTCGATGTTCGGTGAGCAGTGGGTGGGGCTGCGCTACATCCGGATGTTCATCGAGGACCCGACCTTCTGGCAGGTGTTCCGCAACACGGTGGTGCTGGGCGGGCTGAGCCTGCTGTTCACCTTCCCGATCCCGATCGTGCTGGCGCTGCTGCTGAACGAGCTGCGCGGGCAACGGTTCAAGAAGTTCGTCCAGACCGTGTCCTACCTGCCGCACTTCATCTCGGTGGTGATAGTTGCCGGGATGATCCTGCAGCTGGTCTCGCTGCACGGCACGATCAACCAGGTGCTGAAGGCAACGACCGGCAGTACGGTGAACTTCATCCAGGACGCGGACTGGTTCCGCGCCATCTACGTCTCCTCCGACGTCTGGCAGACAGCCGGCTGGGGCACCATCCTCTACCTGGCCGCATTGACCCAGATCGACGACACCTTGTACGAGGTGGCCAGGATCGACGGCGCCAACCGGTGGAAACAGACCTGGCACATCACTCTGCCCGGGATCGCGCCGACCGTTGTCGTGTTGATGATCCTGAACATCGGCTCGTTCCTGTCCGTCGGGTTCGAGAAGATCCTGCTGCTCTACAACCCGCTGACCTACGAGACGGCGGACGTCATCTCGACGTACCTGTACCGGGTCGGCCTGGTGTCGAACAACTTCTCCTACGCGACCGCGATCGGCCTGTTCGAGGCGCTCGTCGGACTGACGCTGGTCTTCGGGGCCAACGCGATCTCGCGCCGGACGCTGGGAGGCGGACTGTGGTGAAGACAGTGGCCGGCATCGAGGACACCACCAGCTACCGGGTCTTCCAGGTCTTCAACGTCACGGTCCTGCTGCTGGTCGTCGTACTGACGCTGTATCCGTTCGTGAACATCGTCGCGCAGTCGTTCAGCAGTGAGTCCGCGATCAGCGCTGGCAAGGTCAACCTGTTCCCGGTCGGCTTCGACACGTCGACATACCAGGTCGTCATGAACGACTCGATGTTCTGGCGCAACTACGGCAACACCGTGCTCTACACCGTGGTCGCGACCGCGGTCTCGCTCGTGCTCACCACCTGTATGGCGTACGTGCTGTCCAAGCGGCACCTGCGCGGCCGCAAGTTTCTCATCGGGTTCGTCATCTTCACCATGTTCTTCAACGGCGGCCTGATCCCGAACTACGTGCTGATCTCCCAGCTCGGGATGAAGAACACGCTGTGGGCGGTGGTGCTGCCGAACGCGATCAGCGTGTTCAACCTGCTGGTGATGAAGGCGTTCTTCGAGAACATGCCGGCCGAGCTGGAAGAGGCGGCGATGATCGACGGGCTGACCACGTTCGGCATTCTGCTGCGGATCGTGCTGCCGCTGAGCAAGGCGATCCTGGCCACGATGATGCTGTTCTACGCGGTGGCGAACTGGAACGCCTGGTTCGGCGCCTTCCTCTACCTCGACGACAAGTCACTGTTCCCGGTCACGATCTACCTCCGGAACATGATCGCCGGAGCGACCGCGGGCACTTCGGCCGGCGCGACGGGTGACGATCTCACCCAGATCCAGGCCAACATCAAGGCGGTGACGATGGTGCTCACCGTCCTGCCCATCCTCTGCGTCTACCCGTTCATCCAGCGGTACTTCGTGTCCGGCGTGATGCTCGGCTCGATCAAGGGCTGAGGACGCCGGGGAGCCGCCCTCCCTGGAAGAAGGAAATCATGAAGATCAGCCTCCGTCGGGCGATCGTCGTCCCGGTTCTGGTGGCCGCGCTGGGCCTGTCCGCGTGCAGCGGCGGCTCCGGCGACGAGACGGCCGACACCAGCAAGAACAGAACGGGTGCGATGGACAACTACGCCGTCGGCACGCAGTTCAAGGCGACCGAGCCGCTGTCGTTCTCGGTCCTCTACAACGATCCGCCGGGGTACCCCTACAAGAAGGACTGGCTGCTCTGGAAGGCGATGACCGAGCGGACGAACGTGACGCTGCAGCCGACCGTCGTACCGCTGAGCGACTACGAGCAGAAGCGGTCGCTGCTGGTGTCCGCGGGAGACGCGCCACTGATCATCCCGAAGACGTACCCGGGCCAGGAGTCGGCGTACGTGTCGTCCGGCGCGATCCTGCCGGTCAGCGACTACCTCGACCTGATGCCGAATTTCCAGGCCAAGATCAAGCAGTGGAAGCTCGAGCCGGAGATCGACACCCTGCGCCAGCAGGACGGCAAGTTCTACCTGCTGCCCGGCCTGCATGAGGAAGTGTGGCCGGACTACACGCTGAACATCCGGGCCGACATCTTCAAGCAGCAAGGCATCCCGGTGCCGAAGACCTGGGACGAGCTCGCCGCGGCACTGGCCAAGCTGAAGCAGGCCTATCCGGACAAGATCCCGTTCTCGGACCGCTACCAGGGCAAGAGCCTGCTCAACCTGATGGGCACGGCCTACGGTACGGCGGCCGGCTGGGGTTACGGCGACGGCGCGGTCTGGAACCAGGACGCCGGTGAGTTCAAGGCCGCCGCCACGATGCCGCAGTACGGCGATATGGTTGCCTACCTCAACAAGTTGGTGAGTGACAAGCTGCTCGACCCGGAGACGTTCACGCAGCAGGACGACCAGGCGATCCAGAAGTTCGTCACCGGCCAGTCGTTCGTGATCAGCGGCAACTCGCAGGAGATCACGACGTACCGCAAGACCATGGACAGCACGCTGGGCAAGGGCAAGTACGAGGTCGCCCGCATCCTGGTCCCCGGTGGTCCGGCCGGTCAGCTGATGGGCGGGTCCCGGCTGGAGAACGGCGTCATGATCAACGCGAAGGCGAAGGAGCAGCCGAACTTCGTCGCGATGATGCAGTTCGTCGACTGGCTCTGGTACTCCGACGCCGGCCAGATGTTCACCAAGTGGGGTGTCGAGGGGACGACGTACCAGCTGAAGGACGGCAAGCCGGCGCTGCTGCCCGGGATCGACTACAACGGCCTCAACCCGGGTGCCGGCAAGAAGGACCTGCGCAAGGACTTCGGCTTCTCCGGCGGCGTCTTCGCGTACGGCGGATCGACCGAGCTGCTGCACTCGATGATGGTGCCGGCCGAACTGAAGTGGCAGGAGGAGATGGCCGCGACGCACAAGCCGGTCGCGGTGGAGCCGCCGTACCCGTTGAGTGACGCCGACCGGGAGCAGGCGACGCTGCTGAACACGCCGCTGACCGACTTCGTCAACCAGCAGACGCTGAAGTTCGTGCTCGGGCAGCGGCCGATGAACCAGTGGGACGCGTTCGTGCAGGAGCTCAACGGCAAGGGCGCGGACAAGTACCTCAAGATGGTCAACGACGCCCACGCCACCTACGAGAAGGACCACGGCGGTAAGTGATGTCGACGCTTTCGACCGGGTTCGTGGACGGCAGGCTCTATCGGACGTGCCTGTTCGTCTACCAGTTGCTGGTGATCGAGGCCTGCCTGGTGGTCGCCTTGCTGCCGACGGTCGCGCTGGTCCTGCTGCTCGCGCCGGACCCCCGCAACGTTGTGTGGTTCGCAGCAGCGGTGGTTCCGGCCGGGCCGGCCCTGGTCGCGGGCCTGTACGCCGTACGTCGGATGGAGCAGTCCCCGGTGCGGGACTTCGTGCGCGGTTACCGGTTGAGCTGGCTCGACATCGTGCAGTTGTGGGCGCCGGCGGCCCTGGTGATCAGTGTGGTGAGCGCTGACTGGCTGGTGGTTGCCGGTCTGGTGGGGTTGTGGCTCGTCAACGTGCTGGTGATCACGGCCCGGTTCTCGTTCCGGGTTCGTGACACCGCGCGGCTGGCGACGTACTACCTGGGCGCGCAGTGGCGGTGCACGCTCAACGTGATCCTGCTCGGTGCCGGCTTTGTGCTGGTGGTCATGAGCACGTCCGACTGGGTCGCGGTGTTCCTGCTGTCGCCGGCGCTCTATCTGCTGGCCCGAATGACGCGACCCCTGGTCGCCGACATCGAGAGGCGATTCGTGTGACGATCTGGTTCGGTGGCGACTACAACCCCGAGCAGTGGCCGGACGAGGTGTGGGCGGAGGACGCGCGGCTGTTCGACCTGGCGGGGGTCAACACCGCGACGATCGGCGTTTTCTCGTGGGGACTGTTGCAGCCGTCCGAGGACGTGTACGACTTCAGCGTCCTCGACCGGATCACCGCGTCGCTGTCCGACCGGAACGTGATCATGGCAACGGCCACAGGCGCGCATCCTGCCTGGCTGGCCCGCCAGTACCCGGAGGTCACCCGGGTCGACTTCGAGGGCCGCAAGCATGTGTACGGCGCTCGGCACAACCACTGCCCATCATCGCCGATCTTCCAGCGGCTCTCGGTCGAGCTCGCCGGGCGCATCGCCGAGCGGTACGCCGACCTGCCCAACCTGGTCGCGTGGCACGTCGGCAACGAGTATGGCGGCTCCTGCTACTGCGACAACTGCACGGCGGCTTTCCGCGTCTGGCTGCGAAACCGTTACGGCACGTTGGATGCCTTGAACCACGCTTGGTGTACGACGTTCTGGAGCCACACGTTCTACGACTGGGACGAGATCGTCGCGCCGTCCGCGTTGAGCGAGCACTGGCGCGGTCCGAACCACACGGCGTTCCAGGGGATCACGCTGGACTACCTGCGGTTCATGTCGGACGCGCTGCTGGAGAACTTCAAGGCCGAGAAGACCGCGATCCGGCAGTACAGCGACGCTCCGGTCACCACGAACCTCATGGGTTTCTACCGCCCGTTGGACTACTTCCGCTGGGCCGAGCACCTGGACGTCATCTCGTGGGACAACTACCCGCCGGATGATCGGTCGGCTCCGCGGATGGCGTTGACGCATGACCTGATGCGTGGGCTCAAGGGCGGGCAGTCGTTCTGGTTGATGGAACAGACGCCGTCTACGACCGCCTGCCGGGACGTGAACCCGGTCAAGCGGCCGGGAGTCATGCGGTTGTGGAGCTACCAGGCATTGGCGCACGGGTCGGACACTGTGCTGTTCTTCCAGTTGCGCGCCTCGCGCGGTGCGTCGGAGAAGTACCACGGCGCGGTGATCAACCACGCCTCTCGCTCTGACACCCGAGTGTTCCAGGAGGTCGCCGCACTAGGCGCCGAGTTGCCGCGGCTGGCCCCCTTGGTGGGCGCCGAGACCCGTAGCAAGGTCGCGCTGATGCTCGACTGGAACAGCTGGTGGGCGGTCGAGATCTCGGACGGCCCGTCGCGTCACGTGTCTTACGTGCGTACGGCGATCGCCTGGTACGCCGCCGTCCAACGCCTCGACGTGGACGTGGACGTCGTACCGGTGGATGCCGACATCTCGTCGTACGACGTGGTCCTGGCGCCGTTGCTGCACATGGTCCCGGACGGGCTGGGGGAGCGGCTGGAGGAGTTTGTCTCGCAGGGTGGCACGTTGGTGACCGGGGTGCTGTCCGGACGGGTTGATGTCGACGACAACGCGTTCCTGACGGACATCCCGGGACCGCTTGCCCGGGTGCTCGGGGTGCGGGTGGATGAGACGGATGCGCAGGATCCGTCGGTCGTGAACCCGGTGCAGCTGGACGGTGTCACGGCTGAGGGATCGCTCGTCTTCGACCTGATCATCCCCGAGGGTGCCGAGGTCGTGGGGACGTACACGGCCGACTTCTATGCGGGGACGGCGGCCGTGACGCGGCACCGCTTCGGCGCGGGGCAGGCGTGGTACCTCGGGACCATGCTGGACGCCGGCGGTCTGGACGCCGTACTGGGTTCGGTGGTCGACGAGGCCGGGTTGACCGGGTCGTATGCGAGGATCGACGGCGTCGAAGCGAGGCGGCGGTACAAGGACGGTCAGCGGTATCTCTTCCTGCTGAACCACGGGGACCGGGAGGTGCGGGTGGCGGCCGACATGACAGGAACCGACCTGATCACCGGCGCACAGGTCGAGGCCGGCGCGAAGCTGGTGCTACCGGCAACCGGTGTGGTGGTGTTGCGGTCGGATGACGTTTGACCCCTGCTGGCTCGGCGGCCAACGGTTGCCTGAGGTCACCATTCATGCCTCGGGTGCACTGGCGCAGACGATCCGGGCCGAGCTCCGGCAGACCCGTCGGGTCCGTCACGACGTAGAAGTTGCCCTGTGCACCCTTGGGCGGCTCGAGGAAACACCCTTGGCCGCTGGGGTCGAGCAGGCGTTGCCGGCCGACGGGCTGGGTGACGAAGGCTTCGTGGTGGTGCGACGCGGCAACCAGTTGGTCGTCGCCGCCGAGGCCGGTCGCGGCCTGCTGTACGGGTACTTCTACCTGCTGCGGTACTTCGAGTGGATGACCGGCGACTTCACCGTGGTCGAGCGGCCGGCGATTCCGGTCCGGATGGTGGCGCACTGGGACAACCTGGTCCCGCATCCGGTGCTGGGCGCGGTCGAGCGCGGGTACTCAGGTGGATCGATATTCTTCCGCGACGGCCGGGTGGTCCAGGACCTGACCCGGGTGCGGGCGTACGCCCGGTTGCTCGCGTCGATCGGCATCAACGCGGTGGTGATCAACAACGGCAACGTGTGGGCCGCCGAGACCCGGTTGATCACTGATCACCTGCCAGACGTGGCCCGGCTCGCCGCGGTGTTCCGCGAGTACGGGATCGCGATCTACCTGTCGGTGAACTTCGCCGCGCCGATCAAGCTCGGCGACCTCGACACCGCCGATCCGCTGGACGAGCGGGTGGCCCGCTGGTGGTCGGCCGCGGTCGGCCGGGTGTATGACGCCGTACCGGATCTCGGCGGGTTCGTGGTGAAGGCGGACTCGGAGAACCGGCCGGGGCCGCATACGTACGGGCGGCACCACGCGGACGGCGCGAACATGCTCGCGCGCGCGTTGGCGCCGTACCGGGGGACCGTGTACTGGCGGTGTTTCGTCTACGACTGTCATCAGGACTGGCGTGATCGCAGTACCGATCGGGCCCGGGCGGCGTACGACCACTTCGTGCCGCTGGACGGGTTGTTCGACGACAACGTCGTCCTGCAGATCAAGCACGGGCCGCTGGACTTCCAGGCGCGCGAGGCGGTGTCGCCGTTGCTGGGAGAGTTGCAGGAGACGCGGTTCGCGCTGGAGTTGCAGGTGACGCAGGAGTACACCGGTCAGCAGAAGGATCTGTGTTACCTGGGTCCGTGGTGGCGGGAGATCCTGCAGTTCGACACAACCGGTGGTGGTGGGCCGACCGTTGCCGAGCGCACCAAGGCGATCGTCGGCGTCTCCAACGTCGGCGACGATCCGAACTGGACCGGCCACAAACTTGCCCAGAGCAACCTCTATGCGTACGGACGACTGGCCTGGGACCCGGCCGCGGACCCGGTCAGCCTGCTGCACGAGTGGGCTGCGGCGACATTCGCGATGGACGACCGGACCAGGGCCGAGCTGGTGTCGATCATGGCCGACTCGTGGCGGACGTACGAGCGTTACACCGCACCGCTTGGTGTCGGTTGCATGGTCACGCCCGGGACGCACTACGGGCCGAGCGTGAACGGGTACGAGTACTCCGAGTGGGGCACGTACCACTTCGCCGACCGCTACGGCGTCGGAGTGGACCGGACCGTCGCGACCGGCTCAGGCTTCACCGCGCAGTACCCGGAACCACTCGCCAGTCGCTACGAAAACGTTTATACCTGCCCGGACGAACTCCTGCTGTTCTTCCACCACGTCCCCTACGACCACGTCCTCCAGAACGGCCGCACAGTCCTGCAACACATCTACGACACCCACTTCCAGGGGTACGACGAAGTCGAAACCATGATCGCCCGCTGGAAAACCATCGCCGACCGCTTCGACCCTGTCATCCGCGACAACATCACCACCCGCTTCGAGCAGCAGCTCCGCAACGCCCGCGAATGGCGAGACCAGGTCAACACGTACTTCCACCGCCTCAGCGGAGTCCCCGACGCGGCCGGCCGCACCATCTACCGGTAGCGCGGGTTCCCTGGAGTACGACGGCTGCGTTCGCGTGCACGAGGAAGACGACTGTGGGTCGCGTTGCTCGGGTAGGAGGGTGTGGGTCGCGTTGCTCGAGCCGACGACTGGGGTGTCGACGGCTCGAGTCGGGCGGTGGAGCCTGCCGGAGTGGGCGGGTGCGGTGCCTGCCGGAGTAGCGCGGGTGTGGTGGCGCGGCTCCGGGCTGCGTGAGTGTGCTAGTCGTGGCGGTGTGCGTCAAGGGCGCCTTCGGCGTCCCTGCGGGATCTTCGACCCTTGACCCACACCGCCACGACCAG
>NZ_JBEZZH010000010.1:0-232215 GCF_040639075.1 Kribbella sp. NPDC023972 | reverse complement strand
GTCTCCTGCCCTGGGGGGGGGGGGGGGGGGGGGGGGCGCCCCCCCCCCCCCCCCCACCACTCACCAGCCCTGACGGGCTGGTAATAGTTGCCCTAGGCATGTGGTTACTGTTTGTGGTGAACGTGCCCGGCGCTGACGCGCCGACACGCCCACCACGAGCCTGACGGCTCCGCGTTCACGATGCTGACGCATCGCAAACTCAATCCCCCAAAACCCTTATATACAAGGTGACACCATTGCCCACGGCAACAAAGACAGCCAGCAAAGAGGAGGGCCCGGGGCAACGCCGGCCCCCAACCACACCCAACACCCTGCTACCCTCACGGCGGCACGCTCCTACACCAAAAACCGCACCCACTACCCCCAGTCACCAACACCCCAAACCGCCCGGCCAAAACCGAAGAGCCTCCACCTAGCAGCAACGCGCCGCCAGACAGAGGCCCTCGGCAACCAACTACGCCCGAGTGGTCACCCCGTGAGCTTCATGGAACAGCTGCCCGAGAGCCCGCAGTGCCGCCAACGCCGCCGGACGCATGGTCAGGTACTTCACGGAAGCTTCGAGCCCGGCCGCTACCTCATCGCTCAACGAACCCACCTCGCCACCACCGCTGACACCGGTGAAGATGGCGCGCCCGTAGTACGGCTGACGCTTGCCGCCTACATCGGCACAGATCGCCGTCGTGAACGGGTTGGGCGGGCAGAGGTAGAGCGACTCATCATGCACCCACATCTCCAACGCACCCTCGATCACGTCCACGCTGGTGACAGTGCCCTTCAGCTCTCCCCGCAGACGATCCACGAAATCACCGCTCGACGTCCAGCTATCCCTCCGCGCCATCCCGTCAATGTCGACGACCAGGACCATCACCGTGCGAGCGGCCGTCCCGTCCTGCCCACTCATGCCCCGGCTCCGGCCACTGCAGCCGCGGGAACCTCGGCAAGGATCTCGATGGCCTGCAGGATGTCGCTCACGTCCGCCACGAGCGTTCCGCCCGAGCGGATCAGCCCATGACACCCCACGGACTGCCGAGACGTCACCGGCCCAGGAACCGCCATCAGCGCCCGCCCACAGCTCGGGGCCCATTCCGCCGCCACCAGCGCGCCACTCCGCTGGGCGGCCTCGACCACGACCACACCGCGCGACACAGCAGCGATCAGCCGATTCCGAAGCAGGAACCGGTTCTTGGTCGGCGCGGCGCCCGGCGGCAGCTCGCTCACCACAAGCCCACCATCCACGATCCGATCGAACAGCCGAGCATTCGATGACGGGTAGCTCACGTCAGCCCCGCACGCCAGCACAGCAATCGTCGGCCCTTCAGCCGCCAGCGCCCCGCGGTGCGCCCGCAGCATCGATGCCGTACGCACCCCCTGACACCGTGGTCCACTTCAGCGCGCCGAGCCCGGCGGCCAGCTCGGACGCCACATGCTCGCCGTACGAAGAACAGGCGCGAGACCCAACAAGCGAGACAGCCCGCTCCGTCGCCTGCCTCAGGTGGCCACTCCCACGCACCCACAGCCCGAACGGCACGCCACCGGGGAGGCCCCGCAGACGCTCCATCTCCACCGGCCACTCATCATCGCCAGGCACGACAAACCGAAGCCCGAGAGGCAACCCACGCTCGAGGTCACGCACCGGATCGACAGCCGCGGCCCGGACCGACCACTCCTCCACCTGAACCTCGCCACTCTGGACCTTCGCCCACAGCTCCACCGGCGGCACATCCTCAAAAGCACCCCGCTTCGCGTGGCCCGGCTCAACGACCCTCGACAGCGCCGCACGTGCGTACCGCTCGTCCATACCTACAAAAGAGGACATGGGGAAACTCCCTTACTGCGTTGGGGATTGGCTAGATCCCGTGTGGTTGGTTGCCACCAACGCTATCCCCGACCACCGACATTCAGGGCACCAATTCACCGCCGGAACACCCGGCATGGGGTCCTGGCCGGCGGCTCGGCAACCGGCCAGCGGAGGCCCCCCAGATCGCCGCCGCCTTGCCTCCCTGGCTCTGGGGCAACCGCACCGCATCGCCCCAGAACTCCGGGCGCAGAAGACCACGTCCGCAGACCTTCAGGCCGGCCACCTCGGTGATACCGCCGAGGTGGCCGGCCGCGGTGCTCCGAACCAACGGTTGACGCGCCAAGCCCGAGGGCCTACAAGGGGGTCCCCGCGTCCGGTAGACGCGTCCGGCCGGCCGATCGCCAGATAGCCCGCCCGCGGCTTTCCCTCGAGCCGAGGCAACACTCGAGGCGCGCCTGCTCAGGTGGTGCCGCTCGCACGCATCAGGACCACCCGATGTCGCGGCCCAGGCGGACCGCCTCGGTCGCCAGTTCGAACAGCCGGCCAAACATGTCGGCCTTGTAACCAGGCCGGACGCCACACTCGATGAACGTCATCCCCTGCGGATTGGACCTGGTGACAGTCGCCGCGATGCCGGTGTCGTCCCCGACGTCGGCCAGGGCAAGGATCACCCGCCCGAGAAAGTCCTGTGCAGCTGCGCTGCCGGACAGGTCTTCAACGGGCAGCCCAAGAGCATGCAGCAGCACCACCGCGTTGGCCTGCGACACGTTGACGTCGAGCTCGTCGTCAATGTCGTTGACGCCCTGCACGCAGGCGCCATACGTCCCGCAGGTCTCACACTGTGCCTTGTGCTCGGCCAGCTCCACGACCGCCGTCTCGTAGCTCGCCGCCTGGAGCGGGATCCGGATCGCCTCGTGGCCGGCGTGGCACTCGAACTGGAAGGCACCGGTCGGGATCGACTCGATGGTGAAGGTGACCGACATAGGGAACTCCTCCGCCTGCACTCGGGATTGGCTAGATCCCGCTGGTTGGTTGCCACCAACGCTAGCCTCAGCCGCCGACGTTCAGAGGCCGGAGAAGCCCGCCGGCGCACCCCATGCGGGCTGCCCCGGCGGCGAGTGAACCGAGGCCAACCCCGGCCTCAGTCACCCCGCCGCCGAGTCTGGTGGCTACACCGCCGCCGAGCCCAACAACGCGGCAGACAGCAGACGATGCGTCGCGACTCCACCCATGTCCTCGCTGCGCCACAACACGTCGGGACTCTGGCTGTCCATCACGACTGTCAGGTGCGCGCGGTGCCTGCTCAACATCACACAAGCCCGGCCCTCATCGGTTACGAACTCGTTCAGTTCCCGATACCCCGCCAACGGGTGCAGCGCAACGACAGCCGCCCTTTCCAGCCCCTGCATCTGGTTGGCCGTCCCCACCAGCACGTCCGGCTCGTCGGCCAACAGAGCGCGGATGCTGGCTGTCTGCTGAACGTGCGGGCACACTACGGCAATGTCGCTCCCAGCAAGCGCTCTTCCACCAGCGGAGGTGTGCAACGTTGCCCCCAGCAACGCCCTGACCCGATCGGCGGCAGCATGTGCAAGTCCGGCGTCGGCAGGTCCACCGCTCACCTGCACCATGCGGTGCGCTACCTCCGCCAGGACTCTCCCGCCAGCGTCAAGGACCTGTTCGGCTGGGCGCTTCGATGTGAACGGAAGCTCCGGATAGAACGCGGGCTGGATCAGCGCCGTGGTCTCCGGGCCGAGTCTCCACGTGTGCCGCAACGCAACAGTCTCGATCGCGTCGCCGTGCGCCGCCAGCAGCGCGTCCGGTGCGGGCAGGTGCGGACCGGTGGGCGAGTGCCGCCACCGCTCCGCACTTCCCGTCACCACCGGATCGATCTGGCCAGGGTCACCAACACACACGATCGAGCCGGTAAACGCCCCCAGCGCTCCCACATCGCCGTACGTCGCCTGCCACGCCTCGTCCACGATCAGCACGTCACAGCCCATCTTCGCCGGATCTCCGGTCAGCCACCGGGCAGTGGTCGCGATGACACAACCACCGTCGTCGCCGGAGAAGGTCTCCTTTGCCCCGACGATCACTGGAACGCCGTCGATCGTCGGCCTGTTCTTCGCGTCGCTCGTTGACCACAGCAACTTTCCCCGATTGCTCACAGCACCGAGCCGCTCAGCGATCTGGACTGCCTGCGCTTTGGTCTGAGCCGCGACCCCTACCCGCATGTTCGCGCGGTGGCTCAGCGCAGCAGCCAGCAACACCACCAGCCGGGTCTTGCCTGCCCCCGGAGGCGACCGCACCACAACCGCCGGATCGCCGCTCCATGCCGAGTGCAGCACCCGCGCCGTTTCCGGCGCGTCGAGCAACGCCGCACCAGGCCACAGCCCCTGCGGTGCCTGAACCGGCGCAGCAACCGCCGTCGCCCCTGTCGCGGATCCCGAGCCATCAGCCGATCCAGAAGCCGGTGAACCTGACGCCACCGTGCGTGGGAGAGTGCGCATCTTTCAGTCCCTTCAAGTCGATCGGGTTTGGGGTTACTCGGACGCCGCGAGGAACACGTCCAGTGGCACGTCACGCCGGGTCGTCACCGGCTTTCTGCCTCTGGCCAGCCACGACCGACCACTGCGATACAGACGGCGGTACCGCGTCAGACCAGCCTTCTTCGCCTCAGCCTTCGGAGGAGCCGCCGCCACCGTGACCCGCGCACCCGCCGCAGGCCGTCTCGCCGCCGCCACCGACAGCACCAGCACCAACTCGCCGCCAACCACTGCCGTGTCCAGCAACGTCCCGCTGAACCGGTCCTCCGTCTGCCGCCCGTCAGCGTCACCGGCCCACCCGACCACGGCATTGCCAGCCCGCAGCCGCGTGGCGAACCGATCGCACACCAAACCCACCGCCGACGACGGAGCACCCGGCACCGCGAGCACCACGTGCCCGCTACTCACATGGCCGGTATGGATCGCCCTGCGGCACCACAACGGGTCGGTCAGCAGCGCAGCATCAAACAGGTCCGCCGCATCGCACCGTGCCCGCAGACCGGCTGCTGCCCGGCTCACGCTGTCCGGACCGCGCCAGTCCAGCCCGTCGGCATACTCGCGCTGAGCGAAGCTCCACGAGAACCCGTCATCCGTCGCCACTGCATCCAACCCCGACAGCGGTTTGCCCGCACTGACCAGCGCCAGCACGTCCAGCAGCGTCGAGCAGTCCTCCCCCGGAACCCTCAGCCACCGACGCCAAGTCTGGGCCGACCGCTCAGCCTGCGGGGTCTCACCGGTCACCCACCGGGTCCGACACAACGACACCAGCGGAGCCACGGCCGAACTGCCAGGGAAGGCCGAACGCTCACCCCACCAAGCGATATGCGCAGCCGTGTCCTCATACTCGGCATCCCCATCGTTGCTGTCAGCAAGCTTCATCAGCAACGGCAAAGTGACCTCGTCGTCGGTGACCAGCGTCGCCCACGCATCGGCAGACATCCGCACACCCATCCCATAGAGCAGATCCAGCGCCTCCCGGCCCACCGCCGTCGTCACCGGCGTACCGGGGATCGCCGCCGCGACCGTGATCTGCCGGTTCGCCCTCCAGGCGCGCACGGCGACGGGACGCCGGACCGGCAACGTCGGCGCGTGGACAAGGCGCGCCACCGGCTCGCCCATCGAGGCCGCGTACAGGCGCTGCGCCAAGTCGAACTGTTCAACCGTCATGACCACGCCCTTTCAGCCATGGCCCAGCCGTCCCGCAGCGCCTCCACAGAAGCCTCTGCGGCGTCCGGCATCGCGACCCCGGACGCCGCCTCGATCGCCTGCTCAACCGACAGACCAGTTCCTGCCAGCAACCGCTCCGCGAACGCCCGCAGGTCCTCCCCCACGCCCGTCATCACGCACCCGCCATGGATGCGCGCGGGATCGTCACCGTCGTAGCCCACGCCGGAGTCGGCGGCGGCACAGCCGCCCCGTCAGTGATCAGCGCGCAGATCAGCCGCCCCGCAATCGGCCGGTCCGGCCACGGCGTGTACCCATCGGTCAGCACGATCACCACATCAGGCGCGGGGCGGTCCGCCGTCGCCGCCGCGATACCCACCCGCATGTCAGTGCCGCCACCACCGACCAGCTCGATCCCGGCCACGCTCCGGACCGGACGAGGAACACCGGTCGCCGCGTCGCACGACAACAGCCGCACCCGGTCACGCGCCACCTGCCCCGCCCGCAGCACACCACCGACCTCGCTCATCGCGGCATCCAGATCCTCAGCCCCCATCGACGCCGACGTGTCCACCACGATCGCCACCCCAACCTCACGGCCCCGCATCGCCGGAGTCACCACACCCGCAACCCGCCGCCGAGACGGGCGCGAATAGGTGTAGTCCGAGCGCCCCGCAGCCGCCGACACAGCCCGACGTACCGCCGCCCGCAACAGGCGCGTCCACGGCACCGTGGGCGGCGCGAGAGTGCTCGCAGCCCACCTAGACAGTCCGGCCGGCAAAGTCCCCCGAGTCTTGGACTGCCCGTACTCCTGAACCGCCACCGCGACCGCGCGACGCACCATCCCCGCCGCAGCCGCCGACAGGCCCCCCGTACCGTCCGGCAGACCAGCCGCTGCCGAGTCGTCGCCGTCGAACGGTGGTGCGGGCAGTTCACCCGCGACCGCCGACGTACCGGCACCAGATCCGCACCCCGGCCCGCCGTCGTCCATGCCTGCCAGCAATTCCGGGTTGTCCTCAGCCGCCTTGCCCAGCGCGGCGTAGTACTGCTCGGCCAGCAGGCCGTCCGGCAGACCGAGACCGGCAGGCGTCACCACACCCTCAGGCAACCCAACGCCCGCAGCGATCAGGTCGTCGTTGATTTCGGCGTCGGCGGCAAGATTCCATGCGACGTGACTGCGAGGGATCGGCAATCCCGCCGCCCGCTCCGCGTGGTCGCGCAACAGGTGGTTGACCTCGTGCAGCAGGACCGCGCCGCCTTCCACCGGGGACCACCGGTTCGGCCCCAGCAGCAAGTCCGGGTCCATGTAGAGCCGCCAATGCGCATCGACAGCGAACGTGCCCAATCCCGGTTCAGCCACCGGCGACACCGCGAACAACGCATGCAGGAAATACGGCATCGACTCCCCCGCCACCACCCGAAGTGCCCGGAACGCATCCAACTCCGCATCCTCCAAAGCGCGAACCTGCCCGGTCATGCCGCACCCGCCGCGTCGTCAGCGGTAACCGCCAAAGGCGCGACGAGAATGCCCGCCGCCTCCAACACCGGGCCGAGCGACTTGCGAACCGTCGCAGGCCACGTGGCGCGCGGCGGCCGCGCACGGATGTGCGTCCGCGCAGCCGCCACGGCCACGTCAGCAGCACCGTTTTCGGCCGCAGCGACCATCGGCCCCCAGGCGTCACGCCAGGCCTGCACACAGCCACGAGACGCCGCCCAGCCCACCACTGCCGCCAGCACCACCCAGACCCGATCAGGACGGTCGTTCCACGCGACGATCGACGGGTCTGCGATCACTGCGTCCGGCGACGGCAGGTCCATCGCCTGACGCCACTTCAAGAACTCCGATCCGGCACCCTCACCGACCAGTCCGAACACCAGCGTCTGAACAGCCGCGTCGTCCCCGTCGCGAACGTGAGCGAGCGTGCGCGCGAGCATCGACCACGTCCGCCGCGACGGCCACGCACCACCCAGCGTGTCCGCGTCCTTCGGCAGCGAGTGCAGCAGATCCGGGCGCGTGCGAATGAACGCCGTCACCGTCGCCGTCGTGGTCGCGAGCCGAAGATCGTCGGCATCGATCGCCCGAGACGTGGGCGGCGTGGACCAGCCGGTCGTCATGCCGTCGATCCACTCATCCGTGGTCGGCGCGTAACGCAGGTGGCAGAACCGATTCGCCAACGGTGCGGCGAGTTCGTAGCCGCCCGCTGCCGTGTCGGGCGGGTTCGCGCCTGCCACGATGCGGACCTCGTTACCCAGCCGGAGATCTCCAACCGTGCGGTCGAGCGCCACAGCAAGCATCGCGGCCTGCACGGTGTCCGGGCACGTCGTCAACTCGTCCAGGAACAGATAGCCCGCGTCCGCCGCCGCCAGCCGCTTGGCCCACGCCGGAGGGTCGAGTACGACGCCCTGTTCGGTCACCACCGGCAGGCCCGCCAGGTCGGCAGGCTCACGGATGGAACCCAGCACCGTTTCGCACAACAGGTCTTCGTTCGACGCGATCCCCCGCACGAAGCTGGACTTGCCGATACCGGGATCGCCCAGCAGCAGGACCGGAACTCCGGCCTTCCCGCACGCGTCCACGATCGTCACTGTGGTTGCCAGATCGCTCATGTTGTCGGCACTCCTTCAAGTCTCCGGGTGGCTAGCCCGGCGTGGTTGGTGACGACAACTTAGGCAGACCCCAGGGACCATTTCCGACGACTTTGGACCCCATGCCGGGTGTCCCGGCGACACTCCCGTCAGTGAGGCCGGCGGACCGCGAGAATGGGCGCCATGACCGCTGCTCAGCCCTGGGACCTGGCCGTTCTACGTGGCGTAGCCGACGTCCTGGCCGACACCTCGCAAGGCCTCACTGGCGGTCAAATCACCGAGCTGCTCGCACGGCTCAAGTTCCCTGATCCGCGGCCAGACGCGTCGAAGCGTGCCCGGCTGCTCGAGGCCTTCATCGGCCGGCAGAACCAGGACCAGAGCGCCCAGCGAATCGTCACATTCATCACCCACGCCATGGCGCCGGCCGGCTACGTCGACCAACGCGATCTGTTCACCTGGAGGCAGGACCGCCTGAACGAAGTACTGACTTTCGCCGGCCTTCGAGTCAACGACAAGGGCGCGGTCCAGTGGGGCGCGGCCTCGTCCACTCTCGACGAGGCCGCCCGCAACGCCGCCTCGCTGCAATCGGAGCTCCTCCGCCGGCGGACCCACCCCCGGGTACTGGAGTACTGCACCCTCGAGCTGCTGAAGAAGAACAACTTCCACGCCCAGCTAGAGGCGACCAAGAGCGTCTTCGACCGCCTCCGGCAGCTGACCGCAGCCACCGGCGACGGAGCTTCGCTCGTCGACGACGTCCTGGCGCTCGGCCAGTCGGGAACGCCGCGGATCGCCATCAGCCCCCTTCAGAGCCAGACCGAACGCGACGAGCAGAAGGGCTTCGCCAACCTCATCAAGGGCCTGGCCGGCCTGTACCGCAACCCCGTCGCTCACGACCCGCGGCTGAACCGGACCGTCACCGACGACGAGCTCCTCGAGCTGCTGACGACCTTGTCGATGATCCACCGGCGCCTCGACACCGCTGTCGTACGCTGACCGCCTGACCTTCCCCGGCCATCCTTGGTCGACGCCAGGCGCCCACTCCCCCCGCGTCTCCCGGCGGGCCGTTGGGACTGGGACTCGTGGCCTGCCCCAGCCGGGGCAGAGAGCCTCTCCACGGCAGGTTGGTGCGTTTATAAACGCACTGTACGATCGTCGTCACGAAGCCCGCCGGCCACCGAGGCCTTGGGCTCGCCCCTACCGAAGGGATGACCAATGCCACTCCCGACCTTCGTGCCCGCCGAGAACCCTCACCCGCGAGCACGCATTCTCAACCGCACCCAGACCGCGGCCCGGCTCGGCATCAACGGTCCCGGCGTGGACAAGCTCGTCCGCGCCGGCATGCTCAGCGTCCCGATCGAGCTCGAGGAGGTCGAGAGGCTGGCCGGCCGACCCCGCCTGCAGGTCGCGGCCGGCGAGCTCACGGTGCTGCGCACCGACGCCCGCGCTGAAGCAGACCCGGCCAAGCACCCCCACGACACACGGAAATGGATCGGCTTCCACGTCCAGCACAGCGACGACGAACTGGCCGACAGCAGCCTGCGCTGGTGGCGCTCGGTCCCCGAGCGAGTCATCGACAACACCCTGTTCGCGGTCACCGTGGCCACCCTGCCCGTCGCGGTGTACGCCATCAGCAGCCCCAAGGTCGCCAGCTTCCAATACCCGGGCGAGCCGTTCGTTCGGCATCACTACGCCGGCCAGCTGCTCGCCCGGGCTCACCCGAGGATGGTCGTCACCTACCCGCAGGACACCCGCGACGATCTGCGCGATCTCGCCCGGCAGATCATGAACAGCACGATCAGGGTCGACAGCGGCGGCCCCATCGGCTACCTCGAGCCGGCTCCCCTGCCGTGACCACCGCTGAGGCCCTGGCCGCCTTCACCAGGATCCGTGAAGCCGCCGAGACCTACATGGAGGATATGGACGCCGTCGACCTCGGCTGGTCCGAGGAGACAGTCACCGACGTCTGCGTCCACAAAGGTCACCCCACCGTCCGGGTCAGCAAGTTCAACAAGAACCAGGAGGGCGGCGGAGTCGGCGCGGACTATCTGTGGTGGTGGCTGGACCGTTCCAGCGGGGTCTGCTTCGGCATGCTGGTGCAGGCCAAGCGGCTCACCCACGAGGGCACCAAGTGGAAACTCGACATTCGCCACAACAACGGCAAGCAGTACTCCGATCTGCTCAAGACCGCGGCCCAGCTCGAGGTCCCCGCGATGTACGGCGTCTACACCGGCGGCCCCACCTTTCGCACCGGCCTGCCTTGCATCCACGCCAAGCAGCCCGAGTGTGTCGGCTGCCGGCGGCTGGCGATCTCGATGATCACCGCCTTCCAGCTCAGCCCCATCTTTTCGCCGGCTGACACGGCCGAGACACTGTTCGACGAGTCGATCTCGCTCGAGGACCTCGTCGACCCGCGCCGATCCGTCGGCCCGGTGAATGACCTCAACCTGCAGGGCATCCCTCCCGGCGATCTCCGCGACTTCCTCCTCAAACCCCAAGTTGGGCCGCGCGAGGTCGCCAAGCGGATCTTCCGCCTGGTCAGCCACGCCCGGCTCGGCGCGTTCTCTGCTCCCAGCGCTCAACTGATCGCGGTCCCGGGGGCCCCGCTGTTCCCCGACGTCCCGGACGACCGCGGGCACTTCCCAGCGTCCTACTTCCGGCACATCCTTCAAGGCCTTCGCCACAGCCCACCCCGCTACGTCGAGGAGCTGCTCGAACGGCAGTTGTTCCAGGACCTGCTCGACGGCGCCCTGGAATCGGTCGCCGGCGACGTCCCCGTTCCGGCCGCGCTCGACGGCCTGGTGGATGGAATCGTCCTCGTCTCCCTGTGACGGAACGGGCTGCCCGCCGCATCCCGGTCGACGGGCAGCCACGTCGCGGGTCGCGCACGTCCGGGTTGGAATCCGCACAGGCCACACCTGCACTGATAAGCCCGCTTCTCGGTGCAGGTGTGGACGCGGCCGGCGCTGGACTTCTACCGTCCAGCTGTTCCCCAAACTGATCCCGAGGAGACCGCGGCCATGGACGTTGAACTCGCCGAGCCGGCCACGTACGCCGACATCATCGTGATGACCCGCTGGATGGCCGAGCAGAGCTTCACTCCTGACGAGATCGCGTATGCGGTCGAGAAGCCCCACAAGCATCTCGACTACATCCGCAGAGCAGCGGCTGGTCTGCCAGCTGCCGACTAGGAGCTTCGGCTGTTGCCGGGCCGACGCTCATCCTGCGCCGCTACCGGCCATCCGAGCCGCGGCTGAAGAGCACATGCTCGAGGCGCTGCAAGATCGTGGGCCTGGGTGGCCACTGGCCTGCGATGCGATCAAGGACGTCGAGGCCGTACTCGGGCAGCACCATTCGCTCGTGCCGCAGTAGGCGGTTGAACGACTTGGCGTCGCGGATCCAGTCGAGCCGCGGGTCCGGGTGGCACCCGAACATCGCCTCGAAGGCGAGCAAGTTGGATCGTGCTGCTCCGGCCGACCCGAACCCGAGGAGCCACGAGCTGATGCCCTCGGCATCGAATGTGTCGAGTCCTTCGCCCGTGGGTCCGTCGGGCTGGTAGTTGGTCAGGAGTCCGGACCGATAGAGCAGCCTGAGCAGCGTCTGAGTGCCGGCGCCGGTGGTGTCGCTGACCTCCCATGGTGGGTTTTGCACAGTGACCTCGGCCAAGGCGACTGGGAAGCCGGCTGCGCGGACGGCGGCGGCTCTGTGGTTGCCGTTCTCGGTCACGAGATGGACCGGTCCCCGCGGTGTCACGGTCGTCGACAGAACCAGCCCGTCGCCCAGGATGTCGGCGAGACCGGCGGGATCGCCTGCTTCCCGGATCAGGTTCGCGGCGATTTGGGCGAGCTCGGCTGGTGTGCGGTGGTACGGGAAGGCCTCGTGCTTGGTGACTGGGATGTCGCTGGGCCGGACCCATGCGTAGATCGGTGCGGGATCGTCGCAACCGCTGGCTGGGTGAACGGGCCTGGGAGCCGCGAGCACTTGGTCGACCGCCGCCAGGAGTTCGACGTGCTGGAAGCCGCGGCTGGCCTCGCAGTGGGCGCGCCACAGCCTGACGGCTCCGCGATGGCCGGACAGATCGGACGCCGGGATCATGCCGCTGCCGGCGAGCAGTTCCTCAGCGTGGGCGACGTCCGCATCGGAGCCTTCGACCGTGAAGGTCGTCTCGTCGATTCCGCTTGGGTCGTCCAGTGAGCGCACCTCGGCGGCCAGCGACTTCCTTCGGACCTCGAGCATCGCCTCAATCTCTGCTTCCGCAGCGGCCTGCCGGCGCGCGACCTCCGGATCGGTACTCACGCGAGGACCTCGGCGGCTGCCCGCACGTCGGAAGCCGGCCACAAACCTGCTCTCGAGCAGCTGGGGTGCTCTCGGAAGTTCGGACCGGTCCACTGCTGCCGGGTCCAGTAGAGCCCGTCCTCGCAGGATGGGCAGGGGAACCACTCTCGCGGCTCGCGGCACCAGCTCGGCGCGGCGCTCATCGAGGTTCAGCCTCGCTCGCGGATGTGTTCTGGAAGCCACTGTTCACGCACTGATGCACCGGCGGCGGTGGGTTTCCACACACTCCAACCGTTGCCGAGTTTGACGATCTCGATCCAGCCGAGCCGGATGAACAGATCGATCCAGTCGGTCGGCAAGCCCGGCCGCGGCCGGCGGTCGTAGATGCCGACAGTCCTTACCGGGGGTGAGAGTTCGGCACCTGTCTGGGGATCGAACTTGCGCAGCTGGCCGTGCAACGTCGCCCAGCCGCGCAGGTCCTCAAGAGTCAGCGCGATGGCGCGCCTCTCGCTGGGAGTCAGCGCGTGGATGAGAGCTTCGCGCTCCTGCGGCGACAGGTCATCCCCCGGCGCAACGTGCTCGCTCAACCAGAACCCCATCCTCTCGTCGTACTCGCTGACCGTCGTGCTCGACGTCGGCTTCGCAACGTCGCCGACAGCCCAGCGTGAAGCCGGCCGGCCGATGCAGGAGCCACCTCTCAGCGCTGTCCGCTGAAGGGTAGCCGCGGTTCAACCGCTGCGCGTCCACGATTCCGAAACTATTGACCGTGGTCAACTCTTCTGTAACTATTGCCCACGGTCAGTAGTTTATGTGACCCGCCGACTCACTGCAGATCAGGCCCATGGGCCTCATGCACCAAGGGAGTACGAATGACAGCAATGCATCTCGACCGTCCCCCGGCGGAACCGCCCTCGCGCGTCTCGGCCGAGCGGGCGATCGACGTCGAAGAGGCGACGGCCGCCGCCGGCGACTTCCTCACCGCGCTTGGCATGGACCTGGAGCAGCCCGGCCTGGCGGACACCCCCGGCAGGATGGCCCGCGCCTACCAGGACTTGTTCACCCCGCGCGCCTTCAACTTCACTGTCTTCCCCAACGACCAGAAGTACCGCCAACTGGTTGCCGAGAAGGCGATTCCGTTCCACAGCGTCTGCGAACACCACGCCCTGCCGTTCTTCGGAACCGCCGACGTCGCCTACCTGCCCGGCGAGAACATCCTGGGTTTGTCCAAGCTGGCCCGCGTGGTCGAGCACTTCTCGCGGCAGCCGCAGGTGCAGGAACGCCTCACCATGCAGATCGCCGCATTCATCGAGACCGAGCTCAAGCCGCAAGGCGTCGGGGTCGTCCTGCGCGCAGAGCACATGTGCATGCGGCTGCGGGGTGTCCAGGTCATCGGCACCGAGACGATCACCTCCGAGGTTCGCGGCGTACTGCTCGACAACGCCCGCGCCCGCGCGGAGTTCATGGCTCTCACCCGGGACGCGCGATGACGACCACCATCACGATCGGCCACGGAGAGTTCGCCTTCTCCGCCGCCCACAGCGGCGTTCACGCAGGGCAGTTCGAGCGTCTCCACGGACACACCTACATCGTCGAGCTCCACCTCACCGGCACCCTCGACAAGGACGGCATGATCGCGGACTTCGCCGCGGTCAAGGGCACCCTGCGCGCCGCGCTCGCGCCGCTGCGCAAGCGCACCTTGTTCGCCTCAGATACTCCCGGCGTGACGATCGAGCACGCTGGAAGCCAGGTCGTGATCCGGGGTGCCGGCAAGGTCTACAACCTTCCGGCCGACGACGTCATGTTGCTGCCGACAACGAGCACCAGCACCGAGGCGATCGCCGGCTACCTGCTCGACCAGATCGTGGAGCAGCTGCGGCCGACGTCCGGCCTGGCCGAAGTCGAACTCCAGCTCACGGAGTCGTTGGACAGCTCCGTCCGTGTGAAAGCGCCCCTGTGACCGGCACGAGCGCCGCGGCCGTGGCCGGCCTGGGACATCGCGGCGAGGTCACGACGGTACTCAGCTACCTCGTCGACCAGGCCGCCGCGGGGCAGACGCCTGGCCTGGTGGACTGGACGCCTCGAAGCCCCTGGGACATTTGGTGGATCTGCTTCCGCTCGGGTTCGCCGGCCGAGACGCTGGGTCTGCGGCCGGCGGAGCGCTCGGGCGGGTGCGCGGTGTGCGCTCCACACGTTGTCGAGCTGACTCGCGACACCCCTATGCACCCTGGCGTGAGGCCCGATTGCCGGCGTGCGTGCTTCACCGCTTGGGCGGCCTCGATGCGGTCGCCGGAACCGGTGCTGAGCTGGCCGCGGATCAGCTCCGGTCTGGCGATGGTGAAGCCAGGCGGCGACGCGGCCGCCGTCGTGGACCTCCTCGCGGGTCAGTTCGTCATCGAGCAGCCGATCGTCAGGATCCTCAGCACGCACGATGTCCGCCGGCTCTATCCCGAGGCTTACGGCGCCGACTTTATCGCCGCCCGGGACCACTACCTCACCTCGGCGCCCTGCACTGTCTTGACGCTGCGCGCCAAGATCCCAACGCCAGCCGGCCATCAGCGCAAGCACGCGATCCGCGAGATCCTCGGCAACTCGGACCCGCTGCGCAACCACCTCCACATGCCCGACAACCCTGGTGAGACCTGGTGCGACCTGCGCCTGCTCAGCGGCAGCCACGACGACCTGTACCGGAGGTACGACAGTGCGGACGCAGCCGAGCGACTGGATCACTACCGGCGTCTTCTGGGAGTCGAACAGGCCGGTCCTCGCCGTTGCTGACCAGTCCGGGAACTCGCGCAGTCTCCCGGTCGACCCGAGCCGCCAGCTGGCACTGGACTTCGGCACGCCACGTCGCTGCATCGGCTGGTGGCTCCCCCAGACCCAGCGCCGGCAGCCATGCCCACTCAGCAACGAAATGCCACTACCTGGACCGTCCGCGCAGTGCGACTCATGTAGCGCAGCCGACCCCGGGCGTGCCTTCGCCCGCGGCGACGTCCTCGACGATGGACGGGCGCACGCGCTCTACCTGGCATGGTTCGGCCCGCAGCTGCTCAAGGTGGGCACGACCGCACTCGACCGGGGCTCCAATCGCCTCGCCGAGCAGGGAGCCGTCGCCTACGTCTGGGTCGCGACCGGATCCCTGCCAGGAATCCGGCACCTGGAACAACGCGTCTCTGCCGCGACGATCGCACCACAGCGGCGACGGCGAGCGGAGAAGGTCGCCGCGTGGTGGTCCGTTGGCTCCGCCGAGGAACGAGCTTCCGAGCTGATCAAGGCGCACCGGCTGATCCGCGACACTCTCCCAGCCGGCACCACTACTCCCCACGAACCGGTTGTCCACGACAACCTCGCCCGGTTCGGGCTGGCCTCTCTCCCTCACCACTACGACGAACTCACCGCCCTGGCCGCCGAGGCCACTGTGACCGGCACCGTGATCGTCGCCTGTGGGCGAGACCTCCTCATCAACCTTGTCGATGCTGGACCGACGCTGGTCGACAGCCGCCTCCTGGCTGGCCGTCCCACGCTGCCCTCCAGCTCCCAGCGCACCCGCGGGATCACCGCCGACGCGCGCACCCAGCCCAGGAGCCCCCATGCTGACGAGACACTCTTCTGAACCCAGGAACCCCGGAAGGCTGATCACGGTCGAGGGCCCACCCGGCGCCGGAAAGACCACCGCGCTGCATGTACTCGCAGAATGGGGCCACAGCGTGATCGGCGAATACACGACTCCCTCCGGTTCCACGATCCCCATCGCCGGCCACCCGGCCGTCGACGACGATGCCGCGCATCAACGCAACTGGCTGATCAAGAACGAACAGGCCAGCCGCGCCCGAGGCCATCAGCGAGTCGTCTGGCTCGATCGCGACTGGATCTCCTCCTTGGCCTACGCCTTCTCTCTCGACGACCGTCAACTCCTTGCCGCACGCGCGAAGTGGGCCTTCGAGTGTCTCGCCGCCGGCGACCTCACCATCGCCGACACCTATGTCGTACTTCACGTCGACCCAGCCGTCAGCCTTGCGCGGCGAGCAAGCCGGCTCAACGCCGAGCACATCTGGAGCACACCGGCCGGCCTCCTCGGTCTGCACGGGTTCTACACCGATCCCATCAGGGCGATCGCCCGGGTCCACCGTCAACTCGCAGTCCGGGTAGCGACCGCCAACTGGGAGCACCTGCAACATCCGACGATCGCCGAGGCAGTCGATGCGCTCGAGCGGGAGGCCCTGGTCTGATGATGGCACCCGAGCGCTTCCCGATCGCCGTGCTGATGCACGACGGCTTCTACGGCTGCGGCACCGGCGCCGGAACCTCCAACCGAACCCTGCTCCAGGAGCTGCTCGCCCACTCGTCGCCGAGCACGGACATCCTCGTCATGCCCATCCGGCTCGACCCCAGCAGCAGCGAATACGACGAATCGTGGCACGCGGCAACCAAAGCCCTCCTGGCTCAAACCGGCAGCGTGATCGAGGCCCTGGACAACGGGACACACGGCCAGCTGCGCTTCGGCGGCCTCGAGAACTTCCGTCGTGTGGTCCACGACGCTTCGTGCCGGCTGCACAGGCGCTTCGCGGGCACCAACGGCATGCCGTGGATCATCGCGCTCGATGTCCCCTTCCTCGGCCTCGGAAGCGTTCTCGGGCCTGAACTGGCCAAACGTCTCATCCTGGTCCCACGCTCCACCGCCAGGATCCATGCTCCAGGCGATCTCGACCGGGTCGCGTGGGAGTCTGCGGCCCTTCAGGAAGCTACGGACCGGGGCGCGCGGGTGGCAGCGATCTCTGCGTTCATGCGCAGCCATCTGCAGACGGACTACTCCGTCGACGCCCGCCACATCATCGACCTGCCCAACGGCCTCGTAGACGCCGACTGGCGACAGCCTGCAGGTCAAGCCCTACCGCTACCTCCACACGCAGCCGACAGCTTCATGCTCTGCATGGGGCGCGCAACCCCATACAAGGGATACGACGATGTCCTCGACGCCTTGCAGTACCTCAAGCGCCAGGGCGGACCAGTCCCCCACACCGTGCTGGCCGCTGTGACAGACGGCCCAGTGGTCACGGACTACCAGCGGCACCTGGCGTGGCGGATCCAGTCCGAACATCTCAACGTCTCCCTCGTCACGTCCTTCTCGCCCGCCATCCGGGCACTGCTGTGGCATCCCGCGCTCTGCGCGGTCCTCGTACCGTCACAGGCTGAGCCGTTCGGGCGGATCCCCATCGAGGCGCACGCCGCCGGCGCTGCCCCAGTCGTGACAACTACCGCCGGTGGCTTGAGCGACCAGGTGATCGACGGCGTGACCGGATTCACCTGCGACCCACACGACCCGCTCGGGCTCGCCGCCGCCATCCATCGCGCGCTCAGCCTTGACCCGGAGGCGCGCCGGGAAATGCGGGACCGCGCAGGTCGAGATGTCCGGCGCAGGTTCGATCACAGCGCCGCAGTACGGACGTTCATCAAGCAGCTCGGCCGTCTGGGCGACTAAGCCTCGCTTCAGTCCACGTGCTCCCGCGGCGCCGTTGGGCGGTCTGCCGGTATTCCCCAGCGAGCTGTGGCGATCGCCGCTGCGGCGGCAGCTTGGCTCCGCCCGGAATCAGCCCAGCTCAGCAGGTGGACCGCGTCCTCGATCGGCACCAGCCATCGTCCGTGCAGCCGGCCGCCATCTGGATCAGGGTGTCGTGGCCGGAAGAGCGAGATGTGGCCGACGTACCTGGCCAGCGCCGTCTCACGCTTACGCGGGTCCCACTCGTAGCCGAGGTAAGCCATCGCGCCGATCTCGACCTGCGACTCCTCAAGAGCCTCCCGCCGCAGCGTCGCCTCGTGCGACGGATCCACCGGCTCGGGCGAGCCACCCGGCAGGTTCCAACCACCGGTTGTCTCCTGGACGAGCACACGCCCGTGTGGATCGAACAACCAGCCGTAGACCTGCCCAACCCTGCGGCCCGCCGGCACAGCATCGGCGGTCCAGCGGTACTGCGGATTGGCGGTCTCGGTCACACCGCGCACGCTAGTCGGGGCCGGCGAAGGACTTCGGTGAAGACACGCGGTTCAGGACTCGGCGGCGAACGGAAGACCAATCAGATCTGGGTGGAGTACGAGGATCTGGTCGTACGAGATCCGGCCTCCGCGCTCGAAGGTGGGCCTCGTCGACCACCTCCTCGGCCGGAGGGGGAAGTCGCCGCACGAGTTCGCCCAGTTCGTACCTGCCGCTGACCTGGAGCGCGAGTGGCTCTCGAAGAGCAGGTGGGCCTTCGCTACCAGACCGAGAGCTTGCCGATTCCCTCGCCTCGTGCGTTCGGATGAACCCAGATGTCACTGATGCGCCGGTCGGTCGGATCCTCGGGGCGGCGGACGTCCTCGTCTATCGCACGCGGATCTTGGACCGACAGGTAAACCAAGAGTGTTCCCGCGGCAGCGATCGCCTCCCGCCGTGGATCTGCCCCAACCATCAGGTACCAGAACGGTGTGAAATGTGAGCGCACGCGGTACCCGGGGGTCGGCGAGGTCAGCCCAGCGAACCCCGTCCGGCCGGCGATTCGATGGGGGCCCGCCAGTCGCCGGCCGCGGAACTCTCCGTTGAGGTCACAGCTCCTCCTGAGGCGTCAGGCTTTCCGGCGCGACGAGGCGGGCCTGCTGATCGTCGTCGCTCGAGTGATACATCGCGGTCGCCAGTACCACTGTCGCGTCACATTCGACGCAGCGGAAGCCGGTGTGCTCGAACTTCACGTCATCGGTGGACCAGTGGATGTGGAGGTCGCCGTCGTTGTCCCAGACTTCGTCGACCTTGTTCCAGCGCGTTGCCTTGCCGACCTCGGCGATGCTGTCGAGCTCGCCGCAGTACGGGCAGCGCAGATGCAGAGTCTTGCCGTCGGCCTCACGCTGGATCTCGATCGCGCGGGGTCGGGAATCTGGCACTGGTCACTCCTCAGTCCGCGGCCTGTTCCGGATGCACGGGTTGGTCTGGGCTTCATCGCTCCGGGCGATCAGCTGCTGCTGGCTGCCTGGTGCGCTGTCGTCACGGCGTCCAGAGATCCTGGAAGGTCGCCGTCGTGTAGACGATATCGATGAGGCAGAGTTCCGACCCATCGCTGCGGGTCAGTTGGGTCAGGTGGGGCTGCCATGCGTGGAAGCACGCCGGCACCAGACCAGCGGTCCAGGGCCGGAGGTGCTCTACGGCGGCGCCGCTGGCCAGCGCCTCCATGCGCTCGTCGACGACGGACTCGACCCTGACCTCGAGCGCGTCCAGCCAGGTCAGGCGGACGAAGGCCGCAGCCACTGCCAGATCGCGTGCGCCGAGGGCCAACCCGAGAAGCGATGCCTGAGCCAAGCGAGCGTGGTTTCGCGCAGCGCGCGAGCCGCTGACCCGTGGCGCGGCGGCCGGCAGCCAGCATTCGAGGAGTGTCTTTGCCACGTCTTCTCCCTCCACAGCTAAACTATTGACCACGGTCAACTGTTCCATATCTATTGCCCATGGTCAACTATTTGCCTGGGAAGCGGAGTCGCGACGGTCAGCCTTCGGCCGACTGCTCTAGCCTGAACCTGACCGGAGATGAGTGGCCGAGCGAGGAAGGGTTCGTACTTGCGCCCGTGGGTTGTGCAGCTGCAATGGAACGCCGGCGATTCTCGCGATGAGGTCGACCGCCTGGCCGCGGACCTGGCCTCGCACGACCAGGTCGGCTCTGCCACCCAGGTGGCTAGTGCCGACGGCGCACCTCGGCTAGTGATCGTCGTCAACGCAGAAGACCTCCTGGGGGCTCTTGGTCTGGCATCGTCGCTGCTGGCCCACACCACGGCGGCCTCCTCGCACGAGCTCGGCGAACCGGTCAGTGTTCGTGTCGTCGATCGCGAGATCCACCTGGCCTCCGAGGCGACGGCGCAGTTGCCGGACTTGATCTCCGCCTCGGGTATCACCGAACGGCTGGGCGTCAGCAAGCAGCGCGCGCACAGGATCCGGCAACAACCGGACTTCCCCCGTCCGGTGTACGACACCGGCCGCGATTCGTTGTGGCTGCTGTCCGACTACGAACGCTACGAAGACGAGCACCAGCGGACTCCAGGCCGGCCCCGGACAAAGAGCGACTCCGAAACCGCGGGCTGATCCCGCCTAGCTGGACCTGATCCTCATCGCGTCAAACGCCGCGTCGAGCAAGGGATTGCGGGGCATCTTCCCGCCAGCTCGCCGCTGGGCATCCAGCAGCACGCCTTGCACGTCTGACGCGATGATTCCTCCCGGATGCGGCCGAGCGGCATTGGCTAGGACGGTGGCGTTGTGTTCGTGCAGTGCGCACGCGACGAGGTGCTCGAGTTCGGTCATCGAGATGATCGCGATGCTAAACGGCGCGGGAGGAAGGGTCGCCCGGAAGGCGGTGTGGTTGACCAGGTACAGCGGCTCGGGGACCACGATCAGGGCGCTGACTGTCGTCGACCCGTACGCCGGCAGGTGGTCCAGGTGCGGGTTTCCGGCCTTCCACAGGTCGTAGGTGTCGATGAGCTGCTCGACGGCCTTCTTGATATCGCGCGCCAGGTGGGCCGTGTAGGACGCGAAGTCGGCGCGCGCGCTGAGGATCGGTCGCACAGATTTCACCTCGACGAGCACCACCTGATCGGCGGCGACCACGGTGGCGTCGACGGTCTTGCGGCCCTTCTTCCATTCGATCTCGCCGTCAACCTGCTGCCCGATCGTGCGGAGCTGCCCAAGCTGCGCGAGAACGTAGTCCTCGTTGACGTAGCCCAGGTCGGTCGCGAAGTCGTTGCCGAATCGGCGGATGCCGGCGTAGTACAAGGCGCTGGGGGTGAATCTGCCGGTCACGAAGAAGGGTTGTGGCGCGACAGAAGTGCCATCGGGCAGACCGACGAACGGGCTGGCGACCAGGGGGTTGAAGTCGTATTGGCGCATCCGCGGATCGGGGTGCCGGTTCGGGCGGATGAGACGCCGCAGATCCTGGCCCGGCCTGGTCATCGCCTCATACACGGCGAGGATGTCAGCCGGCGGAAAGTGTGCAGTGAGCTCGCCGAAGTTGGGCTGGTCCAACCACGCCGCATTGAACTGCCCCCGGTTGACCATGACCGCGGCAAGGAACAAGGGCTGAAGGTCGATGTAGGTGTCGAGGTCGGTGCCGAGCAACTGGGTGATGACCTCGGCGGAGATGCAGCGGAATCGATCGGCCGGAAACGGGCGCGACAGCATCGGCCGCAGCCTCGCGGTGTCGTTGAAGACAGGCTGCTGGTAGGCGAACTGCTGGAAGCCGACCCGGAGCAGGAGGTCGTCCAGTGCTCCATCGGCCAGGCGGCCGGCCTCGTCGGCCGAACTAGCGAAAGGGTCATCCAGTCCCACGACCATCTCGCTCAGGTACCGCAGGTCGTCCCGCGTCGGTGTGGTCTGTCCGTGCCGTCCCCATGAGCCCAGCGCCTCCATCGCGACCAGGCTGGCCGCGTGCGGGAGGATCGGGTCGCGCACGTCGACGAGCTGATGGCTGGGCCGCTGCCACTGCTCCCCCGCCACGCTCGCGAGCAGGCGAAGGAGCTTGGTCGTCTTGAACTGAGCGACCACGCGAACGAACTCCGCGTATTGCACCGGTGCGGCGGTGGGGTTCGCCCGGCGCGCCGATCCCTGACCTGACACCCTCCAAGTATCTGCCCACCCGGGCCGGTTCCCTACTGGGTTTCTTCAGCGCCTGCCCGTGGTCGGCGCCGCCGGTGTGGGACGCACATGCTGCGAGGTGCGCACCTTGGCTGGCCGGCGTCCGGGGGTCTAGCCGGCAGTTAGGCGGAAGAGGTACGGGGATCCTCCGTCGCAGCCGGTCTCGTCCAAAAAGCGCTGTTCGACTTGCTGGAGGAAGTCCAGATTCTCGTCGTAGTCGACGCTTGGGTCCTGGGGATCGTCGGCGGTGTAGACGAGGTCCGTCCATGTCTGCGAGCCGGCCGACCAAACGACGAGGTGGCCGGGGGCCCAGAGGACCCACACGCTGTCGATGCCGTCGATGTCATCCAACGGATCCAGCATGTAGGCAAGGATCGGCGACTGGAACTCGATGATGGGTTGGTCCACGAGATTGGCGATCAGGAATACGTTCTTCGATCTCCCGGGCTTGGACTTGCGATCGAGTTGCTCCTTCGCCCGGCGAATCATCGAACGCCCCTCCTCCCGGAGGACGTCATTCACATGCCTGAAGGTTGCGACGTGCTGGTGATCGTCGGTCGATCTGCCGGCGGCCAGCGCCTTGTCTACGAGTGCGCCGTACTTGCGCCAGCCGCCTGGAAAAGACTTGATCTCGAAGTCAGCCGACGCGGCGGGTCCGAGATCGACGGCGTGCGAGTGATCGGCCGGGCGCCGGGAGAAGTCGAAGGTCAGATCGGTTCCTCCGTCGCTGTCGATGCTCACCGGCGCACATGCCAGGAAGGTCGTGGTGAGGATGGCCGCGAGGTGCTCGCCGGCCGACACTTTCAAGGAGGCGAGTTGCTCGGCAGTCAGCGACCGGCAGAGCTCCCCCACCGCCCACAGCAGTGTCGGCGGTGCTATGGCGACGAAACGGCTCCCGACCGGGCTCTTCTCCTCCATTCGGGCAGCATCCCAGGTCCAGCCCACCGCGTCACCGCCGAGAACCGGCCACACTGCGCTGCTGCTGCGGAGAATTGGCGCGATCCAGCGCAGCAGCCAAGTCCGCGGCGTTTGCCATTGTCCTTGGTTGGACGTTCCTCCGGCGACCGATCACGTGGTGGGTGCGGCTTGGAACCAGTTGTTCATTCGGGCGACTTCGGCAATCGCGGGCAGTTCGCCCAGCAGGTCGGATGCCTGCTGGACAGCGCGCGCCACGATGTCGATTGGGTATTCCTCTGGGTGTTCGAGCACGACCTTCGAGATTCGGGCTGTCATCGCACCGAGTTTGACGGCGGCCGCCCATGTTCCTGGCGGGAGAGATCTACGGGTGCCTCGGAGCGCATCGATCTTCACGGTTCGTTCGGCGCCGATGACTTCCAGGAGTTGGCGCCGGTCGCCCATGCCCGGTGCGAGCAGATCGCCTAATCCGGCCACGATCTTCTTGTTGATCTGTTCAGCGGCAGCCTCGGTGGCTATGGGGCGCATCAACCACAGTGTGCGGGGACCATAGGTCACCTGCCCGAGACGCAGCGCGTCCTGCAGGGTCAGTCGGCGTAAGAGCGGGCTGTGGGTGAAGGCGTGAAGTGCCGCTTCCATCGCGCGGTAGTGCTTCGGGATGAGGGCTTCCGATGACGCAGTGATCTCGGCTGCCAGGCTGATAACGACCTGGCTATGCGCGGCGGTGAGCACCGAGAAGAGCCAGGCGCGCTGTTCGAGGTCGCTCGTAGCCCGCTCTCTCGCGGACCGCCACCAGTTGGCGTCGGCACGGTTCGCGCGGATCTGCAACTGCTGGTCGAGAAGCTCTGCGAGGACCGGGTCTGCCCCCGCATGGACACGGGCGACGTGCGCCAAGTCGACCGTTGCGGGCACCAGCGCAACCGCCTGGCGTAGGACCCATCCGTCGCCCCACAGCCTCGCGACCTGCTTCAACCTGGCGGCCCATGCGGAAGGATCCGCGTCTGGGCGGGAACGGATCTGTTCCGTGCCGTTCAGAAGATCGGCAACCAGACTGCGCCCCGTCGCGCGACGGAACCGGGTACGGGCTCCAGCACCCTCAGTACCACCGGCCGAGAAACGCGCCTGGGCGACCCGAGCGGCCTCGACAATCCTGCAGAGCGGAGTAGCACTTCCCACCGGCACGACATCGCCAGCACCGTCGTTGATCTCATCTACGCAGATCCGCAGCACGTCGTCCGCGCTACCCGCATAACCGCCCCCGACGAGGCATTCGGACACCCACTGAGTACCGGCGCCCTCGCCATCTTCTGAGGCAGCGCTCGTGACTGCGGCCGCAAGCGCTGCCACCGGCGGATCGTCAGGGAGCTCGAGCACTCCGAGATCTGCAGCTGTCCGCAGCCAATCCCTGGACCTCTCAGCAGATGTCCCCCGGAGCGACTCGGTGGACGTCGCTGGGGGTGTCCCGAGGCGAGCTTCAAGGTGATCCCACCACCACCGGGCGAGCTCGCCGTGATCGTTCGCGTGCCGACGAAGCATCCTGGCCGCCACCGCCCGAACATCCCCCACAGTCTCGTCGGCCAGCCGCTTCTTCAGTGCTCGGACGGCCTGAGAGCGTCCAGCGTCCTCAGCGAACGTAAGCGGCTGGCCGGACTCGTCGAGATGGCCGTCCTCGGCCAGCACAACACCCGGCCCGGCAAGCACGAAGTCCACGATCTCCTGCAGCGTCGCGTCCGGCTGACCCTGGTAGGCGCGGTCGTCGAGCAGACGGCCGGCGGCAAGCCGCAGATGCGGGTGCAGCGACAACGCTGGTGTTGCTTGAAGCTCCCGCAAGCTGTGATTGATTCCACGAACCTCCATCTTGGTGAACATGCCCACGAAGAACCGGCACGCGTTGAGCCAGTACGGCCGTGCCAGCAACGCGTCGAGGCAGTCGACCCTGGAGTTCCCCGCACCGCGAGGATCGGCGTACTCGTTGATGTACGCGGCCGCGAAATACTCCTGCAGTGACTGGACCTCGAACTGGAAGAACCCGGGTTCGCGCTCGATCAGACAGAGAACCCGACTCTCCATCGCTGAGAACAGCTGGTTCGCGAGCTCCAGACCCTTCTCCCGGCCCGCGAGATGCTGATTTAGCAGCCTCTTCAGGTCCGCACGGGCGATCTGCCGCGTGTTCGTGCCGTCGTCCTCGGCCTGCCTATGCAGGTACCAGCCCAGGAAGGCATGAATGTCCTCAATGACATCCCGCTCCGACGACAGCAACGGCTCCTTGTCCTCAGTCTCCTCGCGGTCCAGGAACGCCTTGAGATACTCCGAGTACAACTCGGTGCGCTCCTGGGGGAGCAGGCCCCGGCGCTGCAGAAGATGGAGCAGGATCGCCAGCTGCATCGGATAGGAAGCCAGGTCACGGATGTGCGGCAGGCCTTCGTGCTCCACGAAGGTCCGCTGCAACCTGACCGCCGCCTCAGCGCCGAGCGCAGCGACCTTGCACCATCGCTGTAGGTACTGCAGCCGCAGGCCAGCGGTCAGCCGCTGAAGGTAGAAGACTGGAAAGTCCGCCGAGGACCACAGCGGCGACCCCGAAAGCCCGGGCCTCGTCGCAACCACGACGACCAAGTCAGCCGCGTCGGCACGCAGGCGAGCCGCCGCACGGACAATCTCACTGGCGACCTGGTCCCGGTGCTCCAGGTTCGCTACCTCGTCGAGACCATCGAGCGCGAGCAGAACCGGCTCCGTCGACACCAGTGTCGAAACATCTTTCAGACTAAACCTGCGCCCCCCACTGTGCTTGGTTACGTGGACGGCGATGTACTCCTCCAGCGACGGCCAGTCCGCCTCATCCAACCTTCGGCCCAGATCGGATCGCTTCCGCTTCGCCGGCCTCTTGTTGACCCGCGCTTTGCTCGAACTGGCCCATCGGGCATAGTCGCGCAGATCGATCCGGACCGGGATCCGCGTGGTTTCGGTGAGAGGCTGCAGGCCCTGCGCCTGCCCCGTGTAATCGCCCGTGCTCTCCCCCGCGCCGCGATGACGCGCCCGATGGAACTGACACAGGTACTGCAGGAGCGTCGACTTCCCCTGCCCCGGCCCACCGACGACCAAGGCATTGCCCGACCAGTCCGGGTGCAGCAGCGCCTGCGCCGCACCGGCGACAACCCACCCAGCTTCAGCTTCCGCATCACCCGGCCGGTCAGCTGCGATCTGGCCGAGCAGCTCCGCGGCGTCAGCGTCGTGTCGAGCCGCGAACGGGACGTCGACGAACATCTCATCGACCTTCGGTCCCTCGAGTTTGACCTGCCGGAACAGCACCTGGTCGTCGGCCACGTACTGGTCAGCGATATAGCCACGGATCGTGGCCGAGATCCGCTCACGACGCTCCTCCTGCCGCTCGTGACGCCGCTTCATGCCGATCAGCGTCTCCGGGTCGTAGGCGCGGCCCTTCTCGGAGTCGATCAGCCGATGATGGTTCCGGCACAACAGGATCCGGTTCTCATAGGTCTCGAGCTTGCTGATGGGGTAGTTCGCGTCGTACCTGGGCCCCTTCGAACTCGCCGAGTAGATGTGCGCCTCCTCCCCGATCACCGTCTGGAAGGCCTCACCCGTCGCGGCATCGACCTGGTCCTGCGTGAGCCGCTGCCGGCACTGCGGGAACGAGCAGACGTTCCGGGCACGCGTCCACAACACCTTCCGGTCCCTGTCCGACAGTTCCACAGCCACCTCCTCCAGCGTCCCAACGTTCGCCCCGGCACAAGACACACGATTCTCGCAGAGACCACCCACCACACCACCGGCCACAGAGGCGCGCGGAATCGACGCCGGTGGTTCTGCGCGCACTCTCCACGAAGTTCGCCGCCAGGCGCCACCCCTACAGCGCCACACCGACGACCCAGATAGGTCCGGATCAGTCATGGCCCGTCGTGCGACCTGCCTCGCCCTCGGACTAGGAGAGCGAGAACCCGGAGCGCGGCTCGGCGCTGCTCCGGATCAGCAGAGACGATCGCGGCGATAGCAGCGATCGCGACCGTGGTTGTGTAGAGCAGTCCCGCGGCGCCGACGATGTCGTGGATGAGTTGAAGAGTTGTCATGCGCCAAGTCGGCCTTGCCGTTGCCCTGTCCGGCAGTGAGGTGGTTCGGTACGGTGCGGGGATGCGCAGGTCATGATGGTGATCCGGGTTATCCGGACGGATCCGGGCCGGAGCTGAGGACTTGTCGCCGGGGGGGGTGTGCAGTGGCCGAGGACGGGGCGTTCGTAGTCGAGTTGCGCAGGCTGCGGTCCGCCGCTGGCCTGACATACGGTTCGATAATCAAGCGGGCTGCCCAGCAAGTGCCCCCAATCTTCCTGACAGCGCAAACGCTGAGCGACTGGTTCCGAGGAGCTGTCAAGGTTCCCAGGGACCCGAAGGCGCAGGATCGCCTGATCATCCTGCTGGAGGCCGAGGCCAGGCGCCGCGACCCGGCCCACGAGTCACACCCAATTGAGTGGTGGCGTGTGTTACGCGGCGCGAGCCTCGAGTCGCCCTGCGAGGATTTAGGCAGGCTGGTCGGAGAGCTGTCTGAGGACCAGGCACAGACCTACGGCGTGCGCCGTGCGATCAGCAGTGAGCAGGTGGGTGCGCCGGTGCTCCCGCCCTACATGAAACGCACGCACGACATAGAACTCCGCGAGGAGCTGTTGGCGGCCACTTCGCGCAGCAGGATCGTCATGGTGGTGGGTGGATCGTCGACCGGAAAGAGTCGGGCGTGCTGGGAGGCGATTCGTGAAGCCCTGCCAGGCTGGCGGGTGTGGCATCCACTTGCTCCGGATCGTCCGGAGGCTGTGATTGGAGAGCTGACGGCCGGCCGGGTCGCTCCCCGAACAGTCGTCTGGCTAGACGAGGCGCATATGTATCTCCTTCCGGAAGGCATCGGGGCTCGTGTCGCGTCGACCCTGCAGCAGTTGCTCCAAGATCCAGGTGGGCCGATTCTGGTGCTCGGCTCGATGTGGCCGCGGTACTGGGAGGAGATGACGAGGGGTGACAAAGCGGCGCAACATGCAGCTGCCAGCGCACTGCTTGCCAGCAGCCACCGTATCCATGTGCCCCCGAGCTTCACGGGCCCTGAGCTGACGGCGGCGCGGACGCAGATCGATGGCGATGACCGACTGCGGGCCGCTGCGGCCGTTGATGGCGGAGTTACTCAATATCTCGCCGCGGCTCCCGAGCTGATGCGCCGTTATCAAGATGCCGGCGAGTACCCCAGGGCGATCATTCACGCTGCGATGGACGCGCGGCGGCACAGCCGTTGGCTCTACCTGCCAGCAGATTTCTTGCGCTGCGCCGCGCTCGGCTATTTGACGGACTCGGCATTGGGCCGAGCCGACGACACCAGCCGCTGGTTCGAGACTGCGATGGAGTCCCTAACGGAAGAGTGCCATGGAGCGGATGGAGTTCTTGCTCCGCGCAAGGTTCTTCATGAGCGCCAGAATTCGATGGGCTACAAGCTTGCCGACTACCTCGAGCAGCACGGCCGGCGGACACGCCCCGCCGGGTATCCACCCGCCAGTTTCTGGGGTGCAGTTGCTCAGACCTGCACAGATCCCGCGGTCCTATTTGAGTTCGCTCGTCGTGCCGACGATCGCGGGCGACGGCACCGCGCGGCAACTCTGTACTATCTCGCCGCTGAGTATGGCGAGACTGAGGGACAGGTCGAGCTTGCCCGGCTGCTCGGTGACATCGGCGATCTCGAAGGTGCGGTGCAGTCTGCCCAAGCTGCCGCCGACCGGGGAGCTCCACAAGGGCTGCAAGGCGTCGCAATGCTTATGGAACAGGCCGGTGATCGCTCGACCGCCGTACGTCTCCTCCGCCAGGCTGCGGACGACCACGGTGACCTGGGAGCGGTGATGCTTCTCCGGGCGCTCGAGGAGAGCGGGGACGAGAGGCTCGTGATTGAAGACCCGCGACGGAACCTCGCGCTAGCCGAGGAGGCTGCCGACCAGGCGGCGGTCGCTCTGGAGGAGCAGGAGAGCCAATTCAGCGGTCGCTATGAACCCGAGGATCTTGCCAGGCCCTGGGAAAAGTGGTGGCCGCCGGTGTTGCATCTCGAGGATGCCGGTGATCTTGCCGGGGCGGAGCGTCTCGCGTACGCCGCAGCGGACCGTGGCAACCCGGAGGGACTACGACGCCTGGCGCGGATCCGGGCGAAGGCCGGCGATCTCCCCGGCGCGGAGCGTCTCGCGTACGCCGCAGCAGACTATGGCAACTCGGAAGGGCTGGAAGATCTCGCACGGATCCGGATGGGGACCGGTGATCACGCCGACGCGGAGCGACTCACCTATGCCGCAGCGGACCGTGGAGCGCGGTCGGCGCTGCGCTACCTCGCCATGGGACGGCGCCATGCCGGCGACTACGCCGGAGCAGAGCGCCTTCTGCTCGACGGGGCAGATCGCGCTGGGCTCTGGGCGCTACGGGACCTCGCAATTGTCCGGCGACATGTCGGGGACCACGCGGGCGCCGAGCAGATTGCACGCTATGGGCTCGCCGATGACCGTACGCCCGCTAGGCCTTGGAACCTTGAGTCAATCCGACTGGAGAAGCCCGGAGAAACCCGCAGCGGGAACACGTCGCCAAGCTCGATCGCTGACGACATCTGGCGTAGTGAATAGCAAGCCGGTTCCTTGCACCGGCGCCTGCTTGGTTTACGGGGTGTCGCAGGGCCGGATCGTTCGGCTGACGGCGCGGTACGCGGTCGAGGGGGAGGCGGTGTTCTAGCAGTGGTCGCGTTGGCCGAAGACCTCACTGCACGCCACCTCACCCGAGACGGTGGAGAGCCGGTCCTGGGTCTGCGCAACCCGTGGCGAGCCGGGCGCCGCTCGATGTCAGATAGCTCCGCCGATGGGCTGGAAGAATCTGAGATCTCCTGGGCGAGGCCATCTGAGATCCGGGGAATCTCGACAGCCAGGTTCTGGCTGGTCGCCACGCTCTGCAACGAAATTGTCGGCGGTTGTCGGTACCTTACGACTAGCCGCGGCTCGGACCGTCGGGACGACCAGCCCGGGGCCCGAGCAAGGAACCCGAGCGGCCGGTACCGGGAGGTGTCACCGTGGCCGGAGGCTGGCTGGCCAGCGAGGTGGTCGAGCAGGCGTTCGACAGCAATCCCACGCTGTCGTTACTGCGTGCCACGAACGCTCGCTGGATCCTGCCGCTGTTCTCGGAGCATCTGGAGTTCGCCGAAGGTCCTGTATCGGCGGAGTGGTTCCACGAAAAGGTCGCCGATGCCCGCGCCAGGCATCCGGGCTGGCAGGGAGAGGTCACGCCCGTCGAACACTGCCGTAAATGGATCGATGCAGGCTGGCTTCAGACCGACACCGGACAGGACGGGCGAACGAGATACCGGCTCTCGCCAGAGACGCTGAGAGCTCTTCGCTTCATGCGCGAGGTTATCGAGGGCGAGAACACCGTCTCCGGTGCCCGGCTGGGCAGCATCGCCCACGCGGTGCGCCTCCTTGCCGACATGACCGACCCGAACCGGGAGGTCCAGGTCGCGCGGATCGAGGAACAGATTCGCGAACTGCAGCGGCGCAAGGATGACGTCGCCGCCGGCCGGGTACGGCTGGCGACCGTGGAGGAGATGAAACATCAGCTTCGCGAGATCTTGAGCATGACCGCGTCACTGCCCGCGGACTTTCGGCATCTGCGTTCCATGGTCGAAGACCGCCACCAAGAAGTCGCCCGTGACGCGATGGTGCAGGGACCGACCAAGGCAGACCTGGTCGAGCGCTACCTGCAAGAACACGACCTGCTCTCCCAGACCCCGGAAGGCCGCGCCTACCGCGGATTCGCCCGGCTGCTCACCTCGCGCCAGGCCGACGTGATTCGCGACGATATCGAGCAGATCCTTCGCCAAGACTTCGCCCGCAACCACATGACATCGCAGCAGCGAACACAGTTGGACACGATGCTGTCGACGCTGCTGGCTGAAGAACTCGTCGTCCAGACCAGCTATGTGCGCTGGACCTCGTCGCTTCGCCGTCTCCTCACCCGCACCGCCCACGGCCGGCACGGACGATTGCTGACCATGGCCGATCGCGCGCTGAACGCCGGAGTCGAGTGGGCACAAAGCGGGCGCGGTCCCCGCACCATCCCCGACGTTCTCGGCATCGGAACCGCCGCGGTCATCGACATCACCCAAACGCAGCTGTGGCGCGACCGTGGACCACAAACAGTCGAGGTTGTCGTGCAGTCACGTCCAACAGTCATCCCCGAAACAGACAGGGAGTCGCTGCGGGTGGCCGCCGGGATGAGCACCAAGGCCGCCACTGGCACCGTCAATCGGCTGTTGCTCGAGCGGCACCTCGTGACCGGCAGCGAAGCCTATGAAGCCACCCCACCCGAATTCCAGCGCCTGGGGACCCTGCTCAGCCTGCTCGACCTCGCCATCGCCCACGGTGAGGTCGATACCGAACTCGCTGAGGAGATCACCTTGACGACCGCTGCGGGTCACGACCTGCAGATCACGGTGCCGTACATGGTCTTCCACGAACCTCTACCCACCAAGGGCGGCCACCTATGAGTGATCCCGACGAACCGGTCGACGGTTCGGCTCCTTCCCGCTCGGCCGCCGCCGGCGACTACCCCGGCGAGTTCGATCCGTACACCGAGGCGACCTCACGGCTGGCCATGCCGGCACGGCGTGCGCTCGTCTCGCTACTCACCAATCGCTTCATCACCCGCAGCCGTAACCGCGCCGCGTGGGACGCGGTGCTCGACTACGAGTCCGAGATCGGCGAACGACTGGACGACATGTTCATGACGCTCGAGGTCGACCGCGACTACGAGGTGGCGTTCAAGCGGAAGGTCACCGACGACGACGTGCCCGTGATGCTGCGCCGCGACAAACCCCTGTCACGCGACGCGTCGTTCGTACTGATCTTCCTGCGCCGCGAGCACGCATACACCGATGCCGCCGACGATCCCGTGATCGTGTCCAACACCCAGATCGCGGACTTCCTGCGGCCGTTTCGGGAAAGCGGTGACGCCGACGACGCGAAGTACGAGCGGCGGGTCTCGGCCGCGATCCGCGCCGTCGCCGACCTAGGGTTGCTGACGCAAGACACAGAAGCCGACTACCTGTACACGGTGTCGCCAGCGGTGGTGCCGTTGGTCTCCCTGGACGTCTTGACCCACATGGAACAGGTCTACCTGGAAGCACTCAGCGACCCTGAAGCCGCCGGAACAACCGACGAGCCCGCGGGCACCCCGGCCGCCGAACAACCCAACGACCCCAACGATGACGATGGCGACACTCGTGGTGTATCGGAGACCGGCCGATGAAGACGCCTCCAGTGGTCCTGCAGTCGCGGGCACCGGCCGAGGGGACACCGGAACAGTTCCGCATCACCAAGGTGCAACTGCTCAACTGGGGGCGTTACAGCAACCTGGAAACCATGTTGGTCGGCCGCGCCGGCACCGCCATTCTCGGCCCGACAGGGGCAGGTAAGTCCCAAATCCTCGACGCCATCGCCGCAGTGCTGATGCCCAACCCGCAGGAGTTCAACCAGGCCGCTCGTGACGACCGCGGCCGAAAAGCCGAACGCACCGTCTACAGCTACGCTCGCGGCAAGACCGATCAGATCCTCGACAGCAACCGGCACAGTTCATCGACGGCCTATCTGCGCCCGCCCGGCACTGAGTTCCCGTCCGGCGTCGCGGTCACCTGGGCCACCGGCGACGGCCAAATCGTCACCGCGGCCCGCCTGGTGTGGGTATCGAAAGACACCTCCACCCTGGACGAGATCACTTCCGGCACCGTCTACGCATTCATCCAGGACGACTTCGATCTGCAACGCCTCAACGAGCTGAGACCGACCCGAGCCGCGTCCTCCCCGGTCACCCAGGCATCCCTGGAAAAACTGGTCATCCTGCCGCGCGACCTGGTCACGACCTCGCAGCCGTCGATGCACGCCCGGATGCGTCGGGTGATGGGCATCGGCTCGACCGAGGAGTCCCAAAAGCTCGCGCTAACCTTGCTGCGCAGAGCCCAATCATCCAAGGGCATCTTCTCCATCAACGACCTCTTCAAGCAGTTCGTCCTCACCGAACCACTCGCCCTGCAACGGTGGGACATCGCGCTGGCCGCCTACCGGGAAGCCTCCGCCCTGTACGAGGTGTTCGAAACCGCCCGCAAACGCCACGACGCCCTCGAAGAGGTGCCGGGCCTGGCCAGGCGGTATGCCGCTGCCGGGCAAGATGCCACGGTCAAACGGCAACTGCTGCGTCCCCTGAGCGGCGAGGAGGCGACGCGGGTCGAGATCTGGCATGCGGAGAAGATCATCGGCTGGATCACTCGCGCCATCGAAGACAACCGGATCGCCGAAGCTGTCGCCCGAGAAGACGTCGGAACCGCGACAGCCCTCGCGACAGCGGCACGCGACCGCTGGGGCGACGTGATGCAACAGATCACCGCCGCCGGCGGTGACCGCAGCCAGAGCCTCAAATCCCAAGCAGAGGCCCAGCGCGCCCTGCTCCGCAGCATCGAGGCGACTCGTGCGCCTGTGGCGCGCCGGCTCGAAGAGGTAGGCCTGCGGATGCCGGACTCCGTGGGCGACATGTCGCTGCTGCTCACCGAGATCGGTACGAAACTAGCCGCGCTCAAGGCTGAGAAGAAGGCCGTCGATCCGGTCAGCGCAGACCACAACGGCCTCGTCTGGGACCTCAAGAAACGCATCCGGGAAACGGAGCGCCAACTGGAAAATGCCCGGCGCCGCAGCACGAACATCCCTGACCACGCCGCAATCCGCCGCTCCACGATCGCCGCAGGAACCCGCGTCACCGAAGCAGAACTGCCCTATGCCGGCGAGCTGATACGGATCCGCTCCGAGCATCGGCAATGGGAGAAGGCGATCGTCAAGGTCCTGGGCGCGATGGCCTCTGACCTGCTGGTCGCCGAGGCCGACTGGCGCGACGTGACCCGGTTCGTCGACGCCAACGACATGCGCGGCCGCATCGTGTTGACGCCAGCCCAAGAACGCCAGCACGCCCGCCGGTCCCCGATCCCAGGCACCGTCCCGGCCATGATCGAGATCGCTCCCGACAGCCCCTACTGCGGCTGGCTCCTCGACGAGCTCATCGAGCACCACAGCTACCTGTGCGTCGCCAGCCCCGACGATCTACGTTCCCCACGTCCACAGGGCGCAAAGGGCGCCGTTACACGTGCCGGCATGCTCACCGGTGTCCGCGGCCGTGTCATCAAAGACGACCGCGCCACCCCATACACCTGGATCGGGTGGGACAACGCCGCCCTTGTCGGGCAGCTGAGCAGCACCGTCGAGGCGCTGCACCGAGAACACCACGAGGCCGACAAGACCGCCACCAAGACCATGCAGCAGCGAGATCGTCTGCAAAACCAGATCGCGACCCTGGAGGATCTTCAGAACACCCGCTGGTCCGAACTCGACACCAGCCCAGCCCGCCAGCGGATCACCGAACTGACCGAACAACTCAAGCAGCTCGCCGCGACCCAACCAGAGATCGACAAACTCAGCAAGGAACTCGAGCGCCACCACGAGGACGAGATCGCGGCCGGACGCAAGGTCGTGGAAGCCCAGGGACGAGTCGACGCGCTGAACGAAGAATGGGGCGAGCTCTACGTCATCGAGGACCAAGTCAAAGATCTGATCGATGACAACACCGCCCTGACCGACGACGAACGCGTCTACCTGGCTCCCCTGCCGTTCGCGGCCCCGGCAACCTCGCAGTCGATCAACGATCCGCTCGATCACGCGACCGGCCTGCTCGTGGCCCAGATCGAGCAACACGACAAGGACCGAGCCGGTCACCAAAGCCACCTGACAACAATCTTCGGGCACTACAAACAACTCGACGACAAGGCAGAGATCGACCAGACCATCGAGAGCCTGCCCACAGTGCTCGCCATCTATGAGGCCCTGACCACCGACGACCTTCCGCGCGCCAAGAACGCCTGGCTGGAAAAGGTCGGCGCCGACATGAACGACAGCCTGCACAAGCTCCTCGTGCAGATCGAAGACGACGGCAAAAGCATCAGGCGCGGTCTCCAGCCGATCAACGACGTCCTCACCGGCGTCGAGTTCCGCGACAAGTCCGCCCTGGCGATCGACACCGTGGACCGGCCCAGCAGCGATCTGCGAGATTTCCGCAAGACGCTGACCGCCTACACCAGCAACATCCTCGGCCGCGACGACGCCAACCTCGAGAAGTCCTTCGTCAAACTGCAAGGCGAACTCAAACGACTCGAAGAGCGCTCACGAGCAGGCGACTCGTGGCGGCGACGAGTCTTCGATGCTCGCGAACACGTGGAGTTCCGCGCGATCGAGACCCGCCCCGACGGCAAGACCCTCGTTCACGAAGGTGTCGCCGGCATGTCCGGCGGCGAAGGGCAAGAACTCATCGCGTTCATCCTCGGAGCAGCCCTGCGTTACCGGCTCGGAGACGGATCCACGCGCGTCCCGACCTACGCACCCATCGTTCTCGACGAAGGCTTCGTCAAAGCCGACGCCAACTACACCGGCCGCGCACTCGACGCACTACGCGCACTCGGTTTCCAGCTGATCATCGGTGCACCCCGCGAAAAAGTCACCGCGTTCGAAGACCACGTCGAAACCGTCGCCTACATCAGCGCAGACGCCGACCGGCCAGGAAGTGTCCGCATCTATCCACTCACCATCGAAGAAGCCGTCCAACTCCAGCGCGCCGGCGCCGAACCGGCCGGTTCACTATGAGAACACCAGCCACCGTCACCGACCTGATCAGCACCCGCTACCACGACCGGTGGCGCGACTGGCTCATCACGCCACCGGACCAGGACGCCCTGACCTTTCCCCTCGGCGCGCCCTCGGCCGACCACATCGCCCGCCACCCCGGCAACGTCGACACCTGGCTACGTGCCTGGAACCAATGGGACAGCGAACACCCCGACCTGACACTGCGCCGAGCAACCAAGCGGACGCTGCTCGGTGAACAGCAGATCATCACCCACCTCCAAGCCCCAACCGTCGACGCGCTCGCCTCAGCCAACCCAGCTCTCACCAAACATTGGCGTACGGCCCGCACCCGCTGGCAACGGCTCCTCAAACTTCACGCGACCCCAGCCGTCATCAAGCCACACCTGCGCCAGATCATCGACCTCGACGACGCCGACTTCCACCTCCTGGCCGCCGCCGCCAAGTGGTTTGCTGAGAACCCACGTAGCGGACTCACCCCACGGCAAGTACCCGTCGAAGGCATGCACACCAAGTGGCTGAAACGTCACCGGCGACTTGTCCTCGCCGTCCTCGGCTTAACCCCCGGCCGTGAGATACCACCCGATGACCTCACCGACAACACCAACACAGACATAGATACAGACGATGAACTGCCCGATTCCGATCTCGATCTGCTCGGCCTGCTCGCACTGCCCCGACACATCGACATCATCCTCACCGATCCGGCCGACCGGTCGGCGATCGCCGGCCTGCGGCACCTCCGCGCTCCCATCGCCGAGATCGCCGAACTGCCGCTGCGACCCAGCATCGTCCTCGTCGTCGAGAACAAGGAATCAGCACTCCTGATCCCAGACCACGAAGGCCTCGTCGTCATTCACTCACTGGGAAACCATCTCGACGCCCTGACACAGCTCCCGTGGTTCAACGATGCATCCCTGCTGTACTGGGGAGATCTCGACCGGCCAGGCATCACCCTGCTCTCGCGCGCGCGAGCACTCCAGCCCAGGCTGCAGTCAATCCTCATGGACCCCGCAACCGTCCAGACGCATCTGCACCTAGCTGTCCCCGAACGAATCAGCCGCATCGACCCGCCCCTGAACACCCTCCACCCCCACGAACAAGCCGCCCTCGACGCCCTCACCGGCGCACTCGACGGACAACATGCCCAACTCGAACAAGAACGCCTACCCGCCCCGATGGTGGTCACAACCATCCTCACAGCCCTGCGCAACTGAACACCACAGCGCGCCGCAATCCGACACAGATGCCCTGCCATCCTCAACCAGCGCACCACCCATGACCTCACCTGCAACGGAGGCAAGGTCGTAGCGCCGCAGATTCGCGACGACCTACCACCACTGACCATGGCCATCGCGACGATGTGGGGGTCCAGCCAACAGCGCACGCTCGCGCGATGATCCGAGTTCGTCGCCGCACCGTCGCACGAAGGCGCGAGACGGTGATCTAGCGACTTGAGGTAGACCCTGCTGCAGGGCTAGGTCGACTAGGGCTGGCCACTCCGGCGTCGCCTCTGCCGATGGCCGGGCGGGATGAGCACTGGATGCCTACGCGTTCGGCAGCACGCTCCTAGGCGGAGCCAAGACACTCGCTGCAGAGTCACACCAGCCCCACTGGCCCCACCAGCCTCAGAACACATCTCAGATTGACCGGCCGGCCCGTATCTGAGATTGGGCGAATCTCGACAACAATCCTTGTCAGTGACAAGGATTGCTGATAGGTTTTTCTTGTCAGCGACAAGGATTGGGGGTGATACTAGTGAGCGGAGATCTCCGCAGGCTCCTGAAGGTTCTGGAGGACCAGGGCTTTGCCGCCGAACGGTCGAGCAAGGGTCATTGGATCGTTCGGGGCCCGGACGGGAAGCGGGTCACCACGATCGCTGGGACGGCGTCGGACCACCGAGGGTGGAAGAACGCGCTGGCCTACCTGCGGAAAGCAGGGCTTGTTTGGCCCCCGGTCAACTAGGGGGCAGCGCGGCCCTCGGGAATGCACCCCGGGGGCCGCGTCCTCCACTTGACTGTCAGCGACAAGGAAGGGAAGCAACATCATGACCGACTGGACCGCTGTGGTCGACTGGGTCTATCCGCTCAGTCCGAACATGGCGACCGTTGAGGAGTGGCTGGAGAAGCTCGCCGGCCTGTCCGCTGCCGTCCACGATGAGCCGGCCGACGACCTCGGCCCCGAGCGGGTGCGCTGCTCGGCCACGATCAGCATCGAGGCCCCGAGCCTGCGCCGGGCAGCGGCCGACGCGGTCCGTCTGGTCGAGACCGCAACCGGCCAGAAGGCCACCGGCATCGCAGTCCTCGGCTCGAGGGAGTTCGATCGGCGCCTGGCCGAGCCCCAGTTCCCGCCGCTGGTGGGCTACCCGGAGATCGCAGCAAAGCTGGACGTGTCCCGCCAGCGCGCCCGGGAGATCGCGCTGAACACCAAGGGCTTCCCGGCGCCGGCGGTGCAGACCAAGAACGGTCCGCTGTTCATCGAAAGCCTGGTCGATTCGTTCGTGGCGGGATGGGACCGCAAGGTGGGGCGTCCTAGTGTTGACGCCATGAAGTCGAGCCAGACCCCCGCGGCGGGCAGCTGAAATGCGCCCGATCCCCTACACCGCGGCTGACGTCCCGACGCTGTGGCTCGACTTCGTCTCAGGTGCCGGCGTCGACGATGCCGGCAAGGCCATCCAGCCACTGGTCGGCGGCCGCCGGACCAAGCCGAACCTGGTCGACCTGCTGAACACTGCTCACAAGCACGGCGTGAAGCGCCTCATGCTGTCCGGTGCGATCCCCGCGGGCACGCCTGGCCGGCCGCACTGGCTGACCGCAGAGACACCAGGCTGGCGGGGCGCCGGCCACTGGCTGCAGGCACGCACCCCGACCGGCCGGTTCGTCCACATCGCCGATGGCTACGGAGTCGAGGTCCGCCTCGTCCGTGAGTGGTTCCCCGGCGACGACGTTCCCGCTCCGTCGGCACGTGAGGCGTGGACCATCACCACCAGCCTTCTGCGCCGCTACGGTGCAGGCGGCGGCCTGCTGAACTCCCCGGCCGGTACCGGCCAGAACCTGTGGGCGCACACCCTCCCCGGCGACCCGACCTTCGACTACGAGTCGACCATGGTCCCCGACGACATCGCCGACCTGATCCACGCCACCAGTGGCCAGCACCGCACCGAGAGCTTCGTCTCAGGCGACGGCCGCTGCGACTGCGGCGACTGCGTCGCGCTGATCACGGCCGACAAGATCGACGGCCTGGCCGCGGCCGACGGCCGGTTCATGTACGCCGGCCTGGCCAAGGGCGAGCTCGGCGTGGGCCCGGCCCGGATGCTCACCGGAGCCGAGGCTACAGAGCTGTGGACCAACGACACGAAAGGGCGCTACGCCAAGGCGCGGTTCCGGATCCGGTTCACCGTTCCCGATGGCTGGGACTCTCTCGGCCTGTTCGGGGTGCAGATTCCAGGCTCGACAACCAACGCGTGGCACTGGCCGAACCGCCCCGGGGCGACGTACGAGACGTGGGTCGACGGCGCAGAGCTGTTCCACGACCTCAACACCGGCTGGCACCGCGGCATCGAGATCCTCGAAGGGATTCAGTTCAGCAAGGGCCGGCCGCTCGACACCTTCATCGACCGCATGCTCAAGGCCCGGGGCGCAGCCAACGAACTCGATGCACCGGAGATGCTCAAGTCGCTGGTGAAGAGCGCCCTTCGTGCGGTCTTGCTGCAGACCATCGGCGGCTTCCACTCGCGAGGCCGGCCACGCACCCACATCGTCGACGACCTCAACGACGTCCCACCGTGGGCGATCTCCGGTGTCGTCGAGTACGGCAACCGGTTCATCTACACCGAGGAGCAGCCCCTCACCGACCGCCAGCGGGCATTCCATCGGCCTGAGCTGTCAGCCCAGGTCTGGGCCAAGGAGCGCGCCCGGATGCTGCTGGGCCCCACCGCGGGCTACACCGTCAACGGGCTGAAGCTGAAGGAATGGGGCGCCCTCGACCTCGATCCGCAGACCCTCGTCGCGATCAACGGCGACGCGATCGTCACCACCGAGCCGCACCTGGCGACGATCCCTGTGCGGCTGGGCGGCGGCGATGACGGCAAGGAGGGCCGGCTGCGGCTGAAGGGCTGGTTGCCGGGGCCGCTTGCTAGTCCGCGTACACGGGCAGCTCGCGACGCGATCGTCAAGAAGGCCGAGGCCGCCGGACCCACCGCGGCGTATGACGAGCTCGCCCCGGGGAAGACGTCGTGACGACGCCACAGGGCGGTCAGCCGACCAGCCAGCAGCTGCTGAACCACCTGCACAGTGCGGAGGGCTGGAGCTGGGTCCGGATCGGCGAGGCCCTCAAGCGGGACCCGGCCGGTCTTCGGCGGATCGCGAACGGCAAGGTTCCCGGCGCCAACCTGCAGCCGTCGCTGTCCGAACTGGTCAACACGGGCAGGGTATCGACGCCGCCGCCTCGGCGAACGACCAAGACCGGTGATCCGGTCCGGGTCCGCGGCAAGGCCGGCGCACCATCCGTGGTCCCGGCGGATGCGCCCATCGGAGCACGGGCCAAGGCGCCCGCGAAGGGCGCGAAGCTTCCGCGCACCGACGTCAAGAAGGCTCCGCGCGGACTGGCGGTCGTCCACAACACCCCGCAGGCTCCGCGATCGATCCTCGCCCCGCCGGAACGTGCGAAGCCGGGCGCGTCCAAGTTCGACGAGTCGACGTACACCCATGCAACCGGTGAGCTCTACAAGATGACGATCCCCAAGACGGAGGGCCCGGGGCGCGAGCGCGGCCGGCAGTCGCTGATGAACAAGCTGCAGCAGGCGGTGACCAAGAAGAAGCGGGTCAACTTCACCGTCACGCTCGAGGATCACCGCGTGATCTCGGTCGGCTCGAAACGCGGCTACGACGCCCAGGACGTTTTCAATCGTGCTCAGGGCGAAGGCGACGACCCGCTGGCCTGGATGGACGACGAGATCGCCGGGATCGAGCACTACGGCGACACCGAAGAGGTCGAGATCGTCGGCGTGCAAATGGTGACGTTCGAGTAATCAGGGACGACCCGCAGGAGGGTTCTGAGCGCGGGCAACCCCTACTTCGTGGGCACGCGCGACTGCCCGCACGCTGGTTTGAAGCGCCCCGGCAAGGAGCTGGGCATGCTCAGGCCGAAGGGCTGCGATCTTGCCGGACTCCAACGCCTGAACGGTCGAACGCGGCAACCCTGCCAGCTCGGCAAGGTCCACTTGCCTCAGGCCCCGTTCCCGGCGAAGGCTTACCAAGGTGAGGTCTTCCGGCTCGACCAGGTCAGTGACTTTGACGCCCAGCGCTTCGGCCAGTCGCAGTTGCAGCTGAGGCCGTGGTGTCCGGGGCGCCGTGAGTGACTGCCACCGTACGACCTCCTGCCGGCGTACGCCGATTGCGTCGGCCAGCTGTGCATTGCTCAGCCCTGCCGCCCGGCGCGCCTCGGCGAGACGGGCTGGGCTGAATGCCGGCGACGTTGTCTTCCCCACTCCCCCATCTTGACCGACGGGCATCACGGCGGCCCGTAGCCCGATCAGATCGCCGCTCCCGTGTCGACGTCGCTGGCCCGGCTGAATTGGGCGATGAGTTCATCGGTGAGCGCCGGAACGAGCCGCTGCTGGATCGTGTGGTCGCTCACGTCGACCAGACGCGATCCGTCGGGCCACCGCGCAGTGTCCAGAGCCGCCAGCAGAGCTGCGGACACCGTGCGCCGGGCCGTCGCGGTTGCCTGCGAGATCTCGGCACCGCATTCGTGTTCGGCCGTCATCGGGTCCGCACTTGGTGTTCGCTGCCGGTGGCAGGCCGCCGCTGATCGTTGATCTCGATGGCCCGGGCGGTGGAATCGACCCAGCCCGCGGCCAGCAGTGTCCGGGAGACCTTTTCGATGCTCGGTACCGGTTCGGCAGGGTCGTCGACGCCGAGCTCGGCCAGCAGCGCGGGAAACTCTGTCTGAACGAAGACCTTCCATGCGTCCACCGGGACCTGCAGTTCGAGGTCGAGCTGCGGGTGCTTCTTGAGCCAGGTCAGCGTCCATTCGCCCAGCCCTGTGCCGTCAGGCTCCCCGTCCTCGTCGAGCACGTCGACGCCAGCGGTCAGCTGCCCGTGTACCAGCGGTCCCCATTGCTGCCGCACGGTGGCCCCGTACCAGGCCTCGCCTGGGATGCTGAAGCTTCGGCGTGTTTTCAGGCCGGCTTGCAGATCAGGGCCGGCTGCCGTCTGCTGGTCTTGCTTCAGCCGTTCGTAGTGGCCGAGCAGCGCGACGTCGCGCAGAAATCGGCCGATGGATCGTGGGGTCGCGTCGTCGTCGCGTTCGGCTTCTCGCCAATGCGCACGGACGTACGCTTCCGCAGCCTCGGAGATGCTCTGTCCGGGCGGCACAGTCAGGGGTGAGTTGTCGCTCACGAACTCGGCGGTCGCGCGCCACAGCAGCACCGCGATCACGACCCGTGGGGCGTCGTCCCATTCCGACAGGTACGCCGGGATCTGGTCGATGGCAAAGATGCTCTGTGGGATCGGCCATGCGCCATCGAACCGGGATGCCTCCCGGTGGGCCCGGATCGCGACGTTCCTCGGGCAGTCGCTGTTGTCAGGCGCACTGGCATGGGTCACCGCAGGGCAGCGGCAGGCCGTGTGCTCGGCGACAAGGTCAAGGAAGTCGGGGATGGTCAGCATCAGCTCTTCTCCGTCGCCAGCGCGGCGACAGTGCCGTCGGCGATGTCGTCCGGGATCTTGAGTACCTCTCCGGCCCCGATGTAGGCGGTCGCGAGCTCGGCGACGGTCCGGCTTGCGAGGACGGCCTGGGGCACCTCATCGTCGGTGTTCACGAGCCGACGCGCTTCTTCAGTTTGCGTCGCTCGCGCTCGGACAATCCGCCCCACACTCCGAACCGTTCGTCGTTGGTGAGCGCGTACTCCAGGCACTCCCCGCGGACGTCGCAGCCGAGGCAGATCTTCTTCGCGTCCCTGGTGCTGCCACCCATCACGGGGAAGAAGGCCTCCGGATCGGTCTGAGCGCAGATCGCGCGTTCTCGCCGGGGCATCGACCGGTTCGAGGTCGAGCATCGGGGAGGCGGTCATCAGAACAGCACTCCTTGGTCGAGGGAGACCGGTTCGAAGCGGTCAGCGGCAGCCATCTCGTACGCAGTGACGTGGTGACATCTGGCGCAGGCGAATGCGAACAGCGTGCGCAGCGGGTAGGCCGGCGCGTCGTCGACGACGCCGTACTGCCTGCCGGAGCGCGTCCGGCGTCGAACAGTGCGCTCGATCGTGTCGCCGTCGAGCGGGTGAACAGTGCCGACTGTCATCCATCCCGATCCGACATAGAGGCAGTCGGCTTGCTCGCAAACGCTCTGAATGTGGGTCGTGCTCGGAGTTCGCCTCCACGCCTCCCAGGTGACCGTGCGGCCAGCGTGCTCTTCGATCGGGGCGGCCGGCAGATCTCGGCCGGCGTCCCAAACCAAAGACAGGCCGGTCACCGTGACATCACCGTGGTCCAGAGTTCACGACCGGCCGTGGTCACACTGATCGGCTGCCCGTGGTCACCGCTGGTCGGGTCTACGGTGACCAGGCGATCCTCGACCAGGGCGCCCAGAGTGTCTCGTTGGTAGTTTCGCCAGCGCTGCCGGTGGTCGCCGTGCTCCAAGGTGAGGCCGACGCGTGCCGGGCTCGGTTTGGTGATGTAGCCGCCGTTCGCGGCGTTGACGAGCTTGCCGAGGATCTCCAGTGCCGGGCTGCCGGGGTAGTACTTAGCGGTGTGCTTCACCGGGCACCCCCGTCGTCCCAGCCGTCCCAGGCCACGACCAGCGGCCCGCCGGCGAGCAGGTCGGCCCATTCGCCGCCCTCACCTTCAGGGCCGTACGGGACGGTGCGGGAGTACTGGCGGCCGTCCTCGTCGAGGAACAAGATCCACGGCGCGCGGTCATGGTCGATGAGCACGGGCAAGCTGCCCCGGGACTGGGCCAGGTCGAGGAGCCGCTCGAGCTCCTCGACGGTGGTCAGCGCGCGCCCGGTCATCCGCTCGGGTCCGTCGGTGCAGTGTTCGAGGTGGTCCTCGTCGTCGAGATAGCCGAGCAAGCTCGCCGGCGACAGGGCTGAGCTGAGAATGTCGGCAACAGAAGGACCGGGGCTGGTGGGGATGGTTTGGCTCATGGACGGTTGGCCCTTCTGGGAGAGGTGGCGGTCTCGCTGACGGACGGTGCTGGTTGCGGGTTGGCGATGTGGAGGTGTGGGCAGCAGCTTGGGCCGCGGCAGAAGACGTGGTGCTTGGGGGAACAGCGCGGTGTGCAGCCCGGCCTGAGGAGCGGTTGATCGGATCTGATGACGGCGCCAGCGTCATCGAGGCTCAGATATGTCATCGACTGAATCCCTTCTCGGTGGGATGTGGCTTCGGGTAGCTCCGGGCCGGCAGACCGATCAGGACGCGGGTGCGCTCGGCGCGGGTTCGGCCCAGGCGAAGGGCGTAGCGGTGGTTTCCGCGGTGTGGTGCCCGGATTGCGCCGACGTCGCGCAGGGCGGCGCGTAGCCACCCCGCCGGATCTTGCCCTGGGGCCGGCGCGGTGGCGCCGAGAGCCACCAGGCGGCGGACGACGCCGTGGCTTCCTGGCTCAGCACCGGTCACCTTGGCGATGGCACGAGCTGACAGAGCGGTCGCATCGGGCAGCAGGACAAGGCTCCTGCGGGTGCCGAGGCCCAGATAGTCGAAGTTGAGTGCCTGGTACACGATGCCGCAGTGTCCGGGTTTGATCTGTTCGTGGCCGGTCGCGGTACGCCGCCAGCGGGGCTCCGGGTCGGCGAACGCTACGACTCCACGGATGCCGCGAGCGGCGGCCATGCGGAAGGCCTCGGCACAGAACCAGCTTTCAGCGTTGCCAGGCACCTCGTCGAGCAAGACGAGCCGGGACAGTTCCAGGCTCTCGGTGTAGGGCTCGAGGGTGGGGAACGGGTTGGTGAGCACCTTCTTGGCCATCGGGATGCCGAGGACCATCACTCCTACCAGCGCTGGAATGGTCGAGTCGGCACGGTGGTCGAGCAGCCCGTAGCGGAGCCGGGCGGCCGGCCAGCTCGACGAGTAGTGGTGGCGGCAGACAAAGGCCTGGGCGGTCGATTCGTCGAGTTCCTGTACGGCGTACCGGCTCGGTTCGAACCGGCTGGCGCTAACCGGCACCCGATGAGGTGAGCCGTCCCGCCAGCGCTGAGTGGTCTGAGTTGTCACTCCGGTCCCGCCGTCGATACCGAGCAGCCGGGGCAGCTTCGTGGCCGTCACACGCTCGCCGCCCGGAACCCGTCCCAAGTCCTACCGTCCAGGTCCCACCGGGCGCTCTTCTTCGCGGTCACCGCGCACGCGTCCTGGTCGTTGCCGAAGGCCACCAGCGTGCTGGCGCCGATCAGCAAGATGATCTGGGCGCCTGCCAGGTGTCGCTTCATGTTCAGGTCTCCGCTCGTGGGCGTCAGGGCGTGTTGCGGGTCGGGCTGTTGGCCTGTCCGGGTCAGGGCTGGATGCCGGGGATGACGCCGAGCGGTGCAGCGCTGTGGGTTTCCGGCAGGGGTACGGCCAGCCCGATCGGTACGCCTGCGTGGACTACGGCGTGCAGGTTGAAGGCATGCTGCAAGCTGAGGACGGCGATGCCGGCTCCGCACTGCTGCAAGGCGCAGACCGTGTGAGGGTCGAACCGGTGGACCGGCAGAGTGCCGGCGGGTGTGTCCTTGAGCGCGTCGGCGAGGTACTGCAGGCCGTGGGTGACCTCGGACCCCAGCCGCATCCAGCCGCCGTCCAGGCCGTGAAGGAAGTCGCGGCGGATCACGAGCAGCCTGTTGGTCAGGTACTCGACGCCGTCGACCACCAGGGGCCGGACCTCGATCCGGGCGTCGGGATAGTGGGTGTGCCCGAACAAGACCTGGGCGTTCAGAGTCGGGGTGGTGGCGCGGGCGGTCGGGTGCATGACGACGGTGCTCACTGCAGTACTCCGATCCGGCTACGACGGGCGGGGCGCTGGGCCATGCTGGGATCGATCCAGCCGCTGAGCCTGCCGTGGGCGGCGACCGCGGTCGGGTCGGCTGCCATCGCGGCGAGCTCGGCGCAGGCGGCCGTCACGGCTTCGGCAACGCTGTCGCAGTCACCGATGAACCAGTACGGGTCGGCGGGCTGGCGGTCCTGCTCGTCGTCGATGTCGGCGCACCAGCCGCCCTGCGGCCGTCGGTGGATGTGGATCCGCAGCCGTACCGTCGGCGAGTCGGATCTCGGCGGGCTGATCAGGTCGATGAGCGCGGTCATGGTCACTCCTGCCCCGGCTCGTCGCCCGCCAGAGGACGCGCCGTTGCGCCGGCCAAGGTGGAGGGCACGGCCCGCTCGAGGACGTTGCGCGGGAACCAGGTCGTCTTGGGGATCTGCAGAGCGACACCAGGAATCGCCGGGGTGATCCGGCCGCCGGCGCAGAGGTGCTCCCAGACGGTCTGCACCAGGTTGCGCTGCGCGGTGTGGTGATCGGAGCCGAAGGCAAAGAAACCATGCCAGGCCGACGACGGGTCGGTGATCTCGGCCAGGTATCCATCGGCGCTCGGCAGCATCTGGATGCTTGCCTGCAGCTGGAGCGGCTGGTTGTGCATGTCCACCTCCTGAGTTGGCATATTCGCGTCTAGACAACATTGGCATATTCGCGTCTAGCTGGCAATCGTCGCCCTCGCTCATCTGAAATGAGTCCTCAAGATGGAGAAGGCCGAGATTTCGGTCTGTCTGTGACAGCCAGCCGCCAAAAATCTGGCCGCCTGGGTCCTGTGCTCCGCGCCGGCCGGCACCCGTCGCGCTCGCGCAGCGCCGGTTGCGAGTCGGTTACGCCGCGCGTGGCCCTCGCGACCCAGACGCCGATCCGCTGCTACGTTCGGTCTTGCGTTGCTACGACCGTTGGCGATCACGCCGCGGAGCCCGGGGCACAGACGAACACGAACGTCGTCCCTGGGAGATCGATAGCGATGCAGGTGAACTCAGCGCACCCCCGGACCGCGCCCGCGGCACTCCCCCACGAGAGCCTCGATGCGGTGCACTCCTCCACAACTTCTGCCCCTGAGGTGCGGGTACGGACGTGGCTCGGCGACCACCTGATCACCGACTTCACCGCGCCTGTCGAGGCCGCACCGCGACACATCACAGCGGTCTCCCAGCTGCTGTCACGGCTACGGCTCACGGTCGAAGCCGTCGGCACGCACTCGGCGGGCGATCGCTGATGGCTGACGAGACCAAGAGCGCGGTATCCGACAGCCCGCCGTCCGTGATCGGCGGGCCGACCGTTGCCAAGGTGTGGGATGCCCTGCTCGGCGGCAAAGACAACTGGGCCGGCGACCGAGAGTTGGTCAGCCGGGCGCGATCCATCGACTCAGAAGTTGCTGGCCTCGCCGGGGCGATTCACGACTTCCGCCGGCGTGCGGTCGCGCAGCTCGCCGGGCCGGGCCGCATCGATCAGTTCATCGAATGCGGCCCCGGTCTGCCCACCTCAGATCACAACACTCGCGACGTCGTCCAGAAGATCAATCCCGTGGCCCTGCGTGCTCTACGTGGATCGCGATCGCCACGTCGTCTCACACGCCCGCGCGCTCATGGCGACCAACGAGCTCGTCCGAGTGATCGATGCGGATCCGCTGGACGCCGCGGCCGTGCGTAAACACCCTGATGTCGACGGCTTCATCGACTGGGAGCGCCCGGTCGCCGTCGTCAACACCGTGCTGCTGCCCTTCAGCGCCGGTCAGGACCGCGGTCCCAGCGAATTCCTGGCGCAGTACGTCCCCGAGTTGACGACCGGATCGCATTTGGTGATGGCGTTCTTCGCCACCCCGCAAGATGAGCTGCCAGGCCCGGAGACGGTCGCGCGGCCGCTGGACCGCAGGGCCGATAAGCTCACGGACCTGTTCACCACCAGCCATCTCAGCGGCGGCCGGTTCCTCCCAGTCTCCGAGATCGCGGCGATGCTCGAGGAACTAGGTCTCGTGGAGCCTGGCCTGACGTACTGCGATCTGTGGCCCGATGACCGCACCGACGAGACATCTGCCAACTCGATTCGCCGGTGCGCGTTCGCTGCCGTGGCTCGTGTACAACAGGCCTGACCTCTTCACCGACATCTTTGGCGACACTCGGCCCGGTCTCGTTGGACCGCAGCGGAGCTCAGTCAGGTGCTGAGACCTGAGAACGGATTGGCGTGGGCCGGTTGGTGACCCACATGTAGTTCTCATCGTGAGGGTGCACCACGAGACCGTTGGCAGCGAGCAGGTGCACCACCGCCCTGCGCTCTGGGCCCAGGCCGATCAAGACGCCCTGGATGTGTTCGCCGGTCCGTTCGTCGCGCCATACCTCGGGGTCTGTCTCGATCTCAAGATCGTGCCGACTGATTCCGGCCGCGTCGACCATGGCGCGGACCTGTGGCGCGGTGAGTGGCTCGCGATCGGTCACGGTTCCACTGTAGGGGAGCGTCCGCGCACATGTGAGGGGTTCGCAAGTCGTGGCTGCCTGAGATCTGCGGGCACCGCGGGGAACGGTCGCCGGGCCCGGGTGGCGCGCACTGGGATAGGCAGCACTGGTCCTCGTCACCCGTGGCGGATCACGCGGTCCAGTTCTATCGATCCGTCGCAATGCTGCCACCACAAGAGCCGGGCGCTGCAGGTGCTTTCGTCTTCACCGCGCAGCGGATCCGGGCGCCGCTGACGCACGGTGGCGATGGGTCGCGCGGGCGGGATGGGTATAAGCGGCGCCGGTGAGACGATCACGAGCAGCATGACCACGGCAATGTGTCACCGGGCCCGATGGTGGGCGAACAGACACCAAGTCAAGCCCGGCGGTACGTTGCGAGGCATGGCGTTCGCTAACCTGCGTCCCGCACTCGCTAGCTTCGATGCAGCAGTGGCCGCGTTCGGCATGCCACTGATGACGTACGAGGTCGAGATATTGCGCGCACCACACCAACAGCGCCGAGACCTCCCCTCAGGCCATGGCGCCGTTTACGTCTTCGCGCTCGCCGGACATGTCGACTGCCCCGCGGGACCCGGCCGAGTCCTTAAGGTCGGCCGGGTCAGCGCCAGCTCCAACAATCGCTTCCGTTACCAGCACTACTCCGCGACGGCTGCCCCGTCGACGTTGGCCCGTTCATTGGTCAAGTACCAGCTTTTGTGGCCGTGGTTAGGAGTCGAGCACCTGGACGCCAGCACGGTGCATGCATGGATGCACGCCAACCTCGACCGCGCCAACGTCTACCTGAGCCCTGGAGACCTCGACCAGCTCCCGAGCCTGGAGATGTACATCCGAGCGCACGTCGGGTCGGTGTACGAGGGCTCCGCCTAGAACCCCTGCGCGAGAGGAGCTTCGCCAGACATTCGACCAATTAGCGCCGTGGTGGCGCGATGCTCGAGAACTCGAAACGCTCCCGCTCAAGATAACGACGGCGCTGGCTGACACCGCCCTCTGCCGGCGCGCGAGTCCCCCCGCCCACGGCTTACGATGTCGGGGTGGATGCCGCCGTTGTCCTAGGCGCAGCTATCGCACTGACCGGTGCCCTCCTCGGTTCGCTGGTCGCTCCCTTGCTGCAGGGGCGCCTCGCCGATCGGACGATGCTGCGCAAGGAGCGCATGGTTCTCTATGCAGAGGCCATGCTGCACGTCCACTTCATCCGCCAAAGTTTGCGCTCGCTAGTGGAGCCGTACAGCACCTCCGGGACGGCGCGAGAACACACGCAACGCGATGAACTGAAGCGGGTGCCAGATCAGACAACCGCACGGATGCGGCTCATCGCCCACAGCGCCGTCCGAGAGGCCTGGCTCGAGCTTCTGGAAGCCGACGAGGGCTTGAAGTTCAATCTCGGCGAGGATCGCCCAGACTTTCGACAAGCCGGCTCGGACCCAATGGAGGCCCTCGCGGCCGACTATCCGTCTGTGATCCGCCTTCACGCAGCGAGCGATCACTTCGAGAAAGTCTGCCGTAAAGCACTTCGGGTGAAGGACTGATCACCTGCAGGGCGCGCGACCGCGAGCAATTCTGGAAATTGCCGGCGGACTGAAGAAGCTACCGAGTACTGCTGCGTACCTGGCAGCTCAAATCCGCGGACGCGCAGCACATCTGTTCACGGAACACCGTTGAGTGGTTGGAGACAGCAGTGGACGAGATCCGCAGGGCCCCAGTGGCCAGCTCGAGCGAGTGTCTGATCTGCGGCGCGCTCGACGACCTGACCGTCGAACACATCGTCCCGCAGACTCTCTGGAACCGGTTCGGTATCGATCCCGACCGCGAGGACCTCGCTCGCTTTCGGACGGCGCTTTGCTATCCGCACAACAAGGCGACCAGTGTCCTCCACGAGCGGACCGAGATGATGGAGCTCATCGAGACTGGCGATCCCGTCACGCGAAAGACTCTCCTGCACCTCGGGGACTGGGCCGTGTGGGTGACGCTGCTGCTCGGCCTCGCGCGTGGCACTGGGGTGCTGGGCACCGACGCCAGCAGGACGATGCTTTTTCGCCGGTTCGACACCGACCAAGCCGGCACGCCCAAGGGTGTTCGCGTGTACGCGGCGCGCGTAACCGAGTACGTCGAGCCGGCTGAGCCTCATGTCCCCTCATACGCTCTCGCGCTACGCGGAGACTCACGGGTCCTGCTTGACCAAGCCGGCAAACCCTGTGGATTCAGTGTCCGAGAGGGACCGATCAACGCCTCGGAGTCGATCGGCCTCGGAAAGGTCGTGCTGCTCGTCGTCGGCGAGACCTATTCTTCCGGTCCGGATCACCTCATCCGACTCGACCAAGCCGCTGCTCGCGTCGGACTGCAAAGAATTCTTCCGCTCAGCAACTCTTTGCCAGCTCTCAAGCCGACCACCATCAGCATGACCGCCGTCAGCAAACTGTTCACCGTCGTGCCCCTCGGCGCCGACCTGAGCCTCATGCCTAGGGCGATCCAAGAGTTGGCCTCGCCGTAGAGCTCTTCGAGGCTCGTCTCATCGAGGAGATGGCCGCTGCGGAGGCCGGTATGCAGATCGACCGACTTTCTCGCGGGTATCACTCGTGACGGATGACGCGGTCCAGTTCGATCGACCCGTCATCTAGCTGCCACCACAACAGGCGGGCGGCCGCAGGGGCATTCGTCTTCACCGCGCAGCGCCAGGCGGTCGCGCGGTCGGCGCGGGTCATCGGAGCGGATCCGGGTGCCGCTGAGACACGGTGGCGATGAGTCGCGCGGCCGGGATGGGTGTAGACGGCGCCGGTGAGGACATCGACGATCACGCGGATGATCCGGGCCCGGGGCACCAGATCGATGTCCAGTGAGGCGATCAAGTCAGCGCCGACCGTGAAGTCCCGCAGTGGGGCCTGCCCACGTTCGGGCTCGGGCACCGTTTCGAGCCAGCACAGGTGGAGTTCATGACGCAGCTGGCGGACGGGATCCGCGTACACCGGCACTGGCGGGGCGGTGAGTTGCGCATGTTCGGCCTGCAGCCGCTCGAGCTGATGGCGCAGGCGGCATCCTTCGCGCTCGGCGGCGTCGGCTCGGTGCTCCGCGGCCTCGGCGCGGCGTTCTGCTCGAGCCGTGTCTTCTTGGGCGCGCGAAAGATCTCGGTGCAGGCGGCGCAGTTTCTGTCCGCGGACCGTGCTCGGCTCGCTCCCCCACCCATCCTGGTCCGCCGCAGGTTGCCATCCTTCAAGCGCGTCCGTGATCTGTGCCAGCGGGACGGCTGGGTCCGTGTCCTCGAACGCCAAGATGACCGGGTGCTGTTGAGGGCCGTGCGACAGCGACAGTTGCGGCCAGTAGATCCGGGCCGCCCCTCCGTACACCCGGAGTCCTTTGGGTAGCAGGTCGGACAGTCGCAGCACAGCGGCGCTCGAAGCGAGTATTCGGATATCGGCCAGGCCTTGGATGTGCGGCGGGAGTTGGTCGGGGTGAATCCGTGGCCCGCTGCGGGTGCCGGCCGGTGTGATCAGCAGGATCGGGCGCTGTCGGGCCGGGGCGACGATCTCGTCGACGAGGCCCGGTACCTGGGAGGGTCGGACCTGCCAGGTACCGGGCGATGCGGCGTGGGTGGGCTCAGACACGTTCGCCCGCGGCAACCAGACCTCCGGTCAGTTTGCCGGCGACTTTCCACGCCGCGCATTCGGTGAACGCCGGGCATTCACCGCAGCGTTGGGCAGCTTCGATGAGGTCGCGCTCGGAGCCGATTCCGTCGTACGGACCTGGATTGAGGATGCACGGGACGGTTTGGCCAGCGGCCAGCGCTGCGCCGATCTTGTCGTCGAGCCTGCGCTTGATGGCGGTCTGTTCCTCGGTAAGTGCGGTCTTCTTGAGGTTTCGGGGCTTGGCCATGAGGTCCTCCTTTTCGACAGGTCAGTGATGGGATTTGCGGGTGCGCAGGGCGATCCAGGTCAGTGCGCCGGCGATGATCAGCAGGCCGGCCAGGACGACCAGGCGGGCCGCGTCGAGCCCGATGCCGCTCAGGCCTGGGAGGGGAATCACGGGATGTTCGACGAGCAGGCGGTGCTGAGTGAGCCAGCCGGCGACGTCGGTGCGGAAGCTGCCCGGCCCCAGACAAAACAGCGCGATCACGGCGCCCGCGCCGAGGAGCACTTTGAGCAGGTCGAGCAGGTCGTTGTCGTTGTCGTTGTTCATCGCATCTCCGGGGTCGGGTTGTCCTGGTAGGTGCTGACTGCCCAGAGGGCAGCGATCTGCCGCTTGTCGTCGTCGCGGCGAAACAGCCGGTCGATGAGGTGGCGGATCGGGGCGGTCGTGACGGGGTCGAACCACTCACCCGACGAGCGCAGGACCTTCCGCCGGTGCGTGCCGGCGCCGAGGCGGTTGCGGGGTTCCAACGGCGAGATCGCGTGGTGGGCCGAGTAGCCGGTCAGTGCCAGGGCGAGCTTCACCTGGGCCTGGATGCGTCCGGGCTGCAGTGAGGCGTCGAACAGGCGGAACTCCAGATGGGAAGGTTGCGGGTCGTCTGGGTGAATGTCGGTGAAGCTGACCATCGAGGCGTGAGTGCTGGTTTCGAGCGCCTCGGTCACGGCGCTGAACCCGAGGGCCGGTGGTTGCTGTGGTGGACGGCAGAACTGTGCGATCCGGGAGCTGGTGTGCGGGTTGGAGGCCATGCGGTACAGGTCGTCTTCGGCAACGAGCAGTAGCCGCAGCAGACTCGTGATGGCGGCGGCGTTGGTGGCGAAATCGGCGGCGGCCACGTGGACGTGGCAGCCGGCTCCCTCCGCGGCTGCCCCCTGGGTGGTGACCTGGGCGCAGATGGTGGCCAGGTCGCGCCAGGTTTGGGGGGTGTCGCTGAGGATCGGTGAGACGATCTCGCCCGCGACGGTGGCGTCGGTCTCGAAGATCCAGCCCGTTTGGCTGTAGCCGCTGTCCTTGGCTGCTCCGTAGTTCTGGATGGCCGGGTCGTTCAAGATCCCGTGGTCGTGCAGGGCTTTGCCGATGTGTGCATTCAGGATCTCTGTGGCGCTGGCCTCCTCCCCCGCTGCGTTGGTGTGGGTCTGCCGGTAGCCGTGCTGCCAGCCGTGGCCGGCGAGGTAGTGGCTGGTCTCGACCTCGCCGAGGTTGAGACCGGGTAGGCAGTCGTCGGCGTGGCCCGGATCGGCGAGGCGGCCTGTCGAGTACTCCACTTCGATGCCGAAGGGCCGGTTCTCGCCGTATCCGTAGATGGCGGGCGTGGCGGTCAGGAAGGGCACGCCGCCGTGCTCGTCGCCGCGGCGGGTCAGCGCAGCGCGGCAGTCGGCCGCGAAGCGCAGCGGATCGTCGCGGTAGTTGAACGTCGATACATCGGGCGCGACTGTCGGCTTGTCGGCGTTGAGTGCCGCGGCCGCCCGGTAGGCCGTCAGGTCGGCGGGTGCGGGGGCTGGGTCGGCGGGTGGGGTGAGGTGCGCCTCGAGCAGTTGCCCGGCGATGGTGAGGTGGCCGCAGTTGCGGGCTTCGCGGAACGTCATGCAGGAGCACTCGATTCGGTCGAGGGTGAGCTGCGGTCGGTCGGCGAGCGCGACGATTGCGATCCCGTCGACGACGCCGGGGCCTGGGTGAGGCAGGGGCGGCGCGGGCTCGGTGTCGATCGGGCTGCTGCAGGTGATGTGGACGGGCAGTTCCGCGACATGCCCGGCGGCCAGGAGGTGGGCGACGTCGTCGGCGGCGATGGTGCGCAGCGTGGCGCCGGCGTGTGCGACCTGGACGAGCTGGCCGCCGGCCAGGACGGGCGGTGCGGCTGGGCACACGTGGGCGAGCGCGGTGGCGCGATCGCAGTTCGGGCACCGAAGGGCGAAGCCTGTGCTTTCGGCTCCGACCTGGTTGCGGAAGCGGTGGCGAGCGAGGCTGGACAACTGGGTCAGTGCCAGGCGCGAGTCGCCGCTCGACAGTGCGCTGGCCAGGTCGGGCGGCACCAGCCGGAACGGCGCCACGCTGCCGTCGGGTTGAAGGACCTCGAGGCGGCAGGACATCGGGTCATAGCCGAACAGGAAGCCCGAGAACTTAGGAATCGCGTGGGGGTGGTCGGTGACTAGGCGCCGCGGCGTCCGGGGGCCAGCGGATCGGCGCAGCTGGTCGAAGGCGTACCGGGTGGATGGGTCTTGTGGCAGTCCCCAGGTCGTTGCCCGCTCCTCCCATGGGGCTCGCCGCTGGCGTCCGCGTGGTGCTCGGTCGCGTAGCGCTTGGAACTCGGCGGTGGTCTCGGCGAGGGTCTGTCCACGGACGGCCGCCAAGGCGGCCAGGCGCCATTGAATTGCTGCATGGGCGCGCAGCGCACTCCCCCGCAGCTGATGCAGCGACCACGCCAGGGCGGGTTCGAGCGGACGGTCGAGGGCGACGGTCAGCCGGCGCTGCAGGCCATCGCGCCGCTGGGGCTTGATCGTGGGGTCGCTGTCCAGGTCGGCTTGCAGCTTCGTCCGCAGGCTGGTCTGGAGGTGATCGGCCTGGTCTACCGGGACGGTCGCTCCCTGGCGCCGGAGCTGGTGCACGATCGACTGCAGCTGGGCGTCGCCCAGCCCGATGTCGCGTTTGACCAGTCCGATCGCGACGGTCCCCAGCGGGTGTGTCCGGCCTGACACGTGGTGTTGCTCCTTCTTCGGCGCCCGCTCGGCGAGGGGCTCTTATCTGAAGAAGGCCCTGATTTGAGCCGGTCTGTGACAGATCTGGACAAAAGTCATGGAGACCGTCGCGATGAGCTGACTCAGGAGCGCGGCCTTCCCGATCGGCAACTTCCCCGACGGCTTCCACCTCCCACGCGAGAACGTCATCGAACCCGGAACCGGGCATCGGTACGGGTGGACCTTCTCGGGCATCGACGTGCCACAGGGCCGCATCGTCGGCATCGTGTGGGACTACTAGCGAAGCAACCTCACCTGACGCCGGCCCGATACGCGGTCGTTGCCCCGGCTTCGCACAGCGACAGCAGGTAGCTGTCGGCGTCGCTGCTGTGCAACCAGCGGACGTTGCCGATCGGGGCGGGCGCGGTGGTGAATGGCGCGTACACCACGTCGACCAGGGTCAGCGTGACCGCACAGTCCCACAGCGTCAACGCGAGCGGCACCCACGCCGGGTTTCGCAGCGCCTCGTCCTGGCGGGCAGGCAGGGCGCCTCGATGGGCGGCGACGCGTGCAGCGGTCAGGGCATGGGCAGTCGACATGGCGTGACGGGTCCGGGCAGCGGCCCGGGCGGTCTCGGGTCCGCCGAGCGGGTAGTTGTCGATGAGGGCCGCCAAGACGGCGTCGGCGTCGACGCCGTAGACGCGGGTGCCGGGTTCGATCAGTTCGTAGGCCCAGGCCAGTTCGCCAGGGTGTCGTGGTGCGATGGGACAGCCGCTGGGATCGTGGGCCAGCTGGTGCTCCGGGATCCGGACGAAGCCGTCGGTGATCATCTGGGTCTCCCGTGGAGGGGTTCGATCAGGTGGGCCGCGGTCTGTGGGGGCTGGTAGCCCGGGCGGTCGACGCGGAGGTCAGCGGGTAGGCCGAGGAACGTGTCCTTGCAGCCGGTGCAGGTGAGCAGGTAGCTGGGTAGGCAGCAGACCCAGTGGATGATCCATTCGGCCTGCGGCGGGTCGCGATGCTCGATGTAGAAGCCCTCGCAGGCCGGGGCAAAGTTCTCGAGCAGCTGCTGGTCGAGCTCGCTGATCGTGGCGGTCATCGGGTTGCCCGGGTGGGGCGGCATCCTGCGACGAGTCGGCTCAGGGTTGTGCGCTCGGTCGCGGTGATCGTCAGGTGCCAATGGGCCTTGATCGCGATCCATCGCAGCGCGTAGGTGCAGCGGTAGTCCTTGTTGGGTGGTAGCCAGCCGTCGGGCGGAGCGTCGCCCTTTTGCCGGTTCAGTGATGCCGACACCGGCATCAGCTCGAGGGTGAGGTCGCCGGCGAACTGCTCACGCTGGGTCTGGGTCCAGGTGGCGGCGCCTACCCGGATGGCGTGGCCGAGCGGCACGACGTGGTCGATGTCGACCAGCGATCTGCCGCGCTGGAACGAGATCGGCTGGCCTGAGTACGGGTCGTCGAGGATGCCGGACTGAACGACGCAGGTCGAGCCGGGGCGGAAGACTCGATCGCGCAGAGCCCGGGCCAAGGCCTCGTTGCGCTGGTCGCAGCCGGTGTGGTCGACGTCCTTCCATGCGCTCCCGAACCGGTCTCGCGGATCCTTGACCCGGGGGCCGCGGACGGCGGTGGTCAGCGCGGCCAATTCGGCGGCGCCGGCGCGGATCTGCTCGGCGGTCGGGCGACCGGGTGTAGCTGGCGCTGGGATCGAGGTGGAGGGCCTAGGTGTGCTGGTCGGCAAAGCGGTCGGCGTGGTGTTGGGGTGGGTTGCTGGGTTCGCGATCGGGATGGTGCAGCCCGCGGCGAGAAGCAGCGCAAAGCTGAGCGCGGCGATCCGGAGTGGCAGGTGCATGCGTCGTCCTTCGTGATTCGTGAGGGAGAGCCCGGACGGGCTGTCAGGCGAGTGGCGTCAGGCAGAGCGTGTCGGGGCCGGTCCACGCGGGAATCCACTCGCCGGGCATCACCCGGGTGGTGAAGTCACTCAGCACGTGGTCGTCGACCTTCCGGCTGGCGCTGAAGCTGATCTTGATCGCGTCAAGTGCACCGTCTGGCCGATAGGTGGGAGTGACCTGCGGATTGCCTAGTGAGGCGGCTCCGTCGGTCAGAGTGCGCCGGATCGTGTCCAGGCCCGCCTGGATGAGCGCTGCCTGGTCGGCCTTCGCGATCCGGATCGCGGCCGGGTCGTCGATGTCGCTGTCGCAGATCCAGGGCTGGCGCAGCCGAGCTGACACTCGAGTGCTCAGCTGGTCGAGGATCCCCGGGATCTGGGCGATGGGTTGCGGTGTGCGCACCTCGACGGCCTCGAGAACGCCCGTGTCGTAGTTCCACAGCGGGCGCACGGTGATGTCGTCCCCGAGGAACCCGCGGATGGCCGCGGTCAGCGCAGGAAGGCTCAGGTCGTCGCCATGGGTGGCAAGTGCCGGTAGGTGTTTGCGTCGCATCAGCCTTCCTCTGGATTGGTGTCGTCGGCGGGCGTTGGTGCGTGCTCAGGGTTGGCGCCTCTATCAGCCGGACTCGCCGTGCTGGCCTGGCTCCGCGCAGCGCTGAGCGAAGGTTCAACATGGTTACCGCGCATGGGGGCGGCGGTTTCACTACTTGATGTGCGGATGGCGGACCCACCGCTGCGAAGGGCGGGGCCTCCGTACGGCCGCTGGGGGACGCGGGGCCTGGAAGGAGCCGCGTGGCCGTCGGCCGCCAACTCGGGGCGGCACGGCGATCTGCTTGCTCGGGCCACGGTTACTGTCCTCGCAAGGTGGTTATGAACTCTTCCAGGTCTTCCGGCTTCACCAGGACGTCTCGTGCTTTGGATCCCTCATTGGGCCCGACGAGACCGCGGCTCTCGAAGATGTCCATCAACCGGCCGGCCTCGGCGAAACCGACTCGCAGTTTGCGTTGCAACATCGCGGTCGACCCGAACTGGGTCGAGACGATCAGCTCGGCGGCATGAACGACCAGGTCGATGTCGTCGCCGATCTCAACCTCTGCTGCTGGGGGTGTTGCAGTCGTGGCGGCTTCGTCGTTGGCGGCCTCGCGCGCCGGACAGCGTCGCTCGATCATTTCCTCGGCCGAGATGGTGATGGTTCCGCCGTCGCCGTTGTCGTCGCGCCATTCGACCCCGAACGATTCGCCGTCGCTGAAGACTCTTTCGACGACGACCCACTCGTCCTCGTGCTCGATCAGGTCGCCGACCTCGAGTTCCTCGGCAGAGGCAGGTTCGGGTGGGTCGTAGCCGTCGTCTTCTGGCTCGACCTCGGTGTAGCTGGGTTCGGGGATGACCGGTTCTGGCGCGTCGGGGAGGGTGCCGTAGGGCACGAAGGAGGAGTGGATGATCGCGTCCCAGATCAGGGGCCGGCCTTTGCTGTCGACGCGGGTGAGCCATTCCTCGTCGAGCGCGACCTGCATCCGCGGGTAGGTGACCTCGTCGGGCCACAAGGCCTCGAGCAGTTCCAGGTCGGCCTGGTTCTGGGTGTGCTGGGCCTTGCGGGGGTCGGGTGTCCACAGCACCTGGGCCTCGACGTACTTGTCGTCGTCGTCGACGCCGGTGCAGCGTCCCTTGATCTTTCGGGGAGCGGTGACTCCGACGTGGTAGCTGTCCCACATCATCTTGGCGCCGTCGGGGAAGAGCCGGCCCAGCGACAGGCGTGCCTTGAAGTTGTCGCGCGCCTCGCCCGTGAGGAAGTCGGCGTCGGGTCGCTGGGTTCCCAAGACCAGGTGAATGCCGGCGGTCCGGCCTTTGCGCACGAGCGAGAACAGCTTTTCGAAGACGGGGCACTTGCCGGTCGCGCCGGTCGGTTTGTTGCGTGACCACCACTCGGTGGCGGCCCCGAACAGGTCGCGGAACTCGTCGACGATCAAGACGACGCGCTCGAAGTCGTCTTCGTGCGCTTCGCCGGCAACGATCTGGGCGTAGCGCTCTTCCATCAGCTGCCACGTCGAGTAGATGACAGCCATCTGTGCTTCGAGGTCTGTGGCGACGACTTCGATGTTCGGCCAGTCCCGCAGACCGAGGAACTCCACAGCCTTGGGGTCCACCACGCGAACGCGCCATCCCCGGCGGCTTGCCTCGACCGCGACGCCTTGGATCGCGACGGTCTTGCCGGTGTTGGTGGCACCGACGATCAGCAGGTGGCTTTGGTCTCGCGGTTCCCAGACGATCTGCTGACCGTCTTCGCCGATCGCCAGCGGGATCCGCCACCGGTTGGCGTCGGTGATCGGTTCGACCGGCCGTGGAATGGAGTGATCCAGGATGGGCCGTTGCTCGAGCACGAAGTGGTCCTGCTCCACGTTCCAGCGGGTTCGCCAGCGGCCGGGCAGCATCGTGGACAAGATCCGTTCGACCTTGGCCTGGTACATCGGGCTGGCGACTTTGGCCGAGGCCCGGTGGTGCACCGTGACGGCGCGCAGCTGCTGCTTGTCCTCGTCGGCCCAGTCGGGCTCGATGGTGGCGTCGGCGCCGACGAGCTCGGCGAGCAGGCTGGTCGCGCGCTGCAGGGTCGGGTGCTCCAGCAGGGTGGGCTTGTCGACGACGGGCGCAACCGAGCGGGTCAGAACGAGCCGGCGGCGCTTCAGGTCGTGTTTCCGGATGGCCAGGGACATGTCGAGCCTGGATTCGCACAGGGCGACCATGGCGGCTGTCCAGAAGGGGTCGACCTTCACCTTCAGGGGGTAGCGGACGACGATCCGGGTCGGGTCGGGGTAGACGATTCCGCGCCAGCGGCGCAGCTTGACCTCGCACAGCAGCTTGGTCTCGTCGAAGATCGCGGTGGCCAGCTCGGCGGCGCGGCGGCGCTGATGGTTACGTCGCAGACCCAGGACCGCGCGGCCGGTGGCAAGGCCGAGGCCGGCGGCGACGGTCTCGGCGATCTGTACGGCATCGGCGCCCAGGATCTGCGCGGTGCCGCCGGCGGCGGTGGTCAGGCCGGCCAGGGCGACGACCTGGGCGATCCACGGCCGCTCCGAGATGTGGTTCATCGGAGGCGTGGCGATCTCGCGGCCTTGGTAGGTCTGTTCTTCCGGCTCGACCGTTGTGGTCGTGCGGCGCCGCGGGGACTGCGCTGCCACCATTGGCCGCCCTCTCCTTCGGGATCTGTGCTGTTACCCGGAGAAGGCTGGTTTAAGGGCCGGTCTGTGACAGAGCAGCAGGGCGAAAAATTCGCTTCAGCTCCGGCGGCCCGGGTGGGTCGGGCCGGTTCGTGGCGGGAGTCGCCCGGGATGTCTGGTATCGCCTAGCGCTCGCTGATGCCTAGGTCAGCCCTGGCGTTGGCCTAGTCCTCGTTCCATACCAACCCTGGTATAGCCCTCGCCTAGCTGTAGCGCTTGCCTATCGCTGGTGTATTTGCTTACGCTGATGCCGCGTTCGAGCGCAAGCGAGAGGCGCTGAGGTATCAGCGCCGCCCCTCCCCCACCTCCCACTGGTCCCGCCGGCTGGCCCTTTGTTTCCGGCGGTTTCGACCGTGATGAGCTCGTCTTCTGGGCCCAGTCCGCCCGCCCGTACGACCGAAAATGCGATGGGCCCGACCGCGGTGATGCCGCGGGCTCGGGCCCATCGAACAGGTACCTGCGTGACCGGCGGACGTGCCGCCCGGTCGGGTCTGGCTAGCCGGCGTCGCGCACCGGTGGAGCCAGGTCGACGCTGAGGTGGTCGGTCCAGGCGGCGTAGTCGGTTCGCGCCTTCAGTGCGGTGGCCAGCGTGTCCGGATCGATCGTCGCCGCGGCGATGATCGCGCCGTTGGCGTCCTTCTTCTGTGTCTTGATCACCTTCTGCACCGCCTTGGCGATCGCCTTGTCGCGCGTCTCGCGGTGCATCCGCTCCGCGGCCAGCAGCAGCGATTCGCTGCGGCCGCGGCCCTCGCCGATGGCGATCAGGCGGGCTCGCCAAGTCAGTCTGGGCTGCCGGATCCACTGAATCGGGCCGAACACCGGGGCCGTGTTCGCCATCTGGCCGGCCGCTCTGAGCGCATCGCGGCGCCGTGCGGCCGACTGCATCAGCCAGCTGCAGTACGCGAAGACAGACAGCCCGGTGAAGCCCACTGCGGGGAACCACTCGCCCCAATGGCCGAGCAGGTTGACGCCGGCGGCAACCATCGCGGCCATGAGCGACAGCGCCCGGTACCCGTAGGCCTGCTCGCCGAGGCGGCGGCGCAGGTCGGCCTGGTGGGAGGTGGCAACACCGGCCAGTTCGATCACCGCCAGCGCCGGCGCCATGGCGAGGGCCTGCACCCAGGTGGGCCAGCCGCCCCCGATGGTGATGTGGTCGAGCGCGGCCCACACCTGTCCGATGAGCGCGAACAGCGACGCGGTTCCGTAGAAGGCGTACTGGAGCTTGGCCGCGCCGGTGATCTCGGTGGCAGGCACCGAGTGGCTTGCCACGGCAGGCTGCGCCTGGCCGAGCGTGCCATTCGCGTGTGCCGTGCTCGCCACGATGGCCGGTTCATCGTCTGCGACCGGTGGCGTGGCGCGCGGCTGCTGCCGCTCGGCAGGTGTGGCAAGGGCGGGACCGGCCTGGGATCCGGCCGCGGACAGTTCGGTGCTGGGTGCGGTCTGCGGCGCCGTGGGTGGCAAGGGCGCAGTGTCGGTCCGGTCAGCTGGTGGCAAGGGTGCCGCGGGTTCGTCTGAGGTGGCTGGCAAGGGGCTTGCCACCGCGACGTCCGTGGTTACGGGTCCCTGGACGGCGCGAGGGGCCTGGCGCGGTCGTGCGTGCTGCTCGCCGGCACCCCAGGCTGCGGCCAGTTCGGATGCGAGGTCCTGCAGGCCGAGTGAAGGGTCGGGAACGATCACCGGCGCCTCTTCACGATCCTGCAAGGACCGGGGCGGTGCGGTTGCCTCGATGGAGGCTGGTGCGGGCTCTGAGGGGGCCTGAGGCGCCGTAGAGGGCGGGTCGTATGGCTGCGCGCCGGCGTCGGCGGTCGCGGCACGCTCAGGCCAGCCTGTCGCGCTGCTCCGGGTGGGCTGGGCGGGCCCGGTTGGCCCGGGCCAGGTGCTGGGCGCGACATCGGTGGGGTGAAGGTCAAATCCGGTCGTGGCGGTGCCGGTCTTGCCGGTCACGCCGCGACTGCCGGGGTGCTGGACGTGGCCGGACCGGCCGACTGGGACCTGGCTCGTGCCACGGGAGCCACGGGCGGTGTGCTGTGCCACGGCAAGATCGGCGTGGCCGGTGCTGCCATCCGGTCCCGTCTGTGGCGTCGGCGGCACGGACGGCACGGTGGTGGGGGCTGGGCTTGCCGCCGGTGCCGGATGAGGGCTGGCCACGCCTGCCACGGTCTTGCCATCCCTGCCATTGGCACCGGTGGCACGCTCGTCGAGAGCTTCCGTGGCACGGGTGGCACCTTCCTCCGTGCCATCGGCTCGCAGATCCGCCGTGGCGACGGCTTCGGCCGGAGCGCCGGCCGAGGGGCTCGCCGGGGAGTCGGTGACGACGGTCAGCTTGGTGGAGTCGGCGGCCTCGCGTACCTCGCGGAGGCGTTCGCGCCACCAGCGCGGCGACCAGGCGAAGTGCTCGGCCATCGTGTCGCCGGTGAGCTTGTCAGGGCCCCGCAGCTTCTCGCCCTGGTCCACGGCGATGCGGATGATCGCGCGGCCGGCTTCCTTCTGTTCCTCGTGGGAGCCGCCGGTCAGGTCGTCCTCGACCGTGCCGAGCGATTCAGCCCACTGCGGGCGTGTGCTCGCCGTGGCGGTGGTCTCCTTGCCCTTGTCAGTGGGCTGGTCACCGGGGACGGGCTTGTTGCCTTCGAGGGTTGCCACGCTCATGGGTTGGGTGTCTCCGTGGTCGTCGGGATGACTGCGATTGGGTGCGGTGGCGAGCGGAGCGGGCTCAGGTGATGCGCTCAACGGCCCACCTTCCTGAGGTGGAGGTCAGGCGGACGATGCTGCGCTGGCGGTCGACCGGTTGTCCCGCGGGGGTGGTCGCGCACCAGATCGCGGTGACGTCGACGATGGTGGGCGCGGTCTGGTCGTTGCCTGGGGCGGCGACCGAGGCGCCTTGCAGGTGGGGGTGGCTCCAGCCGCCGGCTTGCAGGTCGGCGGCCAGGGCTGTCCAGGCGATAGCGCGGGTGGTTTTGGCCGTGGTGGCGTCGACGGTGGTCAGGCTGGCCTCGTCGAGGGTGCGCTGGATCAGGCTGTCGGGGATGGCTCCGGCCATCGGGTCGCCGTGGCCCGTCGACGTCGCTGCCGAAGGTGAGACCGTCGGCACTGGCTGCTGGGTGGTGCCAGTTGCGGGCGTCGGGGCCGGCAGATTCTGGGTGGGCGACGTGGAGATGGTCGGTGTCGTCGTGGACGGCGCTGGATGGGTGGTGGGCGGGGCGGTGATCAGGGACAGGCCGGCGGCCGTGAGTGCCACGGTGAGGGTTCCTCCGGCGGTCAGCCACCCGATCGCCTTGAGCCGCCTCGTCCGGTCGCCCGCGGGGGTTGGGTTGGTCATGCGAGTCGCACCGCCCCCGCGTAGCTGTCGCTCCAGATCGGCTCGACCCGGACCTGGGTGCCGGGCCGCGGGGCGTTGACCATCTGCCCGTTGCCCACGTAGATGCCGACGTGGTGGATTCCGGTCCGCGAGCCGGGGATGAACCCGAAGAAGACCAGGTCGCCCGGCTGCAGGGCAGCCACACCGGCCGAGGCGGGGATCTGTTGCTGCAGCAGTGACTGTGCCGCGGCGGTCCGTGGGAGGTTGATGCCGATCTGGGCGGCGGCGTAGGTGCTCAGGCCGGAGCAGTCGAATCCGGTGGTCTTGCGGCCGTCGGAGCCGCCGGGGCTGCAGCAGATTCCCGTCGATGGGCCGGAGGCGTTGCCGCCACCCCACGAGTACGGGGTACCGACCCATTTCATGGCTGCCGCGACGATCACTGCACCTTTCGGTGAGCCCGGAGGCAGGTCAGCTGTGGGGGCGGAGACATCGAAGGTGGCGATCGCCTCGGTGACCTTGCTGACATACGACCAGGACTGGTTGTAGCCGTAGAGCGCCTGGCGCAGGGTTTCGGGAGTGGAGAAGTCTTTGTCGCCGGTTCCGCACAGGTGAACGACTGCACCCGCTGCGTTGTCGAACACGTTGTGCGGATCCTTGATCGAGTCGTTGTTGCCGTCGCGGCCGTAGACGCGCCACGAGCTCGGGATGAACTGCAGGACGCCGACCGCGCGGTCGAAGTTGGTGTCGCGGTCCCAGACACCCTGGTCGGTGTCGTTCACCGGGGTCAGGTTTCCGCCGGCACCGGATCCGTCCAGGGCCGGGCCGATGATCGGCGGGGTGACGTCGCCGGCTTCGCTGATCGCGTGGCCGGCGGCGTTGTTCGACTCGATCTGGGCGATGCCGGCCAGGATCTGCCAGCGCAGCCCGTGGCAGTTCGGAAGCGTCTTCGCGGCTCCTTCGACGGCCTGCTGATAGGCCTTGAGCAGGATCGGCGACACCCCCGGGACATCGCCGGGCGGCTTCGCCTCGGCGATCGAGCCGCGGCCCAGAAGGATCGTCAGCATCGACAGACCGACGAAGCCGACGACCGCGATGCCAGCGACGGCGGCGATGCCACCGGCGACGATCAGCTTCTTCACGAGTCACGCTCCTCGGGGCTCAGGGACTTCAGATAGGTGCGCATCTGGTCGGCTCGGCGCCGCTGGACGGGCCGGCGCGGCCCGACTCGGGGCACGACCGCCGGAACGGTTTCTGGCTGCCGCCTGGGGCGGGGTGTGGCGGCTATGGTCGCCTGCGGGGGCTGGGGGTCCGGGTTGTGCGGTCGCCGTACCGAGGTGGGCGCGGCGGTCTTGCGGGCCTGGACGGTCGTGGCCAGCAGGCCTGCGGCCGCGATCGCCGGGTGGCTCTTCTTCAGTGCCGCCGTGCCGGCCTTGGCCGCGGTCTTCGCGGCGAACTTGACCGGTTTCGATCCGACCTTCGATCCGGCCTTCGCCACTCCACGGCCGGCGGCCTTGGTGTTGTCGCGGTAGGTGGCCGCGTAGTCCTTGGCCGCCGCGAGCTTGGTCTTCATTGCCTCGCGGCGTTTGCTGCTGGCCGCGGACCATTTGCCGGCCATCGATGCCGCGGCGGCCGGATAGCTGACTGGCGCGCCGATGGTGTACTTCGCCGCGGTCCGGCCCGCCTTGCCGATGCCCTTGCCAGTGGCCACGGTGTCTCGGCCGATCCCGAGGACTTCGCGGCCGACCGCGCTCTGCTCCATCTTGCCGCGGGCCTTGCCGGCCAGACCTTTCATCTGTGCACCGCCGCCTGAAGCCGCGGGCGCATCCCTGGTCTGGTCGCCGTGTGATCCGGTCGGGGTCGCCGGCCGGATCTTCGGCGGCGCGGACCAGTTGCGCACCGATGGGTTGGTCGATGACTTGGTCAAGGTGTTCATCAACCGGGCCGTTTCGCCGACGTTGACGTTGCGTGCGGCCTCCGAGGCCCGGTTGAACATCTCGGCGAACCGGGCCGAGACCTGCTGGTGGTTGCGCCACAAGCGCCACAGCACGACCAGGCTGACGAGCAGGAGCAGGTCCGCGACGATGAACCGCGCGATCAGGGCGATGTTGGCGTTGGCAGCCATGACGGACTTGAGGATGTAGAGGTAGCTGCACAAGAACACCAGCAGGATCGGGATCAAGATCAGGTGGACCAAGACGTCGGCCAGGCTCTTGGCCAGGCCTCGGCGAGATGTCCCGGGGATCAGCCCCACGATGGTGTGCCAGATCAGCTTGAGTGCCGCCCATCCGGTCAGGGCGACGCTGGCCATCATCAGTAACGCCAGCAGACCGACGACGAGTGCGAGCAGCCCGCCAGACGGGATCAGGAAGCCCTGGGTGGCGAGCTGGTCGGGCCCGGGGCTTTCGGCGTACTTCTTGTAGGCCTCGTTGCACTTGCCGATCTGGTCGCGGCCGGCGGAGTCGCGGCCGTAGGGACCGGCTTTGAGGACCTTGTCGTAGATGTCGACGCACTTGGTGTCGCTGTCGATGTTGGCGCCGTAGTTCAGGAGCTGGTGTGGCTGGCGAATGAACGTGTCGATCAAGACGCCGGAGGTGTTCTGCTTCAGTGACGCGGAGTCGCTGCTGCTGGTGGCGCCGTTGCTGGTGACGACGTTGGCGATCTCGATGCCGGCTTTGCGGGCGCTGTTCAGCGGGCCGTTGGGGGACGTGACCCAGGTGACCGGGTGGGCCAGGCCGGTGGTGGCCAGGGCGAGGATCGCTGCCGCGATCCCGAACTCGACGCCGGCGCGGCCGTAGTGGCCACGTGCGATGAAGATGCCGACACCGAAGGCACCGAGAATGACTGCGGTGGTCAGTAGGTTCGAGGGCCCGATGATGTGGGACTCGATGGAGTCGCCGATCGCGGCCAGGGGCTTGGTGAGCAGGTCCATCCAGCTGAAGGAGACCGTCCAGTTCAGCAGCCAGGCGATCATCCCGATGAACCAGCGGTAGATCTCCCAGGCGATGACGATCAGGAACGACCATCCGGACTTGCCGGGATCCGTCCATCCACCCTGATCGATGTTCAGCTCGTACTGGCTGATCTTGATGCCGTGGGTGTCGGTGAGGTCGAACGGCGACAGTCCCGGCGCGCTGCCCGGTGCGCCCGGGTCGGCGCTGGCCGTGCCGGCGGTCACGATCAGCAGGAGTGCCGCTGTAGTGGCGATCATCGCGGCCGTCCGTACGCCGCGGGGCAGGTTGAGGTTCATCGCAGCGCCCGCTTCGGGGTGGTCAGGATGGTCTCGCGGCGCTTCTCGTTGAGCGGCAGCATGACCTTGATGCGGGCGAATCGGTTGAGTGAGTCGCGCATGATGCCTTCACCGCGGCGCTCGGGGCGCACTCCCCCGTTGGAGTTGCTGTACTCGTTCTCGTCCTCGACCGGCGAGGTCTCCTCGGTGATCAGCTTGACCAGGTCGGGGTCGGTCGGATCGAGGCCGAGCCAGCGCAGGGCCTTCTTTGCCAGGCCGACGTCGCGATGGCGCAGAACGATCCGGACCGGGATCAGCGCCGCCAAGGTGCTTCCGCCCATGTCGTTCTCGAGGTCTTGGGATTTGTCGGTGCGCTGCCCGAAGTCCTCGTCGGGGTTGTGGCTGCCCAGCACTAGCCCGGCGGCCTGCCGGCGGCCTTGACGGACGAAGTCCTTCAGGACCTCTTCGCCTTCCGTCGAAGCGGTAATGGCGTGAGTCTCGTCGACCGCGAACAGCGCGGGATCGGTCGGGTCGCTGCAGCAGATCTGTTCGGCGATCTTGGCGATCAGGCCGAACAGCGCGCGGCCAAAGAGCTTGTCGAGGCCGAGGTTGCGGGTTAGGTGAGCGTTCAGCAGTTCGTCGCGGGTCGGCTGTTTGGTGCCGTGGGTCCAGAACACGATCGCGCGCGAGTCCAGGTCGAGCGGCTCCAGGGTCGGGTCGAACACGATCCTGGCCACGCCCGCCTCTGGGGTGTCGAGATCGGCGAACACGTCCATCCGGCTCGCCAGCTCTTTGGCGCCGGCCAGGTCGCAGTCCGAGGTCAGGTGCGCCAGGAGTCCACCGAGGGACTCGATGCTGTGGCTGGCGAGGTAGGTGGGCTTGAGCAGGTGAGACAGCAGCAGGCCCTCGGGCCCGAGGAGTTCGATGTTGAGCAGCATCGCCAGGAACGACTTCACGATCGGGATGCCGTCGATCGGGCCGAACAGCCTCAGCGGATCAAGACCGACCGTGGGGTTGCGGACGTTGACGATCGTTGCCCCGGACACCGAGGACGCGAACGTGGCCCATTCCCCCGTGCGGGTGCCGTCGGTGGCAACGAATCGGCCGCCGCGATCGACGACATCGCCGGTGATCTTCTTCATCGCCACCGATTTGCCGGATCCGAGCTCGCCGCAGATCGCGATCGAACCGGAGATGTCGCGCTCGGAGTTGCCGGTGATGTCGAACAGCACCGGGGTCGGTCGGGGGGTGGTGATGTTGAGCGCGAACATCGCGCCGTGCTTGTCACCGATCTCTGCCGAGATCACCGGCATCGCCACCGACACCGAGGCTGCCGGCGCGATCAGCTGCTTCTCCCTGACCAACGGCAGCTGCGCGAGCGAGTAGCCCGGCATCGTCGCCTGCCACTGCTGCGTCTGGCCGCCGGGCGGGCGAACGACCTTGAAGCCGTTGTCGCGGAAGTAGGTCTGGACCGCGACCGCGGCCTCGTTGGCTTCCTCCGCCGTGGCGCCCGAGCAGACCAGTACCGTCGCCGAATCGACCTCCACCTCCTGGTCGTTGGCCAGCATCAGGTCCTCGTAGTCCTGCATCGCCATCAGCGAGCGGTGAAGCTTCCCCGACGACGTCGTGTCCTGTGCCCGCTGCCCGACCTGGTCCTCGAGGGTGTTCTTCGCGCGCTTGTTGCGCCGCAGAACCTCCTGCTGGGTCCGCACCCGGCCGCGGATCGCCCAGTCGACGTCGACGCCGGACTCATCGATGCGCCCGAGGAACTCGCTGCCGATCTCGGCCACGCCGTGCGGCGGCGTGTCAGCCAACGTCAGCAGCGACTGGTAGGCCACCTCCTCTGTGTCGGCGGTGACCTTCAGGTACCGGCGTGCCATCGGGTTGAACAGGGCCCGCGGCTTGAGGTCACTGTGCGCACCCTCATCGAGAACCGGGGAACCCAGCGCGCCGGCGCCGTGCGTCAGCAGCTCCTCGGTGATCTGACGGTCGTCGATCGGCGACGGGAAACCGTCGAACACTCCCCTGATCTGGGCCCTGCGGTGCAGCCAGATCTGCTCTGCCGCGGTTGCCGACGTCGCAAAGAACGCCGGCGGGAGCTGAGCGCGGATCTCCTCGGCCCGGGCGAGATACCGGCGCGCGGTGCTCCGCCCGACGCCGTCGCGCGGCAGGCCAAGAGCGTCGATCAGGCCGTTCCAGGCCACCCGTCCAGAAGCCTGGACAAGACCGGCTGCACCACCGACACGCAACGGGACGGACAGATAGAACAGACGCTGCTCGATCGGGTTCTCGGCCAGCCGCTCGAGGGTCTCGTAGCACTCCTCTGCCCAGGCCGGGCAGCTTTCGAGATCGACACCGTGCAGCATCGCGTCCACAACCTGCGTGGGGTCCTTCGGGGCCAGCACTCCCTGAAGGAGAAACTCGCCCCGCAGCGCCCGGAACAGCTGGGTGTGATGATCGCGCACCGCCAGCTTGTCTCCCAGCGACTGGTAGCCGTACGGCAATGGCCTCAGACGCCAAGTGGCCCAGACCGTGCCGTCACGGCAGAACGCCAGCTGGTCGACGAGATTCATGATCGGTGCGCGTGTCATCGCTGCTCCCCTTGCTTGATCGAGGCCAACAACGCCTCGACACCCGTGTGGCGTACGGCGACCGCAGGCCAGACCATTGGCTGTTGAACGGCGGGCTCGACGTCGACAGCCGGCAGCTGCTGTTCCTCGGCGGCCGGCGTGGGCTCGGTCTGGATGGTGCTGAGTTCGCGGCACTGCACGACCACATGGCTGCGGATGCGCACGGGTTTCGGGACGGTCACTCGACGCCCGTTCGACTTACCCCACCGCGGCTGGGTCGTGGCGATGAACAACCCGGCAACCCACAGCAGCGGGTTGCGGTCGTCGGGCAAGCGCCCCGATACCCAGCCGATGCCGACGGCTGTGAGCAGCGTGAAGCCGATGTTCAGAACCCAGCTGCCGGTGTCCCACAGTCCACGCGTGCCCCACATCACGCCCGCGGTGATCGGCACGACGAACGCCTGGACGAGGGTGTAGGGCCCGCCCTTGATCCTGGTTCCGTCGTGGGTACGGCCGATCAGCAACGGGACGTGGCGCGCCGCGGTGAACCAGCGGACTCCCCGGACTTCCTTGGCCATGTCGGGTGCTCCGGATCAGATTCCGGGGCGCGGGTCGACGTGGACGGTGACTACGGCCGGCGCGCCCTTCTCCAGGTCCTCGCCGACCTTCTTGCCGCCCCATTCGAGACCGCCGTTGACCAGCCAGATGATCACGAAGCCGGTCACGGCCGCGGACATGATGGCGGTGATTGTCCGCTTGATGATCGCGATGCCGACCACGATCAGCAGGCCGACCACGGTGGCTGCCACCTTTGCGAGGGTTCCGAGTTCGCCGACAATGCGGTTCGCCGTGCCGAGGATTCCCTCTCCGTCGTCGATTCCGAGGGGCAGCATGGCCGCCGCCGTGAGCAGGTTGTGCATGGTTGTTCCTTCCGGTTGTGATGCGTTTAGCGCGGAGTAGTGGGGCTGGTGGGCGTCTGGGTGGGAGCCGTCGTCGTCTTCGGCTTGGTGATCGCTGGGGCCAGGTCGATGCCCGAGACCTCCCAACGGCCGCCGCGGGCCTTGAGGGTCAGGGCGTACTGGGTAGTGGCCGGTCGTTTGGCGGCGTCCGTGCCGATCGCTGTCGCCAGCACGTGTGCGATCTCGCCCTCGGTCGGCTCCGCCTCGTCGGACAGGCCGGTCACGGTGCGCAGATCGACGCTCTTGTAGGGCGCCGGTGTGACCGCGACGATCGGGGCCCCCGGCGAGATGTAGCGGGTCACGTCGCCCTGGCCGGTCAGCAGCGCACGCAGGAACGCCAGCACCGCGGTGGCCGTCGGCCCAGTCGAAGGCAACGTGATGCGGTAGGCCCGGTCGCGATCGGGCTTCGTCACCGGCGCAGGCGTCGGCGCCGGCAAGGTGAGTGCCGACAATGAGTCGGCTGAGACCTGGACCGGCACTGTGTAGTACCGCTGGGTGCCCTCCACCCCCGCCGCGACGGTCACCTGGAAGATCCCGGTCACCGAAGTCGGTGTCACATTCGCCGTTTCGGTGCTGTCCACCCGGATCGGCTTGTCCGGCAGCGCGAAGCCTGAAGCGTCCTCGTACAGGTCGCCGAGGTCGCCGAGCTTGTTGCGCGTTGCCGACAGCCACGCCCGCACAACCCGCTGCGCGAATTCGCCGGCCCGGGCCGCATCCTGAGCCATCACGCCTTCCGGCTTCGACGACCTGGCCGTGGTGACCGGCCGCGTTGCCATCGACGACGCCACGAACAAGCTGACCGGGCCGCACATCACGACCGCTGCAAGGCCGATGTTGGCGAGCTTGGTGGCGAGGCGCTGTCCCGCCACGTGGGTGATGTCGAGATCGCCCGATACCTCTGCGGCGTCCTTCTTTGTCCGCACACGCCGCATCAATCTCGCCCGCGGCGGCTCCTGGTCCTGTGGCGCGTCCTGCGGTCGTCGTGACGGCTTCATCGGACCTGCCCCCGTCCGGGACCGGCCGGGGGCTGGAGTACGTCCGCACCCGGCGCCGGAACTGATCCCGGCAGCTCAGCAAGAAGTTCATTGCGGGTCGCGCTGACCGCGGGCGCTCGGGTGTTGAGGTAGGAGCGGAGCTCGGCGACGGCCTCGGGGCTGTCGAGGTCGAGCAGCACCCTCATGAGCAGGTCCAGCATCAGACGCCGGTCAGCGCCGTAGGCGGCCGCGTCGAACGCGGCGTCTTCGAGAGTGTCGATCGGCTCGGCGACGGGGTGCTGGTGGCACATGTACGGCTCCTTGCGGCTGAGAGGGGCTTCAACCGGAGAAGGCCGATTCGTGGGCCGGTCTGTGACAAGCCGGCGCGAACTTTCTTCGCTCGGGGTTTCGGACGTGGCTCTGACCTGCGGTTTTGCCGTGGCCGTCGTGGGCGCCGAGAAGTGGCAAGGGTCAGCGCTCTCGTTGGCAAGGGTTGTGGCAAGGGTCTTTTTCGACGGTGGTGGCGACCCCTTAGAAGGAGCCACCGATGTCGACCACCACTGCCGGTCTTCACCCCGCATCCCTCGGCGAGCCGAGCCTCGTCGGCTCGCTCAACAACGAGTGGAGCCAGCTCTGCACCTCAGCGCAGGCCTTGAGTGAACTCGCGTCCTGGCATCACACCGAGCCCGCCCTGTCATCCGTGGACGGGCTCGAGGACCTCCCCGAAGCCACCCGGCGCGATGCCGACGGTGTTCTCGGTGCCCTGATCCGGCTCGCTCAGAGTGGGTCGGGTCTCGCCGGCCGAGCGGTCGTGCAATTGATGCTGCCCAAGATCGTCCTCATGGCGCGGTCGCAGCGACGCTGCCTGATTCCCTTCGAAGACGCCGCCAGCCGGGTCGTCGCCGCGATGTGGGAGCAGATCATGTGCTACCCACTCGCCGCCCGTCCCCGCCGCATCGCATCCAACCTCGCGCTCGACAGCCTCAAGCACGTCACCGAAGGCGTTGCCCGCGACAACGCCAGCCAACTCGGCGTAGATGACGAACTGCTCGCCCAGGACCGTGTCCACGACGAAGAGGTCCCGGCAGGGATCGAGCTACTGGGCGTTCTTGCCCGCGCGACGGCCCGCGGCGTCATCACGAAGGCAGATGCCCGCCTGCTCGCCAAGGTCTACATCGAGTCCGACTACCGCGCCGGAGCGGCAGTAGCCCAGGAACTCCAGATGTCACGCACCGATCTCCGCAAGCGCTGCAGCCGCCTGACGCTACGGCTGCGCGCCAACGCTGACGTTCTTGCCGCCTGACTGCGGTTGCTGAGTGTCGGTCGTTTCTGGAAGGGCCGGCGCCGCGCTAGTCGGGGGCGGTTTCTGCGGAACTGTCGAGGCCCCTTGTCGGCGGGCTGGGTCTGATCGCTTGCGCCAGGCGCCGCCAACCGGCAGCCGCTGAACGTCGCTCGGTCCCGGTGCCACGGTTTGGTCCTTCTATGCGCCGGGGGATGTGCCTGCTAGCCATCGCGGCGCGATGAGCCACCGTCTCCGAGGCCAGTGTGTTGGGGATGAGGTTGTCGCGGGCGGCGTCGACGCTCTTGGCTGATCCCACACCCCACATGTGGTTCCCCTTCGTTCCCGGCGGTGTTGCAGTGCAGAGGTCGCCCCTCGACGTGCGCGCGTTGGTGGTGACCAGACGGGCTCCCTGCGAACCAACCCGGTGCTTCTTCGCCGATCGCGGACTATCGCTTGTATATTGCTAGCCTAGCTCTGTTGTATGTACCGGCCGGGCGATCTTGCTGGAGGAGGTCGCGGATCTGGGCCGGAGCTGTTCTGCGACAGCCCAGAAGGGGCCTCTGGCGGGTTTTGGCAGGGTTTTGCATACCTCTGTGACCCCCGTGCTCTTCATCTCGTCAGATCGGCGATTGTCCAGGCGCTGGTTCGGCCGGCATTTCAGCGCCCGCGCTTCGGGACTTCGGTAGTTTCGGAGCTACGAGGTGCGGTAGTGCCGGACTTCGGCTCATCCGGACTCTGGACGCACCGTTTCGGCCGGCTCGGGAGTCCGGGCGTTACGAACTCCGCACCCCTGGATCTCTGTAAACTCCGCACTGACAGGGTTCGCAACATCGTGACTTCGGTACTTCGGTTTTGCCGTACTCCGCGACTCCGTAGCTTTGGTAGCTCCGATCTTCGGCGCCCTGGAACTCCGAGACTCACGCACTCTGTTAGTTCGTGAGTCCCATGCTTTCGTAGGCCGTGAGTTCGGCACTCCCGTACTGCCGCACCCTGTTACCTCGTGACTTCGCATCTTCCGAACTTCGGACCTCTGGTCTTTTCGACCTTTGGATATTCCGTACTCACGCAGGTCCGTACTCTCGGACTCCGGATCTCCGTATCTACCGGGCTCTGTTTCTTCGCAACTTCGGCAGTTCCGAACTAACGTGACTTCGTTAGTCCAAGGCTTCCGTACTACCGTACTTCGGTAGTACGGGTTTCCGGCTCTCTGGTAGTCCGGCACTTCGGTTCTTCCGGAGTCGCGTGGTTTGGCGCTCCGGCAGTACCGGGGTTCCAGACTCCCGACCTTTGCCACTTCCGCACTGACAGAGTTCGCTCGACCCGTACTCCCAGACTCCGGCTCTTCGGTAGTTCCGTGGTGCCAGCCTCACGTACCCCGTGTGTTCGGCACACCCGTTGTTCCGGAGTTCGGTCCTCCGGCTCTGCCGAGGTCACGACCTACGTGACTCCGGTTGCTACGAACCTCGGGAGGAACAAACTCTCAGACTTCCGGAGTGGCAGGTCGCGAGCCATCGGTCGCCCGGAGTACGGTACTGCGCGTCTCTGTAACTCCCGATCCACGTAGCTTGCAAACTTCCATACTCCGGTACTTACAGAGTCTGTTTGCAGATGCGCCCGCTCGCCGCTGAAGGGACCTAGTCACATGGCACGCACTCGCATCGTGTCTCTCATCAACGAAAAGGGAGGGGTCGCCAAGACCACAAGCACCGTCGCCATCGCCGCGGCGATGGCCGAGGCCGGTCAGAAGGTCATGGCCGTCGACGCTGACCCGCAGCAGTCGCTCACATGGTGGGCTGAGAGCGGGGGAGATCCCGGGGCTGGCTTCAACTTCGACTACGTCACGGACACCGACCCCAAGGTTCTCTCGCGGCTGCGTGAGCTGCGCGACTACGACATCGTCTTTGTCGATGCCCCAGGCAATAAGAACGGTGAGGCGACCAAGGTTCTCGAGGCGATGCTTGCAGTTAGCGACTACGCCATCCTTCCGATGGAGCCGGCCGCGATGAGCGTCAACCCGACACACAACACAATCACTCAGCTGGTTCAGCCCGCCGGCGTGCCGTACCGAGTGCTCCTCACCCGCGTCGACTCAAAGGCTCTCGGTGATGTCGACGAGGTCCGGACGCTCATGACCAAGCTCGAACACCCGATCTTCCGGGCCTTCGCGCGGACACTCAAGGCACACAGCCTCGCAGTCATCGAGAACACGACGATGCTGCAGGTGAAGCACCCATCCCAGTCGAAGGCTGTCGACGACTACCGCCGGATAGCCGTCGAACTCCTCACTGACTGGGCACGCGACACAGCACCCGAAACACGTCCGAATCTCTCAGCGGTTGGTGAATGACCTTGGCAAGAAAATCGCTCTCAGACATGCTCCCGAGCACCTCTTCATCTGCGGACATCGCTGCTGCAGCGGCCGCCGCATCCCGCGAGGTCGAGGAGACCCCTCCGCCGGCTCACCAGGCTCAGCAACGGCTGGCTGCAGTCCCGTACCAGGCGCCAGAGGCAACGAAGACCGCCTCCAGTGACGAAGAGGCGGACGACTCGCAGGCTAAAGCCGTGAGTGCAGAGGTGACGACGGAATCTTCGCTCGCGGACCCGGCGCCCGCAGTGGTTCCGCAGGCTAAGACCTTCACGCGCACTAAGCGGGCCTCGCGGGCGACCGGCCAGCAGGCCCAGCGGGCATCCGAGCCGGCGCAGCCCAAGTACATGACGCTTGCCCGCAAAGAAGCCCGCCTTCGCGAGGACCAGGTCGACAACCTCAGCATGTTGGCCCGCAAACTCAGCCGTGCTGCCCGCGGGGGAGAGGAACGAATCACCGACAACACACTTATCCGGGTTGCGGTGGATCTGCTCCTCGCTCAAAGCGACAAGCTTGCGGGCAGCACGGAAGAGGAGCTCCGCAAGTCACTGATGAAGTGACACCGTCGCTCGCGCGGCCGGCCTGAGGGGCCGATCCGCTGCTTCCAGCAGCCGGATCGGCCCCTTTCCCATTTTCACACCGGGCGAGAGTGCCGAAGCGCTAGCTCTAGCCTAGTCCTATCGCTAGCCTAGCCATATAGCAGGTATAGCAGCGGACTGTCTAGGGCGGTGGAGCAGTGCCAGATGAGCCAGACGATGAAGAGCGGCCGGCTGACAGGCGCCGAGGGGTGATCGTCTCGGTGCCACGGGAGATCCGTGAACTCATGCGCGACCGCAACGCGGCGACCCGCATCACCTTCACAGACCTCGCCTTGGATGCCGTGGAGGATCTAGCCACACAGCTACCCAAGGTGTTCGAAGCCGAGGCGCCGACCCAACGGCCGGGGAAGATCTTCGCGCGCACCGCCTACCACAATCAGCGCGGCTCACGCCGCGAGAACGAAGTCACCATCAATCTGCAGTTGCTCAGCTCCGACATCGACATCCTCGACCAGATGTGGAAGGAGGCGGGCGCGCGTAACCGGAACCATTACCTGGCAACGGCGCTGCGGCTCTACCTGCAACCTGACTCATCCGGAGGTGCGCCGTAGCCGCTACTCAATTTGCAGCTATTGACAGCAGACACAGCACGGGTCGACACGCTATGGATGGAGGCTGGAGCCCGGTCGCGGAGCCGCAACGTCGCGACCGACCTCGAGCGCTACCTGCTGGCGCGGCAAGCCTCTCCTTCAACCGCTCCCATATCTGCCTACCACTGTCTATATCTGCTTTTTTCTGTCATGCTGTTATTGCCAACCGACGATCACTGGGGATGACGTGAGTACATCGACACCAACGCAGCCGCCGCAGGCCGCCGCGCCTATCAAGCGCGCGACAGCTTCACCTGGACTCGCACCTGCGGTGCGACGCCAGCGGCGACCAACTCTCGTTGCCGGGGCGGTCGTGCTGATCGCCGTGGCCGGCCTCGGTGGGGGAGTGCTTGTACTGAACGCCGGCAACACTCATCCCGTTGTCGCAGTTGCGAGCACCGTGACGCGGGGCGAGGTCATCAAGCGCGATGATCTGCGCATCGTCGACGTCGGTGGCGACCCGAGCCTGCAGACGGTTGATGGTGATCAGCTTGCGTCCATCGTCGGCAAGCGAGCGGCAACAGATCTGCCGGCGGGCACGCTCCTGCCCGCCAACGCGGCTACAACTGAGCTGGTACCGCACCGCGGCCGGACCCTGGTCGGTCTGCAACTCAAGCCATCACAGTTGCCGGCCACAACGTTGCAGAATGGCGACACCGTGCGGCTGGTCACGCTTCCGGGAGATCAGGCCTCTTCGTCACGCCCCGGCTCTTCCGCACTGCCGATCGCCGCCATAGTCATCGGCTCGGAGGATGGCCCGGACGGCCAGAGCACCCGGGTCGACGTGGAGGTACCGAGTGACGTAGCTGCGGCTCTGTCAGTCAGTGCAGCCACTGGACGGGTCGCGCTGGTTCTCGACTCGCGGGAGCGCTAGGCAATGGCTCTCATCACCTTGGTCAGCGCCACGGGCGCGCCCGGCGTCAGCACCACGGCCGTTGGACTGGCGATGGCGTGGCCGCGGCCGGTTCTTCTCGTCGAAGCCGCCGCAACTGGGTCCGCGCTTCTGCCCGGGTTCTTCAGAGGGGAGAAGCTTCCGAGGCGAACGGTCATTCAGGCTGCCGCGGCGCAACGGTACGGCCAGTTGCTCAACGATCTGCCGAATCACACCGTCCAGTTGGACAACACCGGACGTGTCCAGTGTCTTCTGGGCTACACAGATCCCCCGACTCAAGGGCGCAACCTCGCCGGCTTCTGGGGTCCCCTCGCCGAAGCCGCTCAGGATCTCGAAGGCGCGGGCATGGATGTGATCGTCGACGCCGGCCGTGCCGGCTCGGCGAACGAGCCAACTCCACTGATCACCAATGCTGAGGCGCTCATCATCGCCATCAGGTCCTCAATGGTCTCCATCATCGGCGCCAAGTCTCTGGCCGGCAGATTCCTCGCGGAGCGAGAGTCGGCAGGCAATGCCGACACGGTCGGCCTGGCGATCGTCGGACCGAAGCGTCCGTACAGCTCGGCAAACATCGAAGGTGCCATCAGGGTTCCGGTCTGGCTCGAGATCGCCTGGGATCCCGAGCATGCCTCGGTGTACTCCGACGGAGACAAGCCGACCAAGCGCTTCGAGGGCAGTGCCTTCGCCCGTTCCATGGTGACCGGGGCCGAGCAGATCACCCGACGCATCGGCGCTCGCCGCACCAGGTTGACGCAAAGGATTGAGCGATGACCCATCCCAACCAGACTGGTGAGCGGAACCTCGCGCAGATCCCGATCTTCGCCACCACGCAGGACGACTATTGGGCGCCGTCTCCACCTGCTCCCCAGCCAGTGCAGACCGGCGAACCCGAGCGGGCACCGAGCGTCTTTGACGGTGTCGACTGGGAACTAGTCAAGACTTTCCGAGGGACCGTGTCGGCTCGGCTCAGTGACCAGGATCCAGGAACCAGGTCACCGGCCGACGAGCGGGCACGGGGGATGGAGATCATCGTTCAGGTCCTGCGCGAGCACTCGCGGGACGCCATGGCAGGGAACGAGCAGATCTGGTCCAACGCCCTCGAGCGGGAGTACCGCAAGGCCGTTTTCGACTCGATCTTCGGGGCCGGCCGCCTGCAGCCGCTGCTCGACGACCCCGAGGCCGAGAACATCGAGATGAACGGCTACGACAACGTGAGCGTGGTCTACGGCGACGGGCGCCGAGTGAAGGTCGCACCGGTCGCCGACTCAGATGCCGAGCTGCTGGAGATGATCCGGCTGATCGCTACGCACGCCGAATCTGGTGCGCGACCGTTCAGCTACCCCCATCCGACTGTGACCATGCTCCTGGGATCGCGGCACCGGCTGCATGCAATGGCCTACAACCTCACGCCGCGGCCGACGGTCACCATCCGCCAGCACAAGCACATCGACGTGACCCTCGACAGCATGGTCAAGCTGGGCATGCTGACCGACGAGGTCGCCGACTTTCTCGCTCACGCTGTGCGGGCGCACAAGAGCGTAGTGATCGCCGGCGCACAAGGCAGCGGAAAGACGACGATGCTTCGCGCCCTGGCGGATGCCATCCCCAAGCACGAACGCATCGGAACGATCGAGACCGCGTTCGAACTTCTTCTGCACGAGCTGCCAGAGCAGTACCCGAACGTCGCCGCGATGCAGGCACGGGCTGGGGGAGGGGAGGCCGGCGACGCCGGATCCAAGACTGTGCCGGACCTGCTGGTCGAGGCGTTCACGATGAACCTCGACCGGATCCTGGTTGGTGAGGTCAAGCAGGACGTCGAGCTGATTTCGATGCTGCACGCCATGACGGCCAGCAACGGCTCGCTGTCGACAGTGCATGCCAAATCTGGCCGGCATGCCCTCGGCCGGCTGGTGAGCCTCGCGACCGACCGCGGTGACGACCACACGGCCGCATCGCACCGCGTCGCAGACAACATCGATCTGATCGTGTTCTGCGCCCAGGTCGACAACCGCTGGAAGGGCGGAACAATCCAGCGACGTGTCACCGAGGTCCACCAGCTCCTCAGGGGCGAGGCCGACCACCCGGCGATCACTCGGCCTCTCTATATGTCACCCGACGACGACAGCCCTGCGCTGCAGGTGGCCCATCCGACTGAGGACATGCTCACCGACCTTGAGCGGATCGGGTTCCGCCCCCGAGGGGCTGAGCGCCTGTGAACGGCCTGCTTGGCGCGATCGCGGGCATTGGTCTTGCCCTGGGCATCGTCATGCTCATCGCCGGCCTCCGTCGAAGCGAGGCACGCCCCGTGCGGCCGCGGCGCCCGCTCAAGGCCCGTTGGGCGCGGCTGACGCGGCGCCCCGGCGGACGTGCCGGTCGTCGACGCGACCAGCTGCTGCTCGCGAGCGTCCTGGTCGGCTTGGTGCTGTGGCTGGTCACCGGCTGGATCCTTGCGCTGGTGATCGCTCCGGCGGCGATCTTCGGCCTGCCGTGGCTTCTGCGCAGTCCCGACACGGGAGTCCTCGACAGGCTCACCGCGATGGAACAGTGGACCCGAAATCTCAAGGGGTTGCTGTCTGCCGGCAACAGCTTGGAGACCGCGATCGCGACCTCTCTGGGCTCGGCCCCGGACGCCATCCGCACAGAGGTACGCGACCTGGTCAGCAGGCTCAGCGCACGCTTTTCCACCCGCGACGCGCTGCTTCGCTTCGCCGACGATCTCAATGACTCCACCGGCGACCTGCTCGCGGCCGCACTCATCATAGGGGCACAGCAGCGAGGTGCCGGCCTGGCCGGGGTTCTCGAGGGGCTCGCCAACACCATCAGCGACGACGTGAAGGCCCGACGCAGCCGCGAAGCAGCCCGGGCGAAGCCTCGCGCGACAGCGCGATACATCACGCTCATCACCACAGGCGTGATCGCGTTCGGTGCCTTGTTCAACGACTCCTACGTCGCCCCGTACCGCACGCCGCTGGGCCAGATCATCCTGGCGATCCTGCTGACCAGCTACGTCGCCTGCCTCATCTGGATGCGCAGTATCGCCGCGACACCGCCCATCCCCAGGGTTCTGACGGCCTACGACGCCCAGGAGCAGCCATGACCACCCTCACGCTGGGAATCCTGCTCGGTCTGATCGGCGGGCTGGGCCTGACCGGGCTCGTCTACGCCTTCGTTCCTCCGGGCCTGCCGCACCTCGGCGACGCCGTAGACCGGATGACCCCCCAGCGCGCTCACTACATGGCAAATGTCGACGCCGAGGCGACGCCGTTCCTCGAGCGCTTGGGCAACCGCAGCCAGGACCACCTCCGCAACCTGCCCGGCTTCAAGATCCCCGCCGCGGACCTGCGCCTGCTGGAGAAGACCAGCGGCTGGTTCGTCGGACGCAAGATCTTCGCGGCCGCGTTCGGTCTGGCCCTGCCGAGCCTCTTGTCCGCCACGCTGGTGCTGATCGGAGTGCCCCTGCCGCTCGGGATCCCCGTCGTGGTCGGCCTCGCCTTCGCGGTGTTCTTCTGGTTCGTTCCTGACCTCGAGGTGAACGGCAAGGCCCAGGAGGCCCGCGACGAGTACGGCATCGCGGTGACGACCTACATCGAGCTCGTCCACCTGGAAAAGCTTGCAGGACTTGATGCGGCGCGAGCACTGAAAGAGGCGGCCCAGATCGGCAACAGCAGGATCTTTCGCCGGCTGTCGGAAGAGCTGCAGCGTGCCGAGTTCAATCAGGTCTCGGCCTGGACTGCGCTTCGGACACTGTCCGACGAACTCCAACTGCCGGAGCTGGCCGATCTTGCCGAGATCATGACGTCGGCGGGGGAGGACGGCGTAGCGGTGGCAGACACCCTGCAGGCCCGCGCCCAGGACCTGAGGAACGCTCAGCTCTCACGAGAGCAGGCCAAGGCCGAGGCCGCGACCGAACGGATGACCGGGCCGCAGTCCTTGCTCGCCATCGTCTTCTGCCTGCTGCTCATCACCCCACCGATGATGAGGGTCTTCCTCGGTGGATGAATCCTTAATCAACGCATAAGGTCCCCGGTTCGTCGCACACTGATACCTGAACACCAATTACGGGAGGAAACACCGAGATGTCAGATCTGATCGTTGCCCGATACACCAAACTGGTCGCGCGCGTCGTCCACGCCCACCAGGCCAGCAAGCGAGACGAGCGCGGCTCGCTGTCTCTCGAGCAGGCCCTGGTGGCCGCCGGGCTCGCCGCGCTGGGACTGGCTGTCGTTGCGGCCATCGGTGTCGCGGTTGCCAAGTACACCGGAAAGCTCTGAGAGACCACATCTGCTCATGACGAAGCCAGCACGCAGTAGATCCGACCGTGGGTCCGCCTCGCTCGAGGTGGCCATCCTCATGCCCATGGTCTTGCTGATCGTGTTCGGCGTCGTCCAAGGTGCGGTCTGGTACCACGCACGCACGGTCGCCACTGCGGCCGCGAACGAAGCCGCGGCGGCGGCACGGGCTGAGAACGCAAGCACCGGCCAGGGAAGTGCAGCCGCCCAGACCGTCCTGTCACGCAACTCCGACGTGCTGCGCGACAGCAACGTCTCGGTCTCCAGAGACGCCGAAACCGTCACCGTCACGGTCACCGGCAAGGCCGCAGTCATCCTCACGAACTGGCGCATCTTCAACATCAGCCAAACAGTCACCAGCCCCCGGGAACGAATCACCTCACCGGAGGACAACTGATGACCATCAAGCCGCGTCAGCGCCGCACCGACGAGCGAGGATCCCTCTCACTCGAACTGGCAATACTCGGAACCGGACTGGTCGCGATCGTCGGGCTCCTAGTCGCAGCAGGGCGTATCGCGCTGGCCCAGACGTCAGTCGAAGACGCAGCCAACGCGGCCGCCCGGGCTGCCTCGATCGCCCGCACAGCAGAATCAGCGCGCGACGAGGCCAACGCCGTGGCCGACTCGACGCTGCGCGGGCAAAACGTCCAATGCTCATCGCGCGTCGTCGACATCAACACCAGCGGATTCTCTGCCCCAATCGGCGTGCCAGCCTCCGTCACCACACACGTCGAATGCACCGTCGACCTGGCAGATCTCCTCGTTCCCGGATTGCACAAGTCGATGACCTTCACAGCTGACGGACGCAGCGCAATCGACCAGTACCGGGAGAGACGATGACCGACCGCCTCCTACCCAAGCGGCGCGACGAACGCGGCTCCCTGTCACTGTTCTTCATAGTCGTGGTCGTCGGCCTCTTCGCCGCCATCGGTCTGGTCGTCGACGGATCGCGCCAAGTCAGCGCCCAGCGCCACGCCGATGCCGCGGCCGAAGATGCCGCCCGGGCCGGAGGCCAGGCCATCAGCAGTTCTGCCTTGACCGGCCAATCCGAACTGTCCGTCGACAGCGGCAGAGCCGCGTCCGCGGCCCGGGGCAGCCTGGCCGCGGCCGGAGTCGAAGGCAGCGTTTCGGTCAACGGCACAACGTTGACGGTGTCAACCACCACCCGGCAGTCCACTGCCTTCCTCAGCATGGTCGGCATCACAGAGTTCACCGTGCACGGCCACGCAACCGCACGCCTGGCGCAGGGAGGGTTCTGATGCACTTCACCCAGCAGCAGGCGCAGGAAGGAATTCACGCATGACCCGCGTCCTGAAGGGACTCGTGGCCCTCGTCGGCCTGGCAGTCATCGTGGCCGGCGTCCCGTTGTTCCTGATCACCATCGGGGGCAACCCGCTGCCAGATCAGTGGCCAGGCTTCGGTGAACTGGCCGACCTCCTAACCTCCCAGGACACCGGCCAGCTCTTTCTCGGGTTCCTGCTGTGGGTTGCATGGATCGCCTGGGCCTATTTCACCGTGTCGATGCTTGTCGAGCTCGCCGCGCAACTGACCCGTCGCCCATGGCGAGTGCCCGTCTTCGGTGGAGGTCAGCGAGTCACCGCAGGCCTCGTGACCGCGGTGATCGCGCTCTTCGTCGCGCCTACCTTCGCGACCACCGCGTCGGCCGCCGTCGATCACAGCCCTGCCCCTCCGCCGACGACGATCGCCTCTGCCCACCCTGGTAGCACCCAGACCTCCGCACCGCAGAACTCCGAGCCCCTCGCTTCACAACCGCCGGCGGGGTCGCAAGCCGCGTCCGCGGCCGCACCGGTCAGGCACTCGGCCCCAGCCCATCCCACCACCACGCCGTACACCGTGAAGGCCGACGACACGTTGTGGGGGATCGCCGAGCGCGAGTATGGCGACGGCCTCAAGTACCGAAGCATCGCAGCCGCGAACCCGCACATCACCGACATCCACGACATCGAACCCGGCCAGGTCATTCAGTTGCCCATCGCCCCCACGGCCAAGCCAGCCGCACCGGCCGGGGACTACACCGTCAAGAAGGGCGACACGCTGTCGGAGATCGCCGAGGACCAGCTCGGCAATGCCCACGCGTGGCCGGCGATCGCCAAAGCGAATCAGGGACAGCCCCAGCCCGACGGCGGGCATCTCACCGATCCCGACCTCATCCAGCCGGGCTGGCATCTGACCTTGCCCGCAGCCAACGCGAAGCCGACTGAGCACGAGACCAAGCAGCAGGTCCAGCCCAGCGAGCCGAAGAAGGTTGAGCAGGGCAAGAAGGTCACGCCGCCGGCCAGCGAGAAGCCGCCCAAGCCGGCCACACCTACGCAGCAGCCCACAGCGCGCCCGACCGCCGAGCCGACCGCCACCGCACAGCCCACCCAGCCAACTCAGACCGAGGTGACCCCGGAGGCGACGGCAACACCCAGCGCTCAGCAGAGTCAGCCCCCCGCCACGGTCACGCCGCAGGCCACGGATCGCAGCGAGAGCCCGCCGCAGGTAATCCAGCCGACGCTGGTGTCGGCCGAGACGGAGCCACAGGTCGCCCAAGCCGGTTTCCCCATCCGCACCGCAGGTGGCGCCGGCGTGCTCCTTGCAGCCGGACTGGTCGCGTTGCTCACCGCCCGCAAAACGCTGCAGCTTCTTCACCGGCGACCTGGTCAGGCAATTCCGGCGCCTCCTGCCGAGACCCGCACGACCGAAGCTCAGCTCCGGACAGTGGCCGAGCCCCTCACGGCTGACCGGCTCAACCTGGTACTCCGGGCGCTGGCCAGTGCCCTTGACGACGCCGATCGCTCGCTGCCGCAGCTGGTCAGCGTCCACATGTCCGACAGCTCCATCGAGCTCCGCCTGCGAGCCCCGGACCACAATCCACCCGCACCTTTCAGCGTCGGGTTGGGGGCGGGCAGCTGGGTCATCAGCATCGACGACGTCGACCAGCTCCTGCAGAGCACCGAAGTGCTCGAAACCATGCCGGCACCGTGGCCAACCCTCGTCACGATCGGCCACGACAAGCAGAGCGCCCACGTCCTGGTCGACCTCGAGCAGACCGCGGCCCTCGCAATCACCACGCCCAATCCCGACGTCGCCCGCGCCGTCCTGGCGGCCATCAGCGTCGAGCTCGCCACCTCCACCTGGGCAGACGACCTTCGCGTCACCATCGTCGGCGATCTGGAAGACCTCGCCAATGCTCTCGGCGCGGGACGGATCCGGTACATCGATGGCGCAACGAACCTCCTAGCAGCTCTGCAGCGACGCGCTGACCGCCACCGCGACCACCTTGTCGAGGCCGGCCAGGCCTCGCTCGGAGATGCCCGGCTCGACCCAGACAGCGCGGATGCCCTGACGCCCGAGGTCGTCCTGATCGCCACCGATCTCACCGACGACGAGCGTGCTCGGCTCACCGGGCTCGTCACCAGCCTCCCCAGAGTCGCCGTCGCAGCCGTGACCGCCACCGGCGACCCGCTGACCGAGTGGAACCTGCGCATCACCGACCCCAAGCAGGCGACCTTGGATCCGATCGGTCTCGACTTGCAGCCGCAGATGCTCGGCGGACCCGAGTACGACTCCGTCATCAAGCTTCTCCGCGCGGCCGCCCGGACAGACACCGAGCCCGCAGACTGGTGGGACCACGACCTCGACGAGGACACCGCCCCGGCCCAACCGGAGCCGTCCGCAGAAGTCGTCTCCATCTCACCGTCGCCCATCGTTACCGCCGACAAGGCAGCGGAGCAAGAGCGTCAGGACGCCGAGGTCACTCACCTCCACGCACCGCTGGACGTTCCTCAGTTCCCTCCGACCGGGCCCTGGCTGCAGATGCTCGGACCAGTCGAGATCCACGGTGCCACCGGCAACATCGAACAGAAACGCAGCGAGGTCTGCCGCCGCCTGGCAGTCTTCCTCGCCCTGCACCCCAACGGAACGCCGGGCACAGTCATCGACGACACCCTCGTCATCACCTCTTCCTACCGCCTCAGCGTCCTGTCCCGGCTCCGCTCCTGGCTCGGAGAGGCACCAGACGGCGATGACTACCTGCCGGCCGCCGTCGGCAAGAAGTACCGCCTCCACCCCGACTTCCGCTCCGACTGGGACCACTTCAACGAACTCACCAAGGGCGGCATCAACACCTCACCGACCCGCAACCTCGTCGAGGCGCTGAAGCTCGTCAAGGGACGCCCGATGTCCAGCGGCACCCCGCAGCTCTACTCCTGGGCGTCCTACCACTCCGACCAGATCTCCGCGAAGATCCGCGACACAGCCCTGCTCGCCGCCGAACGATCGCTCGAAACTCACGACATCAGCCAAGCGCGATGGGCGATCACCACCGCCTACCAGGCCGGCCTCCAGCACGACGAATACCTCGCCCGGGCAGAGCTGCGAGTCGAACGGGCCGCAGGCAACACAGACGGCATACGCGCCGTCGTCGACCGGCTCAACCAGACCGTCCGTGACCTCGATATCGACCTCGACCCCGAAACGCTCGAACTCATGACCGAAATCGAACAGACCCGCCGGCGCAACCACGCATAACCCAACCAACAGACCACGAGCAGCAGGAGCCGAACAACATGCTGGACAAGCCGACACCGCCTCAAGGCCTGATGAACGGTGACGCTTCAACTACTGAAGGTAACCGGATGTCACTGCACAACCGCGGCGGCGGGACTGCTCTGCGCGGTCTCCACAGTTGGAGCGGCATAGCCGTGGGAACTGGCGGCGTTCTGACCCTCGCACTCGCCAGCATCGTCCTCGTGGGATGCAACGGTGACAAGGCAACTCCGACACCTGCTCCGTCCTCGACGCCGATAAGCAACACGACCAGTACCCCGAGTTCCCCGTCACCGACACCCTCAGCCTCACCCGACCAGGTGGCGATTGCGGGCGCGACTGATGGCTACAAACGGTGGGTAGCAGTTCAGAACGAGGTCGGAAAGTCGAGCGGTGCCAGCGCGACACCAGCCAAACTCGCGTCAGTTGCAACGGGATCTCAGCTCACCCAAGACCAGTGGATGGCCAACGTCTACTACAAGCAGAAGGGTCGGCGGCTTATCACCCCGTCGACCATCTTGTCGATCAAGCCCACCTCTGTTGGTGTCCCCAATGCCAGCGGGGTAATCACAAGCATCACGCTCGCTGTGTGTGAGGACGTGCGCAAGGCCGCCGGCGTCGACAAGACTGGGAAGTCACTCGTGAGCCCGAATCGGCTGCCATATCTCAATGACACTGTCGCCATGTCCCTCATCGGCGGCACCTGGAAAGTCAAAGAGTTCAGCAACAAGCCAGGGAGGAGCTGCGCATGATCAAGAGGACACTCATCGCCCTTGGGCTGCTCTTTGGCCTGCTCGTTGCCACCGGCCAGCATGCTGCCGCGACGACTTGCGAGACCACGGACGTTTTCGGCAACTGTGTCATCGAAGTTGGTGACCCAGGCCAGCCGGGCAGCAATGATCCCGGCGATGAAGGCAGCAACCACCAGGCGGGGCAATGCAAGGCGAGTTGGAACGGGATTCCCATCCCGTGCTCGATCCCCGGCATCGGGACCTACTACGCACCTCAGGAGTGCTACGTGAAGCCCGCCGCCGATCCCGGAGGGCCCCGGCCTGGCCCCAACTACAAGCCTTACACCTGCGCATATGTGACTGGCGCAACAGATATGGATCCCCGGGTGGCCACGTTCGATGACACTGTCATCTGGCTTCCTGGAGATCTTCCGACGATCACCCCGGAGGAAGCCGCCCGAGCTGTCGCCGCCTCGATGACCTTCGAGGCCATCAAAATCGGCATCTCACAGAAGATGTCCGGACCGGCCGGCGTTGGATATGTCGGCGTCCCGGTCTGGTTGTGGGCGAAGGATCCGAGCGGAGTCACCGTTGGACCCCAGCACGTCTCGAAGACTTATCAGGGCATCGGCGTCACGATCGACGCCAAAATGACGAAGATTGTTTGGAACCTTGGAGACGGTCACACCACAAGCTGTGGACCAGGAACCCCGTACTCGTCCTCGTACGGAGTAGCGGAGTCTCCGACCTGCGGGTACAAGTACACGAAGATCTCCAAGTCCGAGCCAGGCGGCAAGTACCGGATCACTGCAACCTCGTACTGGGAGCTCGACTGGGCGGCTGGCGGACAAACTGGCACCATCCCGCTCGACTTCACTCAAAACACGACCCTGAGCGTCGGAGAGATCCAGGTAGTTGTTTCGGACAACTGACCCGGCGGCGGTGCGCAGGGCTGCGTTTGAAGGGGGCCCGGGGGTAACCTCTGGCGACGCCTGCTGGTACGAGCCTCGGAGTGAACGATGGGCCGGATGACGCCGGAACTAACGCCGGCCCAGAGCGATGCGCTCAAGGCCGGTAGGGCCGGTGACGGAGTCGCGGCGCAGCAACGACTTCGAGCGCTGATCGCCGTCTGGCGACAGGACGCACAGTTGCGGAGGGCCGCACGGGAGATCGCACTGAAGGACAGCGCGACGATCGATGTCCGAAGTGGACATCGCCGTTACACGGTCCGGCTCACCCTGGTACTGGATGACTCCAGTCATGATGCGCTGCTCTCAGCAAAACAATCAGACGGAACGGATGCAGCTCCGATCATCCGTGCGTTGATTGACCTGTGGATGTCCGATCCGGACCTGCAGCAACGAGTGCTCCAAGAAGCGCGGACGCAGCGGGCCGGAGGTCCTCGCAACAGCCCCTGAGCGTTCCTCAGCAGGTGCGTGGACAAAAAGTTCAGACATCGCTGTCACAGATCGGCCTGAAAAGCGGCCTTCTCCAGATATGGAGCTGCTGAGAGACACGGCGTGTCGGTGCATGGTTTCAGAAACCTGGTCTGGCAGGGTTCCTACATGGCAAGTGGTTTCTGAAACCAACGGGAGCGTCCTATGTCAGTCCGAGCTGAGCAATCTCGCGGCGGCCGCCCTTACAAGGGTGACCGCGTCTTCGTGCCTGCTCGTGCCCCCAAGGGGCTGGTTGACCACGTCGTTCACGTCGCGGAGTCGCAAGGCCTCACACAGAACGCCTATCTGTGCACGCTGCTTGAAGACCTCCACGGCTTCCCCCGCAGTGAGGTCGACCAGGTCGGCACCTTCGACATTGTCCCGGCTAGTCCGGTACCGCACACCGGAACAACCTCGAAGCTGCGCTGCCGCCTGGTTCGCAACCTTGCCGAGCACATCGACGATGTCGCGCGTCGGCAGGGCATGGAGCGCGCTCCGTACCTTGCTGCCCTCGTCGCTCAAGCCCATGGATTCGACGTGCCTCGGCGCGTCACCCCACGACCGTTCCAGCCAGCTTTCACGCCCGAGCCACTACCCGAGTTCGCCGCAACCGGCAGCTAGGGGAGAGGAGTCGCCACCAGCGACCCGCAAGACCACAACTAAACACGAAGCCGGCCCCACGAGGGAGCCGGCGCCGTTGAGAAGAACCGAGATCGCAATACAGAGTTTGGACGAGTGCGAATCGCCAGACCCAGTAGATCTCAAACCATTCTTTTGTCTCTCAACGGTAACACCGATCCGCGTTGGACAGAAAGCAGACTCTGGTCAGCGTGTCGGTGCCTCGTCGCCTCGTGACGCCATCGTCACAGGTTGTGATCACACCTTCTGTGTCACGCCAAGGAGACCACCGTTGACCACGCAGCACGCCTCATCGGCGGCGCCGCGGACCACCCCCTTCGTCGGGAGGTGAGATGTCCGCACAGCCGATAGGACCCGACTACGGGTACGACCACCTGCCTGCTACGAAGGCTCCACCCCAGGATCTGGCCGCCGAGCAGTGCGTGCTCGGCGCGCTGATGCTCAGCAAGGACGCGATCGCCGACGTCATCGAGACGCTGCGCGGCACCGACTTCTACCGGCCGGCGCACGAGATCGTCTTCGACGCGATCACCGACCTGTACGCCCGCGGTGAGCCCGCCGACGCGATCACCGTCGCGGCCGAGCTGACCAAGCGCGGCGAGATGAGCCGGATCGGCGGCGCGCCGTACGTGCACACCCTGGTCGCCTCCGTCCCGCTCGCCGCGAACGCCAGCTACTACGCCCACATCGTCCGGGAGAAGGCGATCCTGCGCCGCCTGGTCGAGGCGGGAACCAAGATCGTCCAGCTCGGGTACGCCGGTGAGGGCGAGGTCGACGACGTCGTCGACGAGGCGCAGGCGGAGATCTACCAGGTCACCGAGAAGCGCACCACCGAGGACTACGCGCCGGTCGGCTCGTTGCTTGAGTCGACGATGGACGAGATCGAGGCGATCGCGGGCCGTGGCGGCCAGATGATCGGCATACCGACAGGGTTCGCCGACCTCGACGAGCTGACCAACGGTCTGCATCCCGGCCAGATGATCATCGTCGCCGGCCGTCCCGCGATGGGAAAGGCGCTGGCGCTCGACACGCCGCTGCCGACGCCGACCGGCTGGACCACGATGGGCGAGGTCGCGGTCGGCGACCAGCTTCTAGGAGCAGACGGTCATCCGACTCAGGTCGTCGCTGCCACGGAGGTTCTGCACGATCGTCCCTGCTATTCCGTGGAGTTCTCGGATGGCAGCTCGATCGTCGCTGACGCTGAGCATCAGTGGATTACGACGACTCGCGCCTCCCGGCGGGCCGCCAGCGAGCGTCGGCCATCCAGGCTCCACTTTCCACTGTGCGACGTTGAGCGAGTAACTACGCTTGCTGCCTCTGCAGCGCAAGGGCCGGACCAGCTCGTGAGCGCCAGCGAGCTTATCGATGAGGCCGGCCTGAGGTTCCGGCACGTTCTTCGATCGGTGATACTTCGACAAGTCCCGATGGTGACCCGCCTGCCACGACAGTTCGAGAGAGCTTCCGGCACAAAGTACACCTGGGCCACACCGGTCTACTCGCGTCACTTGCTCCTGAAAGCGTTGGCCGAGCATGTCAGTCGTCCGGTCGGCAGCTGGAACCCGCACTCACATTCGCGAGTGGTCACAACGGCCCAGATCGCGGCCTCGCTTAGGCATGAGTCCGCCACCGAGAGCCGTCTCAACCACGCGATCAACACCTGCGCGGCGCTGCAGCTTCCTGATCGAGAGCTCCCGCTTCCGCCGTACACCTTCGGCGCATGGCTTGGTGATGGCCACTCCGCCGGCGCAAGGCTGACTTCGGCCGACTCAGAGGTTGTTGCACGTATCAAGTCCGATGGCGTAATCGTGACCAAGACCGCCGGCGACCTGCTGTTCAGCCTGCGCCTGCCGGTGCCGGATCAGTTGCCAGAGCGCACTTGCGCGGTCTGTGGACGCGCATTCGTTCCCTCCACACACGCTTCCGTGCTCTGCAGCCGTAGGTGCTCCGGTCGGGGCACGATGCCGGTGCCCGTCTGCTCTGAGTGCGGCAGCCCCGCGTACTCACAGCGGGTACCTCTCTGTAGGCGTTGCTCAGATGCTCAGACGTTCAAGGGGAGGCTTCGCTCGCTGGGGGTCCTGAATAACAAGCACATCCCCGTGCTCTACCTTCGCGCGAGCGAGCAGCAACGGCGGAAGCTGCTGGCTGGCCTGCTTGATACGGACGGTCACGCATCCAGCGATCGCGTTGAGTTCGCCAACACCAACGAGAGGCTCGCACGGGACGTCTTCGAACTTGTTTGCAGCCTGGGCTACAAGCCAACGATGCGGATCAAGCAGGTTCGAGGTCGCACGACTGCATCATCGACCTGCTACACGATCGGGTTCGCGACCAGCGACCAGGTCTTCCACCTTGCACGCAAGGCGGGGAGGGCCCACCCTTGTGGACCCAAAGCGAGGCAGCGCATGGTCGTCGCCGTGCGTCCCATCCCATCAGTCCCCGTGCGTTGTGTCGAGGTGGACAACGCCGACCACCTGTACCTGGCCGGCAAGACGATGATCCCCACGCACAACTCCACCCTGGGCCTAGACTTCGCCCGCTCCGCATCCATTAAGCACGGTCTGACCTCGTGCATCTTCTCGCTGGAGATGAGTCGCAACGAGATCACGATGCGACTGCTGTCGGCGGAGGCGAAGGTGCCGCTGCACCACATGCGCAGCGGCCGGATGACCGATGAGGACTGGGCCCGGCTGGCCCGCAAAGTGGGCGATGTGTCTGAGGCGCCGTTGTTCATCGACGACTCGCCGAACCTGACGATGATGGAGATCCGGGCCAAGGCCCGCCGCCTCAAGCAGCGCCACGACCTGCGCCTGATCGTCATCGACTATCTGCAGCTGATGACGTCGGGCAAGAAGGTCGAGTCGCGCCAGCTCGAGGTCTCGGAGTTCTCCCGCTCGATCAAGCTGCTGGCCAAGGAACTGGAGATCCCTGTTGTTGCGATCTGCCAGCTGAATCGTGGCTCGGAGCAACGTGCCGATAAGCGCCCCATGGCTTCTGACCTTCGCGAATCGGGCAGCCTGGAGCAGGATAGTGACGTCGTCATCCTGGTTCACCGCGAGGATGCGTACGAGCGGGAATCGACCCGGCCGGGCGAGGCAGACCTGATTGTTGCCAAGCATCGCAACGGCCCGACGGCTGATGTCGTTGTCGCGTTTCAGGGTCACTACTCGCGGTTCGTCGACATGGCGCAGAGCGCATGACGGCACTCCAGTCCAGCGTGGAGAGCACCGAGCTGCCGGTGGCCGAGGTCGCTCAGTCCCTTCCCATGCGGTATCGCGAGCCGGGGCGCGGCTATGTCCAGGTCCCGGTCGAGATGCTGAAGGAGAAGGCCGAGACGGTCCTGGTCGTCTCGATGCTCGCCCGGAGGCTTAGGGCTTCGTCCGGGGGAGTGGTGGAGGGCGTGCTGCAGGCCCACCTTGCCTACGAGCTGGGATGGATTGAGCGCGACTGCGATGCGTCTCCTGTCGTGGCGAACCGGCTGTCGGGATGGGTCCGCGGCGCGGCGAGCACCTCTTGGCTGGACGTTCAGCACAATTACGACGCCCGGCGGCGGCGCACCATGGCCCGCTACCGGTTGTGGGGGCGTCCGTCGATCGAGAACGCCGTCGAGTACGTCGTGGCGCCGGTGGAGCTGTTCGACATGGTTCGAGATGGCGTGATCGACAAGCACGGCTTCTTGGCGTGGTTGCGGTGGCGTGCCGTCATGGGGTCTGCCTCGTCGACGACAAAGTCTGTGCCTGAGTGGGCCAAGAAGTGGGGCGTGTCCGTAGCCACTGCCCGCCGGCACCGTGGCGCCTTGCTGAAGGCCGGCGTACTGACCGAAATCCCCTCCGACGGGGAGGCGTCGATCACCGCCCTGGATCCCTCACTGGCGTCCTCCGGCAGCTCGGAATCCCCCGATTCGACCCCGCTCAAGAATCATGAACCGCCCCCATTAAAAAGCGTGAGCCGCCCCTGTCAGGAATCAGGACCCTCTGTACCTACTGGGGTACCTAAAGGCGTATCTCTCCTGGCTTCCGCGGTAGCGGACGTCCAGGAGGTAACGCGCGAGACGGCGACGACGGCTTCGCCGAGCCAGAAGCCGGATTCGCGGGATGTGACCCAGGGGCGTCGGCAGGCATCGCCGTCGGCGCTGGCGGCTGCGGGTCGGTTGCTACCGCGGTTCCGGGCCGAGCTCGTGCGGTGCGAGGCGCACTACCGGCGGGGGATCATTCGCCGGACAGCGCTGTTCATCGAGGCGGGATACGGGCCCGAAGCGCTGGTTCGCGCGGCCAACGAGCTGACTGTCGACGTGATCGACGGCAACCACAACGACGCCTTCCGGACCGCGCTGGCGACGCTGGCCGTCGACGTGCGGCTCGGTGCCTGCCGCGGCTGTGGCCGCGATGCGGACGACTTCGGGCATCACCCGGACTGCGAGCACGCGCCGGCCACATGGTTCGAGGAGGTGACCCAGCGCGAGACGTGCGTGAGCTGCGGGAGGCCGGGCGGCGTTCGGCGAAACGAACTGCCGATGCCGATCGTGGTCTGCGACGGCTGCTGGACGACTCTCGGTCAGGCGGCGCAGGACCTCGATCCCCAATCCGATCTCGTCGACGAGATCCGAACCGACGAGCCGTCGTCCCACGGCACCGCTGCCGTGATGTCCGGGAGTGGGGGAGCCGGCGAGAAGCACCCTGGTCGGCCCGGCGCAGGAACGCGCAATCAGCGACCATCGCAGTCCTGCCGGCATCGGCGCCGGTCGTCGCACCGCACGACGGCTCCGCGTTGGCATCAGGGCGCCCCCGCTGGGCGCTGCTCGCATCTGCGCGGCCCTCCGGACAGCTAAGACGAGCCGTGCCGCCAAGCGGCAAGACCTCGAGCTGCAGAAGGCGCGGGTCCGCGATCGACGAGCCACCCGGTACGGGACGTACCAGCTCGTGGATCTGGACGGCGCTGTCGTGTTCGCAGCCGAGGGCGGCTACGGCAAGAGCCTCGACGAGATCGAAGAACACCTGAACCGCACGATCGGCTGACACGCAAAGACGGCCGCCCGGATTGCAGCCGGGACGGCCGTCGAGAACCCACGAGCCACGCGACATGGACACGAAGGGGCCCACATCATGACACCCGACCCGAGCCCGCCCGACCGTGAGGGTGGCGACACCCGCGGGGAACCCCGCCCCGCCGATCAGGAAGTGGCGGCCCCGGCGGGCATCATGTGTGGGCCCCGGAGCCCGGGAGCCGGCGATCTCGAAGTGGTCCGCGAGTTCGCCGAGTGGCTGAAGAACCGCACACCCGAGAGCCCGGAGACGCCGCGATGACGACATCGTTCCGCGCGACCGCCGAGCAGCTCGCCGCGGTCGAGGCCTTCGCGCTGGGAAGCGACATGGTGCTCGAGGCCGGCGCAGGCTCAGGCAAGACCTCGACCCTGAAACTGATGGCTGCAGCCCGGCCGAAACTGCGTGGGATCTACGTGGCCTACAACGCGGCGATCGCCAAGGACGCGAAGGCGTCGTTCCCGGCGACGGTCGATTGCCGCACCGCGCACGGGTTCGCCCACCGGTGGATGGCAGACCAGTGGGGGTATCGCGCCCTGCAGGCGAGGCTCAAAGGACCCCGCGTGCCGGCGTACCAGACCGCACGGATTCTCGGCGTGAACGAGGTACTGAAACTCGGCCCGGACCGGATGATCACGTCGTACCAGCTGGCCCGGATCGCCATGGAGACCGCCGGCAGATACTGCACCTCGGCGGACGCCGAGATCGGGCACTGGCATGTGCCGCGAGTCAACGGCGCAGAAGACAAGGCCGACCGCGACGCGCTGGTCAAGGTGGTGCTGCCGCTGGCCCGCAAGGCCTGGGCCGATCTGTCGCGCCCGAGCGGAGAGCTGCGATTCACCCACGACTGCTACCTCAAGATGTGGGCGCTGACCGACCCCGTGCTGCCTGGGGACTATGTTCTGCTGGACGAGGCCCAGGACTCCGCCCCGGTCGTGGCCAAGGTATTCAACCGGCAGACCGGCGCCCAGAAGGTCGCCGTTGGCGACTCGTGCCAGGCCATTTACGGGTGGCGCGGCGCGAAGGACGCGATGGCCGGCATGCGCGTCGACCACCGCCTGTTCCTGACCCAGAGCTTCCGGTTCGGTCCGGCGATCGCCGACGAGGCGAACAAGTGGCTCGAGCTGCTCGCAGCCAAGCTCCGTCTGACCGGCACACCGGCGATCGCATCGAAACTGCACCCGATCAGCCGGCCGGACGCCGTTTTGTGCCGCAGCAACGCCGAGGCGGTCACCCGGCTGATGAAGTTCCACGAGGCCCGCGTGCCCGCTGCGATCGTCGGCGGCGGCAACGACGTCCGCCGGCTGGCCGAAGCAGCGATCGAACTGCAGACCAAGGGACGCACCAGCCACCCCGAACTGTGCGCGTTCACCTCCTGGGGGATGGTCCAGGACTACGTCGAGAACGATCACGGCGGCGGCGACCTGGCCATCGCGGTGAAGCTGATCGACACCTACGGCGCCGAAGAGATCATGGCCGCCATCGACCGGTCGGTCCCGGAGAACCGAGCGCGCATCGTGTTGTCGACCGCCCACAAAGCCAAGGGCCGCGAGTGGAACACCGTCCAGATCGCGACCGATTTCCACAAGCCGAGCCCCGACGAGCAGGGCCGCCAGGTCGCACCGGCACCCGAGGAGGCGATGTTGGCCTACGTCGCGATCACCCGCGCCAAACTCGGACTCGACCGAGCCGGTCTGGAGTGGATCGACGACTACACCGGCCGCCGATGATCGCGCTCGCCGAGGCCGAACTCATGTACGGGCGCCGAGCTCACTCCCGCAACGGCTTCCGCGTCCACGCGATCCGCAACGATGCCTTCGACGCACCCGTGCTGTCCCGCTGCGGTGTGACCGTCGGCCCGGCCACAGGCCAGGACCAGCCGGTCACCTGCCGGGCCTGCCGCCGGATGCTCGATGCCGACGCGGCGCGCCTCAACGCCCCGTACGCCGAACGGATCGCCCGCGTAGAGGCCGACATCCGCAGCGCCGGTTTCACCCTGCGCTACGTCGACGCCTGCGAAGGCGACGGTGTCGCCGGCTTCATCGGCTTAGGCGCCGGCGTGACGAACTGGGCCCGGCGCGAGATCCGGATCCGCAACATGCTGACCGGCGCGAGCCTGCAGGTTGACCGGATCACGGTAGTTGGCCGCAGGAAGGATCACCCCCGTTGGCGAGGGGTCAGTCGACCAGCAGGAAATGGCGAGCGAGCTCACTGCCTTGCCAGATGCTCGCACCGTGGGGCCAGACGACTGCGATGCCCAAGTTAGTGAGGAGGTCGATGTAGGTGTGCCCTGAGTGCTCGGACAGGGCCGCCGCCAGGCCGGGATTGTTGTCGTCGTAGACGTGGCGATACTCGAAGAGCTGTCCGATACATGCGCGCAGGGCGTCCTTGGGCCTGCCTGGCGGGGAAGACTTTTGCCTCGACCAAGAGGTCACGGTCCGCACGTTGGAGCACCAAATCGCGAGGATGAACGTTGGTGTTCGGGTCTAGGCCGCGACCTGCCGCCCACTTGCCAAGCCTGGCCAGAGTGAGAACGGGTGGCGTACCTGTTCAGCCTCCTTGATCTGAGCTCGATAGTCGGAGTCGTCCTTAGACTTGAACTCGTGTTGGCGCTTGTTGGGCACGAGCGCAGGATCTCTGGGCGCGAGCTCAGCTGCTCCGCTTAACACCGCCGCTTCTTTCAGGGAGATTGCGTCCGTGTAGAGGTTGAGGAACCTACGAACTTCGTCGCGGAGATGCTGTCTGGCTGGCCGAGCCCGGGTCTGTTGCTGGACCAGTCACGCCGCGCCGGGTGACCACCGCAGGACCATGGCTAGGGAGCAGCGTCGAAGATCCGGGTTTCGATGGTGATGTCGACGAGGGTGCTGGTGGCGTTCGCGGGGACGAAGAAGACCGGTTGCTCACAGCCGCCGGTGTCGATCCAGCCGCTCGTCGCCGTGGTCAGTTCCGTCGCGTCTGACTGGGTGGCGGTCTCTGGCGTGTCGGAGTAGTCCATCGTGCCGATGATTACCTCCTGGCCGAGGCTGCGCCAGTGCGTTCGCATGGCCCGAGTCGAGCACCCGTTCATTGTGAGCGGGAATTCCGGTATGTAGTTGGGCTGTTCGGAAAATGCCCGGAAGGTGTCGGAGATCGAGGGCTCGGCGGTCGACGGCCGGAAGTTCGTCATCGACCACTGGTCTGTTGATGGTGTCGGTGCCGGCGAGCTTGGTGGCCGGGATGTGGCTGCGCCCGTGGCGGTCTGGGGCACAGTTGTTGTGGGTGTGGCGGTCGGTCGCGACGTCGGCGTACCGCCGGCGGGACGCAGGCTGGCGACCACTACGACCAGGGCAACGACCGCTGCTGCCGCGCCGGCGGTGAGTAGCCAGCGTCGGCGCCGGGATTTCCTGGGTGGTGGGAGGATGAGGGTTTTGTTCTGGCGGTGCATGTGTCAGCGAGGACTGCGGTGATCGCGTCCGGGGCCGTGGAGTTCGTGGCAGCGGCAAGAAGGTCAGCCGCCGCTGGGCGTGCGTGCGGGTCTGGATTGAGTGCCGCTCGTACGCGTTCGGCAACTGACACGGGGACGTCGACAAGATCAGGTAAGCCGGACAGGATTCGCTGGGCGATCTCAGGTGCCGGCCCTGTACCGACGGCGGCCGCCCGGTAGCGGCGTAGGCGACGGTTGCTCCCCAGGCCCACACGTCCGCGGCCGGCCCGATGTCGGCGCCGCACAGTTGCTCGGGTGCCATCCAGCCGGGGGACCCGACTACGGTGCCCGGCGCAGTCAGGGATGTTGTGTCGGGGTGGTAGGCGATCCCGAAGTCGATGAGGCGCGGACCTTCGGGGCTAAGGATGACGTTCGCCGGTTTGAGATCCCTGTGGACCAGGCCGGTGCTGTGGATTGCGGCGAGTCCTTCGGCGATACCCGCGGCGAGCCCGGTCAGCATGGGACCGGAGATCGCACCGCGGGTGCCGACGTGCTCAGCCAGGGTCGGTCCAGCCACGTATTCGGTTGCCAGCCATGGCGGCGAGGCGTCCGCGTCGGCGTCGAGATAGTGAGCGCAGCACACCCCGCCGACCCGCTGATAGATCTCGACCTCTCGGCGAAACCTGGTCAAGAATGCTGGATCTCGTTCCAGGTCGGGCCGTAGGACCTTCACCGTGACGTTCTCGCCGCCGTCCGATTCGGCGAGATAGACGACGCCCATTCCGCCTTGCCCGATCCGGGCGATAAGCCGGTAAGGACCGATCTCCGCCGGATCCTCATTGGTGAGCCGCTGCATCATCGCCCGGGCCCCTCCCTTGGACTCTCGCCGCATCGTACTGTGCAGGCCTCATCGGTGGAGGGAACTGTCGAGATCTTCTCGATCTCAGATCTTGGTAGCCAATCTGAGATTGCTTTGATGATGTTGCCACCGGTGCCGCGCTCTCGATACGCGTGGAAGCGCGTCGGGTTCACCTTGCTGAGCTGATCTATACGTGGGCCATATCGGGTTCGCCTGTTGGGGTTGACCGGAGGAGGGCTGCGTTGCGCGGGCTTCGGTCCGATGGATATGCAGAGTCAGCGCTCTCATCGCGCGAGCGGGCGGAGGCAGGATCTCTCTAGTCTGTTCGGCATGAAGCTGAGCGATTTCGCCTCGGAGTTCGACCCAGCAGAACTGCCGACCATCGTCGGCGACCCGATGATCAACGAGCCCCTCAAGGCGGGGGTTGAGGCTCTGGGGACGGCTCATCGCGTCGAACGATCTCTACTCAACCTGCTCACCGATGCCGTCTACACCTACTACTTCGCCAAGCAGGCATGTCCCGCTCTGGAAGCCCTCGCCGAGACCCAGGAAGGGCATCTGCGCAGAGGTTCCGAGACAGTGACGCAGAGCTTGCTCCGCAGCGCGGTCATCGGGGTCGCGACCACTATCGACCTGACTGGGCGAACGGCGTCGATCCCTCACGCGCTCGATGCCCTCGGCGAGGACCTGAAGCGCAAAATCGCACAGAATCCCGACGACGAGGCAGAGGCCGCCCTCAGCCTTCTCGACCACATCCGCTCGACGACCAACGCCGACACAGTGTTGTCGCTGAAATACGTGCGCCACCTGCGGAACAAGTGGGCCAGCCATGCATCTCTCGATCGCAGCGTCGACCCGTGGGCCGGAGCCGACACACACGTGAACCTCCCCCTCCTGGAAGACGCGCTCGCCAGGATGGTCAATGCATTCCAGGACCTCGCAATCCTGGTCCCGATGAGCACCGACCTGAAGGACATCGAGCAGCAGGGCAACCCTCGGCAGATCCAGGCTGACGGAACGGTCCAGATAGAGATGAAACTCGGCTGGGTGGGAGCGAACGCGCTCTCGCAGGCGATGCGCGAGCAAGCCAAGAAGGCTGCCCTCGCGTTCGTCGAGAAGGTGTCCTGACCTCAGCGAGACCGAGCAGACTTATTGCAGAGTCAGTCGAGGAAGTGCACGCTCCGCGCAGCGTTGTGTACCTCAGCGGCCGCTCTGGCGAGCCGTTTGCGGTAATCGTTGGCATCCTCGCTCAGGTCGCTCAGTAGCCAGGCGCCCAACCCGATCAACCGCGCGCTGCCCAGGCACGCTACGTCCAGCGCGAGGGCCAGCATCTCGGGGCTCATGTGGTTGGTCCACGGATCCCCGGCGCGCAAGGTGTGCAGGTAGGCGACCGGCGTGCTGTGAGTCATCTGGCTCAACAGCGTGTAGGCGAGCTCGAGCCACCCAGGCTCGGGATACGGCCTGCCAAGGTCCCGAAGCATGCTGGTGATCGTGGGCAGTGGCTCCCTGCCCTTGGTCACCTGGTCCAGCGGCTTCGTCAACTGCACGTTGCCGGGCATGGCGAAGATCTGCTCGGCAGTCTTCCTGGAAATCCCACTGCCGGTCAGGGTGTTGATCGTGTTCCGGCGCATCGCGCGGTACTCGTCGAAATACTGGACGAACCTGGCCTCAGCCTTGTCAGGTGCTACCGAGTACCGCCAGGTGGCCCGTGCAGCCTCCTCGAGGAGCATCCGGGCTGCGCTTACCGCGGTCGGGGCCGCTCCCGGCTGCGTGTAGTTGACCATGACGGTCTCAAGAAGTGACCAGCCGCCGGCGTACATCAGGGTGATGTTCAGCGAGGTGCGGCCGTCTTTCCACGGGTTCACCATGAAGTTTCTCGCGACCTCCCAGTAGGCCTCGGCCGCGGCGGCGACCTGGTCGACCGTGTTGACGTCGGGCAGCAGCTCCTCTTGCGGGATCACCGCGGCCATCGGCCGCAAGAGACCCCGCGGGGCCCGGGTGTTGCGGGGCCGCTTGCTGACCTGTGCCTCGGTCTTCCGGACCCGGCGCAATCCGTGAATCTTCGCGGCGGTGTCACATACCCTCTCGGCCAGCGCCACTGCCTTGTCAGTGAACGCTTCCCGGTCCACCTCGGCCGGCCATAGCTCCGGTACGGCGGCCGCGGACCCGACCAGGGTGATTGCGACACCGGCGGCGGCCACCTGCATGAACAAAGCCTCGTGATCGGCTCGGAGGTCGTGCGCGATCGCCCCGTCGAGGGTGAGGCTGCTCATCAAGCCCAGATAGTTGCCGTGCCCGGCGTGCTCCAGGATCTTGACGGCGCCCTGCAGCCCTTCCATGTCGAGGAGCGCGCGGACGCGATCGTGGCCAGCGGTACCGAGCTGGTGCGTGAGGAAGTCGTTCAGGAGCTCTGCCTCCGTGGGCAGCGCCTCGACGTCGGCCCAGGTGTGTGAGTGGCCGGCCAGGTCGGCGACGTCCGGGATCGGCATCAGCCACCGCGTCAGACTGTCGCTGCTGACGTCGGTCTGCTCGAAGGTGAGGCAGATCCGGTTCCGCTCCTCGATGAGGTCGCCGAGGATCCGTCGGCAGCGATTCCGGTCCTCGCCGATCCACAGCCAGCGCAGGCCTTCGGCGAACAAGCTCCGGGCGAGTGTGCCGACCACCGAGCCGCCGAAGCCGGCACCGAGCATCGAGTCGGCGCACGCGAAGCGCTGCCGCGCGAGCATGAACGCCAGACCCGCAAGGAATTGGTGCGGGGGAGCAGCCAGCTTGTATTCGACCGGGAGTGTGTCCAGGTGAAAGCGGAGCGCGCGGGTGACGTCACGCAGGTCCGACAGTTGCGGCGACTCGACCCGTCCGTCGGGCCGGGGAGGGGTGCTGCTCATGACCACGGGCCAATCTGTTCATTCGAGAGCTGCCGCCGATGGGTGGACGGCGGTGAAGCGCCCACCCATGATGTGGGCGCGGCGAGCTGGTTTCCAACCGAATTCCGCCGTGGCGTGGACGAGGAGGCGTGGTTGGGCGAGTTGAGTCGCTGCTGCCTCGGCCGCGGCCAAACTACGAGGTCGACGCAGCCGAACGCGACAGCACGGCCGAGCTACGACGAACCACGAGCAACTGACGCAGAGCGACCGGCCGCCGCGGATCTCGGCTATCGGAGAACCTCCCGCCCCAGGGGAGACGCGCAGCCGTTTGGTGCGGCGGGTGCAGCAGTCCCGAGCATCGGGCGCTCAGCGCGGCTGCGCCGGGAGCTGTCGATTGTCAGGTTAGTTAGCGGATTGCCAACCAAGCTGGCGGGCTGTCATGCCTGCGATCTCCGGCCGGGACAGATCATTGACCACGACCACCTCAGCGGACTGGTCAGAGGGCTCGTGTGCAGGCACTGCAACACCGCCCTGGGAAAGTGCGTCCATATCGGGGCTGTCCGTGGGGCTCAACCACCCGCCAGCATGGCCCTTGGCTATCTACTACCCCCTCACACACGCCGCCCGGCACAAGGCACAGCAACGCATCGCACTGTCCGGCCTGAACCCATTCGTTTGACAACGACAGGTCGCGAGGTGACCCCTGTCATGGATCGTGATTCACCCTGCCGCATTCACCGGGCCGCGCTCGCGCGCATGTCGAGGGGCGACCGATACTCGGCCGCGCTCGCAACACAGCTGTAGGCGGGTTCGCATTTTGGACAGGGCTCGTCGCATTCTGGCCCGCCACACCTGGGGCCGCACCAGCACCATCAGCCACATGGTGACCGATGAGGAAGTCCAGCAGGTGACCGACGCAGCCACGAACTACGTCCTGATGTTCCCCGACCCCGCTGCCCGGCCCTGCATCAATGGGCAGCTCGTCCGCAACCACGTGGCGGCCACGCTCCGCTACCTCGCTGCGGAGACAGAAAGGCTTGGCGTCTACGAGACCTACGACGACCTGATTCACTACATCGCCGAACAAGCCGAACCGCCATCCATCGAGGCGACCACGCACGATGCGACGTGACCACCCTCTACGAAGTGGGGAGAGGCCCGGTTGCTCGACCGGCGAGAACGCGATCCTGCACGGCGGTCCGACGAGTGGGGAATGGGCACGGCCTTCGGGAGTGGCTGCGCAGGCGGGACATGGCGGACCCGGCATCCTGGACGTCATGAGCAGCGAGGACGAAGACGACCTGGCCATCATCGAACAGATCCGAGCCCGTGGGCCCGTGTGGGTCCCGCAAGAAGAGGCCAACGCTCTGATGAACCAGATCGAGGCCGAAGCCGACACTGACGACTCCGCTGAAGATGCGGAGGACGCCGCCGCGATGCGTGAGTGGGACGCCCTCAAAGCATCTGGCGAGGCTGTCACAGTGCCCCACGAGGAAGCTCGCCGACGACTCGGTCTCGACTGACCCACCTGAGAACCAGCAGGCCTGGAAGCCCGCGGGTCCGATCGGATCCTGGAGAGAGGTGCGCGAAGTCCATCAACGTCAGCCGGCAACGGCGGCATGGCCCCGCGAACTTGTGCGGAAACGCGCTCCTTGGAGGCGACCTCGTAGCGTTGTCGCGAGCCGACGCCCTCCGGTGCTGCGTACGCTCAGGTGGGACGGCCGGTCGAGTGATTGGGGTGGGGTTTGAGCGAGCAGCGGAGCTGCGTGATCGCCGACGTGGAGCTCGCGTATCGACATATGCCTGGTGATGGCACGTGCGTGGTGTTCATCTCTGGACTGGGGGAGCCAGGCGCCGTGTGGGCCCCGGTGATCGACCGGCTGCCTGCCCGCACTTCGACCTTCACCTACGACCGGGCCGGGTGTGGACACTCCGGTCCCGTTCCTGCCGGTGGTGACGATGAGGCCCGGCCGGTGCAGTGGGGCGCGGAGCAGCTGCTGATGCTGCTCGACACGGTGGGCGTGCCTGGCCCGTGGGTCCTCGTCGGACACTCCATCGGCGGCCTGATCGCCGACTCCCTGGCACGTTGCCGGACAGAGCAGGTGGCAGGCATGGTCCTCATCGATACCAGCGATCCCGCGTTCGACACACGCATCGACTCGCCAAGGCCGATCCTGGTCGACGGCCGCGACGGCGAGGGCTGGCGAATCTCCATGCCGGCCACCCTGGAAGGCTTCAATCCCGGCCCGGACAACCCCGTCGAGACCGTCGTGATCGGCAGTGCGATCTGGCGCTGGCTTCGCGTCGATGACCCAGCGCCGTACCTGCCGCTGACCCTTCTCGAGGCTGATCAGCACTGGCATCGCCACCAGCTAGACCTCGCGAAGCGGTGGGCCGGCCACCTGGTCGTTCCGCACACTGCGGGCCACCGCGTCCACGAAGAAGCCCCCGATCTGGTCGCCCTCGCAACGCAGGCCGTCGTCGAGGCCGCCGCCGCGGGACGCCCGGTCCGGCTGGACCAGGAAGCCCTGGTGAGAAGCGGCGGAACGGTGCGCATCGACGCGAAGGGCGGGACCTTCACCGAATGGGACTCAACCGGCCGACGCGATATCTGAAGCGGCTTTCGGTAGTCGTCTCGGCCAGGGTCTTCCCGATCAGGTGAGCGTTGAACGGAGCAGCCGCCGCGATCGCCCGTACGCGGTCGAGGCCTGCCTGCTCGACCTCCTTGATTGCGGCGAGGCGTTGATTGACGTCGAGGACGGCGTACTGCGGGAGCTGATGAGCCGCAGAGGAGTGGTCGGGCGCGGATGGGATGAGGACGGGCACAAGGAACGCAGGCGACCGTTGTCGCCGACCGCTGGCCACGCCTGGCCGGCCTCCTGCGGCGTCTCGCCGAGCAATACACGATCGAAGCAGCCGGGCGCGACGACATCACGCCCTCAGCCTGCACTGAGATGGGAGCACATCTCTCGCGGCCTGTAGCCACCGGGGACCCCGGATCCTGCCGTAGCCCAGAATGGCCGTGAGCCGGATAGGTGACCGCCCGGGGTGGGACGCGCTCAAAGCGGCAGGGCAAGCGGTCACCGTTCCGCACGCTGAAGCTCGTCGACGGCTGGGCCTTGAGTGAGGAACCCCGATCAAAAATCGTGAACTGCCTAACCGTGAGAGTTGCCCGAACGCGTAGGTAATCCTCTACACTAGGTATGTTGATGTAGAGGATTACCTACGGAGGATCGATCGCATGCGCGTCACCGTTTGCCGCCGGTACTACGCCATGCGGAGAGGCCAGCGCGTCTTCACGGGCGTCGCCACTCCCGAGATGATTGAGGCGATCGCGGACCCCGCGACCGACCGGTGCGTCGTGATCGACGCGGCAGAGAAAGTCATCACCCCCGACAACAAGGACGAAGCCAACGTCGTCCGGCCCTTGGCCGAGGTTCGTATCGAAACAGCCGAAACTGCTCGCGAGTTCGACGAGCTGGCCTCGCGGTACCGCAACACTCTTGTGAAGGCCATGCGCGCCAGCAAGTACCAGGAGTCCGCCGCGCTGCTGGAACAGATGACAGCCATGGACCCGGCCCAGGACGGCCTCGCTTGGCGTATCCACGACCAGGCCGACGAGAAGGACGCGACGCAGATCGCGAGCGCGATGAGATTCCTTCCCCAGTTGGGGGACCGGTCCGCCGATGTGAACGAGCTGACGAATCTGATGACCGGGCTCGAGATGCTCTACCCAGCGACATCTGAGCGGGCCGCTGGTACTGCCGGCGGCCGTACCCCTGTCAAAGATCGTGAATCGCCCGTCGCGAGACTCGGCCCATCAGGTAGGTAAACCTCTACAGTAGGCATGTTGATGTAGAGGATTACCGCCGGAGGAGGTGTGTGGTGCCAACGAACGACGAACTGCTACTCGACGAGCTACCTGAGACCTTCCGCTACTCCGAGGCCATCCAACGGATCAGCGAACGCCAGCTGCGCAACCTCATCGCTCACGGCCAGATCACCGCGCTGTCTCGCGGGCTCTATCGCAAGAACGACTGGCTGGGCGACGAAGACCTCATCGAGATCGCGGCCAAATCACCACAGGCAACTCTGTGCCTGCGGTCCGCGCTGGCCCGTCATGACCTGATCGACGACATCCCGGCCGAGATCGACATCGCGATCCCGCGCGGCGCCTGGACACCCGAAACCACCGCGCCAGTCAGATGGCGAAGCTTCGATCCAGCCACCTTCGCCATCGGCCGAAGCCCCCTCGACATCGGCGCCAGCCGGACCATCGGCATCTACTCGGCCCAACGCAGCATCATCGACGCCTTCCGGCTACGCCACCTCGACGGCCCCGACCTGGCCAACGAAGCACTCAAACGCTGGCTGCGCGGGGGAGGACAGCCATCGGAACTCCTACGGCTGGCCAAGACGTTCCCCCGCACTCTGACACCGCTACGCCGAACGCTGGAGATCCTCCTTTGAACCGCATCTCGCGAGGAACACCAGCCGGCGACGCCTACCTCGATCTCAAGAACCAAGCACAGCGAACCGGCCGCACCACCCAGGAACTCCTCCAGCTCTACGTACTCGAAGGCTTCCTCGCACGCCTGGCCGCCAGCCCGGTCCGCGACAACTTCGTCCTCAAAGGCGGCGTCCTGCTCGCCGCCTTCGACACCCGCCGAGCCACCAAAGACGTCGACCTCGCCGGCCGCAACCTGCCCAACTCCACCGAAGCAGTCCTCGAGCTCGTCCAGGCCGTGCTCGGCGTCGCACACGCCGACGACGGCATCGAGTTCTTCCCCGACACAGCCACCACTGACGTGATCCGCGACGAAGACCAGTACTCCGGCGTGCGCGTACACGTCGACGCCCGGCTGGCCAGCGCCCGCCTGCCCTTCCACGTCGACGTCAACGTCGGCGACCCGATCTGGCCCGAACCTCGCCCCGTCGAGGTACCCCGCCTCCGAGGCGGCGACCCGATCCGGATCGCCGGCTACCCGATCCACATGGTCCACGCGGAGAAGATCGTCACCGCCGTCCAGCGAGGCACCGCGAACACCCGCTGGCGCGACTTCGGCGACATCTACACCCTGTCCAGACGCCACCCGATCAACGGCTCCGACCTGCAACGAGCCATCCAGGAAGTCGCCCGCGGCCGCAAGGCGACCCTGGCTCCCTTGGAAGAAGTCCTGGACGGATACGCCGCGATCGCCCAGACCAGATGGGCAGCATGGCGCCGGCGCAACACCTCGAACCACCTGCCCGAGCAGTTCGCTGAGGTCCTGGTCGACGTGCTCCGATTCGCCGAGCAACCCCTCCGGGGAGACGTCGACGGCCTCGTGTGGGATCCGCACCTTGCTGCATGGCAGTAGAACTCACCGGTCCATGGCCATCGGCGCCACGTGACAATGGGGGTCGCCCAAGGCGACACCTCGGCCACCGCTCTGCCGGAAGGAACCCTGATGCCTGTTGAGAAGTCGACGTCCCTCGGGCGCGGCGAGACAGTCGCTGATCGCATCTACCGCGGTCTGCCGGCCGCGGCGCGGTGCGGGGTCGGGTAGTCCCTTGGCGCGAAGGCTGTAGGCGAAGTAGTCCAGACCCTCCGCGCAGATCAGAGTGTGCGCGAGGTCGTCGGCCTCGTCGATCCATCCAGCCGGCCATTGGTGACATGAAGGCTTCCTCGAGGGCCGTGCGGGTCGCCACGCAGCTTTCAGCGGCGGTCGTAGCGGGCATGCCCCGGGCGACGTACCAATGGGTGAGCTGCCAGAGCGGGGTCGGCTGGCCCGTATCCGACCAGGAGAACGCGGTTGTCGGGCTGGATCTGTGCGGCCGCAGGATCTCTTTCTGGTACAGCATTTCCCACGCCGAGTGCGTCCGGTGGTCGAAACGGAACCTCGCGGGCGGGGTCTTCCAGTTGCGGGTGGGACCGATCACGCCAGCGTTATCGGCACCCGACGTCAGGGTGAGCAGGAGTAGCGCCTCGGCCAGGCCGAGATCTTCCGGCGAGACGATGCCGCCACGGATCGACTAAGGGAGTCGCGCCACGGTCGCCTGCTGCTCTGCGAGCTCCCCGCGAGCTTGCGTCATCGATCGGTTCCGGAGCTGCGGCCGAATCACCGTCTGCTCCTGCCTTGCCGCGTGGATCGCGAGTCATCGACCTGCCTACTCTGAGTCACCGGTCGTGCATTGATCATCGCAGCCTGCACGGCGGGTCAAGCCGGGACGAGCCCCTGTCAAAGAGCGTGAATCACATCGGGAGAAGGACCTCCGTCCGCCGCACATGACCCGTACAGCTCATACAACTGACCGCTGAGCTGTACGGGTTCAGAGTTCGCCCGGGCGTCCCGAACTCGACACGCCCAGCAGGCAGCCGACGACGGCCGGCTCAACTTGGGCTGAGATGCCCGCACAGCTTCCGCTGCTGGTAGCCGCCGGGGACACCAGCTCCTGCCGCGGCCCAAAACTGCTGAGAATCGGAGAAGTGGCCACCCAGGGTGTGCCAGGTCAGCCCAGGATGTTCGGCGCGCAACGCGGCGAGGCCGGCGGCGGCGAGACCGCCACGCTGAAGATCCTCGCGGGTGTACGGATTCTCGACCCATCCCCCCGCGCACCGGCGGCAGATCCGGTAGTCGACGGCGAACGCGAAGTCGCCGTCCAGGTCATCCGCGTCGTTGGCCGCACGCTGCCGCCACCCGGGGCGTTCACCGGAGATCGTGTCCTGCCACGGGCTCGCCAACCGCGGCACCTGCGGCCAGCCCGCGGGGTGGCCCAGGCGCCCGCGGCTGATCCACCGAAGAAATTCGCGATCGGGCCGTCGGCCAGACACACGAGCGACTTGGTCTGTCGAGGCGATGAGCCGGCGGACCAGGCCGTTCCGGCCCGGATCGGCTACCGATCCGGTGTCACTCGCCATGTGAGCTGAGATCGAGATTGCGGTGGAGCCAGGTCTCGTAGTCCCTCGCGATCGCGACGATCGGCACGGCCGTGACCTGAGCATGATCGCGGGTCTGCTTATCGAGCAGATGGTCGTGGAGGTCGTCGAAGCGGCTGTCGAGCGTCATGAAGGTCAGCTGCCACTCCTGCATCTCGGCGTACTCACCATCGAGCCAGATCATCGTGGTGGCCGGCCCGAGGATTTGGGCGCTGGCCGCGAGTCCTTCCCGCACAGCCGAGCTCGCCAGTATCACAGCGTCCTCGTGCGAGACCGTGGTGGTCGTGACCTGCCAAGCGTTTGCCATCACAGCTCCGGAGTGTGGATGAGGTCGGTGCGTGCAGACGTACCTTCTGGATCGCCTGCCCTGCGGTTGCGTCTCTCGAGGGGCCGGGTTGTCGCAGGGCCGAGGTGCTGGCGGTGGGAGACGCGGTAGGGGAATCAAGTATGGCGGCCGGCAGCGTGGTGGCCACAGCGCGGCGCGACAGCGAAGGGCGTCGCGCCCGCGAATGTTGTTTGTCGAAGTTCTACGACATCAACCCGTCGGCGCGATGGAAGGAACAGCTCGGGGCGTCCGGATCTCGCGGCGGTAGGCCCAGCCTGGGGTGAGCTCGAAGTGCTCGTTGTCCAGAAGGATTGCGGGATCGCACAGGTCGCTCTGAGGAGCGCAGCACGCGCGGCGCTGCACAACGACGATGCCGTCCGCGACGAGCTCTCGCAGTCCCTCCCGCACCACGCTGGTGTCGATGCCCATCGCCTCGGCGAGCTGCCTGATCGTGGCCCGGATGGGCTCGGCCCCTGCGGGGTCGACCCACCTTCTGGCGATCACGAGCGCGGGTGGCTCGGGACTGTCCTCAGCTACCTCGACCCGCATTCTGTGTCCTCTCGTTCGGGAGTGACCCTGGTAGTACGAGAAGGCCCCAAATCACCTGCGACTGTGACAGATCCGGCCGCAAGTGACCGACATGCGAACACATCCGGCATCTCGCCGTACCTGTCATCGATCAAGCCCACCGATTCACGAAATGTGACAGGGGTTGCGACGGCGAGCCGCCTGGACGCGCCAGCCTCCCAGCCGCTCCGCGTGAGGGCATGTCCGCGCAGGCCCTCGAGATAGCCGCGTGGGTGGCGAAAACTTCGACTACGACAAGGCCGGCCAGGACGACTGGCGCTACAACGAGCCCGTCGTCAACGTCGCCAAGAGCATCACCTTCACCGACGACAAGGGCGCCAAGGTCCCCTACAGTGACAAGGATCTGCCGTGCCTGCAGGACTCCTACCTGACTGAGCGCACCGTCAGCCTCGAGATCCCGGAATCGACTCGCTCTGTGCGGGTGAACTACGCCCCGACCGGGTCGTTCAGCGCCAACAAGAACGGCATGGGCTTCAAGGGCACCCTGTCCTTCCTCGGCACCGGCGAGGTGTTCCCGAAGAACGGCACCTTCGCTTTCAAGCCGCTGACCTTCACCGTCACCCTCCCGCAGTAGCCCCCAGTGCCGGGGCCCTGCCGCAGATGACCACCCTGCGGCAGGGCCTTACCCTTTGCCCGAGGCTCGGGTCGAGATCTGCCCAAATCCCAGCGGCAGCCAGATGGGGGTGAGGTTAGGGTCGGCGACGTGGATCTCTTCCAGCTGTCTCGACCGGACCACATCGACGACCCCGCCTGGGACGCGATCGAACTGGCGCGCGACCGTCTGCAGCGGGCCTGGCAGTTCGAGGACCTCCCCGAGGTGGTGGGCAAGTCGAAGGAACTGGTCGAGACCGTGGCCAAGGTCGCGGCCGCCGCGACAGGAGCGACCGTTGCCGATTCCATCGACTTCAAACCGCTGGTGAAAGAGGCGCAGAAAAGCCTCAAACGCCAGCCAGGCAGCGACCTGTCCCAAGACCAGGACCTTCGCGCCATGGCCCAGGCGGCCCAGACCCTGGCTACCAGCCTTGCGCCGATCCGAAACGCCTACGGTACAGGCCACGGCCGGGCGCGGATCCCCGACGTCGTCGAAGAGATGGCCACACTGTGCCTGGAGTCGGCTCTCGTGTGGTGCAGATGGGCGTTGAGGCGACTGGGACACCTGCTCGCCGACTACCCGAACGATCTGATCGCCGCAGTCCAGACAGGCACATCAAGGACCGCGCTCAAGAAGAAGTTCGACGCGGCAGCGCTCGCCCAGCAGCCCGTTGAAGTGCAGCGCCGAATCGGCGTCGTGTTCGGCCAGCAGTCAGCCGGCGGATTCGGGAATGCGACCGAGGTCGGCGTGGAGCCGGCGGTCGAAGGCGGTCGCGACGACTACCCGATCGACTACCGTCTCGGACTCCTGGAGGGGATGCTCCTGACCGCCGGCGGCGCTATCGGACTCACCGACTCGTACGCGCCCTGGTTCGTCTCGCTCCTGGCGTCGCTTCCAGAGCCCGCCGCCACTGACCTTCTGGAACACCTCCGCCAGGACGTGATCGACGCACCGTGGATCGGCACCTGGCGCCGTTCCAAGGACGTCACGCCAGTCAACGTCGTGGCGGCGCTGCGCGAGGAGGGGACACGACTCCCCGCCGGATACGCAGACGCTTTCGACGACCTGTGCAGTGAACTGCTGCGAACGGCCGGGGCAGACGATCAGTCAGCCGACGAGTGATCCGGTCGCTGCACCCGGCGCTGGTCGCAGGAGGCGGGATGGCGGTACAACTCGCTCGAGCACCTCGAGAAGGGTCTGGAGTCGGGGCGTCGCCAGAAATGACTCGGAGGTGCCAACGTGTGTTGGGCACCTCCGGGACAACCTGCATGTTCTCAGTGCTGCCAGTCTAGCGGTCGGCCTCGGGCTTGCGCTCGTTCTTGGCCGGGGAGTCCTTTTGCGTGTCGTCGCTGCGATCCTTGGTCGTGGTGGCTGATCCGGAGCTCTTCTTCAGGAAGTCGCCGGCGATGAGCTCGGGGCGGCCTTGAGCGTCGGTGTAGGTCATGCGAGTCACCTCCTTTCGTCAGTTGGTGGGGTCGGTGTCGGTGAGCTGTACGACGTACCGGGTGCCGATGGTGCCGTCGGGGCGCTTGTAGCGGGCGTGGTGTGAGCCGACGACCCGGAGCTGGAGGCCGCGGGGGAGGAGGTGGGTGGTGTCGTCGACGCCGTCGGACCGGCCGAGGTACATGCCGCGACGGGTCTGGATCTCGAATGCGACGACGCGGCCGGCGCGATCGTTGTCGGGTTCGATCTCGTGCAGAGTGTGTGCTGAGCCGGTGTAGCGGTCCAGGGCGACTTCTTCCCCGGGGCTGAGGCGGCTGCTGACGAAGGTCGCGACGCTGGTGTAGTTGATTGCCTGAGGCATCTCCACGTTGGCGTAGACGACATGGCCGCGATTGCCTTGGCGCTCGTACTTCTGGATGGCGCGGTCGAGCCGTTGCACTTCGGTTCGGGTGTCGTCATCCAGCTCCTGCGCGTCACCCATCGCATCGGACAAGGCGTTGTTGACGCGGGTCCAGTGGTCTTGGTCGGTGATGGCGTGTGCAACCGCGGCGTACTCGGTCTGCGCGAGGCGGTCCTGGGTGGCGCGTTTGGTCACCGACCTGGCCTTGCGTTGACGCGAGCTCAGCGGTGTCCGGATGGCGTCCGGTTCGGGCAGCCGGCGGTCCATCACCGGGTGCGGCGGATCCGAGGTCAGATCGCGTGGCATCGCCCGTTCACGGTCGCGGCGCTGCCGGGTGAGGCCAGGAGCGGCTTCCACGGCCTCGTCGAGCTCGCGGGCGCCGGCACGGGTCTTGGAGCGGTCCTTGTGTTCCTTGACCGGGATGAGCTTGGCATGCTTGCGCGACGACGTCGACGGCCCACGGTCGGGATCCAGGACAGTTTCGTCCGGCCGGGGCAGGTAGCGCTTACTCATGATCGTCCCCGTGATCCTTGGTCCAGGAGAGGGGCCACCCCTGCTGGGGCCAAGGATCGAGCCACGCGAGGCCGCCTGTAACCAACCACTGGCGGCGGGCCCTGGGGATCGAGATTCGATCACGGCCAGCATACGGGCCGATGGTATCGCCGGTGCCCATCATCCGGGGGTGACGCGCCGCGGCCGTCATACGAACTCCGCAATCCGCGGCAGGACCGTCCGCAGCTGCTCGTACAGGTTCGGCCACCCGCGGCGAAGCCACGTCACCCGGCCCCGCTCGAGGTGGTTGCCGTCGAGAGCATGCGACAGCCGCAGCGCCGACTCCGGAGCTCCGATCGCGCGCAGCCGCTCGTACACGGGATTGACGGGGAGCTGGTGACGCGCGATGTAGGCCCAGACGTCTTGGGTCTTCCAGTTCCAGATTGGCCCGAACGCGGTCGTGCCGTCGTTGCGGCGCACGATGCCGCCGAACCGGGCGCGCAGCTGATTGTGCGGCGGGCCGGCCGGGAAGCCCTGCGCTCCGATCTCGCGACGCAGCGCGGTGGCATACATCGCGGCCCGGCCGCGGGACTCCTCGGCCCGGACGCCCCATAGCTCACCGGGTCCGAGCTCGGCGTGTGCTTCGGCAGCGGGGGCAAGGATCAAGCTGTGGTGGAGGTTCGGCACCGCCTGGTCGGGTGCGCGGTGGTCCCAGCCGCCCGAGGCCTGGAGGATGTCGAGCAGGCTCGGTCTGGCCGGCACGACGTGCAGCTGCAGATTGAACTGGTCGCGCAGCTGCTCGAGGTAGTGGTGAGTCTCGGGGAATTCCAGGCCACTGTCGAAGAAGACGACCGCGATGTTTGGCTCGACCTGCAAGGCCAGGTGGAGCACAACAAGAGAGTCCTTGCCGCCGCTGAACGCGACGTACCCGTCGTGGCGGTCCAGGTGGTCGCGGATGCGCGCCGGCAACGTGTCCGAGCCTGCAGGCGGGCGAAGGCGGGCCCGCAACAGGTGCGGATCGAGGCCAGGCATGGTCGCGGTCACGTCAGTTCTCCAGGAGGGCAGGCAGCCGCAGGTCGTGCTGGCGGGCGGGATGCATGTAGGGCGGTCGAAGACCCGCGGTGCCGGGGCCGCCGTCACCGGCGATTGTGTGGCCCTCGAGGCAGGTGGGTGGGGTGGGCCGCCCCAGGGTGCCGTTGGGGTGCAGATGCGCAGCCGCCCAGGGATCGACCCCGGTGAGTTCGTCGATCTCCCAACGCAGGACGTGGCCCTCACCCTGGCTGCGCTTCTTGCCGATGGCCACGATCGGTGACAGGACGGCGCGGATGCGGTCCGGATCGCCAACGGCCCACCACACCAGGCACGGTGCGGGCGAGGTGATCACCGGCATGCGGCGAGCTTGGTAGCGGCCTTGCCGGTCCGACACTGTCTTGGGCAGAGCTGCGACGGTCTGTTCCGCGGCCCGGTGGTCAAGGCGGCTGGTCCAGTAGTGGACGTCCACCTCACTGTCGCCCTCGGGGAAGGCGCAGGTCGAGGCCCAGTGCCAGCTGTCGCCGCCGGCGCCCGGGCAGCGGGCCAGGGGGAGCGCGAGGTCCTCGGGGGTCTCGGTGTCGGACGGGTAGGGGATCGGCAGGTTCTGTGTGACGAGCAGGGCCTTGCGGTCGTGCCAGAGCTCGCTGGCCAGGAGCCCGTCGAGCGCGATTCCCCAGGGTGCGGCCGACGCGCTCGAGGACGCGAGGTGGGCACGGATCCGCAACGGGACAGCTGGTGTGCCGAGGGCGGTGACGTCGCTGATCATGTGAGGTCCTTGAGGGCGAGCAGAGCGTCGTGCCGGCTCTGGTTGATGTGGTCGCGCCAGTCGGTCTGTTCGTCGGCGCCGCAGATCACCGCCCGGGTCAGATCCATGGCGACCTGGCCGTGCCCGGTGGCTGCTCGGCCGCCGAGCCTGCCGTCGGCCTGGAAGCGCTGCAGGATCTCAGCGAAGAACGACACCTCGACCGGTGTCGCCCGCTCGAGGCGCAACCAGGTCGCGAACCTGGTGCCTGCAGGGAAGGTCTCGTTGCGGTACTGCATGAGGATCGTCGTGCTGTGCCCCGGCGCGGACAGATCGCCGAGCTCCGGTAGTCCGGAACGCCCGACCGGGATGGTCTCGGCGACGACATCGATCGCTCCGTGCCGCTCGGCGTCGTCGAGCCGGACCGCGGTCTCGATCTGGGTCGAGTTGAAGGCAGGAATCGTCGCGCGGTCGGCGGGAAGGAGATTGGCCGGGACGATGTGCGCGGTTTCCTGCAGGATCGGGACGACCTTGCCGACCTGGAGGCAGCCGTCGATGATGCGGCCGCCGCCGGCGCACCCGAAGACGCCGATCTGCGGCACGAGCCGGCGCAGGTCGGCCAGGCGCTGCCCGGACAGCGGCTCGCGGCCGGTGCTGGCGAGCGCGCCACCGGAGCGCAGTGCATGGAAGGCGGGCAGGGAGATCTCGCCGGCGTAGCCCAGCGCGTCACGGATGAGCTCCTCGCCGAGGCGACGAAGCCGGCCTCGGAACGCGTTGCCGGAGATGATCGGCACCAGTTTCGGCTGCCCGTCGGGCTGAATGATCTGCTCGCGGCGCAACATGGTCGTCGTTCCTCGGGTCTCGCCTCCGTGCGAGATCGAGGACACCGCCGACACGCTGCCCGTCCACATCAGGGTCGTTGCCATCTCAGGCCTCCTTTGACCGGGCGGCGCGGACCGCGTCGGCGGTGATGCGGGTACGCAGGATGAAGCCCGGGGTGTCGGTCCGCAGCAGCTGCAGCACGTCGTGGTCGCGGTCGGTGGTGCGGATGAGCCGCTCCAGCTCCGCGCGTTCATCGGCGTTTCTTGGCGCCGAGACCAGCTCGGCGGCGACCTCGGCGTACCAGCGCCGCAGCGAGTCGGCGCAAAACGTCGCGCAGATGACGCGGTCGGGCAGGATCGGGTCCCAGTACGTCGTGCGGTACCGGGCGCCCGACAGCCAGCCCTGCTGCCAGTCGATGCCGTAGTGGACGAGCAGCAACAGCCGATCGGCGATATCGCTGGGGCCATCGAGAGCAGGCAGATCGGCGGCGGCCAGCCACTGGTCGGTCGGCGACTTCTGAGCAGTCTTCATGCCGCGGCTGCCACGGTGTCGTCAGTGGCCGCAAGACCCAGCTTCAGCCACAGATCGCGCTCCCGCCACGGCTGCAGCTCGGCCCACTTGATAATCACATCGGGCCACGCCTTACTGGGAAGTCGGCGCAGCACAGCGATCGGGGGTGCGGGCTCGGCGAAGCTTCGCGAGCCGAACCCGAGGCTCCGCAGCTCGCGCATGACCTCCAGCCGCCCGACGTCGGCACGCGTCCACGGCAGCGATGCCCCGTCGACCGTCACCTGGCCCCACGACGCGTCGGGGACGAGATGCTTGCGGCCGCGGCGCAGCGGCACTATGAGCGCCGATTGCCGATCGAGCGGCCGGGTCAGAACCTGACCGAGTTCCAGGACCGTGAGGCAGCGCAGCTTCGCCGGCGCGTGCGCGATCAGGTGTGGATGTTGCCGCAAGCCCTCAGTGCGGTAGCCCCAGGTGCAGGCCGGACACAGACCGCGGCCGGTCGCCTGCGACCAGCGGTCGAACGCGGTGAAGTTCTTCGAGACCACCGCCGTCTTGCGGGTCAATCGTCCTGGCTCCCCGCAGCGGGCACACGGCCCGGTCTCGGATAGATCGGGGGGAAGGGGCCCTCGGGCGCCCATCCAGCCCGCTGTCAGAACATCCACCATCGTGCTCGTCCCTCCTCCAGAGTCCTTCTGAATGGAGAAGGCCGGAAAACTCGCCGGTCTGTGACACCTGATCGCGAACTTTCTCCACACACGCCGCCTAGCGCCCGCAGCGGGTCTGCAGATCCGGGATGGCACAGGCGGGCAAGGGTCGCGAAGCTGTGCAGGTGGAGATCAAGACCCTGGAGCAACTTCAGGAGGCAGACATGGTCACTTTGGGGTTCACGCTGGCCGGCCTCGGCCGCATGGCCCCAAACGATGCCCGCAGGCGGTCGGAAAATCTGTTGTCACAGATCGCCTCGGAATCCGGCCTTCTCCAGGTATGGAGACATCGACCCCAGACACTGCCACCCCGCCAGCACCCACCAGCAGGCTGCGACGGTTTCGTCAGCGCTGTGCTGGACGATTCACCCTGACCGAGCAGGCCTGGCGAACCGTCGCGATCATCCAAGCAATGATCACCGCCGGCCTGACCGCGATCTGGATCCTGCTCGGGGCACCACAGGAGTACGGCGATCTGCCGCGCTGGCTCCAGATCGTCCTGCCGATCCAGATGACAGCGGTCGTCGCCTGGGTGATCGTCGGCGCGAAGGCCGATACGCCATGACCGCAACGACTAGGTCGCCACGCCGGCACGAAACCACCTACGGCAGGCGATATGCCCATCTGTTGCCCGCGACCCCATCCGCCCCGACCCACACGGGACAAATGTTCACCTCCGAAGACCCCATGCGGGGTGCTTCGGAGGTGAACAGGCGACCTGCGAAGCAGGGTTTTCGTCGGTGCTCAGCGATAGCTTTAGGGAGTACCAACCACCGGGGCTAGCCACCCCACCACGAGGGAGTTTCCCCTATGTCTATTGCAGTTCAGAGCACCACTGCCGTATCCGAAGTCGGTCAGGACGCGAGCGACACCCGCGTCTATCGCGATCCCGTGACAGGCCGCGAACTCGGACTCCTGAGCCCGGTCCACGCCCCCGAGGGCACGATCCCGATGCCGAAGCCGGGCGAGGTCGTGCACATCGGTGAGACCGTGACGGGACGGTGGGTCGGCCTGTCGTTCACCGTCCGCACCATCGAGAGGAGCTGACGGTGAGCCTCACGACGTACGTCATCCTCGCCGTCGAGCATGACCCCGACACCCTCCCGGCCCTGTGGGACTGGCAGACACTGGCAGACCATCCGGGCCGCGTCGATCTCCTCGCCCATGCTCAGGCGCTGACCAACGCGGAGAACGGCCTCGCGGATCACGTGCGGGCACGGTGGGAGGCCGAGTGGCTGGCCCTGGCGCTCGAAGCACCACTTTGCCTTCGCTGCAACTCCACCCGGTGCAACCCCGACCCCACCTGCTCGCTGTGCTTCCGGCGCAAGGAACTGACCGCGCCCTGACCGAGCGCAGCCGGGTGATGGGCGCGACCGCAACCGCGACCACCACCCGGCTGCCCACCCGACGCGCACCGGCACCCCATGCCGGCTGGACCGGTCGTGCTGTTCGCGAATGTCGCCGGTCCGAGATCGACCACCCGCCCTGAGGAGCTTCCGCATGCGCTCACAACGCCCCAGACCCGCACCATGACCGCCCTGCCCAGCTGGGACGAGATGACCGACCTGGACCGGAGCGCAGCGATCGCCTACGCCTGGCTCTGCTACCGCCGAGGCGTTCCCTTTGCGATCCAGAACGGCCCTTGCGTCTACGTCGACGCACCCGAGCTGGTCGCACTGGATTCGATCGCTGCCGGCAGACATGCCCTGGCCGTCTGCGGGCCGCTTCACGACCTGGTCACCCGGATCGGCAAAGCCGAGTACGACCGTCTCTACAACCTCGCACTCCGGCGCCTGACATGAACCACGCCGCTCTGCCTGTGAACGGGCATGAGTCCACTACCGACTGAGAGGACCGCATTGACCATCTCACCCCAGCCGGACCTTCTGCCGACCGAACCGGATGCGTTCACCGCGGCCGCGATCGCTACCCTCCTCAACGACGGCGAATACTGGCAGACCTACCCGTACGACACCCCCTGGAAAGTGCAGCACTTCAGCACCCATGCTGAGGCTTTCGAGGCGGTCCGCAGCTTCGACGACCGCGTGGAGAAGAAGGCTTGCGACGACCGGGCCTGTGCGGCCGCTCGCTCCGCCGCAGTGGCGACCTATCAGGAGCGAGCCCAGTGGGCTCAGCAGCACGCGGTGGCTACCTCGCGTGCGTGGCGGCTCGCGGGATCGAGCAGCACAGAGATCACGAAGGCCGATGCCAAGGCAGGATTCGTCGTGACCATCGAGGCGGCGCTGCTCGCGTGGATCAGCGGCAGCGGAGCGGCCGCGAGCGATGCAGTGCTGCGCTGGTCGGCAACGGTGGTCCTGCTGGCCGGCGTACTCGCAGCGATCTGGGTTGTCCTGCCACGGATGCCGCGGCCCGGCACGCCGGCACCGCGCCCCGCGGTGTCCATGAACTTCGGCTCGGTCCGCCACCTGACAGCAACGGACCTGTCGACCAAGCTCCATGAGGTCGACGAGCTGGTCGCAGCCAGCGCGGAGGCCGTCGACCTGGCCAAGATTGTCCACACCAAGTACGTCGTCCTGCGCTGGGCCATGGCGTCCGGCGCCGCCGGCCTGGTGCTGACCGTCCTGGCCGCTGCGGTCGGCGTGTGAACCGGGGCCTTGCCACCGTCTCGAGTGAAAGGTGACTCGTGTGCAGACCACGGCAGGGATCCAGGCCCGCCGCACTGCCGGCCGGCGGCTACCGTCCGGCGCGGTGCTTGTCAGCCGCACCAGCCGCTGGGGCAACCCCTTCACGATCGAAAGCATCCTCGCGTCCGGCGACGCCGCCACCCACGGCGAGGCCCGCGCGATCGCCGTCCGGCGCCACCAAGCATGGCTCGACGGGGAAGGCCCGGACACCTACCGCATCTCCAGCAGACTGCGGGTCTCCGAGCCCCTGGTGAACGACCAGATCGGCCAGCTCACTGGCCGCGTCCTGGCCTGCCCGTGGCCGGTCGACGAACTTCTCTGCACTATCGGTGAAGGGTGGCGGGATCCCGCTGGGCCGTCGTTGGTGACGACGTCACACGTGCACCGACACGACCGCTGTCGACATCCGCATCCGCTGGATCCTGCGAGGGTACGGTTGGCGGTCATGGGAGAACCGCAGTTCGGGTACGGCATGGATGGTCGGCCGTTGTGGTCGTCTCGGGATCGTGACGCGGAGGCGATCCGGCAAGTGCTGCGCCGGGCTGGGTTTCGCGATGTCGGCGAGCGGTACCTTGACGGCTTTGCTGTTGAGGGTGCGTCCGCGAGTGAGGACGGTGCGGAGCCGTTCGCGGTTGCGTACTGTGGCGAGTTCGACGCTTCAGTACTTGCGCGGTATCGGACTGCGCTGGAGCAGGCTGGTTTTCAGGTAAATGCCGACGACTCGGACGAGAATTGCTTGCTGGTGCAGCGATCTCCGGGCTCGCGGATTCAGACGCTGGCGGGTCCTGGCCGCAGATTCCTGGTAGCGGCCGCGGTGTGTGCTGTCTCGCCGCGGCGGCGCTGGTCGCGTCGTGGGTCGGAGCGGGTGGTGTCCGGTTGGCCGGTGGGGTGGGGTCGGCGATCCTCGGTGCGGCAGCAGCGATGTTGGCCGGGATGTGGTATCGGGGTCGGCTCGATGCAAAGCAGTTGCGAGCCTGAGTCAGGATCGGCAGCACGAAACCACCAGATGCGAGCGAGGTGGCCTCGATGTTCAGAGCGTGCCGATGCGGTTGGCGAAGTCCCGTACGCCGGGCAAGCTGTTGCTGCGGTCGCCGGAGAGCAGGTCCCGGGTTAGTTGCTGTGCCCAGGGACGGAACCGGACTTCTTGTGGGGTGTCTCGTTCGGCGGTGACGAGGGCCTGGAATGCGGCTTGCCTGTTGCCGCGGCCGTGGAGGGCGAGGGCGGTGTCTTCCCAGTAGCGGGCACGGCGCTCTGGGGCGGTGATGCCGGCGGGGTCGACCAGGCGGGCGTAGTCGACGGCTGTGCCGAAGTCGCCGAGAACCCGCGAGACGCTGATTTTGTAGACGCCGAGTTCAAGCATGTTGAAGCGGTCGTTCTTGGTGAGGCGCGTCCGGCGTGCGGCAGCCTCGGCCTCACCGAGCAGCGTCCAGGCGCTGTCGCGGTCGTCGCGCAGCGCGGCTGTATAGGAGGCGGCGGCAAGTAACTGGCCGTACGTGGCGGCGGTGCCGTGTCGGTCAGGCCGGTATCGGACTGTAGTTGGCTTGCCGCGTCGAGCATGAGCCGCTGTGCGCCGTCGCGGTGGTGGGTTCGCCGCATTACGGTGGCCGCCAAGCGTCGGGCCTCGGCCAACGTCAGTGGGTCGTCGCCGGCCCGGGCGGCTTGAATTGCGCGGTCCGCGGTGGCCCAGGCCATCCCGTCGTCATGCAGTTTGACCAGCAGTTCGGTAGCCAGGCTGTAGGCCTGCGCCGACCGAGTGGACGACTGTCCCATATCGCTGGTCGAGGCGGCATCGCGGCCGGCGACTGCTTGTGCGAGCAGCCTGGGCAGGCGGCGGGCCAGTTGGCTGTAGCGAGTGGCGCGGAAGTCGGCCCGCGCCGCAGCGATCTGCGCCGCCAGTTGGTGATCAGGAATGGGCACGGCCTTGATTCGCCCGAACAGCACGTCCTCGATGGTGTCAGCCATGCCGCGCGCGGCGGCCGTCTGCCCCAGAGGCAGTACTGCCGCCCCGGTCACGACCGCGGCGGTCGTCGCGAGCAGCTCGCGTCGGCGCAATGGATCACCATCCTCATCGACACCAGCACTCAGGCTAGCGGTGCTCACGCCGGAGATCGGGCTCGACAGTCCGAACAGGTGCTCAGGGATCCCGAACACCTCCGCGAGGCGGCGCAGATCGCGCACGTCCCACACCCGGCCAGGTTTGGTCTCCATCCGGCTGAGCGTCGAGGCGGAGACGCCTGCCAGGCGCGCTGCGTCTTTCAGGGGTCAGTCCGGCGGCCACGCGGGCGGTGCGCAGAACGGTGCCGAAGTCACACCTACTCGCGGCCAGGCATGATCAACCTGACCGATAGTCATCTTGCGCTCGAACTCGCTCGGGCTATCAACGAGCTGCATCCCGACCGGTTCGTCGAGCAACGGGCTGTCATGTACGCCAGAAGTGGCAGTGGCAACGAGGTCGACTTCGTGCCCCTCCCGGTGCACCGTGGTGGCACCGAGACCCGAACCGTTCCCCTCGAAGCGAAGTGGGTAACCCACAACTGGCGCAGCGAAGCCCTAGTGATGCGTGGCAGGTACGGCGCCGTGCTCCTTGGCACCAAGAACATCGTCGACCTCGACGGCGACATCTGGGCGATCCCAGCCCCGATGGTGGCACTGCTCCTCCAGTAAGAATTGGGGCACGCACCGAGCCCGGCGGCCGAGCCGAACAGTTGGCGATGGTCGGCACTTATCTCAGATGAGGTCGCAGAAGAGCCGGCGAAATCTGACATCGCAGGCGTGGAATCATCTAAGATCCGACGGATCGCGACACTGAACCGACAGACCTTCACCCTCGACCACGACGTAACGCAACTGATCGACCTGGGGAGAAGCACGTTGGCATCTTGACCATGGCGGTTCGTTGCTCAGCATCGCTGCCAGTGGGCGGTGTGTCTGTCACCATCGGCCGCGAGTTTGGTCGATGATTTTGACCGTGCTCTCGACGTGGTGGTTTACCCAGTCCCGTGCTTCAGCCAGACTCGGAATGCTGTTGAAGCTGGCCACTGTCGTGGTCGTACCGATCGCTGTCGCCGGCTGCGCTGCTGACGCGGGTACCGGCGCGGAGCCTGATCCTGTCGGCCATACGGCGTCGACCACGCACTTCACGCCAGCCACGAAACAGCAGCCAGCGACCCAACCGACAACTGCCGTCGGCGGTGCCTGCCCATCCTCAGTTTCTGTCGACCAGTCGATGCCGACCGTGTCCGGGCCTGATGCCAGCTGGGACATGGTCAACGGCGTCCGTGTGCCAGGTGCCGCGAGCTACGGTCCCCATGTCAAGGACGCGGACGGGCTGCGCCGCTGCTATGCCCGCTCACCGATCGGTGCACTGTTCGCCGCTTACAACTACATCGTCGCGATGTCTCCAGCCGACGATGAGAGCGGCGAGAAGACCTTCTCGGTCCTCAGGCGCATCATGTCGCCTGGCCAAAACCGAGACCTCTACTTCGATTACTTGCGCGACGCCGACGATCCAACAACCAATGACCACAGCGAGCTTGAGCTTGTCGGGTACAGCTATGTCACCGCCTCACCAGACCGAGCCGTTATTATCATCGCCGCCCGGGCCGGAGCCGGATATGCGTCCTCGTGGTGGAGGCTGAACTGGCAAGACGGAGACTGGAAAGTTGAGGCGCCGCAACCAGGTCAGCTCGCCGGCGATCCCTACGACGGACTCACAGATCTGGCCGGGTTCGTCCCCTGGCGGGCTCCCTAGATCTAGGAACAGGTGCGCCGCCGGCCTGACCCTCGGAGCCTCGCCGGCGAACATCTGCTGATAGACGCGCTCGACCGCGCCCTCGACTTCCTGGGCCCTCGAAGCTGGTCCTGATCGTCGGGCGGCGGCCGGCCGCCAAAGTTTTCTTCCCACAGTTCGTCACAGATCGGCTCCTGGAGCGGCCTTCTCCGATTAGACGCCCCGAATAGCGGGCGGAGGAGATCCGAGAAGGGAAGCAGATCAATGTCGAAGGCCAGTCAGCGGAGCGGTCAGTCGAAGGCGCAGATCGCGCGTTGCTACGCCGCCCGCGTAGGGACCGCGGTGCTCCTGAGTGCTGCCGTGGTCACGTTGGCCGCGTGCTCTCCGTCGCTGCAGCTCGACGGGCACGAGGTCGATTCGAAGGCGCCGTTCCTCAAGCAGATCGAGGATCAGTGGCGCAACGATCTCGGACAGGGCACGTCGTCGACCGGTGACAAGGCCGGCTGCTGGCTGGCCCGCGACAAGGACACCGACGAGTTCGACCGGACCGCGTTCTGCGGGCCTGTGCGCCACCTGGAGAGGCCCGACGCCGGCGTCTGGGACGCCTACAGCTTCGACGCCACCGTCTCCGACAAGTCCGTAACGGTCGACAACATCGGCCTGAAGGAAATGGGCACCGCATTCCCGGCGAACCGGCAGGCCTACCGCGCCGACGGCGCCGACCTGCCGAAGAACGCCGACCAGCTAGCCGCTCCGAAGGCGCCCCCGCTCCCCGCAGGGTATGTGAAGCGGCTCGGCAGCGAGAACTCGATCGAGCTCAAGGACCGGACCGTGCCGAAGGCCGGCAAGATCATCGCCCCGAACCTCCAGGTGACCGTGACCGACGTGGGTCGCGTGGACACGATCTCGGGCGAGGCCGACGGCATCATGGGCCCGGCCGACGGCGAAGAGCTGCGGGCGATCGTCTTGACCGTCGAGGCCAAGCGCGGCGAATCCTCATCGAGCCTCGACACCCCTCCGGTGTTCTCGATCCAGACACAGAAGGGGCGCAAAGCTCTCGATCTGACCGACAAGACGTTCGGGGGCACCGCGATCACGTCCGAACCGATCACCATCATCGCCGGCGTGCCGAACGGGCAGGACGCCGAGCTCGTGGTCGGAGTCGCCGGGATAGACCAGACGCTGTCACTGCGGACCGGTGAGCGGACGTCGACGACCGCGGCCGGGTATTACCGCTCCAGCACCACTGTGGCGCTCAACAAGCAGTTCCCGACCACCCAGGTGACCGTGGGCAGCTTCGCTGTACGGCACGGTGTCACCTTCTCCAAGGCCGACATCGTGCCCTTCAACCCGACGGCCGGCTGGGCGAAACCCGGCAAGATCTGGCTCCAACTGACCTGCACCAACGTCGACTACGACAAGGCCGGCCCGAACGACTGGCGCTACCACCGGCCCGTCATCAACATCTCAAAGAGCATCACCTTCACCGACGACAAGGGCGTCAAGATCCCCTACAACGAAAAGGATCTGCCCTGCCTGCAGGACTCCTACCTCACCGAGCGCACCGTCAGCCTCGAGATCCCAGAATCCACGCGGTCGGTGCGAGTGAACTACGCCCCCACCGGGTCCTTCAGTGCCGCCGATACCGGCGAACTGTTCCCGAAAAGCGGCACGTTCGCGTTCAAGCCAATGACATTCACCGTCACCATCCCGAAGTAACCCAGTGCCGGGGCCCTGCCGCAGATGACCACCCTGCGGCAGGGCCTCGTGCTGTCTCCTGGCTTCGGCCCTCGACCCCAGGACCCGATAGAAACACCACGCCTTGTGGCCGCGTCAGCGTCAATGGACTCTGAGACCCGGCGCGCTCGTCGTCTGGGCGTCAACTCCAACGATCTAGGCCGAACCGGCGCCGACTGCTGCACCGAAGTCAGCCGACGAGGTCGGCCGACGCAGCCTCGATGCCCCTCATCGCCGCCGCGCGAGCGAACGGTCGCCGTCCCAACCGAACTATCAATCCGCCGCAACGCGCCCCCCGCGTGTGTGACCTGACCGGCAGTCAACTGTCGATACCGTGCGGTGCTTGCTGGTGCAGAAAGGAGTGTGTGGTGCTCGGGCGGGAGCCGCCGCGAAGAGCGGTCCGGATGGCTGAAAGGGACCGCTTCCCGAGACCGGGGTACGTCGAGGAGGTCCTCATCGCTGAGCACTGCGACCTGGGCGATCGTGTAATACCCGGCTCGGGCGTGGAGCATTGGGCACACGGCTGGGTATGAGCGGGTCGAGCTGGGACAAACGGCCGTTCCGGGGGAGCCGAGGCGGTGTCATTGGTGTTCATCAGGCGGTGGTCCGTTTCTGGCCGACGCCGCCGGCGACACAGCCCTGGATCCAGCTGGCGGCTTCGGTGTCGAGGTCTGGCCATTGGTAGCAGCGCACGACCCCGGGATCGAGGAGGTCCTGGTCGGGGAAGAGGGCTCGGATCTCGGCGAGGGTGCGGAAGGCGCCGGTTCCCACTGGGCTCGCGTGGAGTTGCTTCTCGATCCGGCGTACCGCGCCAGTGCTGGCGTCCTCGGGGTCGAGGAAGTGGGAAAGCACGGTGCAGGAGCCGGGTGGCGCAGCATCAATGTAAGTCTGCATGACTGCGGCGGCTAGCTCGCCGGAGTGGTAGTGCAGCGTCGCGGTGCAGATGATGGCGATCGGCTTGGTCCAATCGAGAAACCTGACCTCGTCGCGCTGAAGCAGCCGGTCGGGATCGACGGCGTCGGCTTCAAGGGCGAGAGCCCGCCTGTCACCGGCGATCTGGCCACGGGCGTGGGAGACGACGATTGGGTCGCCGTCCACGTACAGCACCCTGGCCATGGGGTTGAGCGCGGTGACGACCTCGTGGAGGTAGACGCCTTCAGCAGGCAAGCCACAGCTGAGCTCAAGGTATTGCGTTATGCCGAGCTCGCGAGTGAGACGTTTGCAGGCCCGGAGCTTGAACTCCTCGTTCGCCTTGGCCAGATCGCGGAACTGCGGAGCAACCTCGGTGATGTCAGCGAGCAGGGCGCGGTCGAGGGCGAAATTGTCCTTGCCGCCGAGGGCCGCGTTCCATACCCGGGCGATGTTCGGGCGCGACAAGTTGTCCACGACAACGGCCGGAAGCGACCAACCGGGCCTTGCTGTCGAGGTGTTGTCGCTAGTCATCACGCGCGTGGCCCTTCAGTCCGGTAGTTGTGCGCAATTGATCGGTGGGGTTGCCGGTGAGCGGCTGTCTGGTTGGGGGAGGACCGCAGCCGCTCACCGGCACTGGAGTCCCGGCGCCCGGAGGGGGAGGATCTGGACTCGATCCACCCACGGGGGAGAGCGGGTCGTGCCGGGGCTCCGGTTGGAGGCAGCGGAGCACGGGTGTTTGGCCCGTCAGTGCCGAACGCCGGGCGTGAGCAGGAACCCGGGTTGGCTCCACCGCCAGATCCCGGGACCGAGGCACGTCGGTGACTACAGATCCTCATCGCGCCAACGGCGGAACAGGGCGTTGAGTCGGTCCCAGCGCCGGCGGAGCCGACGCCGTGCGGCGCGGCGTAGTGCGTTCCAGCGCAACCTCAGCGTGACCGGGCGCCGGCTGACCTGCGCCCCGATCACGTAGTCGGGCATCCGTAGGGGGCCTGTCAGTGTCATCATCGGCGTCAGCGCTCCATATTCAGTGCATCGAGACACAGTGAACACTGGAACGTTCCGGAATGCAACGTTCCACTCCGGAACGTTCCATTCACAGTGTTTTGGCCTTACGGTAGAGCCAAGGGTGGCTTCGTATGGGCCTACGGGGACCGTTGCTATGTTTGGTCGCTCAGAAAACGAGGTCAGATGACGACGGGAACAGCCACCGGCTCGGCGGCTCCGCGCTACCTGCTGGGCCGACACTTACGCACGTTTCGTGAACGTGCAGGTCTGTCCTTGCGGGAGGCGAGCCGCCGACTCGAGATGGGCCAATCGCAGGTCTCACGGGTGGAGAACGGCGAAGCTCCGGTACGCGCCTCGGACATCGAGCTGGCGTGCCAGGTGTACGGCGTGACCGACGGCGACCAGATCCGCGCCTTGATGGATCTGGCCAAAGACACCAGGCAATCGAGGGCGAAGAACTGGCTCAGCTCGTACGCCGACGTGGTCAGCGAGAACTTTGTCCTGTTCGTGGGCCTGGAGGCCGCCGCGTCCTCGCTGGCCTGGTATGAGACCGACTACGTCCCGGGCCTGCTGCAGACGCGGGACTATGCCTACGACCTCATGCGGGCTGAGCGGTTGACCGGTAAGGAGCTGGATCCGCACCTTCTTGAGCGCCGGTTGGAGATCCGCCTGAACCGTCAGCTGATCCTCGAGCGTGAGTCGGGCGCACCCGAGGTCGCCGTCGTGCTGAGCGAGGCAGCTCTCCGCCGGGCCATCGGCGGCGCCCAGACGATGGCCGGGCAGCTCAGCCACCTGCTGGAGATGGCGGAGCGGCCCGGCATCGAGATCCGGGTCATGCCGCTCGACCGTGAGCACGCCGGTCTGGCGACCGGTCAGTTCTCGTTGCTCGACTTCCCGTCGCGCGGACCGTTGATCGAGCCGTCCGGTGTCTATGTGGACGGCTACCTCGGGTTTTGGTGGGCGGACAAGCCCGCTGAGGTCGACCTGTATCGGACGGCGTGGAAGAACCTCTGGGAGACCGCGCTCAGCGAGCGGCAGTCGGCTGACTTCATCAAGCAGCAGCTGAAGGAGCTACGAGACCTACCCTGACCAGTTAGGTGAGATCAGCCGGCAGAGCTCAGTGCTGCTCGGCAGAGGCGAAGTAGTTACCGAGCATGTCGGTGGTCCAGGCCGGCTGGCGGGCCTCGCCGCGGGCCCGAATTCGTCGAACCAAGGTTTGGTCGCGGTAGGGGCGAGCTGACCAGGGCCGGCCGCGCGGTGCCACTCATGCCACATCGCCGTACGGCCGCTGTCGAGTGGGCGCGGGAGTCCGGAGCAGTGCTGATCGAGGACGACTACGACAGCGAGTTCCGTTACGACCCTCAGGCGGTGGGTGCGCTGCAGCGGCTCGACCCGCAGGTCGTTTACACGGTACGGCGAGCAAGAGTCTGGTGCCCTGACTTCGACTGGCGTGGATGGTGCCGCCGCAGCGGCTGATCAAACCTATGATCGCCGCCAAGCGGACTGCGGACTTCGTGACCGCGACACTCGACCAGCTGGTCCTCGCCGAATTCATTGCCTCCGGCTACTACTCCTCTGCCAGGTCCTGGGCATGTAAGGGCAAGACGTCGTGCGCCGGGTGCCCAGCGGTCGTAGCCGATCGTCGGCAGGTCAGCGCTGGGATTTCATGACCAAATCTGTCACAGACCGCCTGCGAATCGAGCCTTCTCCAGGTATGAGCATGCCGATTGAATCCCCAGGTACGCCGAAATCGCTGGGCCGGTACCGTCGCCTCCGCAGACCTAACGAGGAGCGCATCACCGGGCACCTCGAGCTGTGGCGGTTCGTCGCCACCGGTCAGGCGATGATGACAGCCGGCCTGACCCGTGGGATCCGGGGCCTGTGATGGCCCCGGAGACCGAGCACGTTGCGCGGCATGCGGTACGGCCAGATCCGCAATGGTGGACCTCGGGCGTGTATGAGGGGCGGCCACTGCGTGAATGCCTTGCAGAACGAGACATCCAGACACTGTTCTTGTTTCTGAGGGATCACGGCTATAGCAGGAGCGCGCTTTCGGCCGCGTCCGGTCTCGCAGAGACCCGGGTCCGCAGCATCTCCCAGGGAAAGCAGTTGGTGACGTCGTACGACGTACTGGTGCGCATCGCGGATGGGTTCGGCATTGACCGCGGCTTACTGGGATTGGGGTCTCACGTGCCGAGCAACGGAACCAGCAGCAGTGGCAGATTGCTGGACCCCGGAGCCGTGCCGGGGTTTGTCGGGTCCTTGGCGGCCTTGGCGGTCGGCCCCGTCCCGTCCGCGTTGAACGGGTACGTTGGCGCCACGCATCCCAATGCAGTCAGTGTTCCTGCGGTGGTGACCGAAGCCCACGTCGAACTGGTCCGCGCGGTTCGCGACGAGCACCGTCAGATCGACGCGAGACGGGGTGGCGGATCCTGCCGCGATTCCGCGGTCAGCTACCTCACGTGGGCCAGTGGCATGCTGGCCAGCCGGTTCGCGACGGAGCAGACCGAGACGGACTTCAAGGCCGCGCTGTCCGACATGTACCAGGTCGCCGGGTGGGCCAGTCACGACCTGGGCGATCACGCAGCAGCCCGCCACTACTTGACCGCCGGCCTTGTCCTCGCCCGCGAGGTCAACGAACTTGCCCTCATCGCCGGCGGCTTCTACCGCCTTGGCCGGGTCTCGATTCACCAGGGCCGGGCGCAGGAAGCACTGCGGTTGTGGCAACTCGGGCAGATCGTCGCCCAAGACAGCGGCAACCTCGCCGCAGTCGCAGTCCTGCACGCCAACTCCGCCTGGGCGTACGCCATGCTGGGCGCCGCGGACAGGGTGTCTGACTCCCTGGCCCGCGCTCAAGACGAACTCGGCAGAGTCGACGAAGGCAGCGTCCCGGCCTGGGCGCGATTCTTCCTCGCGCCGGCCGACCTGGACGGGATCTCCGGCGTGATCTACGGCTGCCTAGCCTCCCACGCTGACCATCGGGCTCATTTCGCGCCACGGGCGATCGAGCACGCCGAACGCTCCTACGCGACCAGGGGTGCGGGGGAGGAGCGTAGCCGCACGTTCGACGCGATCAGTGTCGCGACCGGCTACTTCCTCGACGCGCAACCCGCCCGCGCGGCCACAGCCGGTCACCTGGCCGTCGACATGGCCTTGGCGACGGACTCGGTTCGCGCTGGCGATCGGCTTCAGGCGATGGCGTCGCTGGCCCGCCCGTACGCCGCCCATGATGGTGTGAGCGAGGTCCTTGAACGCGTGCGTGCGTTCGCTGGCCGCTAACTTTTACGACGTGACAACTCTCAGCAGCGGCGAACGCGACCGTCTTGATACAGCTCTGCACGACATCGCTAACGCAGCAGGGATCGACCCCGCCGGCGCCATACTGCTCCGCTACACGATGAACGCCGTCTACAAGCTTCCCAGCGCCAACCTGGTGCTGCGCATCGCACCTGCAGCCAAACGTTCCACCGTCCGCCGCGTCACCAAGATCGCCCACCGGCTAGCCGAACTCGACATGCCCACAGCCCGGCTCGCTCCCGAACTGCAGGAGCCGATCGAGACTCCGAACTGGACGGCCTCCGCCTGGACCTACCTTCCGCAGGTCCCCGGTCGACGCCACAGCCCGGCCGAACTCGCCGAGCCATTACTGGCATTCCACTCGCTTCACGGTCTCGGATTCCCGATCCCGCATTGGGACCCCATTAGCCGCGCGCAGTGCCGCCTCGAGAACGCCGCAGCAGCTCAAGATGACGACTTGGGGTACCTGCGAACCTGGGCCGTAGGCCTGGTAGGGCTCGAACTGGATGACCTCGTCGACTGGCTGCGGCAACGCTCCCGCTCGGTCCGGGCCGCCGCATCCTCCACCGACTGGCAGCTACCGATCTCGGTCATCCACGGCGACGCGCACGCAGGCAACCTTCTGACCGACGCTCACGGAAGGACGGTGCTTGGCGACCTGGACTCGGTCAGCATCGGACCGCCCGAGTGGGACCTCGTCCCTGCCGCCCACGGCGTGGAGCGGTTCGGAGATCCACGTGACCAGTACGACGAACTCAGCGCCGCCTACGGCTTCGACCTGCTCTCAGCGCCCACCTGGCCGACGCTGCGGTCGATCCGCGAGCTTCAAATTGTCACCAGCGTCATAGACGGGCTGTCGGGCCGACCCGAAGTCGCAGACGAGCTGGCATACCGGCTCCGCAGCCTCATCGCTGGCGACGCCGAAACCTGGCATCGCTACCGGTAAACGCCGCCACCGCATCGTGGGGGTCCACCTTGGACCCCCACGATGGGCTGAGCAACCCGCGACAACAGGTCGAAACTCGGTGGCATAGGCAACCAATCGCCTACACCCACATGGGCCGGGGCTCCAACCTGATTGCCCCTGGCCCGACACCCCACTCGACCGAGAAACGGGGACAGGTTCATGACTGGCTACTGGCTCTTATCGCAAGCGCATACGACGGTTCCGCACCTCCTGATCGGCCTCGCGGCGGTTGCGTACGCCGTGATGTTCCGCGACATCGCGCGGGAAGTCCGCGGCTGATGACGATCACCGCCCCCCAGGCCACTGTCGCGCAACGCTGTCGTGTCCGGGTCTGGTTCGGCAGATACCCGATCTCTAACTACTAGGCCGAGCCCGAGCTGGCCGAGCGATACGCCGCCGCGTCTTCGAGACGGTTCGGGCTGCCGGTGACCATCGAGCCGGTGCCCGGGGCGATCCGGATCGACAGCGAGGAGCCATGAGGTGACCGACGCCGACCGCCCGGCGATGCTGGGCTACTTCCTCGAGACCTTCCTGATGACGCCCGCCCAGCAAGACCGCGCCCGCAACCTGCTGATCGACTTCGCTGACCGCGCGGGCTCACGGATGACGGCCATCTACATGGAGGCCCTCGATTCACAGCCGGCGGCGATTGAGTCCCTGATCGAGACAGCGCGCCGAGACGGCGTGCCTGCCGTCGCGATCACCACCGCGGATTCACTCACCGAGCAGCACCGCCGGGCACTGGAGGACGCCGGAATCCGGCTCCTGATCGCCGGAGATCCACCTTGATCGGGCGGGCCGGGCATCCTCAAATCCTCCTCCCCGCGGCCGACCTCACGACCGCGGGTGGGTCCCGGCCCCGCCATCTGTCCGGAGCTCCTCAGTCCCGGGACCCCCGAGGTCCCCTGTGCAGCAACCCCGGGACTGAGGACTCCACCTCGACCCGGCTGGCACCCGTCGTGAACAAGGCCTGCGGGCGCCAGCCGCTCCAACTCCGGGATCGGGCGGGATCTCGGCGCGGGGCCTGCCGTCCACCACGTGCTAAGGGGGTGGGGGACGGCGTAGGGCCTCGGTGATGACGAACTGCCTCGCGCCTGCGCGCGTGACCGAGAGGAGAGAGATGACCAACTCGACCACAGCGGTGTGGCGCAAGTCGACCTTCAGTAACCCCAACAACAACTGCGTCGAGGTCATCTTGCTGCCCGATGGCGGTGCGGCAGTGCGAGACAGCAAGCAGCGCGACGCCAGTCCGATCCTTCAGTTCACCAGATCGGAATGGGAGGCCTTCATCGCCGGGGTCAACGATGGGCAGTTCAACAGCTCCCCAAGCTGACTGTGCCGACCGCATCTCCTCGGCACACCTCAGCGTCCGCGCCAGCCCGTAGCCACATCTGGCTGGCATGGACTCACGTCTCTGTCTCGGTTCCCCTGATGCCTGATCGTCTCTTCGATGGAGGCCCAGTGGGGACAGGCTCGGCCACGAGTCACTCGCGCCAGGCAGGACGTGGGAGACGCCCGCACCTTCGGCTGCGAAGGTGCGGGCGTTCTCGTGCTCAACCCGGCAGCGCGGGAGGTAGCCGCTGAGATGTCGGAGCGGGCGGCGAAGGATCCACGCCACGTGCGAGGCTTGGGGACATGGCAGCCGAGCCGCGCCGGGATCGCATCGATCCGCCAGTTGATCCGCTCCTCGGACAACCGCGGATGGTCGCAGACCCGCGGATCTCGATCGCCCAAGCTGGGGTGGTCCTGGGCAAGAGTCCAGCGCAGGTCCACCGGTTCAGCGCCCTCGGCCGCCGCCGTTCGCCGATGTGTAGGTGGTACCGAGTTCGCCGGGCAACTGGCCCACTTGCTGGCGATGGCTCAGCGGCCAAACGTGGAGATCCGGATCATGCCGTTCGACATCAAGGCGCACGCCGGCTTCACGACCGGGCCCTTCACCCTCCTCGGCTTCCCGCCACGTGGTCCGCTGATCGAGCGGCCGATCGTCTACGTGGATGGCTACCTAGGGTTCTTCTTCGGCACCCGAGCTGACGAGGTCGCCGGACACGAAAATGCCTGGGCCAACCTGGCGAAAACCGCGCTCAGCACCAACGAGTCGGCCAACCTCATCACGCAGAGACTGCAGGAACTGCAGCAGCCCGCATAATCACCCTGGTCGGGACTGCCACGCGACGAGCGGCTACAGGGCAACCCACGTGCTCGTACGGTCGCCGGCGCGGATCGCACCGAGCCGCTGGCGGAGCGCGGCCGCGTGGGGCGGGTTCGTTGATCTGCGAAGCGGCCCAGGTAGCTGGGCAAGGTCTCGCATGGTGAGCAACACGTCGAACCCTGCCCAGTCGCGCAGGTCGTAGCCGTACTCGGTGACGAAGGCCTCGATCCAGGTCTCGTCGCGGCCGTAGCGGACGGCTGCGTGCCAGGTCGGGATCAGGTCGACTTCGCGAGGACCGTGGCCGACGCTGTCCCAATCGCACAGGATCGGGCGCTGCGCACCGGTGGTGTCCCACAGCAGGTTGCCGGCCCACGCGTCGCCGTGGATGAGTCCGTGTCCGAGTGGCCACGGGAGTTCGGCGAGTTCGGCCCGGACCTCGGCGACTCTGTGCCGCAGCCAATCGCGGTCCTGAGGGCGGAGCGCTGTGTCGGCCGCGGCCGAGTTCAGCGCTCGCTCGAGGGACTCCAGCGGCGTCCAATGGACCAGGTCGGCGGGCGGTTCACCGGTGTCGTGCAGGGCTCTGATGAGCGCGCCGAGGTCCCGAGAGGTCAGAGGTTTGCCGGTACCTGGCTCTGGTTGAGGGTAGTAGGTCCAGAACGTCGCCGCGGTCGTCTCGTCCACTTCGACGAGTTCGGTGCCGGATAGCGGTGTGGTCGCGCCAAAGCCTTGCTGGCCCAGCCAGCTGGTGACGGTCTGGGTGGCGCGCAACCTGCCCGGATCGGCACCGGTGGCGATTCGAGCGATCGCGGGTACGGCGGGCAGAAGGTAGACAGCGTTGCTGTAGTGATGGATCAGCCGGGCGCCGACGGGGTCGAGGTTGTTATGCCGGCACGCGATGGCGAGGGCGTCGTCCAGGGGAGTGGGCACGGCCAGCAACTCTAGGCGGTGGCGGCAGCGAACTCCCTGAAGTCCTCTTCGACCTGTTGAACGGCTGGGAGGTCGCGGTAGGGAGCCAGCCGGCGACGTACGGAGTTGATGGACGCCAGACCGCGGGCGCTGGTCAGGCCTGCGGCGGCGGGGAGCGCGTCGGTCAGGATCTTGCAGGCCGTGTCGACGTCGACCGTGTTGCCTTTGCCGCGCCGCGCTGGGAGGTACGACGCGGCCAGGGTGGCGGCGGCCAGGACCTCGCGTCGCTGCTCAGCCGAGATGTCCCCAGTGTCCAACTGGCCGGAGTGTGGGTCGTCGCTGGAACGAGACGGGTTAGGGAAGCAGGGCCGTGCCGCGGTGGTGAGGTGGCCCGCGGCCTGGTGCCGAGTATCAGGGACTCGGACGGCCCTGCCTCCGGCGTGGGGATGCTCGCTGGCTCTTGCGGCCGCGCCGGCGACGGTGGTCAGAGCCGGGGACGGGGGGGGGATGCGGCCGCGGACTTCTGGATCGTCGTCCGGGTTCCAGCTGGCCTGCAGTATCGAGCGCTGGCGTGTGGTGATGGCGATGCCGAGAACGTGCTGGATGGCGGCGAGCTTCTGCTCGGCCGACCAGTCACTGTCGAGGATCCGGCCGACTTCGGCGATCTTTTCGGCATCGGTCACGCGCGATCGTCGGCCGGCGTCAGCTCATGCCGGGGGAGCGAGGTGGGAGGCGTGAGCCCTCTGGCCTTCATCTTCTGCCAGCTGGCGACAGTCTCGCGTAGCTCGTCAGGCTGGAACTGCCAGCGCCTGCCCGGTCCGGTCGTCGACGGCAGGAGGCCGTTCTCGGCCAGTCCGATCACCTGGTACCTGCTGTAGCCGGTGATCTCCGAGGCCTCGGTGACGCCGACAGAGCCGGTTGGAGGAGTGGGCGGCACAGATCCAGTGACGCGTCCTACGCCACTGACGACCCACGAATGCAGCAGGCTGCCGGCTTGCAGATTGCAGGCTGGGTCACGGTCAGGCTTGTGGGCGAAGATCTTCTGCTTCGGGAATAGGGCCTTGATCTCGTCCTCGGTACGAAACCGGAGGGTGTCGACCGGGGTGCTCGCGATCACCTGCTCGAGGTAGTTGGCGCGTGCGGCCGCGACCGCGTCGTCGGGTCGCAGGAGGTGGTTCGAGATGACGTGGGATCCGTTAACAAGCTGGTCGACCCAGCGCTGCATGATGCCCGCGGCCTGATCCGTCGTACCGGGATAGTGGATCCAGGCGTCTCCGTAGATCAAGACGATCGGCTGAGACCAGTCGAGCCATCCGTCGACGTCGGGGTGCTCGCGGATCTCGTGGGGGCGGAAGATGTCGGCACAGATCACTCGTACCTGGTCAGCCTGTGCAGCATCGTCGGGCTTCCGCAGCGCGCGGCTGTGGCGGTCGATGACCAAGTGGTCGGTGACGTACAGGACCTTGTGCCCCGAATTCCTGGGCAGCACGATCCGATGGGTGTCCTCGGCGCCGGCGGTTGTTGGATAGCCGGGGTCGCAGTGGATCCACTGCTTGAGGCGTTTGTCGAGCGCCAGGCGTCGTACGGCCGCGGTCCGGAAGTCTTCGCTGAGGATGAACATCGCCCGCACCTCCGGGAAGGTCCGGGCCACCTCGGTGAGGAGCTCGCGTTCGGCCGACCAGGCGTCTTTGCCTCCGAGAGCGGCCTCGCGGAATCGCGCGAAATTCAGCCGAGACAGCTGGGTCAGCCGATGTGCCAGGTGATCCCAGTCGGTTGTTTCCAGCGCGTCCACGATGGCTCTCCTTTCCTGTCGGGCGGTGTGGCTTGGATGGTCGGATGGGAGATTGGAGCGGCGCGACGGATGCAGAGGCAGGTGGCTCGTACGCCCGCCGCGCCGGCAGGGGAGGAGTCCTCGACCCCCCGGGGGATGGGAATCGTCAGCGGCTGGGGAAGAGCTGACCCGGGTCGAGGACTCCGGTAGGAGAGCGGCGGGATCGTGCTCAGCGAGTAAGGGGGATCGCCGAGCCTGGTTTGATGACGCGGGTGAGGAGTCCCGCGATCCCGCCCCGCTCTAGGGGCTCGCGAGTTCCCCCACTGAGTTGGTGGCACGGTACGGGTCGTTGGTGACGCGGCAGCTGGCGAACTGGCGACGCATCGCGTTCTCGAACCACGCGCCCTTGCTAGCGTTCGGCGCGATGTGGTCGATGAACGCGTGCTCGCCGAGCCACACCTTTACCTGGCGGCGGTCGTCGATGCTGTCTACAACTGTGCTCATCAGTGGCCAGCCAGTTCGTCGTTGATGTCGCGGAGGATCTGCGCGTACGCTGCGACGGCGGTCAGGACCAGGGCGTAGAGGACGAGGGTGCTGGTCGACGTACCGGCGGTCAGCGACGCGGCGCGGCCGACGATCTCCCAGTAATGCATGGTGTTCTCCCCGTTGTCTGGTGAGCTGGAGGGCTCACCTCAAGGCGGATTCCGTGTGTGCTTCACCACTTTCCGTAACTGATCTTCGTGGTTTCGCACACGAACCAGACAGGACGGTCAACCCCTCGAAATACCCCTCAGTTCGCGCCGATGGCCAGGCCGGATGTACGGATCGTGGTTTAGCGTTGACGGTGAGCGAGCCTCTGGGGAGGGGACCACGGATGCCTTCCGAAGTTGCAGTGCCGAACGTCCGCCTTCAGCGATTGATCGCTGATCAGGGTTGGACGCAGTCCCGAGCGGCGGAGCTGATCAACGCTGAGTACGAGCGGATCACTGGCCGCCCGGGCAAGTACGGCGAGGAGCAGATCCGGCGGCTGGTCCGCGGCGAGGTGACATGGCCGCACCGGCCGTACCGTGCGGCGATCTGTGCAGTGTTCGGCGTGGCGGATGCCGAGGCCGGTTTCCGGCCGAAACGGCCCGGGCCGCGGCCGGTGGTCGAGAGCGATCAGGATGATGAGAACCTGCGCCGGATCGAGTTTCTGCGCAGCCTGACCTCGGCGCCTGCGGTGGTCGGGCTGCCGCCAGCGCTGCTCGGTGGCCCGCGGAGCAGCAGCGGGGGCACGCATTCTCGGCCGGTGATCCCGCACCGCATCGGGCCGGAAGACGTGCACCAGGTAACCCAGATCGCAAATGTGTTCCGGGCCGCGGATCACGCTGGCCATCCGGTAGCTAGCGAAGCGATGGCCGCTCAACTGCAGCATGCGCTGAGACTTCTTGAGGCGAAAGCTGATCGCGGGACGAAGACGGCGATGCAGATCGCCGTTGGACGCCTGGCGAATGTCATCGGATGGTCGCAGTTCGACGCTGGCTGCCACTGGGAGGCCGATCAGTACTTCAGGGTCGGGCTCCGGTACGCGGAGCAGGCCGGCGCCTGGTGGCTGCGGGCCGACGTACTGACGCACATGGCCCGCCAAGCAGTGTACCTGGACAGGGCTGACGACGCGCTGACGTTGATCGGCACAGCCAAGATCCGCGAGGACCAATTGTCGTCGCTGCGGCGGTCGAGCCTATGCATCGTTGAGGCCCGCGCGTTCAGCGAGATCGGCGAGGCCCGTGAAGCAGCCCGCTCAGTCGATCGCGCGGTCCAGTTCTTCTACGAGGTCGATGACCGCGACGATCCAGACTGGGAGCTGTACTCCGAGTTCTTCAGCGAAGCCCAGCTGAACGGCGACACGGGCCACGGGCTGTGGGCAGTCGCCGTGCATGGACTTGAGACAGCGAATGCGGTCCAGCGGTTGTCGGCGGCCATCGACAGCTACCCGGACCGCTACGCCCGCTCGAGGCTGTTCTGCGTCGCACGCTTGGCCGCGCTATCCCTGCACCAAGGCGACCCCGACGAGGGGGTCGACCTCGGCCAGAAGGCCCTTGCCGCCTCCCGGGAAGTCCGCTCGATGCGGGTCCTGGACGACCTCGGTGAAGTTCACCGCGCCACGACAAGGCTGCGCCATTCGCACACCGGCGTTGCAGCACTGCGGCGTGACATCGCGATGGCGCTAGGAGGCCGCAACTACAAGGAGCTCAGCAATGCCTGACGACGCCGCGATCGACCCGTTGTACGCCCGGGTCGGCGAACTGCTCACAGAATGCGGCGCGACCGTCGGGGAGCCAGGGAGCATGATGCGCGCCTGCTCGCCGAACCCATCAGAATCGCTCCGCGCACTCGAGAAGCGGCTGGGCGGCGCGGGTCTACGGCCACGCGACGTACCGACCTGCCGCGTCGACGAGGTCCAGTTCACTGTGCTGGACCCGATCGACCGAGTCGTGTCGATCACGATCTACCTCGACCCGCTCCGCCGTGCAGGGGCAAGGACGACCAGCTAGCCATGTTCTGCTGCACTGTGAGCGTTCTGGGAGCTCAGGGCAGGGTCATACGGTCTAGCCGCTCCAGGCACGCAGCCGGCCCGGTCAGCGACACAGCCCAGATCTCCGGATCCGAGTCTGGATGCTCGGCCAGCAAGTAGCTCTCCAGCGCGTTGTACCGGCGCGCGGTCGTCCGCAGCGTGACCTGCCAGGCCTCGCGCTGAGTGTCCCGATAGGGATTGCGGTCGACGATCATCACCGGACCGGACACCTGAGCGGTCGCTGCAAACGACTCGGTGACTGCTCTGTCGGCCAGCTGAGCGGCTTCCGCACGCGTTCCGACCGTAGTCGAGACCTGCAGGTAGGCGTCCATGCCATCGGAGTGTAGAGACGCCCTGCCGGGCTATGCACGCTAGTCCGTCCACCCGGTGACCTCCTGACAAGAAAGGAAAGCTCCGCTCGTAAGATCCAGCGCATGGCACGAGTCGTGGTGATCAGCGGTGGTGGTACCGGAATCGGCTTCGCGACCGCGGAGACATTCGCGGCCGACGGCGACAACGTCGTGCTGTTGGGCAGACGAGAAGACGTCCTGGCGGAGGCCGCCGAGAAGATCCCCGGCGCGCGCTACTGCGCGGCCGACCTCAGCGACCCGCAGGGAGCGCGACGCGCAGCCGACTTCGTCAAGCAAGAGCACGGCACCGTCGACGTCCTAGTGCACAGCGCCGGCGGAAACGGCGGCCTCGAGGAGCAGGTCGAACACACTGACTCGCTGGAGACCATTGCCCACGACTGGACCCTGAACTTCCGGCTGAACGTGCTGACCGCAGTGCTGCTCACCGAAGCCCTCAGAGACCACGTCACGGCCCCCGGCGGTCGAGTACTGTTCATCACCTCGATTTCCGCCTACCGAGGATCAGGCCGCGTCGAGTACGGATCCTCGAAGGCAGCGCTCCACCCGTACACCTTCACGCTGGCTCGGGAACTGGGACCGCATGGCATCACCGTCAATGCGGTCGCACCTGGGCTGATCGAGCAAACCCCCTTCTTCGGCGAGCCGCTTCCGGACGAACGGCGTCGTCTACGTATCGCTGAGACCGCGACCGGTCGCGTCGGTCTCCCGAGCGATGTCGCTCAAACGCTGCACTGGCTGGCCTCTGACGCCGCTAGCCACATCACAGCTCAAGTCATCCAGGTCAACGGCGGCGCCGAAAGCAGTCGTTGATCCTATGGTCCAGGCCCGAGGCTCGCAGCGAGGTTTGCAATGGCGATCCGACGGGAGAGGGTGATCCGGTCGGAGGCCGGGGCCAACGAGCCGGATGCGGCGGCGCAGCACGCGATCGCCGAGCTGCATGGCGTCCCAATCGCCGCGGTGAAGCAGGCTGGCTGGCCCGACTGGCTGCGGCAGGCGTTCCGCGATGACCACGCCGTACTTCACTCACCATGGACTCCTGCAGGTACGGTGGTTTCGACCGCCGCGGCCGCGCAGGGAGGCTCGATGGATCGTCGCACATTTCTGATCGCTTCAGGTGGGCTGCTCACCTCGATCGGCACCGAGTGGTCCGGAGCCCTGGATGCCGACGCATCCACTCAGGCCTCGACCGGGCGGCGCCCGCTCACAGCAGCAACACTCGACCGGCTGGAACAGCGCCTGGACGATCTGCGCCGGCTGGACGACAGTCTCGGCGGCGGCGAACTGAGGCAGCTGGCGACCGCAGAGTTCACCCTGCTCAGCCGGCTCGCCGACGATGCACTGTACGGCGACGCGATCGGGCAGCGGCTGGTCACCGCACTCGCGGAGTCGGCCCGGATCTGCGGCTGGCTCCACTTCGATGCAGGGCGGCACGCCGCCGCGCAGTCGTACTACATCTCCGCCCTTCGGGCATCGGCCTCGGCCGGCGACGCGGCCTGCGGCGCCAACGTGCTGGCGTTCATGGCGATCCAGGCCTACTCCGTCCCCGGTGGCAACCCGCAGGATGCGGTGAACCTCGTCCGTACGGCCCAGCAGCAGACCCGCCGGTCGACACCCACGGTGCGGGCGATGCTGCACATGCGCGCCGGTCGCGCGCTGTCGAAGATCGGCGACCGCATCGGCTGCGCACACGAGCTCGAAGCGGCGAGATCGGCTTTCGAATCGGGCTCTGGCGGCGGGGATCCGCCGTGGGCGTATTGGATGTCGGCGGGGGAGATCGAGATGATTGCTGCCTCGTCAGCGCTCGAGCTGGACGACCCACGCCAGGCGCTGGAGTACTTCGCCGCAGCGCGCGAGAGCGCGTACGCCGCCGACGGCTACGCCGGCGACAACGCGCTGTACCTGGTGCGGTCGGCTGAGGCGTACCTTCGGCTCGGCGACATCGACGCCGCCTGCGCTGTCGCCGGCGAGGCACTGGGCCAGATCGACGGTGTCGACTCAGCCCGGCCGAGTGGCGCGCTCGCCGACTTCACCCGGCAACTCCGTCCGTACAGCTCGGCGCGATCAGCGCACGAGTTCCTGGCCCGCGCCGGGTAGTCCGGTCGGCAGTTCGACGAGCCCGCTGCAATGCCCATTGGGCATGGTGGCGGGCTCTCTTGTTCACTGTCTTCTTGCTGTCAGCAACGACTAGTTGAGGGCACGGAAACCCTTTGTGTCCAGGGCATCTGGCGCGAACGCAACAAGGACGCAACAGCTCGCCAGGACGCAACAACGACGCAACAGCGGATCCCTTGGCGACCGTTGGCCTGGTCCGGTTTGGTGGTCAACACACCACGGGCCGGGTTTCCTCCCACCGATCCCGGCCCGTGGCTCCACTCAAATCGGCAACTGGGGAGCAGGGTCTGAATGGACGGCTTCGAGGTGAGCGGCTTCGAGGTGCTGGCGTGGCCGGCCAGCTACCTGTGGTTCTTCGTCCTCCGCGACATCCGTCGCGAGATCCGGGATCTGCCATGACGACCGCGACCAGGCCGGTCCCGCCGCGCCGCGTCGTCCGGGTCTGGTTCGGGCCGCACATCAATCGCCGAGTACCGCGCCGAACCCGATCTCGCCGGTCGGTACGCGGCATCCATGGCACGGCGGTTCCCGAGCCTCAAGGTGACCAACCACCCGCCGATCAGCCACGCGGCCGACTCACCGTCGTGACCGCGCTGCCCTGGCTGGCTGACGCAGCCCCAGTTCCTGATCCAGCGGGATCGGCCGCCTCCTCAACGCAGGTGCTCCTCCTCAATGGCCTGCGCCGGCCGAGTCCCGCTTCCCGGTGCCCTGTCCGCGCGGCCACCCCTGTGGGTTGCAAGGCCAGGGCACCCCTCAAGCCGGTGGGCGACCGGGCTGAACCAGTGAGTGCGGTCGTCCGCCGTTCCAACTCCGGGATCGGGCGGGATCCCGTCGAGGGCCGGCCGTCCCCCACCCCGCCAGGGGAGTAGGGGACGGCATACAGGCCAGCGAGCAGCGAGTGCACGGCACCCCCGGTCGCGATCGAAAGGAAGGCAATGACCGACTCCACCCAGGCGGATTGGCGCAAAGCCACGCGCAGCAACGCCAACAACAACTGCGTCGAGGTCGCCCTCATGCCTGACGGGGGAGCAGCGGTCCGCGACAGCAAGGCGAACGGCCGCGGCCCTGTCCTGCGGTTCACCGCTGCAGAGTGGGACGCGTTCAGGGCAGGGATGAAGGCGGGGGAGTTCGATCCTGCCTGACCGGCCTGATCTGCGCCTGCACGTGGCCCGAGGTTCCTTCGGCGCGTGCGGCCAGCGGCGAGCCTGGCTGGCACGGACTCGCGGACCTGTCCTGATTCCCCTGATGCCTGATCGCTTCTGCAGCCCAGTGGGGGAGAGGCTCAACCCACCTGAGTCACTCGCCGCAGGCAGGAGACGCGACGGCGCCCGCACCTTCCACGACGGAGGTGCGGGCGTTCGCGCGCCGGGCCGCAGAATCACCAGCGGGCCGTCTAGAACAAATTTTCGAATGTGTGGCATCCTGGCCTCATGGTGGGACGGTTCAACGTACGCAGCGGATCCGGCGAGGACGACTGGTCGGTCTGGGACAACGCCGCGAACGGCAACCGGGGAAATGGGCTGTCCGAGGAAGCAGCGCACCGCCTCGCGGCAGATCTTGAGTTGCAATGCGACGTGTACGGCCCACGGTCGCCCGACCAGGTGCGGCGGGTAGACCCGCCCAAGCCGGTAGAGAAGGCGTGGCAGCCGGCGGGCTTCCTGGATGCTTGGATCAAAGAGCAGGGGACCTGGGTCGGCCGGGTCCGTAGACCGGACGGCAAGTTCGTGTGGATCCCGCAGGCCGAGCTGCGCCAGGCGGAGCAGTTCTGATGGCGACCGACCGGGGACCAACCATCCGGCTTCAGGGCGGCCCACAGGACAGGTGGGAGTACTACGAGGAGGACTTTCTCGACTGCATCCGCGCCGCCCAGGCGATGAGCCGGATGCACGGTCGGCCGATCGATCATCCGGCCGCTTGGCCGTTGACCTATGAGCGCCCCGGATCCGGGCTCATCTGGGTGTGGCGTCCGGGCCAGAACTGTCACCCGCAGCCGCTCGCCTGAGGCTTCGGCTGTAAATGCTGGCGCATCTGCGGCTGCAAAACCGGCGCCGGTAGGCCGAGTCCAGTGGGCAAAAGACTGCGCCGCACTCGGGGTTCCGGCAGGTCACTTCAGTGCCGAGCCGGCCAAGGCCAGCACGTACTGCTCTGCTGCTTGCGCAGGTTCGGCTGCAGAACCTCCGTCGCCGGGCCGAGGTCAATGGGCAAAAGACCGCGCCGCACTCGGGGTTCTGGCAGGTCACTTCGATACCGAGCCGGCCACGTCCGGCAAACGCGGCCCGGGTGCTTGCGTAGGTAGCGGCCCGCCAGGTCGACACCTGATTGAGGCGCGCGTCCTGCGCGCGTTGCGGATCCCGCGCGGCGGCGAAGGCCTGACCGGCGGGTGTGGCCATGCGCGCGGCGGCGTTGGCTTGGATCCGGGCGCGCAAAGTGCTGGCGACGAGTCCTCGGCGCCGCTGCAGGCCGTGTTTCTCGCGGTACTGGGCGGCGGTCATGCCGTGTCCTCGCCAGGCGTGCAAGCCGAGGTTCGGCAACGCGCGGCCGCACTCGTGGCACACCAGGCCGTCAGCGGTTTCCTCGAGCAGCCCGTACAGACCGTGCCCGTCTTCGTCGCCGACTTTCATCCGTAGCCATCACCTCCGCGCCCAGCCCGGCATGATGCTGCCACAGCCGGTGCCCGCGCCGGCGACAGCGATCAGCTCTCGAAGTTCGCGAGTCGCTGCCGGTTCGCGTCGCGGCGCCGCTGCGCAGCGGCGACGTTGCGAGTGGTGCGGTTCAATTCGACCTCCAGCGCCCGCGTGCGCCGGTGTGCGTCCCGGAGCTGCTGGCGGGTGTGCTCAAGCTCCTCGGTGAGCCGCTCGATGGTCGCATCGAGATCCGCGATCAGGTGGCTGTGTGCGTCCAGCTGTGCCTGCGCTTCGGCCCGTTCGGCCTCGGCCTCGGAGTACTCAGCCTCGGTGTCCCGGACACGAGATTCCAGCTCGGCGCGTCGTTGCTGCAGCGAGGTGGCAGCTGCAGAGGGCGCCTTCTTCGCCGGTCGGGCGGGACGCTTGGTCGCCTGCTTGGAGCGGGTGCTGCGGATGACCCGTGGTTTCACCGGGGCAAGCTGTGCGGGCGCACCGGTTTCGTCGACCACACCGAAGCCGACGTGGCGCAGCGCGCTGGTGAGTTGCCCGGTTCTCAGCAGCTGGGCTGCGCCAGGGTCGACCACGGCGGCGTCGAGGGTCTCGGTGAGACGTTGTGCGATCTGCTCGCTGACCTCGTGGCCGTGTTCCCGGGCCGTGGTCCGTGCGATCTTCACCAGATGCTGGACCAGGTCGAAGCGGCGAGGTGTCAGCTCTCGCAGCCGGGCTCGGTCTCCCGAGACGTGGGCATGCCGCAGGTCTTCGCCGAGCCGGGTCAGATCGTCGACGTTGTCCGGCTCGGTGCGCACCAGCTGGTTCGCGAGCCATGCAGCCAGTGTCGGTTTCCGCAAGCTCTTGATCGCCTCGCTGCCATTGAGCTCGCCGGCGTCCCTGGCGGCCTTGACCAGGGCGTTGCGGGCAGCGGTGAACTTCTCGGGTGGCAACCCGTACAGCTCGACCGCGGCCGCGTCGACGTCCATGTGCTCCACCATGCGGTCCCACGTGCACTGCGGCAACGCCGGTCGCGTGGTGCGTCTGACCGAGCACGGCGGGGTACCGGGGCGGTCGGCAACCATCTACGAACGGAGGAGAGTGATGGCTGACACGGGCACCGGTCGTCACAGCGGCGACGAGTGGAGCGCCGAGGACGTCACGCAGCTGAGGGAACTTGCCGACGGCAACATCCCGGTCGGGGTGATGAGCGTGAAGCTCGGGCGCAGCGAGGACGCAGTCCGGTCCAAGGCGAAGGGTGAGGGGATCTCGCTGGCGCCGGCGAACCGGTCGCCGTACGGCGACATGAGCTAAGCGCGAGCGCGGTGTTGCGGTCCGGTACGGCGTACCGCACGGATTGGTGACGACCTCGCTGCGCCGCGCGCGATCGCCTCGGTTGGGCGCATCCTGTCGTCATGGGCCAGTGGCGGTGCGGGAAGTGCGAGGGCGCAGACGTTCCCGAGCATCATCGCTCCTGCCCGCATCGCGACCCGCTCCTGAAGGAGTGGGCTCCTACCGGTGGTGTGGCCACCGTTCGGCGGCGCAGGGACGCTGGTGAGCCCGGCACGCCGCCGCGCTGACGCGGCCGCGGTCCGGCTGCCGCCCGATCTGGTCGGGCCGGTCGACCTCGAGCTCGCCCGCGCGGTCGAAACCATCCCGGGGGAGAACGCGCTGCCAGGCGGATCCAGGTACGAGCCGAAGTGGGACGGCTTTCGCGCGGCCTGCGTGCGCAGCGGTGACTCGGCGCGGATCTGGTCCCGGCAGCGCAAGGACCTGACCGCGCAGTTCCCCGACATCGCGGCCGCGGCCGCGCGAATGTTGCCGGACGGGGTCGTGCTGGACGGCGAACTGGTCATTCTTGGCCCTGACGGCCGGCTGAGTTTCGACGCGCTGCAGCGCCGCCTCGTCACCGCGCCCGCGAAGGCTCGCCAGCTGATCGCGGACTATCCGGCGGCCTACGCGGCGTTCGACCTGCTCGCGATCGGCGGTGTCGATCTGCGCACCCAGTGCTGGTCGGTACGGCGTACCCGGCTGGAGCAGCTCGCGGCCGCCAATTGGGCCCCTTATCCGGACTAGGGAGGTTGGAGTGGGCGACAGTCTCGACGCGCTGGGTCCTGTTTGCCTGTCGGCTTGATGTCGATGGCGTTGGAGCAGACCTTGAGCCCTGAAATCCCACCCCAAGTCCTGGCACCGCCAGCTCGTTTCAAGCGGCTATCGCTCAGGTGTCGGTGCGCAGGCGGCCGTGAACGTGCCAGTCGTGCCAGCCGTCGGCGTGCTTGATCGCTTGCCGCAGCGTGCCCTCGAGTCTGTATCCGGTGCGCTCGGCGACCCGGCAGGACGCGGTGTTGGCGGTCGAGTGGTGGATGTTCAGCCGGTTGAATCCGATCTGCCCGAAAGCCCAGGCGGACAAGGCTTTCACTGCTCTCGCGGCGATGGCTCGGCCCCGGGCCGTCGGGGTCACCCAGTAGGACAGGCCGGCTGACCCTTCGGCCAGAGAGATGTTGCGCAGTCCGACCTGGCCGAGCGGCTGGTCGTCTCCGTCGACGGCCGCCCAGCTCGCCGCTGTCTCGGTGTCCCAGCGGTTGGCCCACTGTCCGGTCCACTCACCTGCCTCCTCGAGAGTGTCGAGTCGCCGGACGTGCCAGCGCTGGATGTCGGGACAGGCGAACGCGGTCCGCACTGTGGCGGCGTCGCTCTCCTTCCATGGCCGCAGGACCAGTCCGTCGTTGGTCGCCAGGCGCGGCTGTGCGGCGTCCCGCAGTGTTCCCTGCGGCAAGGCTGGATCGACGAGCAGAGGCATGCCGTGATGCTAGTGCGGGCAGTCAGTCACGGCCCTGGGGCCCGGTCCCGTCCGCAGCCGCGTCGGACGGTGCGTTGATTGTGGGGAGGCCGAGCAGCACTGGGCCGTCGCCGGCGGTCGTGCGTTCCATCTGCTCAAGTTTCTCGTGTGCGCCCGTGAGGCTGACCTTGAGTCCTTCGACCTCGCCGAGCCAGTTGTTCTGTTCGGCTTCGGTGATGCGGGCGTGAAGGTTGGTGATGATCTCGTGGAGCCGGTCGACTTGGGCGGGGTCGGGGCGGAGCAACGCGCAGCGGAGGCAGGCGTGTTCGTGGTGGCAGTTGGTGCCGTAGGCGCGGCCGCAGCTGCCGAGGCTGACCTTGCGCTTGACGAAGTGCCCTTCGAACTCTTCCCACTCCGCAGGGGTTGGTCGGCGGTATTCCTCGCTGGGCCGGGTGAGTCGTCGTTGGCCGATCCAGGTGCGGTGATGGCGGATGACGTCTTGAGGATAGATCGCCGCGTATCCCTGGGTGGTGGCGATGCTCTTGTGACCGAGCAGGACCTGCACGATGTGGGGTGGCAGGCCGCTGGCCAGGGCGTCGGTCGCGAAGATGCGGCGGAAGTCGTGGGTGTTGAAGTGGACTTGTTCTCCGTCGACGACGATGTTGGCGCGTTCGGCGCATCTGCGTAGCAATGTCCAGACGGTGCCGGGTGAGATCGGCCGGAGCTCGGGCCCCCAGTACTTGGCGAACAGATGCGGCAGCGGGGGACCCCACTCGTGGTCGTGCGGGTCCCAGCGTGGCGTCAGTGGGATGTCTTGGTGGCCGCCACGAACGCGGTGGATGACTTCGGACAGGACGTGCACGAGTTCGGGGCCCGCGACGAGGAGGCGTTCCTCGTCGGTCTTGCTGGGTGCGATGTGCAGGAGAGGGATTTCTTCTTCGGTTGATGGGATCCGGTAAGGAACGATCGAGACATGGGTCAGTTCGAGGAGCTCCTCGCAGCGGATTCCGGTGAGCCGAAACGTCTCGATCAGTGCCCATGACCAGAAGGCCGCGTCCTCTTCGTAGCTGAGGTTGCGCGACTTGTGGTCTGCGCTGTCGATGCGAACCTGTCCGGTGGGCCGAGCCCGCCGGACCGTCCAGACATCTCTGGCAACGCTGATGGTGCCGCCATGGCCGGCTGCGGTGGCCGCTGCGAGCAGTTCGGCTGACGCGCGGCGGTCCTTCCTCGCCTGTGCGAGTAGCTGCGGGAGAACCGGCGCGATCTGGCGAGTTCGTTGCTGTGTCCGCGCAACTTGCTTGCGGCGCAGCTTGGCGTAGCCGGCCACCTCGTGCCGGCTGATGGGTGGGGCGCGCAGGCCCAGGGCGCCCAGTAGGAGTCCTCCAGTGCCCACTGGGCGAGGTCGAGATAAAAGGCCCGCACGATGAACAGCTGGTTGAGGTGGCCGACTCGCAGCTCGCCGTCCTGCCGGACTCTGATGCGTTGCTTCCACTCGTCGGCGATCTCCCGTGTGAGAGCGAGACTCGGCAGGTCGGGATGGCGAGAAGTGATGTCCAGCCAGAAGTTCTTGACCAGGATCTGTGCGTGGCTGCGCCAGGTCGAGTAGTCGAGGCTCGGCCGGCGCTGTTTCAGGTACTCAAGGAACAGCTCACGATGCGGGCTGCGAAGGTCGTAACGGTCGATCAGTTCCTCCGCCGACAGCTGCGGCTCGCGGCCCCGCTGCGCTGGCCAGGCCACGGTTTCGTGGCTGATCCAGCCCAGGTCCATCAGCACTCGCCACAGGTGCTCGATCGAGCGTCGATGCGAACTATGTAGTCGCAGCGGCGCCAAGGCCGCATCCATGGTTAGCAGGTCCTCTGCGGTCACCTGGCGGATCGTCTTGCCGGTGTGAGCCAAGATCTTGCCCAGCGTGTGCCGGACTCGCTTGCTGAGCGTGGTGCTGCCGAGCAGCTGATCGATCCGCACGCCGATGGTCGCCGCGTTGCCGGGGTCGCGATATTCGCCGATCGTGTGGAACAGGCCGAGTTGGCGGCCCTGCTGCCAGGCGTAGGACGGACGCACGATGTCGAGGACGACCATCACGGTCAAACCCGCCGTCAACGAGTCGCGCAGCGGCTTGGCGCAACCGGGCTGCACAACGGTTTGCCAGTCCTCGTGACCAGCTCGGCGGCGCCCGCTCGCCGACGTCGCGGCATCGAGCAGCAGCCACCGGTCGTTCCACGTGTCGCCCGGCGAAGCGGCAAGGTAGTCCAAGATCGCGCGAGCTCCTTTGCCCGATGCTGCAGCCCAGATGCGTTTCCCTCGTGTCATCGTGCTTGCGTAGTTTCCTCGGCCGGTGCGCTGGCATGCTGCCAGCTGATGTTCCGCGACCGCCCGCTGAAGATCATCAGCGGGCGTGGTGGCCCACCGCATGGGCAGCGGCGGTTCGACGATCGACGCGAGGCGCTGCGGATCCGGTGGCACCTCAAGGAGCGGATTCGGCCTATGGCGAGAGCTCTGTTTCACCCCGGCCATCACCGGTCCCTACCCAACACCGTCGACAATGCTCCCGGGTCGTATTCGGCCAGGCCGCCTTGTTCTCGGTCGACGGCCGGACCGAACACGGCGCGGTGGTGAGCGACTACATCTTCAAGCCGTGGCTTGCTGTAGACCGCGAGCGTGTCCAGCGATGCGTGGCCGAGCAGGTCCTGCACCTCGTGCATCGGCATCCCACCGTCCAGCGCGCGAATCGCGAACGTGTGTCGCAGGTCGTGCAACGTCCAATTGGCCCCCAACAGCCGGTTCACCCTAGCCATCACCGCCCGCAGCGCGTCGTAGGTCAGCGGCCGGTGCGGCTCCCGCAACGTCAACCAGACCGGCTGTCCGTCTCCGGGCGTTCCCCGGTCGAGTTGGTAGAGCCGCAACCACACGAAAGCATCCGGTGACGCCGGCAACCACTGTCGCGCCCCACCCTTGCGTACCACTCCGATGAGCTGATCGCCGTAGTTGACCATGTCGCCGGTCAGTCCGAGTAGCTCCGAGGCCCGGGCGCCGCTGCTGACATAGAACGCGGCCAGCGCCCGGTCGCGATGCGACTTCAGTTTGCGGAACAACTCGTTGAAGCTTGCGTCCGGTATCGCTCGCGGCAACGGCTGAGAATCCTTCTGCCGAAGTGCCCGCCGCCTGGTCGGCGCAAAGTCGTCCGTCGGATTGTGATGCCCATGCGGACGACCAGCGACCGGAACCGGGTTCACCAGCGGCCCGTCGCCCCGCTCGCGGTGGAATTCGTAGAACTCGTGCACCGCCGACAGCGTGTGGTTGATCGTCGCAGGCGCGTAACGGGCCGTCTGAACCTTCTTGCCCGTCACCCGGTTCACCGGCAATCGGGGCCCGGGCGGATTCTTCGTACCGGTGAACTTGTCCGTCTGGCGTGCCCACAACACGAAGTCGCGGACCACTCGCTCTGACACCTGATCCCATCGGCACTCCGTTGCCCAGCAGAACCGCAGAAACCGCAGCAGCGACATCGCGTACGCCCGCACCGTGTGCGGGGAGCAGTCGTTGGCCACCAACTGCAGCAGCCACTCAGTGCCTGGCCCGAACTCGAGGCCCTCGGCGTCGACCACGATGAAACCTGGTTGCTGACCGGTCGTCCGAACGCAGCCGTCGGCACGCACCTCCAGATCCGGTGTCCTGCTACTCCCAGCCATGCCTGCAACGGTGCTCCCCGCACTCACCGGCCAACTGCTCCGACACGCGTTCTAACCACGCAGACTGATTCGGTTAATACACCACCGCTGCAGCTGTCACCGGTGACCGCGGATCTGACCGAAGCACGCGAATGGTTCGAGGTCCTGCCCGAGGCGATGGGCGTGGAAGGCGCCTGGTCGTGAAGGGCGCCAGCTCCCGTTACGCCGGCGGCCGCCGCGAGTGGGTCAAGATCAAGCGGCGCGACACGGTCGACGTAATCGCCGGCGGCGTCCTCGGATCTCTGCGCCGTCCAGAGGTGGTGATAGTCGGCCGCTACACCGACGCCGGCGAGCTCGTCATAGTCGGCCGCACAGTCCCACTCACAGCGGCCCAGTCGGCCGAGCTCGGCGCCGTACTGAAGCCAGCCAGGCGCGGGCACCCATGGCCGGACGAGATCAGCGCCCAGCGCTGGGGTGGCCGCGACTCAAAGAAGCCGCTCACCAAAGTGCAGCCCCTGGTCGTCCTCGAGGTACTGGCCGACGCCGCCACGCAGGCCGGCCAGTGGCGCCACGGCCTCCGCTACGCGCGCTATCGCCCGGATCTGACACCGGACGACGTACCGCCCTTCCCAGCTCCCGCCGACAGCTGACCCGCCTCGGACAAGATCGGTGCGCGGATCCCGAACCAGGCGTCGAGGATCGCGTCGTCGGCAAGCACGCCGTACGGCGCCGGGCCCCGCTCCAGAATCCGAAGCAGGGTCACCCAGGCGCCGTGCGACTTCGCACCCCATCGGTTGCCAGCCGCTCCGAGCTGCTCGAGCAGTTCGTCGTCGACGAGAAGAACTCCGACGAGCTTCGCGGCCAGGATTTCAACGTGACCCCGACCAAGGACAACCCGGTGGTTATCGCCCGCGTTCCGGCTGACGCCGACGATGACGCGGATCCGGGGCGGGAACTGCGCGCGTTCGCTGGGGTCTTTTACCGAACCTGTCGCTGTCCCATGCAGTTCAGGTGGGGCCTGGCGGGCGAAAACCGCCCGTTGCTCGGGGACGTCGGCGCGAGGAGCGATGCCCGTCGCCGCGTCGAACGACCGGATCGCGGCTATGTGCGGACGTTCGTCGCCGGCAAGTCGCGGAGCCGGCGCCGTCGCGACGGCTCGTCATTCCCGGCGGTAAGACGATGGCCCGGATCGCGGCAGTTTCCGCGTCCTGAGCGCGAATCGAGCGCGCGCATCGCGAGGTCACACTTCCCCCGGCAGATGAAGGCTGTTCGGGGTTGATATCCGGCACGACCCGTTCGACACGAACGACTCGCCGTAGACATTTTCGAAACTCTTGAAGCTGGCGACTACTGGCACACGCGGCTGCGTGAGGCACCTCAACTGCCAGTCGGCAGCGTGGTGGGTCAGAGCTCCAGCACCGGAGCGAGTTCCTCGGTCAACCGGTCCAGCGCTTCGCCCACACATCTCCGCGGACTCCCCTGCAGGCCGGGCAGTCGTTGTCGCGGCCGTAGCGTCGGACCCCAGCGAGCGCGTTCACGGGGTCCAACAGGTTCGCCACGAATCGGGCTTCCGCCCCGGCCAGAGGGACGCCGTCGGTGATCCGGTCCGGGTTGCCAGCACGCAGTAACGCGTCCTTGAGCACCTGGCCAGTCAGGAGCACCCCGGCGAGGACCGACATGAACCCCACGGAGAACTGCACAGCGCTGCCGTCCGAGGGCCTCAGACGGTTAAGCAGCGCGTCGCCGATCTGGCCGCATCCGCCGACTCGCCCCCAATCACCGCACCTGGTCCGGGTAGGTGCCGACGGCCGCGGCCGGTTGCATTCCTCGGTCCGGCCGGCCGGGCGGTTCATGCGCTTTCCTTGTGGGTCAGTCGGTTGATGAGGGTTCGGATCTGGGGGCCGTGGATGTGTACGGCGTCGCGCTTCCAGTCGTCGACGATGGACTCGCCGGCCTCCAGGTGGTTGAGCAAACCAGCGACGGTGATCTCGTAGATCTGGAGGTAGTTGCCGCTCCAGCGATGGGCCTGGTCACTCAGATCGCCGAGCTGGTCCCGCCAGGCTTGCGGCGGGTCATCGAATCCGTGCACGAGTAGCAGGTCCATGTCGCTGTCCAGGTCACCGTCTCCGCGGGCCGTCGACCCGAAGATGCTTGCGTGCTCGGGCTTGATCGCCCACGCGTCGATTGCGTCCCGGAACCGGTCGAACAGCCGCGGCCGAAGCGAGGTCAGTTCGAGTACGGCGTTCGCCGCTACGTGTTCGCGGTTCAGGGTGTACTGGACGGACGGACCGACAGTGGTCGCGTCGACCAGCCCGGCCGCGGCCAGTCGATGCAAGACGTTCCTGGTGCCGCGCTCGCTCCCAGCCCCCGCGAGCTGGTGGATGCGGCGGCCAGTTAGCGGCGCGGTTGTCCGGGCGAGCACAGCGAGCACCGGCCCCTCAAGGGTCTGCACCACGGTGCTGACCGGATTGGACATATCCATATCGGCAGTCTACTACCGATATCGGCATCTCGTTGCCGCTATCGGCAACAGCTTTCCGATGTCGGCAATCCACTGCCACACCGCATACGGTGATCGACGACCTACAGTGGGTCATGCCTGAAGTGGACACCACAGTGAGCAGAGCGGGAGACCGGCATTGGACTCTGAGACCAAGACTTCGCTTGCATCGGTTCGGCCGGCGCCGGATGCGTGGCCCACGCTGGTCATCGGCGTCGCGCTCGCCGCGCTGCTGAACCTCCTCGCCGTACTGGGCTCCGCCGAAACTGTGCCACGGTGGCACATCGCCGGCGCGGTCATCTTGCCAGCCAGCATCCTCTTCGGCGCGCTCGGCTGGCGCCTGCCGTGGCCCGCACGATTCCTGCGTACGAGCTGCTCGGCCGCACTCGCGTTGTTACTGGTCGCCAACATCATCACGTTCTACCCGCGGGCTCAGGCCGCGATCGCCGCCATCGGCTACCCCACGGTGCTGTCGTATGCGGTGGCCGCGGTCGGCTGGCTGGTCACCCTTTCAGGGCTGGGGCTGATGTGGCCGGGCGGACCCGTCCGGCCAGGCCTGTTCAAGCTGCGCTGGTAAAGGCCCGGGCAAGTCGCAGGCTCGGCGGCGGTCCGATCCGGCGCGGACCGGTGTGCCCCGCGCCGAGACGGTCTCGCGGGACGTGCAAGGCTCGACCGCCGCTGAACGACAGCCGGGCGAGCAAACCCACCGGGTGCTCCACCCCCAAGCGGTGAGGGTTCGGCGCAGGTCCGTGAGCTTCGCATCCGGATCACGTACGGGTACCGGGTGTCGTGAGCGACGACCGGTTGGACTTCCTGAGTGACAACGGGGAATCGGCGGTCAACGCCGCACGGATCGGGCCGGGTCAGTTCCTGCTCGACGTCGAGAGCGTGCAGGTCGGCTTCGTATTCGCTCTCGAGGGGCGGCGCTTCCGGGTCATCTCTGCGCCGGTCGTGTTGACGAAGAACAACTACCTGGCGACCGTTCGGGAGGTCCATGGCCCCGACGCCGGGCGCCAACTGACGGTGCAACTCCTCCTCGGTCGCCTCAGGTAGCCGGCGGCGCGGTGGTGCACGGTTCGTTCGAGCTCTCCGCTCCGAGCAGGTGCGGGCTGAACCCGGCTGTGCGGCGGCGCCGGAGCCCACCCAGTGAACGACCGCACGAGTCGCGCGGACAGTTGGTCGCGCCACCGGATAGTGGTCATGAGCTTTCTTTGTCCTCCAGGCCGCCTTACGTAGCTCGCGGGTCGCGTCGCGGAGTTCAGCAGACTCACCGGCCTGGGTGTCCATCAGCGACGCCGGCGCGCCCGCAACGGCGTTGAGCTTGTCCTGTACGGCGGCGTCGGCGCGGGTCTGGGAGTTCTGCAGTAGCGCCACCATCAGGAACGTCACGATCGTCGTGGCCGTATTGATGATCAGCTGCCAGGTGTCGATCGAACGAATCAGGAAGTACGACGGCGCCCACAGGAGCACCAGCAGCATGCAGAGCACAAAGAACCACGCGCGACGCGAACGACGACGCCGCGCCGGCAAACCGGTCGAAAAGGCTCGCTCGACACATCCGACGGCATATGCGCCGTACTCGTAGCCCCTGTTCGTCCCGCAAACGCACCTGCCCAGCTGCCGAACCGTGGCTCCCACCGATGAGCTGACTTCGGGCCAGGCGATGATCCGGATTCGCGGCGAGCCGGTGACCTGTATGTTGTTGGCCGCCCAGTCAGGTGTACCCGAGCGGACGGCAAACTGCGCAGGAGGCTCGGTGACCCGCGCCTATCTGGGCTTCGAATCGTCTTCCTCCTGGTGTCGGGTCTTTCGTCGGTCGCGGTATTTGAGGTACAAGCCAACCAGGGCGAAAGCGGCGCAGAAAACCGCAGCCACCAATCCTCTTTGCCGAGACCCTGGATTTGTATAGTAGCTGGACATCACGAGAGCCACGAGGGCGAGAATCGTGAACGCCGCAATAGACCCCCAGTCTGAAGGCTTCGGTCGGAAAGATCGTTTGCTGGCCATTGAACTATTGAACTCCCTAGTATTCACGCGCATAGAGCCAAAAGACTTGCCAAACGCCGGGGACGCCTTGGTAGACGAACCCTAGACGCAGCCTTCTGCCGTCAGCATAGGCGTTCGTGGCGACATCGAGTATGTAATTCGCGTAGATGTATGCTATTGCCGCAATTAGTGCCGCGGCCACCGGGTTTTTTGTGACGGCGGCGCCCACGACGGCGCCCACCGCGGCCGCAACGGCGCTAATTGTCCATGCATGCCGAACGATCCGGCGCGTTTCACTGTGGTCAAAATAGACCCGGATTCTTATATCTAATCCCCACCAGTGCCATTTTTTGCTCCAGTGGATGGAGAACATTCCGGATGGGTCTGCCGCGGTTGTAGGGCTTGTCGGGTAGGCGTATCGGGTTGTGTTTCCGCCTGGGACGGGGTCTGTGGAGGTGAACTGGCCTGTGACGGTGTTGTAGAGCCGTGCTCCCATCAGGGGAAGGCCGGCCGTGGGGTCGGTGCCTCTTTGCTGGGCACCCATCCAGGTGTACCCGAGCGGGCCGCCGACGGAGGTGGTGGTGTTGTCGCGGGGGTTGCCGTATTCGTCGTTGTCGGCCCATGCGTTGATCGCTGTGGCGCTGCCAGACGCGGGCAGGGTGACGGTGGTGACGATGTCGCCGCGCGGGGTGGCCAGGGGCAGGGTGACGGCGGGTGTTCCGCCAGTGGTGGTGATCTCGGCGGCAAGTTCACCGGTCAGGGAGGTGATGTATCGGGTCGTGCTTGTGGTTCCACCGGCCGGGGTGGTCTGTGACCATCCCGGGTTGTCACTGGGGTTTGTGTAGTGCTGCACCGTCGTCGAGGCCGTCGACCCAGTAGGCCCTGTGGTCGCCGCGGCCCGGCGGTCGGCCGCATCTAACGTGTAGGTGGTGGTCTGCCCGTTCTGGGTGATGGTGTGGGCACCGTCGCTGTCGTAGTAGCTGAGCGTGAGGTCGCCTGCCGAGCTCCCGTTCCGTGTATCTCCGGCGGGGATTGTCGTGGCTCGTCCGAGAGCGTCGAAGGTGTAGGTGCCGGCTGGCCCGGAGCCGGTGTCGGGGCCTGTGGTGAGGCGGTCGGCGGAGTCGTAGGCGTGGCTGGTTGTGGTGGTGCCGGTGATGTTGGTGGTGGCGCAACTGCCGTCGGCGTTGGCGGGCCGACTGGTGAGGCTGGTGCGGTTGCCGTTGGCGTCGAACCCGTACACGCGGGTGACGCAGGGGGGCAGCGTAGCGGTGATGTCGACGCCGGTCTGGGCTGCGGTGCGGTCGTTGACCTGGGTCAGGCGGCCGGCGTTGTCGTAGGTGTAGCGCCGGTCGTAGGGGATGGCCGAGCCGACACTGCCGGTCGGGCTGGTGAACGCGGTGCCGTCGGGCGTCCATTCGTGGGTGATGCGGCCTGTGACGTCGTTTTCGAGCGACCAGGACATCCATCCGCCGTTGGGGTCGACGGTCGTCGAGCCATCGTCGTTGGTGGTTGTGACCTGGCCGGTATAGCGCCGGCCGATCGGTTCGCCGGTGTTGTCGATGTCTTCGTACTGGGTGATGCCGCCGGGCAGCTTCTGTGTCGTCATGGAGCCACCGGCATCGTAGGCGCCAGTCCATGTCTGGGTGGAGCCGGCGGTGGTGACGTCGATCTTTGTCGGGAGACCGCGATGCTCGGTCCTGCCGTTGGCGTCGGTGCCGTCGAAGGAATAGGTCATCGTGCCGTTCGGGTCAGTAACGACGGCGACGTCACCGGCGGCGTTATACACCGTCGTGGTGGCCGCGTCACCGGAGGGCTGGTAGGTGACTTGCCGGCCCCAGGTGTCGTAGCCAGTGGTGATCGTCCCAGCCGTGGTGCCGTCGGCGTTCTTCGCGGTAAGCACGGTCGGTTGTCCGGTGGCCGGGTCGTAGGTGGTGAATTTGTCGGTGTTGGCCGTCGAGCTGGACAAGCCGTTCACCCTGACGGCTGTCGACGCCAGGCGGCCATCGGTCAAGTAGGTCGTGGTGGTGGTGCGGGTCACCGTTCCGGAGGTTTCGGTGACGGTCGTCGGCGACAACAGGTAGGTGAATGCTGATGCCGTCGTCGAGGGCAGGCTCGGTCCAGAGCTCGGCGGCGCGGCGGGGTAGGTCTTGCAGACCAGACCGGCCCATTGCGGCTTCGCCCCGCACTCGGGGATCGTCGAGTTCGCGGCGGCGGTGTAGTAGATCGTCTTCGTCGTCCCGGCGTCGGCGCCGTTGGAAGCGGGTTGCCGGGTTTCGATGACGCGGCCTTCGGCGTCGTAGCGGGTGACCTTGGTGATGTCGCCGGTCGTCTCGGTGCGCAGGCCCGTCGGGTTGGCGTCGGTGGTGGTTGTGCCGGGCAGGCCGAGTGTCCAGCCCGCGGCATCCTGCGTGACGGGATCGGTGTATCCGGTCAGTGTCTTGCTGATGGTCTCAATGTCTGCGCCGGTGCCGGGATCTTGCGCCGACACTGTCACGGTGGTGGCCAGCTGGTATGGCAGCGACGTGTCGGGGTTGATGCCGCCGTTGGGGGCGCCTTCGTCGTAGTCGGTGTGGGTGTGCGGTCGGGCCCAGGCAAGAGCGCCGTTCTTCAGCGCGACCGACCGCGCCGGTCCGTAGGTGTCGATCACCAATGTCCCTGCCGGGGTGATCACGGTGTCGCCGTTCTTGATGTCAGGGTTGTAGACGGTCAGGGTAGCGAGCTGATCGGCCGGCATGTTGTTGTCGATGACGGCGCGCAGAGCCCGTTCGTCAAGTTCCCGTACAACGTCGCCCTGATCGTTGTAGTCGGTGGCGGTCAACTGCCAAGCGCCGGCGCCGTAGCTGGCGGAGTTGACGGTGTTGCCGACAGCGTCGGTGTACTGCAGGTGGGCATACGGCCAGTCCGCTGCACCGGGGGCGGTGGTCAATGGATGATCCGGGCCGAAGACCGCGAACCCGTTCGTGGGCGCCGCCCTCTGGTTCCACTTCGCGACCGTGCCAGCCGTCATGTCGGGTACGCCATCGCCTGACAGCGGGACAGCGTAGATGTACTTGCCCAGCGTCGCGGTGCCACCGGCCGGATCACCGGCCGGCCGGTCACGTGTAACGGAGTCGAGTTTCTCGGTGTCGCCGTCGGGCAGGTAGTTGAACTGGTACGGCACCTGCCCGGCAGGCTTGAGCGAGGTGAGGTGGTTGAGGGTGTTGTAGCCGTACTGGGTGCTGAGGTTCGACCGGGGGTCGGTGACGGTCGCCAGACGCCCGGCCGAGTCGTAGGTGTAGGTGGCGACCTTGATCGAGTCCATCCCGGGCGCCGGCTGACCGTTGAGGGTCTTGTCGGGGTTGTAGATGTCGAGCCAGGCGTTGACGAGTCGGCCGGTCGCGGCGCCGGTGATGCCGTAGTCGAACCGCAGCGCTCGGCAGCCCGGGCTCATCCCGGTCAGCGGCGTCGTGGCGTTGTAGGCGCCGCAAGTGACGCCGGGCGGGACCGGCGCGAGGATCCTGGCGACCCGGCCGTTGTCGTAGGCGTACGTCGTCTTGCTGGCGATCCCGGGCTCAGAGATGGACTCGGCCCGGAAGGTCGTGTCGGTCGACGCCGACGGCGTGGTCGTTGGAGTCCAGGTGGTGACGGTGCCGTCGTGTTCGATGTACGACAACGCTGTCGACGAGCCCGTGCCGGTGACGGTCAGCCGCGCGGCGTCTTGCTTGGTGTTCTCATCGGCCGGGGCCCAGTCGCCGGTCTCGAACGCCGACGTCGTGCGCCGCTGCCCCGACGGCGACTGGTATACCCGCGTGGTGCCGTCACCAGCGACCAGCGCCAGCGTGCCGTCGAGCCGGGTCGAGTCGATCACCTGCTCGCCGGCGACGCCCGCGCCGGCGCCGTCGAAGTGCGCCGTCCACCCGGGCCCGAACACGCCGTTGATGGTGTCGGTCGGGCCGTCGTAAGTCGAATGCGACCGTGAGATCGACAGAGCACCGGTGTAGCCCGGGACGGAGATGTCGGTCGCGGGCACGTTCAGCTCACCCGTCCACAGCGCCACCTGGCCGGGGCCGGCGTCGCTGGTCGGGAACCCGTCGCCGAATGCGTGCGGCACCCGCTGGATTGTGGTGTCTGCGGTCTGCGACCAGGTGCACTGGACGGTGCCGCTGTAGTCGAAGCAGACCTGGATATCGAGCTTGACCGGCACCCGGTCGTTCAGGGTCGTGGGCTGGATGCCGGCGGTGTTGGGGTCGGAGTCCAGGTTCGCGTCGGTCTTGGCGTTGTTGGTGTCCCAGACCGTGTTGACCGTGACGCCGCCGGCGCCGTTGTCGACCACCGGCAGCGCGGTCGCGTCCTCGTTCCAGCCGACCAGGTCGTCGGAGCCGCCGTACCCGGACACCCGCCAGCGGACCTTCGCGGTCACGCTCGAGGACGAGCCCTTCGGCGGGCCCGAGGCGGTGATCCGGATCGTGTTCGCGGTGGTGATGCGGGGGGTCGAGGCGGGCGACGTCAAGGACGTGCCACCCCAGCCGAGGTTCTGCGTCCAGACGGTCGACGTGTTTCCCGCCGGGGTTTCGGCTTGCGCGGTGATGGTGTGCAGCCCCGGCGTGTCCTTCTTGATCGTGACGTCGTACTTGGCCACCGCGGGGTCACTGGAAGGCGTGATCTTGATCTGGCCCGCGGCGCCGCCGGGGAAGTTTGTGGCCAGCGGTTTGCCATCCACGGTGATGTTGATGTAGCCGGGGGCGTTGTAGCCGGTGCCGGTCGCGGTGATGGTGCACACCACGTCGGCGGTCGGCGGGTTGTCCTGCCAAGAGTTGTTCTGGTCGTACGGCGCGGGGCACGACACCTGCGGATGAGCGGGAATCGCCGCCCCCATCCGCAACCGGGCCTGGTAGCTGGTCCAGGGACCGTCGCTGCTCCCGTCGTTGGCCTTGGCCCGCACATACAGCAGCGTGTTGTCCGGCAGATTCTGGCTCGGCCGGCAGCCGGCCGTCGTACCCGAGGCGTACACCGACGACGTGCACGTGCCCACCACCGTGGTCGAGTCGGTCATGAACTCGAACACGTACTTCACCGTGTTCCCGTCCGGGTCCGTGGCCTTGGTCCGCACCCACGGCGTCAGGCTCGGCGAATACATGTACGACGTGGTGTCCCCCGGTGCCGCGTACGCGATCGCCTCGGTGGTCTCCACCGTCGCCGGTGCGTTCGGGGGCCGGTTCCAGGTCAGCGAGATGTAGGGGTCGGCCGGGCCCTCGGTGGAGTAGAACCGCTTCCACGCGTTCGCGTCGGTCTCGTTGGCCGCCTTCAGCATCACCGCGACCGTTGCGTCGGTAGTGCCGGACCAGTACTGCGCCAGCCCGGTCATGTCCACATACACCCGATCGGCCGGGCAGGCACTGGAGTAGCCCTTGGCCGCGGACACCGACCCCCAGATCTGCTGCGAGGTGACCGGCATGTTCGTCCACCGGGTCGCCGTCGATGCCGGGAGCGACGCGTGCAGGTTCATCTGGGTGGCGGTGCAGGTGGTCGCGCCGTACTGCATCAACGACAGGTACGCCGACACCACGTCCTTGCCCTGGAACGACGAACCCGGAAAGTTCAGAAACGACCGCTCCGTCGTGGTCCCGTTCTTGCCGACACGAAGATCCACCGTGGACGACAGGTCGGAGGTGTAACCGGACTGCACGAACGTGTCGAACGTCGACATCACCGCCACGTTCGCGTACGTCGGGTCCACCGTCACCGGGAACACCCGCGCCGGATCCAGCAACCACTTGGCATCCGGCGCGATCACCAGCGTCGCCCTACCGGCCGACACCTGCTCCAGCGACATGCTCACCGACGCCGTGTTCACCGGCATCTTCGTGGCCTCGTCGGTCACCGCGTCCCACATCCGCCCCAGCGGGATCCGCGACCGGACGACGTTCTTCGCGTCCACGAACTCGATCGTGCCGTCCTTCAGTTGCCGCGCCGTCAAACCCTTTGTCCGCAGCGGAATCCGCCACACCGGCGCCGCCGATGGACGCTGCTTCACGACGAAGTCGGACTCGAAACCGGACCGGCGAGCGTCCAGCGTCAGATCCACACCCGGCTGCACGTCGGCGTACGTCGCCGTTGTCCCGCTGATCGTCGGGTCGGGCAGCTTCCACGGCGCCAGCCACTCCACCTGCCGACCCGAACCCGCGCCCACAAACGCGAACACCCCGCCGACCGCACTGCTGGGCTTGCCCAACTGCAGCCCCAGCGGGTGCCCCTTCGGCGCAACCGTGCCATCCGCGGCCTTGGCCAGCACCAGGTCGACCGACTGCCATGCCCCGCTCGGGGTCTTGAACCGGATCGGCGCGGCGTGCGCCTCGGTGGTCATCGTGCCGTCGGGGTTAGCCCACGTGGTCGAGGTCTGCGACCGCATCGACTCCACCTCAACCTTGGAGCCCTGCGACCTGGCAGTCACCACCGCCGACACCAAATCCGGCCGCGAGGCCACCTTCGCAACCTGCGGCTTCGGAACTGCCGTCTGCGCGGCCTCCGCCAGCTGACGCACCTCCAAACCGGTCGTGAGCAACGCCGCCGACACCACAACCGCCACGATCCGCGGGAACCACTGCTGACTGCCACGCCGAGAACGATTCAGGACAAACATGGGCGACTCCCCAGCTAGCGCCGGCCCGGGACGAGCAGTGGTGGCAGGCGGTCACCACGCTGGCCGGCGGACGTTACATCCGGCGCCGATGGATCCGCGTTACTACTATTCACTTGATTTCCAGCTAGCTGGAATCTTCACCGCTCAGGCTTGCGTCTCACGGCGTTCCATGCCCCACAGTCGCTCACCACGACCAAGCAGGAGGAACCTTGAGCAGGCACAAAGGGACGCCAGGTACTGGCCGGATCCGCGTCGACAGTCATGACGACCGACAGAGCCGTGGCTGGCGGGCTACGGGTCGGGAGACCTGGACACGGCAGGCGATGAGCAACGCATCGCCAGTGAGTTAAGGCCCGACATCTGGTGAGACACTAACGCCAGGATCCGGCCGGTGCCTTCGCGGCCAAGCCGAGATGAACGCTGAGCTGAGGATGCACGATGAGCCGGACCCGGGTGGCGATCGCGGACGACGACGTACTGCTGCGGGCTGGCCTGTCGAGCCTGCTGGAGCGATCGGGGTTTCAGGTGACAGGCCAGGTTGGCAACGGCTCAGGTTTGGTGGCCTTGGTTCGGGAGCGGCGGCCCGATCTCGTGATCGTCGACATCCGCATGCCGCCTACCCATTCGACCGAAGGGCTCGAAGCCGCCGAGGTGATCCGTCGCGAGCGGCCCGAAACGGCCGTCGTACTGCTCTCGGCCCATGTCGAGGTTGAGTACGCGATGCAGTTGATGAACGCCGGTCACGGGGTGGGCTATCTGCTTAAGAGCCGGGTGATGGTTGTCGAAGAGTTCCTCGAGAGTCTGCGGCATGTGGCCACGGGTGGCTCGGCCGTCGATCCCGCGCTGGTGCAGGAATTGGTGAACACACCCCGTCGTCACAAAGCACTCGCCGCGCTCAGTCAACGAGAACACGAGGTGCTGTCGCTCCTCGCAGAAGGTCGCTCCAACGCCGGCGTCGCAAGGCGTTTGTGGGTCACCGAGGGAACCGTCGAAAAGCACGTCCGCAGCATCCTCACCAAACTGGACCTCCCCGAGACAGACGACGACCATCGTCGCGTGCTGGCTGTCCTGACCTATCTCAAGGGTCGATGACGCTCCGGCTTGCCCGCGAGCGGGGCGATGTGATCGGCGGAGTCTCACGTCGCGTCGCCATCGCCAGCGGCCTGCTGATGTTGCTGATCGGTTCCGGCCTCGCTGTGCTACTAGTCTCGGTTCAGGACCTGCGCAAGTCTGAGGAGCAGGCGCGGCATTCCGAGGCGGTTCTCGCCAGCGCGAATCAGGTGGAGCGTCTGGTGGTTGATCTGGAGGACGGCCAACGCGGCTTCGTCATCACGCGTGACGAGAGGTTCCTGAAGCCGTGGAAGGCGGCCAGGTCCATCCTTCCAGAACAGACCTCGGCACTTGAGCGGTTGGCCGCGGACGACCCTGTGCAGCGGGACCGTGCGGCGGATATCAGCCGTGATGTGGCTTCATACCTGCGGGACTCGGCGACACTGGTCGAGGCTGCTCGACGTGATCCGACCTCGGCGCGGGCCGAGGCCGCGACCGCGGCCGCAGGTGAGCGTCGGATCGACAGGCTAAGGACGCTGTTCGACGACATGATCGCAGCAGAGGAGACCCTGTCGGTGACTCAGCAGGCGCGCTCAGACACCGCCGCCGAGCGGGCCGTCATCGCCGCCGCGGTAGGACTCGTCGGCTCATTGCTGCTCATCCTCGGATTCACGGCGTACTTGGCCCGAGCTGTCGTCCGGCCCGTCCTCGTAACCGCATCCATGGCGAAGCGACTCGCCGGTGGCGATCTCGCCGCACGGGTGCCCGAGACCGGCGTGGGCGAGATCGGCACCCTGGAGCGGACCTTCAACAGCAAGACATCTGAACTGGCTGCTTATTGTCGAGGGTCAGTGGTCAGCGGGAAGCTCCCACTGAGCTGAGTTGCTGAAGGCAACGGTTTGCTGGTCTTTGGTGATGTGGATTCGGAACTCGGTGAGCGGGGGTTCGCCGGCGGTCCGCCATTGGTCGATGGCGTGTTCGATGTTGTCCCACAGCGCGGTCTGGCCGCCTTGGCGGACGGTCCAGGCGCCGGTGGGGGAGCGGTGGAACGCGACGTAGGACTCGTCGGATTGCACCAGCAGGTGTTCGGGCAGATCGTCGTTGTCGGGCCCGAAGGCGAGGTGCTGGGCGTTGGGCGCGGCGAGCTGGATCAGCCAGTGCGCCGCGCCGGTCTCGGTCAAGACGTCCGGGCCGATGACGGCGGGGCGCTGGCTGATCAAGGTGCCATCGTCGCGGGTCGGAATGATGACGAACTCCGGCGTCTGGGAGCGGGCAGGCATGAAGTTGACCTCGGGGTCGGTGAATGTGCCTTCGGCGGTACCGGAGGCCGGGTCGGTCACGGTCAGCTTCGCCAGGCCGGAGGCGCCCAGCCAGCCGGTGAGCGTCACGAGGATGACGGTTCCGGGCCGGGACTGCTCGATCCAGCTGGGCGGGACGGAGCGCAGCGCGCAGGTCGCAATCACCCGGTCGTAGGGCTGGCTACCCGGGGCGCCGGCGAGCCCGTCGCCGACGACGAGCCGCGGCCTGTACCCGGCCGCGTCCAGGGCGGCCCGGGCTCGGGCGGCTACGTCTGGATCGACCTCGACCGAGGTCAGGTGATCGTCACCGAGCCGGTGGCAGCCGAGCGCGGTGGAGTAGCCGGTGCCGGTGCCGATCTCCAGGACCTGGTGCCCGTCGGCGACGTCGAGTTCTTCCCACATGCCGATCACGAGACTGGGCAGCGACGAGGACGAGGTCGGCACGCCGGTGCTGTGGGCGCCGGCGGGCAGGTCGGCGGGGGTGAGGTGTGCGTCGAGCTGGGTCACCCAGGTCTCGTCGCTGTAGACCAGCTCCAGCCACCGCGCCGTACCCGAGCGCGACGCCGAGACCGGGAGGTAGAGCGTCGGCGACCCGTCGGCGGGGTCGCTGCGATCGAAGAACTCCGGGATGAACAGGTGCCGGGGTACATCGTGGACGGCGGCCCGCCACTGCGGCGACCCGACATGACCGGCGGTCGCGAGCTGCGCAGCGAGCCGGTGCCTGAGCGCGGCGGCGGTCTCCTCGAGGGTGCTGCTGGTCGCTGTGCCGGCCGCCGTACTGGCCGGGGTGTTGCGGGGGGTGCTGGTCACGATGTGCCTTCCAGCAGATCTGCGAACGCGGCCGTCATCGGCGCGCCGGTCGGTTCTTCCATCCACACCCATTGCCCGTTCGGGTTGCACTCCAGGAACCACGGCTCCCCGTCGGGGTCGACGGCGAAATCGAAGCAGCCGAAGGCCAGCTCCAACTCGTCCAGGTAGCCCTTCAGCCGCGCAGCCATCTCTGCAGGCGGGTCGATGAGCTCGTAGCTGAGCGCGTCGTAGTCACAGCGCCAGTCCAGCAGACCAGGCCCGTCAGGGGGACCGGATGTGATCCGCACGCAGAACACCCGCTCACCCACGACCGTGACGCGCAGATCGCTGGTCTTCGCGGCGACCTCGGCCTGGAACTGGTGTGCCGTACCGGCGACGCTGCCGTACAGCTCGTCGACCTCGACCCGCTGCGTCCACAGCACCGCCGGCCGGTCGCCACGCCGTACCTCGGTCACCTGCAGCGGCTTGAAAACGACCGGCGCGTGCTTGGCGATGAACTCCCGCGCGGATCCGGGGTCGGAGGTGATCAGGGTTGGCGGGACCCGGAACCCGAGTTCGGCGGCCAGCGCCAGCTGGGCAGGCTTGGACTCGGCGCGCCGGTTGCGGTCCGGCCGGTTGACGTACGCCGCGCCCGGAAGCGCGGTCAGCACGCCGCCGAACCCGGCGACCGCCTGCGCGGTCGCGAATGCGGCGTCCCGCTCGCCCAGCCCGGGGAACCGGTAGCCGGACGGGCGCCGCCAGTACACCGATGTCACGTCGTTCAGCTCGATCTCTCGGCTAGGAGTGATCAGGGTCCCGTCCCAGCCGCCCGCGATCGTGTCCAGCGTGGCGGCGAGCCGGACAGTGTGCGGGAAGTCGCCGGGATCGACCCGCACGACCTCGACGCGGCCGCGCCGGTTCAGTTCGGCGATCACCAGATCGGCGTGCGGGTCATCGGCCTCGGTGACGACCAGCACTACCCCGTTCGGTGCGGTTGGCATCAGTCGGGACGTCCGTCCATGTTGGTGTCGCTGTCCTGCTTCCCGCCGCCCTTGCCGCCGTCGCCGCTGGTCGCGGTCCGCGTGTAGGTGTTGGTGATCCGGCCGTGCTTGCCCGCCTCGATCGGCTCCACCCGGGTCCCGTCCTCGGCCCAGTACCGGCCCATCTGGGTCACCGGGTCGACGTCGACCCGAACGTAGTCGAGTTCAACAGTGTGGACCCGCTCGGTCGCTCTTCCGAGCGCCCAGGGAACCACCGGCGCTGCTATCTGTTCGTCGTGCATCTCGCCCGCCTCCTTCGTGCCACGTCTCTCGGGGTGAACTCACGGAGAGTGTGCCCGCAACCACCGACAGTATGGCCATGCTCAGACGGTCCGCCGCCCACATCGCCCGGCCGCAGGCCGGCACCGCCGGACAGCTCCGGCAGCGCGGTCAGCACGGCTCGTCGATCAGTCGTCTTTCTGGTCCTTGGTCAAGGCGATGTCGACGCTGTCGGACAGCAGAACGGTGTCCACGACGTCAGCGAGTTCGGTGGCCGTCGGCAACTCTGCTCGGTCGCGGGTGGCGAAGGTGTACTCCGCGACGGCGATCGGGTGTGCAGCGCTGGCCAGGGCGTACCGTACGACGCGGTCACTCCGTTCCGCGCACAGCAGGATGCCGACGGTCGGTGCGTGCCGGTCAGGACGGCGCAGTTGATCCTCGACCAGGGAGACGTAGAAGCCGAGCTGGCCGGCGTACTGCGGCTCGAAGGAGCCGATCTTGAGCTCGACGACGACATAGCGAACCTGGTCGGCGTGGAAGAACAACAGATCGATGTAGAAGTCCTTCCCATCGACATCGAAGTGCACCTGCCGACCCACAAAGCTGAAGCCGCGGCCGAACTCGGACAGAGTCTGCTGCAGGCTGTCGATGAGGCCGTGCTCGAGGTCCCGCTCGTGTGCGGCCGCGGTGATGTCGAGGAAGTCGAACACGTAGGGGTCACGTGTGAGCTGCTGAGCAAGCTCCGAATCCGCCGGCGCGAGCCGCAAGGAGAAGTTCGAGGGTGCGGCGCCTTCGCGCTCGCGCAGCCGGTTCTTGATCTGGTTGAGCAGCACATTGCGGGACCAGCCGTGCTCGACAGCGGCGGCAACATACCAGTCGCGCTCGGCCTGGTCGTCCAGGCGGTCGAGCAGCACCATGATGTGGCCCCAGGGCAACTGCGCAGCAGGTTGCTGCGCAATTGGGTTTGGCCAGGCCCGTGCGGCGGAGGCCATGTACTGAAGGTTGCGGCCGGAGAACCCGCGCATCTCCGGGAACTCGGTGCGCAGGTCGTCGGCAAGCCGGTGGATCACTCGCGTGCCCCAGCCCTCGCTGGACTGACGATCCAGGATCGCCTGCCCGATCGTCCAGTACAGGGTCAGAAGCTCGGTGTTGACGACGCGGTGCGCACGCAGCTGCGCGGCCCGGACCTCCTGCTTGAGCCGGGAGAGCAGCTCGCCGTACCCGGAGGGCTGAAGCTCGGCGTTCACGCGTGGCCACCTGCGGCCGGTGCGGCGAGATTCATGTCCGGCCCGTGCAGGGCTTGTCCGCCGGCGGTCGAGGGCGCAGCGGCCTTCTTGCGCCAGGGCGCTCGTGGGTCTGTCAGGGTGTCGAGGACGAACTCGCACCACAACCGGGCCGCGTTGACCGCGAGCCGGGCGTGACGCGGCCCCAGTCCCTGCCGGGGCTGGCCCGGCCCATGGCCAGTGCCCCAGCCACGGTTCCGGAACTCCGACAGGCCGTGGGTGATGCCCGTCGCGCCGCCGAGAATCTTCTTGATGCCGAACGACGTGTCGGCCGATCCGTCGACGTCGGCGGGTCGGATCGCGAGGGCTTCTTGGACGCGCTGGACCAATGCCGGCAGATCGTCTTTTTCGGTGAAGGGGACATTCAGTTGGCGCAGAACGAGCTTGGCGGTGCTTTCGACGAGCTCCTTCGCGGATCCGATCGCCTGGGCTGGGTCGCCGCGGTCGATGGCGGCCGCGATCCGGTCGAGGTGATCGTGGATGACCGCCGGATCGGTTAATCCTGCCAAGAGCTCACTCGTGATGACCGGGGCCGCGGCATCTGTTGGCGCACCGGCGATCGTGCCGTCGTCGTCGAGGGTGTAGCCGTCGTACCGAAGGAGCTTCCGTACGCGGTCGACGCGGTCGTCCCAGCCGCACTCCTTGATGCGCTGCTCGATCGCGTCCTCGAAGACGATCCGGACCCTGGTGAACTGGTCCGTGCTGGACCAGTCAACCTGGTCTAGGTACGCCTGAAACAGCGTCACCCGCTCGCCACCGATGCCCTCCGGAAAGGTACTCGGCTGGACGTACCCGGCGTCCTGCCACATCGTGTGGATCCGGCCGATCGTCACGACGTTCACCAGATCCCGTACAGCGGACCGCGTCCGCCGGCTGACCAGCTCGTTCATGGTGAGGTCGAGGGTACGCCCCGTGGATCCGGCCGGCAGGCTGTTTTCTAACCCTCGTCGGCCGACTTCAGTACTACCGAAGCGCGACTTCGGCGCGTCGACGCGCCCCACATGCGCCAGATCCCGTCCTGGGTGGTTATCCCTGCGGTGCCGAGCCGTCCGTCGGCAACGGCTGTTACCGCTGATTTGTCGGTGGCGAGGGCTACGGTGGTTGTGGCCGTCGCACGTCGGCCTGACTCCGCGCAGTACCTGCCCACGCCGGGCTGCTCTGAGGACAAGGGGCTCCGCTTCACGTGTCGGTTTGTCCATCGGTCGGGTTCGCGTTCGTGGCCGGGGATGCGTGGGATCACTGGCTGGAGGACGAGACCATGACGATCGACAAGCAGAGCAAGCGCGCGGCCCGGGAGTTGGCGGCGCGTGAGGGCATTTCCTACACTGCCGCCCGCCGGCGACTGTCCGGACCGGATAGCGACCAGGCCGACCACGCCGACAGCCTTACCGGCGATGTCGAGCGGACCGATCCTCGGGCCGTGCTCTTGGACTGGTTCGACGACACGGCCGGGTCGCTCGAAGACCTGGTCGACGAGCTGGTGGCCGCCTACGCGGACGACGAAGGCGACGAACGGTCCTGGACGAGGCAGTACTACGAAGATCTGGCCGAGATCGCTATCGAGACCGTGAGGCGGTACCTGCGCAACCAAGAGGTTAAGCCGGGCAGGACGGACCCACGGCAAGCCATGACGGAGTGGTTCTCCCTCGCCGACGCCTACGAAGAGACGCCGCAGCCGTTCACCATGCTCTGGACGGCGTTTCAGGATGATCCCTGGGGCTTGACCAGCGAAGAGTTGGCACAGATCGCGCTGCGTACCGTCCAGTGGTACCTTCGCGACAGCGCCGCCAAGCTCAACAGCGGGCAACCATGACCGGCCTGTGCGTGTAGATCCACGGCAGTGGGAGACGAAGGCCTTCCAGGGTCAGAGTCCGATGACCCGGTGGACTGGGAGCAGCACGCCGCGGGTGGATGCCGCTGTGTGTGCAGGCTCTACCACGCAGCTCCCGGCGCCTGCCTCAACCCAGCAGAGCCGGGCTACCTGATCCGGATCGTCGTACCGGCCCAGGCCTGGGGTCATACGGATATCAGCGACCCGCTCCCGGTGTGCGCCAGCTGCTACACCGCGGTCGCACCACTGGCCGACCGGAACAGCTAACCCGGCCAGGACTTGTTGGAGTGAGCGCAACCCCCGTTGTTCTACTACTGGCGCCGATCGCGCGACGAAGGATGCCCGCCGTCGACCGGCGCAGTCAGATCTTCGAGGCATTCATCCGCCCAGGAACGCGGTGTATTCCGAGCCGGTCTGGATCAGGAGCTCCTGGAATCGCCGTCGCCGGACTTCGTACCTGTGGCTCTGGAACTGCGCTCGCCATCTGGGGTACACCAGTCGGAGAGGCAGTGCTGGCGGGTTCGCGAGATAGTCCGCGAACCGACAGCCGCAGAGGTGCCGACACAGGTCGACGACCGTGTTGCATGAGCCGCACAGGTATCCACGCACGAGCCCCGTGAGATGGTCGTGGTCAATCTTGACAGCCCACGGGTCCGCGCAGGTTGCACAGCCAGGGCCAGACGCATCGACCAGTCGCCTCCGGATCTCTGCGCGAGCTCCAGTCCCGTCGAGTGGCGCCGGCCACCGGCCAGCTGCGCGCTCGCATCGCTGCCGGAGCGGTACGCCTGCCACATCGCGAACCGGCTCGCCGCTCGAGTGCAGAGCCCGATCCTCGCACCAGCGCGAGGCGGTGAAACCAAGGCAGGCCGCCCGGTCGCCGGCGAACAGGTGGTAGATCCCGCCACTGTCGGGCACAGCTCGATCAACGCGTGGCATCTGGACCAGTGGCCCGCCTACCCCGCACGTGCCGTCATCGAGGAGCTCTGCGAGCGGCTGAGCGAGGTGAAAGTCCTCAACGGTGCACAACCGCCAGAGCAGCGTCTCGCGGCGCCCGGGCGGAAGGTCCATGACCGTCCGGGCTATCGGGGGTTCAAGGTCGTCGGCCATGTTGCAGAGAAACCTAGCGGGATCCTCTGACGCCGCGGGCTGACAGGTGTGCAGCCGGTGCGGTCAGTCGCTGAGCACAAGTCGTTCGGCGACATGGCGAGTTGCGAGAAGGCCGTCGACGGTCTTGTAGGTCCAGGTGGTTTTCCCTGCGGGAGTTTGGTAGCCGTCCGCGTTCATCCGGCGCGTGATCTGCCGGAGAGATAGGCCTTCGCTGCGCAACCGGATGACGACGTCCCGCACATCGTCGGGGCACTGCCGGGGCCGGCCGACCCGGCGCTGCCGTCATCCTTGGCCCTCGTCGTTCCAGCGACCGCCCCGGAGCGCACGCAGTACTGCGAGCCCCCGCTTGGTCCGCTTGTCGTCACCGAACAGAGCACACAGAACAGCCAGTGACAAGGCACCAGCCAACACCACACCGACGTAGTCGAACACCGCTCTCACTCCCTGGATTTGGGGGAGCGGCCTTGCGTTACGCCAACACCGCTCCCTGAACTTCACGGGATGCGTGAGCGCGGTTCGGCCCTCGCAGAGTGTGGCCGGACTGGGTTATGAGCCGACGGGTGGAACTAACACGAGACAACGGTGGACGCGCCGGGCTGAGGCGGCGGCAGGTCAAGCTCAGCAACGCATGAACCAGAGCACGAACGGTTTGCGCGATACCACTGAACCGCAAGATCGGTTCGTGGGGACAGCGGGCCACCGGCTGGTGCTGTGTGAAGAGCTGCACGGTGGCGAGCATCACGAAAACGGCGGCAGGATCGGCGCCCTGTCGGGCAGCAGATGCCGCCTGCGGCACCAGAGCGTCCTTCCTGACCATCACGAACCCAGCGTAGCCAGCCACGCCGACTGTCCTGGTAATTCGGTCGGCCGGGCGCTGTGCATTAGCGATGTCTCGACGTGCAGATACTGCCGATAAGCTGTCTTATGGCTACGCCGACCTCACCGGCCTGCCGCGAACGCACCGGCCGCGCTGGAAGCCGGCGAACTTCCGGCCGCCCGCCATGCTTCGTCTGCCGGCAGTCGGTGATGACCCCCCTCGGTCCGCGAACGGAATGCGGCGCCAATGAGGCTCCCGCCGTGAGACCGCTGGCCCGCTCGCTTACCACCGACCCCGGCATGCTCGCCTCCAGCCGTGCCCCGATAGGTCCGTGCACTCTGCCCACAGGCCAGAAGTGCGGGTTAGGCATCTAACTGCTTGTACTCATAGGTCAGACGATTCCGGTTCCCGGCGAAGAGAGTTCGGACGTATTCAACTGGTCTGACCTGTTCGCCGCTCTTCCTGGAGTACAGGACACGGGTGTGGTCGATTACAGGTGAGCCTGTGTCGAGCCCAAGAACGGTTGCCTCGTCGGGGTTCGCTAGGCGGGCTACCACGGCATCGATCCAGCCGACCCGGCGGTAGCCGGCGGCATCGATGATCGCCTCAATATCGGCCGCAGGATCCGCCGGCGCGACGATGTCGTCCGGGTAGTAGGCGTTCTCTAGTGCTGCCGGTTCGTCGCCTGCATACCTGACAGTCTGTCGGTGAACGATCGGAGTTCGTACTGCGATCTCGAGCTGGTCAGCGACGTCGAGGGATGCTGGCTCGGCCGTTGGCTGGAGAAGTTGTGCAGGACGATCACGGTGGAGTCCTCCCAGTCGGCGCGGTGGGCGACAACTGCGGAAGTGCCCGCGTCGATCACCGTCCAGCGGCCCCAGCCGAGTTCCGGGCATTTGGCCACACCCTGACAACCTTGACGGTGCCATGACAGCGCGGTGCTGGTGGCGCCGGGCGGGGGGAGCAGATGATTAGGCACATGGATCACGATGATCGGATGGCTGTGGGTACCGATGCCCCCTGAGGAGCCGACGCTCGACCCCGGCGCGGACGACGCCGCGGACAGGTTCGCCCAGCTCGCGGTGGAGTTGCACGACACCTCCGGCGTCGAGGACACGGTGCAGGCGGTGGTGCAGTTCGCGCTGCACGCGCTGAACTGCTCGCACGCCGGCGTCGCTTTGGTGGTCCATGGCAGACCGGAGATCCCGACGGTCACCGATCCGGTGGTGGCCGAGATCTACCAGCTGCAGACGGACAGCGGCGACGGTCCGCTGGTCGAGTCGATGCGCGACCGCAGCACGCTGCTGATCCGTGACACCGCCACCGAGGCGCGCTGGCCGGACTGGGCGGCCAAGGTACTGGCGGTCGGGATCGGCAGCGTCCTTGACGTGCCGTTGACCACGTCGGCCGGCACGGTCGGCGTGCTCGGGCTCTACAGCACCGCGCCGGACGCCTTCGGCCGCGACGATGAGGCGATCGCCCACATCCTGGCCCGGCACGCCTCGGTCGCGGTCGCGTCGGCCCGGCAGGAGGCGACGCTGGCCCAGGCGATCGATGCGCGAATGTCGGTCGGTCAGGCGATGGGGATCCTGATGGAGCGGTTCGACCTCGGCTCCGACCGCGCGTTCGCCATCCTCAGGCGCTACTCCCAAGACACCAACACCAAGCTGCGCGAGGTCGCCCAGCAGCTCATCGACACCCGCAAACTCCCGCACTGACGCGAGGAATCGGCCAGGGCACCGGTGGAAGGAGCTCTGGTCACGCGCGGGGCCGGAGGCTCAAGGTCCCGGTGTTCAGACCAGCAGCACCGGGACCGCCCCGAACGCCCGCGTTGTAGGCCCGAAACTCCCGAAGCTTGCCCCAAGTGACAAGTAGCTGACCGGCTCTGGCGTGTCGGCGGCGCACCTTCCCCTGCGGATGCGGACTCGTGAAGGCATGGCGATCGCCCGGGCCAAGGGAAGACTCAAGGACCGGGCGCCGAAGCTGTCCGCCACGCGGCAAGCGCATCTGCTCAAGCTGCACGCCGCCGGCGAGCACACCATCGCCGAACTGGCCGAGCTGTTCGAGGTCTCCCGCCCGACGGTGTACCGCGTTCTCGAACGCCACCGCGCCAGCGCGACTAGCACCTAGCCGATCTCGTTTGCGGCTGGTGACAGCGCTCTTACCAACACCCCAACTGCGGCACACCCACGCAACCGAGACGTTCCGGTTGGCAGCGGGGCTTGAGCTGCGAACCGAACGGAAACGGGGCGTTAGCGGGTTGCGGCGGGCCACGCGGCCATTCAGTCAGAGCCTGAACCTATTGGTTCTGCCCGTTCTGGGCTGAAATCGGTATGTGGGTGCCCGGCACTCAAGGTGCGAGCGCCTGTCCATGGGTCCCGCGAACGAACGAACTTGGACGAGCTGGTCGAGGGGGGACGAAATGGCACGCCGGTTCAATCCGCCGCCCAACTGGCCACGGCCACCGAAAGGATTCGCCCCGGGTCCTGGCTGGCGGCCGGAACCATCCTGGCCGCCGCCACCAGAAGGGTGGCGGCTGTGGGTCGGACAGCCGAATTGGTTTGTCCGCCACAAGCTAATCACCGCGATCGCCGCGATCGTGTTGTTGCTTGCTGCCGTATTTGGCGGTGAGGACTCGCCAAGTTCCACTCAACAACGGGACGATGCAGCGAGTCCACCGCCGCAGACCACTGCACCACCGCCGCCGATCACTGCAGCACCGACGACGACTGCACCGCCGACGACTGCACCTCATACGCCACGACCCACGCCGACGCGATCGCCAACCGCTACGGGGAGGCCCTCGAGCGTCGCGTCCGTCGCGTCTGTCGTGGACGGCGACACGCTGCGGCTGGTGGACGGGCGGACCGTCAGGCTCATAGGGGTGGACTCGCCCGAGCGCGGCGAGTGTGGGTTCGGGCCGGCGTCGACGCTGACGAAGCGCCTCACGCTCGGCAAGCGCGTGACGCTGGGAACCGGGGCACGCGACGACAGGGACCGGTACGGGCGGATCCTGCGCTATGTGCAGGTCGGCAGCACGGACGTCGGACTGGCACTTCTCAGGGCCGGGCTGGCGACGGCCCGCTACGACTCGCGGGACGGTTACGGCAGTCACCCGCGCGAGTTGACCTACGTCCGAGTGGACGCCGCCACGCCTCAGCGCGCGTGTCCGGTGCCGAAACCCACGCCGAGGCCCACAGAGTCCGGCAACTGCGACCCGTCGTACCCGGGAGTGTGCATTCCGCCCGCGCCGCCCGATCTGGACTGTCCTGACATCGCGTACCGCGACTTCCGCGTGGTCGGGCCCGATCCGCACGGGTTCGACGGCAACGACGACAACGTCGGGTGCGAGACGTGAGAGTAAAGCGGTCGGACTCGGCGCCCGGAGACAACCTGCCGGATGACCACCACCCACCGCTACCGCTGGTACAACAGCAACACCTGACCCACGTCGTTCGCCGCGGCGGGCGTACGGACTACCTGCTCCCCGCCGACGCCGAACTGCGGCGGGTCGCCGCAGCGGCGGTTCACCCCAGCCTCCGGGCGAATGATGAGTGAGCACGACCGAATCCTGCGCGAGCTCGCTGAGGAGATCGTGGTCGACGAAGCAAAGAAGGCTTCCGTCGGCCTCCGGCGCTCCGGGCCGATCAGCACGCCGAAGTCAACGAGCTGATCGCGTTCGTCGACGACGTCTGCCGACAGCACTACATTGAGTTCGTGGGCGGGATCACCACAGCCAGCTATCCGATCGGGCAGCACCCGCGCGGGACTCGCTGGACGCGTTGGTTGTTCGGGCCGCCGACCGCGGCCGCCGACCTCGCGACCGTTTCGTGTCGCCGTGCAGGAGCGCTACCTGACTGGCCGATCGAGGCCGACGATTACTGACCACCTGCCCCGCCCGGACCCGGTGATAACCGCCCCTTATCGCAGGAACCGGCCGCCGGCGCCCCGATCCGAAGCGCGACACGCCCGGCCGGCCGACGGTGATCTGTGGTTATCACCAGTTGGCGCGAGCCGTCGTACGCCGGAGGGTCGGTGGCCGGCCTTACGGTGACCGGCATGAGGCAGACGGGCATCAAGTCGCCGAGATCGACGACTATCGCCGCGTCGAGATCCGATCAAGCAAGCCCGGTGGAGGGGAGCGATGAACTCGGCACGGGTCGAGCTGCCCGGCGACCATCCCCTCGCGGGTCCGGTGCGCCACTTCCTCGCCGACCTCGAGTACGCCGGCGTCGGGGTGTCAACGACCGTCGTCTACCGAATCATCAACGAGACCGAGAACACCAGTTCAGCCCGGCTGACCTCACTCATCGGCTTGCACCGCACAGTCGCGAAGGTATCGCTGGATGGCGTCGACGGCGTCCTGGGCCAGCTCGGTGCTGGTCAAGCCCCAGGGAATCTGGAACGCGACCGTGAGCATGGTGAACGGTTGCGGCAGCTCCTGGTGGGCGGCGGCGATGGAGAACCATTCGGTCATGGCTTGCCGTGGATCGGTCCGGCCTGCTTTGGCCTCTCGGTTGCGCAGGTACCGCCGAACGGTCTCAACGGTGATCTCGGCCAGTTCGTCGCTGCGCGGCCTCAGGGCCGGCTCGTCGCCTTCATCGATCTCGTACGTGGCCACCAGCTCGTCGACCAGGTCGTTGACCGACTCGGCCGTGTCGTCGAACCAGTCGGCGAGCACGGCCCGGGGGTCGGTCCGCTCGCCGGTGCCGGAGGGGTGATCCCCGAGGACCGGATCCGGGGTGACGTCGGAGGTGGGTCCGGGCTCAGAATCGCTCACGGGAATCACCATTTCCGCAAGCTATCCGGGAGCACCGACAGAAGTTGTCGCACCTGATGTCGGCGCTCGCGGCCGGCACCCACCCTTGGGGACTGCCCACCGCAGCCGGAGCTTCAGATCAGTGGTCGTAGCTGTTACGGACGACGGCCTGTCGGTGAGGGCCGTCGTGCCCGTCGTCGAGGAAGCTGAGGTAATCGCCGGGCTCGTCGCCGTCATCTAGCTCCGCGCGGGCGCGTTCGCACCTGGGGCGTGTGGCGTGGCGACTGTGGCGATGTGGCCGCGGAGGCTGGGGCCGACGAGGTCTGCGATGACCTTTTGAGCGGATCGCTTCTGCTCGGTTTCCTTGTCGATCCAGGTGTCGGTGGTGATGGTGCCGTGGACGATGACGAGGTTGCCTTGCCTGAGGCTCTCGATGATGTTCTCGCCGAGTTTGCGGAAGGCCTTGACGCGGTGCCACGTCGTGTCGCCGTCCTGCCAGGTGCCATCGACCTGGCGGCGCTCGTTGACGGCCACGGTGAATTCGACGATGTTCTTGCCGCCGGGGGTGACTGTCAGTTCGGGGTCTGCGGCGAGTCGGCCTTCGAAGGTGACGGTGGTACGCATGGGGTTCTCCTGTGAGGGGTCGTGGCGCTGGCTGCGCCGGTTCGGTTGGGGAGTCGGTCTTGGTAGTGACTGTTTCCGCTCCTCCTGGCGAGGGGAGATCCGGGGGCCGTGGAGCGGCCGGAGTGTCAACCACCGGGACCGGGGGGCTCGGGTGGGATCAGTGCGAGGGGATAAGCGCAGCGCCGAGTGGTGATCTCTGTCGGGTGTCCGGCCTGCAGGGCTGTGGTTGCGCGGAGGGCGCGGCGGTCCATGATCGGAGGCCAGGAGGGAGCGGGAACGCTGGGTTGGGGCTGCGCCGGCCTTGGACGGCTTCGATGTGCCGTCTGTTCACCACTCGTCGAGAGGGAGTGGTTCGGGGGCCCACGCGAGGCGGCTGGTACGTGGGGTGGGGTCGAGCACGTACCCGGCGCGTTGGGGTTCTGTACGACGTGGGGGGGATTAGTTCGCCGGTCCGCGTGGTCGCGATGATGTGGGCGGTGACTTGCCCACAGCAGTCAGCACGGTGGTTGTAGCTGTGGGTGCAGCGGCAGCGTTGTTGGCAGGTGGGGCAGTCGATCGTGGAGGGACGGGCGTGAGCTCGGTGGATTTCTTCGCGGGTAGGGCGTTTGGGTTTGGCGGGCATCGGTGGTCCTCCCGGGTCGCGGGCGTACGGCGGTGCGCCGAAGGTGTGGTTGTAGTCCGGGTGTGGGTGTTTGCGGGGCTGCGGTGATCGGGGTGAGCGACCAGCACGCGTCAGCTGCGGCTGAAGGGGTCGATGCCCTGAGGTCGCATCACGGCTGGCAGGGTTGGAGGCGGGTCGGCCTCGATTCGAGCGAGGCCGACCCGTTTCTCGGTGTCAGCTGTGCTGATCGATGAGGTAGGGGTTGAAGGCGGCGTAGCTGGCGTGCATCGCTGCCTGGTGGCGCCAGCTTGGGATCGCGGCGGCCCATGGGCCGTCTGGGGCGGCGTTGTTGACCAGATCGGTCAGGCCTTCACACGCGAACTGGTGGATCGGTGCGGTGAACTCGCTTCCGACGTGGATCCGGCGGATCTCGTCGAATCCAGCCATGGTCTGGAAGCCGCGGGCCCAGACGGTGAGTTCAGCGGCCCAGCCTTGGTCTGTCGTGATGCTGCGCAGTTCGTAGCGGTAGCTGAGGTCACCGGGGTCGAGGTCGTCGACGGGGTAGGACTCGGTGAAGTGGTCGCCGATGGTGTCGGCTTGGGCGTGGTCCCAGTAGTTCTGTGCGCTGGGGGCCTGGCCTCGCCAGCGGCAGGCCTCGATCCACCGGGCGATGGCGGGCAGTTTGAACTGTGGTGAGGCCCATTGGGCGTAGAAGGCTCCGGCGTGGTCGTCGCTGTAGATGCGGAAGACTGCTCGTTCTCCCATGGGGATGTGCTCCACCTCTGCCAGGTGGCGGGCCGTTGGTCCTTGGGTTGGCCGACTGTTTTCCGCCACCTCCTGGCGACGGAACTGCGGACCCGTAAGCGACTGGAGTGCAACCGCTGAAACCCCGCAGGAGCCGCCGGAGGTGGGCGGTTGCGCGGAGGGCGTGTCGGGTCAGGATGGAGTGCCAGGAGGGGGAGAAAACAAGCTCTTACAGCGCCGACGAAAGTCGGCACACTCCCGCGGCCGCAGGCCGGCCAGATCATGTCCCTAACCCGCCACCGATAGCCGCCGCGTATAGCCGTTGAGATAGCTGGCTGTGCAGCCTTGTCGCGCTTACAGCTGCCTGCCGCGCGGCGTCGGGGTCACCCGCGATCCCGCCGCCGGCCAAACGGCGGCCACACCACGACGACCCGGTCGACCTTCAACCGCTGGTCGCGCTCGGGCAGAAGTGGTGGACTGGCAACCGGTGCATATTCGAAATGTGCGGTATTCCGGTCCGCCTTGGGCGATCGAGGATTGGATCACTGGCTCTGGGTTCATCAGCAGTGTTGGTCAGGGTGACGGGGGCATGCTCGTCGACAAGGGAACGCTCAAACGCGTGTGAGCTCGGATGCCTGGAATATCCGCTCCTGGCCTGTGCACGAGACGACGCCGATCCGGGCTATGTCTACGAAGCCTCCGCCGACTGTTATCTCGTCGCCGAGCCGGCAGGCCAGCTGTCCTGTTGCGTCAATCAGGGCGGGTGTGCCGTCACGGAGTGCGACACTCCAGCCTGGAGGCCAGGCCACATCGATGTCGACGAGGCGGTTGGTGCCGGCGCCAGTGCCCATGGGGCTACGGACTACCAGGCAGTTTGTTGATGTGCCAATCTCGAGGGTTCCGTTCAACCCGGCCTGTAAGGCCACGGTAGGGGCTTTACGTTGAACAGTCAGACCGGGCATCGCAGCATCGGGGCTCTGCTTCGCGTCGCGGTTCATTGGATCATCTCCAGGGCTGTCTCTGAGCGGCCGATCATCGAGCGCGTGCTAACAACCTCGAGAAGCGAGCAGGATCGGGAGTCTGCGGCCGACGAACGTCCGGGCACTTGACGCTCGGCGTCGCCGCTCTGAGCCCCGCTAGGGCAAGAGCAGCGAGGCCTGCACCTTGCTGCTGATGTAGGTGACCGGTACCCAGATGCACCCACCCGCGTACGGTCCCGAGCTGACTTTGCCGCGATGCTGACCGTGGGCAATGACGTCGCCGGGGTAGGCCTGGTTGGGACCCATCGTGGTCAGCCAGGGCGCGCCCGAGTCGCCAGTCGCGCAGGTACTTGTCCACATCAGGACGGAATAGGCGTCTGTCCCTTCATCCCAAAACTTCGTGCTCCTGATGGTTGAGACGACGAGCCCGCTCTTGGCCCCGCTGAGAGCTACGGTCTGTCCCACTGCTGGCGCGGCTACGCCTCGCACAAACCGGTAGGTACTTGTGGCCTGGTCTCCTACGAAAACCGAAGGATGAAACTCGTAACTGGAATAGAAGCCCCGGAGCAACGTCGTATCCGCGGCCTCGCTGTAGGGAACAGGGATGTTACCCGACTCGCCGGTTTCCCAGACGCCGAGGGGTCTCTTGTCGTTATACCAATAGACGACGTCACCACCGCCTGCGTTGCAGTGATTAGCGGTGCTGCCGTATTCGATGCCGGTGCCCCACTGCTCCCAGTTGAAGCCGGACGTGCACAGCGCATTGGTGGTCGTCGCGGTCACGTCGGCGCGGCTGAGCCAAGCGCCCCCGCTCCAGGCTCCTGGAACGTCGTGGAGGCGAGACTGGGTCTTCACGATCCCGTCGGCCGGTTGGTCGGGTGCCGGTGTGTACGGCTGGAAGACGATCCTGTCATCGTTCAGGGCCTTGATGCGGTCCGCCCACGCCTGGGTGTCACCTTTGTCGTTGCGCACGAGGAACACCACGCGGTTCTTCTCGGGGTCCCACAAGCCGGCGGCCTCGGTCAGACCGGCCGCCCACTGCTTTTGGGTCGGGAACAGCCGATCACTCAATTGTTCGAGCTCCGCTCGCGAATACTTCACCGACCGGAATTCGAGTGTGAGGCCGTTGCCTGCCGCGCGGGCCAACGACTTGGCCTGCTCTACCGCTGGCGATGACCCGTCGACGGGCCCGACGAGCTGGACCACCAACACCTTGCGGGCCGACTCCCACATGAGGCCGCCATCGAGGAGGCGCACCTTGTCCAACGCGGCCTGGACCCGGCCAACCCGCGCCTGCGCGTCAGCTTCCCCGGTGACATCGAGCCGGACGGGTTGATCTGGATCGCAGCCGCCAGGCTTTGTGCGCAGCAGCTCAGCACATCCTGGGTATGGCGCGAAATTCGGATCCGCCGGCGTCGGGTCTGCTTGCGCCCCCTGCATGCTGCGACCACGGTCGTCGGTGACAGACCCGGCAGCGTTGGCCGCTGAAGCACAGGCGAGCCCAGCGGCGATCGCGACGAGAGCCAATAGTTTCGATTTTGGTCTAGACAAGTTCCCCACCCCCGGCCTGATGGTACGAGGACCCGTCGCGAAGTGGAAGGGTGAAGCCGGCACGGCGCACCGTCAGGGCTGCGGTCGGTCCGATCGGCGCTTATCGAAGATCCCGGCTGACGGCGAGGTAGTCCGGCCTTCCCGGCACAACTCCCAATGCGGCCACCACCCCACCCACCGAAGTCTTCAAGTAGCCCTGCCCGGATGCGCCGGCGGACCACTCCTGCGAGGGAGGTGGCTCACTCTGGTGGGGGATGTCCGGGTGGGTGGGGCGGGAGATGATTCGGCCATGGGACAAGGCAGCGGACTTCCTCCGGGGCAGCGTCGGGTTGAGGGGGTTTCCGCGGTTCGGGACGCACCTTTCGCGGCCTGCGCCGGCTGTTCCGGTTGATCCGTTGATCGAAGTATGCGGGGCGGTGAGCGAAGAGTTCGATCTTTCCGCTCGCCGCGCTCTCGTCCCTGCCACGCAAGGAGATCCGGGCCGACTTCCACTGCGTGGCCGGCTGGTCAGCGACCGATCTGCTCTGGGAAGGCGTCTCATTCGAGACGTTCTACCGAGCTCACCTCGAACCGGTACTTCGCCCGGGAGCGTCGATCTCGCATATCGGGTGTCGCGGACTCGACGGGCATGAAGCCGCGCCGACGATCGAAGACGTCCTGGCCGACGACGTACTCATCGCTCTGAATCTCAACGGCCGCCCGCTCGACAGCGACCACGGAGCACCGGTCCGCCTGGTCAGCCCCAGCCAGTACGGCTACTTCAACGTCAAACACCTTGCCGGCGTCGAACTGCTGACCGCCGCCCCGGCAATCACCGAAGGTCCGCTGATCCGCAGCCATCCCCGGGGCAGGGTCTGGGAAGAGGAGCGCCACGGTCTTCTCCCCGGACGAGTGGTACGGCCCTTCTACCGGGCCCTGATTCGCCCGATCAGGTACCTCAGCTCCCGCGGCGCGCCGTCCGCGCCGTGAGGGGTCAGATCGGGGTGGCGAGGGCTACTGGGTTGTTATCGGGGTCGGAAATGTAGGCCTGGCGTTCGCCCCAGGGCATGGTGGGGGTTCTTGGAGGACTGGGTAGCCGGCGGCGCGGAAGGTTTCGACGGTGGCTTCGACCGCGTAGACGTACACGAAGAGTTCGAAGCGGTGGGGTTCGGCCATGCATCGAGTGTTTCCGGCGGCGCTGGCGTCGTTCCTGCGCGAGTATCCGGAGCCCGACGTGCCTGTGCCCGAACAACGCACCCCTTCGCGGACCCGCCCTGCCACAAATCAGCCCCAAAGTTCATGGGAACATGCTTTCGAATGTATGGCATGCTGAAGTCATGGTGGGACGGTTCAACGTGCGCAGCGGGTCCGGCGACGCCGACTGGTCGGTGTGGGACAACGCTGCGAACGGCAACCGTGGATCCGGGTTGTCCGAGGATGCCGCGCACCGGTTGGCGGCGGACCTCGAGCTGCAGTACGACGTATACGGTCCGCGGTCACCGGACAAGGTTCGGCGGGTCGACCCACCCAAGCCGGTGGAGAAGGCGTGGCAGCCGGCCGGCTTCTTGGACGCGTGGGTTCAGGAGCAGGGAACCTGGGTCGGCCGGGTCCGTGGACCGGATGGCAAGTTCATGTGGATTCCGCAGTCTGAGTTGCGCCAGGCGGAGCAGTTCTGATGGCAACCGATCGGGGGCCGATCATCCGGCTGCAGGGCGGTCCACACGACCGGTGGGCCTACTACGAGGAGGACTTCCTCGACTGCATCCGCGCCGCGCAGCGGATGGGCCGCTCGGCCGACCATCCGGCGGGATGGGCGCTGACGTACGAGCGCCCGATGTCTGGCCTCACGTGGGTGTGGCGGCCGGGGCAGAACTGCCACCCGAACCCGCTCGACTGACGTTGCGGTTGTAGACGCTGGCGCAACTGCGGGTGCAGAACCGGCGCTTCCGAGCCGAGGCCAGGGGACAGAAGACCGCCCCGCAGGCGGGGTTTTGGCACGTCACCTCGGTGCCGAGACGGCCGAGGCCGGTTCGCGCTGTCTTGCTGGTTGCGTGTGCTGCGGCGCGCCAGCCCAGCGATTGGGTGAGCCGGGCGTCTTGGGCTCGTTGGGGATCCCGCGCGGCGGCGAAAGCCTGGCCGGCGGGCGTGGCCATGCGGGCTGTGGCGTTGGTCCGGATCCGGGTGCGCAGCTCGCTGCTGACGAGTCCGCGCCGCCGTTGCAGACCGTGCTTCTCGCGGTACTGCGCGGCCGTCATCCCGTGTCCCCGCCAGGCGTGCAGACCGAGGTTGGGGAACGCGCGTCCGCACTCATGACACACCAGGCCGTCGTCGGTCTCTTCGAGCATCCCGTGGCGGCCGTGGCCGTCGACGTCACCGAGCCTCATCCGTGTCTGTACCTCCCGCGGGATCATCCGGTCGAGATGCTGTCACAGTCAGGCGGCGGCGGAGGTCAGTTGTCGAGGTTGGTGAGTCTCTGCTGGTTCGCGTCGCGTCGGCGCTGCGCGATCGTCGCGTTGCGGGTTGTGCGGGCCGGTCGACCTGGAGGGCTCTGGTACGGCGGTTGGCGTCTCGCAACGCCTGGCGGGCTTGCTCGAGCTCCTCGGCGAGGCGTTCGATGCTGGCTGCAGGTCTGCGATCTGGTGTTCGTGTGCGTCCAGTTGCGCTTCGGCCGGGCCTCGTTCGGCCTCGGCTGCGGCGTAGTCGTCTTCGGCTTCCTGCGCGCGGGACTGGAGTTCGGCCCGCCGCTTGTGCAGCGTGTCATCGACGGTCGAAGCGCCGCGGCGGGTTTGCCGTGCCGTGGCGAGCTCTGCGAACCCGCCGGTCTCGTCGACGACGCCGAACCCGACGTGGCGCAGCGCGCTGGTCAGCTGCCCGGACCGCAGCAGCTGGGCGGCGCCGGGGTCGACCACAGCGGCGTCGAGCGTCTCGGTCAGCCGCTGCGCGATCTGCTGGCTCACCGGGCGGCCCTGCTCACGGGCCAGCGCCCGGGCGGTCTTGACCAACTGCTGGACCAGGCTGTGGCGGCGCGGGGTCAGCTGGCGAAGCCGTGCCCCGTCGCCGGACAGCTGCGCTTGTCGCAGCTCCTCTCCGAGCTCGGTGAGGTCGTTGACCTGGTCGGGTGCGGCCCGGGCGAGCTCGTTGCGGGCGGAGGTGAACTGTTCGGGCGCCAGCCCGTACAGCTCGACCACCGCCGCGTCGACATTCACGTGATCCACAATGCGGGCCGTACCGGCGGCGCAACGCCGGTCGCGGCGCGTGTCTGCGTCAGTACGTCGGGGTACCGGGGCCGTGGGCAACCATCGACGAACGGGAGGAAGATCCGATGGCCGACACGACCACTGGCCGCCACAACGGCGAGGACTGGACCGCCGAGGATGTGGCGAGGTTGCGGGAACTTGCCGACGGCAACACCCCGACCGGCGTGATGAGCATCAAGCTCGGCCGCAGCGAGGACGCGATCCGGGCGAAGGCACAGGCTGAGGGCATCTCGCTGGCGCCGGCGAACCGGCCGCCGTACGGCAAGGTCAGCAGCTGAGCGTCAGCGCTGTGTTGCGGTCCGGGTACGGCGTACCGCCCGAGACCGTGACGCCGCCGTCGTGGCTGAGCGCATCGCCTCACCAGGCCGAACTCCGATGAGAACATTCAGCCGGTAAACCGAGCAGAACTCGAATCAGCAGATGCTCCTACTTCTTCGAGCGAGCGGCCAGGTTTGAGGGCTAGGGCTCTACTCTGCCGGTTTCGGCCGCGCCGAGTAGCTCGATGCGACGTCGAAGCTGCCGAGGCCGGTACCAGTGGAAATACAGCACCACTGCGGCCACGAACGCGTACAGCAGCGCCCACAACGAGCCCTCCGCAGCAGCTCCCACGACCGCGATTAAGACCACACCGCCAAACAGCAGCATGAACTTGCGGTTCCGCAGGGCTTGGGTCAGCTCGGCCGAAGCGATTCGGACCGCGGCCGCCCGAACCTCCGGGTCTTCCGGCACCGGACCGCGCGACGCTGCCCGGCGCGCCACCTGCAACTTGTCAGGCGGGACGTCGGCCTCCGCCCGCTCGAGTTCACCCCGCCATCGAGGACCCCACCACGCCATCATCAGACCGAACGGGATACCGCTGGACGCCACGAAACCAGCTCCGAGCCAACCCGCGCCATCAAGCTTGGCGAACAAGCCCATTGCGATGCCGAACGGAACGCCGGCCAGGGCTGCTTCCACCCATCTGGGCAAGTCGGACAGGTACGCGCGCACGCTCTCATCATCCACAACCCAGTTAGATCGTGCACAGGAGGACGCCCGGCGTGGAATACCGCATAGTTCAGATAACGCCTACCCCCAGCGTTACGCGCGGACCTCCAACCGGAGGACCTTCCGACATTGAGGTGACCAGGGACATCGCAGCAACCGTTGAATGACGTCGGCGTGGTGGTCGCCTTCCGCATCTATTCTGAGCCAGGGCGGCTTGGGGAGAGCGATGGTTGATCGTTTCTGGAGCAGCGCAGCGGGTCGTGAGATCGGCTGGCGCTCGCGTGGGCTGCGGACCCGCTATTTGCGCATTGAGAGTGAACCTGAGCAGAAGGGCGGCAGCGGCAGCCGCGCCCGGTCAGCCAAGGCACAGCGTGACCTGCTGGATCAGTTGCGTGCAGTCAATCAGTATCCGCTGATGGGGCCAGTCGCGGTCGACGTCGCTTTCTGGGTGAGCCGGCCGCAATCGCCAGGTCTGCACAAGTTGGCCAAACATCTCCTCGACGTGCTCGGTGCTGTGTCGCCCGAGACCGGGGCACCTCGACGGCATGTGCTCTACAAGGACGATCGGCAAGTCAAGCTCCTTTACGTGCGGCTTTGGAGAGCGGCAGACGCTTCGGTCGGACCTGGCCACACAACGATCTGCGCTCGCCCGCTACGGGATGTCGCAGCAGACCTGGCGCTCGTGGACACCGTGGCGGACGAGTTGATGACCACGTCGCTGTCTGACGACTCCGAGTACTCCTGGCCCCTAACCCCCCGGCCGACCTTCGACCTTCGACCTGCCAGGTCGGATGCGAATCCAGCAGGTTGGCACGAGATAGACCGATGGCTCGCGACATTTGAGCACGCGCGACACCAGGAGGAGTTGCTGGTTAGCGCAGGAGGCCTGCTGACGCGCGTGCTCGCCGGAGCACCACATTGGATTGCCGGGGTGGGCGCACCCTCACGCCCTTACGCGGGCACCCCGGCATTTACTGACATCTACACAGCGCTGGACCAGACAGCGGCGAACCGCAGGGAGATGCTGCTCTCCGGCCCGCTCTCGATACCGCTGCCGGGGCTGCCGCGCGCCAGGGGTGAAGGGCGCCAGTTCAAGGCTGCAGTTCGCAAGGACGTGGATGCGATGGTTGACCGGTTCCCGATACTTGCACCGCTGCGTGTACCGCTGAAGGTGGTCTTACTCGTGGTTCCTCCAGAGCAGGGCAAGGATCTGGACAATCTGGCGCTCTCAGTGCTCCCCGCGGTACGGGACGCCCTGAACGGGCCAGACATCACGGCATACGAGGTCATCGAACTGAAGAGGACCGCCGCAGATCCGGCGGCTGGCCTTCTGCGGTTTGCGTTGGGCAGTGGTAGCCAAGACGGGAGCACGTGGCAACGAGCGACGGATTACGTTGCTAGGTGCTTCGATCGGGCCTGAGCCGCACCGCACTACACACCGACGGGAGAATTCTGCACGGTTGGATATCGCCTACCCCAGCGCTCCGAGCGGAGTTGCGCGCCGGAGGTCCTTCCGACCCTTCCTGGTGAGGGCGACGGCTGAGCTGATCGTCCTCTGCCGGGCCGTCCAGGGGTCAGGCGGTCCCCGGCGCTGGCGTCTCAACGCCCGGGGACCTGAGACTGCGCCGGACCGCGGGCCGGCGCTGCCCTGGCGAGCAGGTTCCCCGCGGAGGGCCGGACATGTCTGGGAGCCGTGCACCGGCTCACCGCTGCCGCCGACGGTCGGTGCGGCGTGGCAGGCTGGCACACATGTGCGGTCGATACGCGTCAACATCCAACCGAGCGAACCTGCTCGAGCAGTTCGTCGTCGACGACAAGAACGCCGACGAGCTGAAAGGACCCGACTACAACGTCGCCCCGACCAAGAAGGCGCCCGTCGTGATCGCCCGAGCGGCCAGCGACGCGGCCGATGAGGACCCGGTGCGGGAGTTGCGGTTGTTCCGGTGGGGGTTTTTACCGAACTTGTCCCTGTCTCCGCAGATCAGGTGAGTCCTGAGTGCAGACCACCCGCTTGTCCGGCGGACGCTGTCGCGAGCAGGCGGTTTCGCTGACGAAGCGTAGAACGACCGGATCGCGGCGATTGCGGTCACTTTGAGGCACATGTGAGGCGGGGGCAAGCCGACGAGCAGTCCTGGACGGATCTGGGCCCCCCGGCGCTGCTGTTCTGAACGCCGGGGACCTCGACGCCTGAGCGCTCGAGCGACCCAAGTACTCGTGCTCGAGTAGTGGCCCTGATGCAACGACCCCACGAACGACCGGCGTCAGCCGGACAGCAGGTTGGCGAGGCTGTAGCCGAATACAAATAGGCCCATCGCCATACCCGCAATGGCCACCGTTCGAAGCCGTCGTGCGTGAAGCTGCCGATCGAGATCCGTTGCTCGACCATGTTCTATGAAGCTGTCAACGACTCGATTCACATAACGATCGGTCAATCCCAGCCACGAAATCGCGACGAATACAGAACCGATAATCAATCCTGGCAATATTTGATCTGTTGTCAGATAAATCATAATTGAGCTACCAATGCAAAGGATGGTCGGCGAGCTGGAACGCGTATGACGGCGTGAATGCTAGGTTATGGCCTGCCCCGAATCCGAGTCCATACTCACTGGCAAAGTTCTCGGTAGCGAAGCCGTTGCCGTTGCTCCATGTCTCCGCGACCGCGGGACCAGCAGGCCCGATCACTGGGGCGTAGCTTTGAACATTTGCCGCGGAGCCTTGAAGGAAGGCGTCACACTCTTCGGCGGTAGGCGTTGTTTGCTGATTGATCCACCCAGCGCGGACAGCTGCCGACGCCCCCTCGATTCCTAAAGTCAACCCGGGCGCCACATACGTTTGACCGTGGCGGGTGACAGTTACTGATAGGGCAGGACCGGCCCCGAGAGGGCCGAGTATCGGTATAACGCCGCCAGCGTCGACGGTGATGTAGTCGGGCGCTCTAATTGAGCTCACGGCGTCGCAGACAAATTGGATTGGGGACCAGCAAAGGCCGGTCGGATCTACGGCGTTCAGGGGGTCGCCATCTACGTAGCCATATGGAGCCCGGGTCAGCTGTTCGATTGGATCGCGAGTGATGAACTGCACTGTCTCCGGATCATAGTATCTGGCACGCAGATAGTAGAGGCCGGTTTCCACGTCTTGGTATTGGCCGGTGTATTGGAGTGGTGTGGTGGTGTTTCCGGTGTGGCTGGTGGTCTTTCCGTACGCGTCGTAGGTGTAGCTGCCGACGGTGTGTCCTGTGTCATCGGTGAGTAGCCGGGTGGAGCCGATTTGGTCGCCGTGTAGATAGGTCGTGTTGCCAGCGCTGTCGATCTGTGCGAGCGGCCGGTTCCCAGGCCCGTAGATGTAACTGTGGGTTCCGTCGCTGAGCAGGTCGGCGACGGATCCGGAGGTGGGGTCCCAGGTGTACGTCGTGGTCGTAGACCCGGTGGTCTTGGCGGTGCGGTATCCGTCGCCGTTGTAGGCGTAGTTCGTCGCGCCGCCGGTCGGTGGTGTGAAGGCGCTGAGGCGGTTGCCCTGGTCGTAGCCGTAGCGGGTGATGGCGCCGCTGGTGGTAGTGCTGATTCGATCGCCGCGCCCGTTGTAGGCGTAGGTGGTTACAGTCCCACTGCCGCTGGATTGGGTGAGTTGGTGGGCGTTGTCGCTGGTGAGGCTGATGTTGCCGAGGATGGTGGGGTTGTCGGCGTTGTCGTAGCCGTAGGTGGTGGTGTTGACGCCGGTGAGTTGGTGCAGCGGACTGTAGGTGTAGTTCTCGGCGGGGGCGGTGATTCCGGTCGTGGTGGTGGCGGTGAGTTCGCTGTTGTTGCCGCGGGTGTAGGCGAACCCAGCGAGGGTGGTGCCGGTGGGGTCGGTGTGAGTGATGTTGATGGGGCGGCTGGTGTCGTCGTAGGTGCTGCTGGTGGTGACGCCGTTGGGATAGGTCTGGGTGGTGGGGTTGTTGACGGTGTCGTAGCCGATGGTTGTCGTGTGGTTGTTCCAGTCGGTGACGCCGGTGAGCCGACCCGCGGCGTCGTAGGTGCGGTTGACGGTTTGGCCGTTGGGGTAGGTGAGGCCGGTGATCTGGCCGGCGGCGTCGTAGGTGTACCCGACTGCCTGCCCGTTGCCGGTGGTTGTGCCGGTCAGGCGGCCGGCCGTGTCGTAGCTGTAGCTGGTGGTGCCGGTGGCATCGGTCATCGTGAGGCGCTGGCCGGCGTCGTCGTAGGTGTAGTTGACGGCGTGGGTGGTGCCGTCGGAGTAGTTGCTCGAGGTCTGGCGGTTGGCCGGGTCGTAGCTGTGGCCGGTGGTCAGTTTGTCCGGGCTGGTCCGGCTGGTGGCGTTGCCGTTGGGGTCGTAGGTGGTGGCGGTGAGTCGGCCGAGTGGGTCGGTGGTGGAGGTTTGCCGGCCGAGCGCGTCGTTGACGTAGCCGGTGGTGTGTCCGGCCCCGTCGGTGTAGCTGATCTGGTGGCCGAGCGGGTTGTAGCCGTAGGACAAGACGGTGCCGTCGGGGCGGGTGGTTGACGTGTGCCGGCTGGCCGCGTCGTAGCCGTAGCTGGTGGTGTGCCCCTCGGCGTCGGTACTGCTGGCGCGGTTGCCCACGGGGTCGTAGGTGTCGGTGGTGGTGTGGCCGAGCGAGTCGGTGCTGCTGGTGAGGTGACCGGCCGGGTCGTAGGCGAGGGTGGTGGTCTTGCCACGGGCATCGATCACGCCAGTGCGGCGCCCGTTGGCGTCGTAGGTATAGGTGGTGGCGTGGCCGAGCGCGTCGGTGATCGTGGTGGGGTGGTCGGCCGGGTCGTAGGCGTAGTGGGTGGTGTACGTGGCCGGGTCGCCGCCCGGGATGTTGCCGCGGGGGTCGACCATCGTCGTGCGGCGGCCGGCGGCGTCGTAGCCGAAGCTTGTGATGCCGCCCGTGGGGATGGTGATCGTGCTGAGGTTCAGCGCGGTGTCGTAGCCGTAGCTGGTGGTGTGGCCCAGCGGATCGGTCATGCTGGCCGGCTGCCCGTTGGGCCGGTGCGTGTAGCTCGTGGTGTCCCCGGCCGGGTCCGTCGTCGAGGTGCGCAGCCCGTTGGTGTCGTAGGCGCTGGTAGTGGTGTTGCCGCGGCCGTCGGTGGCGCTGAGGACCTGGTTGAACGCGTTGTAGGTCCAGCTCTGCCGGTAGTACAGCGGCTCCGGGGCCACACGGGTGAGCAGGTTGCCCACCGCGTCGTAGGTCATCGTCCAGCGGTGCCCGCCAGGGTCGGTGACCCGGGTGACGTTCAGGTTCGTGTCGTAGGTGTAGTAGGCGATGCCGCCCAGCGGGTCAACCTGCTTGATCAGCACGTTCCCGGCGTACACATCAGTCCAGGCACCGCCGTTGGGATCGGTCGTGACCGCCGTCTGGGTCGTGTTGTTCCACGCGAACGTGGTCGTCTTGCCGTTCGCGTCGATCTGCGCGGTGACCCGGCCGGTGGCCGGGTCGTAGGTGTTCTGGGTGATCAGGTGCCCGGCCGGGTCGGTGACCGTGGTCAGCCACCCGGCGGTATCGTAGCCGTAGCTGGTGACGCCGCCGCGGGTGCCGGTGACGGAGCTCAACCGGCCGGAGGTGTAGCCGTAGGACACGCTGCGCCCGCCGGGCAGCGTCAATGACGTCAGCAGCGACGAACCGGGGTCGTAGGCCAGCGTGACGACGCGGCCGGCTGCGTCGGTGACCGAGGTGAGCAGCGTCCCGGTATAGCCGAACGTCAGGCCAGTGCCGGTCCGGTCTTTCATCGCCGTGAGCCGGCCAGTGCTGTTGAAGCTCAGCTTCCGCCCGTGTCGGGCCACGACTTGATAGCCGCCGGGCACGGTGGTCAACGTCGAGTGCACCCCGGGATCACCGGAGAACGACCCATCTGGGTTCTTGGTAAAGCGAGCCTGCTGCCCGTCCTCGGCACGGAACGTCGGATTGCCGCTGCCGTCGAACGACAGACCGGCGAGGTAGGGGTGCGTCCAGCCCGGGCCGAGCGGCCCCGGTGTCGTGTCCAGCGAGGTGTAGGCGCGGGTGAAGTTGAACCGCACGCCCGGACCGGCCAGTTGCGCGTCGGTCGTGGTTTCGCTCAACGCCCCGGTCGCGGTGTTCACCGGGTCTCCGCGGAACGCTTGGGGGCGCGCTGCGTCGGCGGAGTTGCATGCGCCGCAGCCGAAGGTCTGGCCCGTCGGCACTCCCGGAGGGAACTGCGCTGGCCCGGGCGTCAGCATGCCGATCTTGTTGTTGTTGTAGTCCGTGAACCACACGGTGCCGTCCGGCGCGGTGTCGATACCCGCCGCCCCGGACAACGAGGACGGTGAAGGCGTGAAGGACACGACGCCGTCGGTGGTGATCCGGCCGATCGCCCAGGTCGCGGTGAACACCAGCGCGCCGGAACCGTCTTGGGCGATGCTCTTGGGGACATATCCGCCTGAGTACTGATACAGCGTGTAGTTGCCGTTGATATCCATCGCGCCGATCGCGGTCGGATTCCCGGTCGTGAACCAGATCCGGCCGTCCGGGCCGGTCGTGATCCCGCTGAGACTGCTGTTCGATGGCATTTGGTACTCGGTGACGGCCCCACTCGTGGTCATGCGACCGATGCGGTACGTGCCTGGCTCGACGAACCACAGCGCGCCGTCCGGGCCGGCGGTGATCGCCTGCGGCGTGTTCGAGGTTGTCGTGTTGATCGCGAACTCGGTCACCGTGCCGTTGGGCGTCACTCGGCCAATTCGGTTGCCGAACGAGCCGGGCTCGCTGAACCACACATTGCCGTCCGCACCGAGGGTCATCATCCGCGGATTGGTGAAGTTGCTTGTCGGGAAGGTCGTCACCGAGCCCGAAGAGGTGATCCGGCCGACCGCCCGGTAACCGGCTGCGAACCACACATTCCCGTCGGCGCCGACGGTGATACCCGACGGACTCAACGAACTCGGCAGCGGATACTCGGTGAACGAGCCGTCAGCCGCCACGCGTCCGATCTTCTTGGCCGACGTCTCGGTGAACCAGGCCGCACCATCCGCGGTCACCGCGACTGCCTGCGGGCCGCTGTTCGCCGTCGGCACCGGGTAGACGGTAACGCTGCTTCCCTCGCTCGCCGCAGATACAGTCGGGCGCACGCTGCCACGGCTCGGTTGATGGCCACGGGCAGAACCCTGCGCGGGCCGAAGAGCTGACGCATCAACACGAGCTCGTTGCACCGTACCCTGCGCCTTCACCAGCCGCTTACTGCGCACCTGGATCACCTGCAGTGACGGCGAGTCCGGCGGCGCGACAGCGGGCTGACGGTTGAGTGCAGGATTCGCGGCAGGCGGTGAACTCGGTTTCGCGTCCGCCACCGCCGGAACCCCCGACCCCTCCAACGCCGCCGCTATCAGCGCCACCGAAACCAGCACTGCGACATGACTGCCACAACGGCCCAGCAATTGACGAATACGTGCGAATCTTGCACCAGGCATGTCGTGTCCCCCCACGGGCACCGGTTCTGATCGCCGCGCATGTAGCGCGTGACGCACAATGACGTGACCACCGGCCCCTTACCGGGCGCGCATCAACTGCTACATCGCGTACCCGGCACTCACCGTTACAGACTCACGGTGAGCGCGCTTGAGGGGTGACGGATCCCCTCGCCCTGATCAGCGCACAATGTGCACTGACACATGTGTCGGCACGTCCGCGGAACGCTGGCGTCTTCGTACCTGCCATCTGCGCCGTGCGGATCAGTCCGGCGGTGGCTGTACTCGCCGACCATAGCCGCAGGCAGGCTTCCCGCAGACTCACAGGATCCACGCCGGCAGTAGATGATGCGCCGGGTGCGCGGCGCGGTTCGTAGTCCGGTCAACATGCTGGTGCCGTTTTGGGCGAAGGACCTCAAGATCGGCAGCAAACTCGTGAACGCTCGCGCCGAGACGGTTCACGAGAAGCCCAGCTTCCGTACGGCGTTCAAGTCGCGCAGGGCGCTGATCGCGGTCGACGCGTTCTACGAGTGGCTGGAGACCGATCAGATCAGCGAGAAGACCGGCAAACCGCTGAAGCAGCCTTTCGCGCTGCGGCCGGCCGATGGTCACACCACCCTCGCCTTGGCCGGGCTGTACGAGGTGTGGACGGACAAGTCGAAGCCGGAGGGCGATCCCGACCGGCTTGTCCCGACGTACACGATCATCACCACTACCGCGACCGACTCGGTCGGGCGGATCCACGACCGGATGCCGATGGCGATCACCCGGGACAATTGGGACGAATGGCTTGATCCCCGCAACAACGACGTCGACCACATCACGCAGCTGATGGCCCCGCCGCTCGACGAAAGCCTGGAGATCTACGCCGTGTCTACCGCGGTCAACAGCGTGCGCAACAACGGTCCGCACCTGCTGGAGCCACTCCCGGCCTCCTGATCATCCGCGCCGGCCGACGCGGTCTGTACCGGGGCACCGGGGAATCAACGGTCACCCTCCGCCTGGTACTGACGGTTCCGCTGCTCCATGGCTCGAGCATTGATGTATTGGTCGAGGTGTTCCGGCCGCAGCCACCAGCGCCCGCGAGCATCCTTCACCGCCGGGATCCGCCCGGACCGTACGAGCCGGCGCGCCCGGTCGTCGCCGAGCTTCTCGGCGGCCGCGGCGAGCGGGACCCGGCCGCGGTGGACCGGGTCAGTCAGTGCATCGGTGTCGATCAGGTGCTGTACGTCGTCGATCGCGATCGGTCCCGGGCCGTACCGGTGCCGGGGGAGTACGCCGGTACGAGCGAGTTCTCGGACCTTGTCCACGCTGACCCCGAGCATCGCGGCCGCGGCCGCGATGGTGAGACGCCGGCTCCACTCCAGGGCGACCCGTTCCACACTGGATCGGAGCACCTGCCGGTTCTTCCAGCGCGTGTCATCGGCGCGGGTGAGGATGCCGGCGGCCACCAGCCGATGCACCGTCATCTTCGTCACCCCGAGCCGGGTTCCGGCCTCATCCATGGTCAGCAGCTCGTCCATCAAGACATCAGTGTGCACAAACCGCTGGGGGTCCCAGGCGTCAGTCGAGCCCTGGGGTGTTGTCACGATTAGTTGACGTGGCGATCTCCGGGCGGACAGTCACTGTCGTCGCCGGGTTGTCCGGTGGCGGTTCACCGGGGTTGGTGCTGGCGAGCAGAGCGAGCGAGTCTGCGATATCCGGGTCCGCGGCGGCCGGGGGTGGGGGAGTCGGGTCAGCTTGGGCTGCGATCTGGTCGTTGATCTCTTTCCGGGCGGCGTATGCCTGGTGCAGGGCGTCGCGGTGTTTGAACGGTTGCCCAAGCTGTTCGTGGGCGCGGTCGATTTCGGTGGTGAGCTCTTCGACGCGGTCGCGTTCTTCGGTGAGCTGCCGATCGAGTGCGCGGAGCATGTTCTCGATGCGAACGACGAGCCCGGGGCCGACGTGTGTGTCTCGTTGAGTGTGATGTCGACGGGCCTGGTCGGTGCGCCGGTGAGGCGGATGATCGCGTACGGCGAGCTGTCGCGGTAGCTGCGCTCGGCGGTGAGTTCGAACCCGCCGAGGGTGCCGATGGGCTGCGGCGGCCGGTGGCCGGGCGGCGCGTTCAGTACGTCGGCGAGCTGGCTGGTGAGGGCGGCGGCGGCTGTGCCGCGGTCGGTGTGCCAGGTGCCGGCGACCTGCATGCGGAACTGGTCGCCGCGGGTGTCGATCCGCCGGGTGATCGCCTCCTCGAGCGAGGCGATTCTGGCCTTGGCGGCCGCGATCGAGCTGGAGTCGGAGGCGCTGATCCAGCTGATTCTGTTCGGGAACGGCCTGAACCTCGCCAAACCATCCCGAGCGAGCGGTCTGCGCGACGACATCGCGGCCCGCCGGGCAGCGGGGCCGTCGAAACGGGTCGACCCCGACGTACGGGCCGAGCTCGCCGAGGTTTTCACCCGCTGGGTCACCGGACCTGCCCGCTACACCGAGGTCGCCGAAACGCTCGCTGGCGAGGTGTCCCGGTACTGCGACGACACCGCTGGACCAGATGGATGGCGGATTGTCGCAGACCAATGGCTGCAGCCCGGCGGCCTAGCCGTCACCGACTTCCGCAACTGCTACCACCTGCTGTACTCCCAGAGCCAGCACCTCGACTCAAACCTGCTCTGAATGGCGGCCTCGGCGCGGTCAGTTTCGGCCAACGGGTGCGCGGACGGCCGCCCTGAACTCGGAGCCGCTTCGGGCCCGGCGTACGGCAGGTGCGGGCAGGTGGGACCTGCCCGCACCGAATGGGCCACCTCGTTCAGTCGCGGGCGCCTAGCTCAGAGGCTTCCAGAACACGAGCAGACCGCAGGTCGCGGCCCACACGGTGCTGATCACCCCGGCCGCAATGGCCTGCCCGCCGAGAGCGAGTACGACGACCGCAGCGAACGCGATCACCGTCACCACGAGGATCAGCACGAACTGGTTGTGCCGGTCCGGTGGCTCGCCCCCGCTGGTTGTCCCTACGCTCATAGTTGAACTACTCCTTCCTGGTTTGCTTCCGGATGTGGTGGTTCGCTGGGGCGGTCTCCTGGTGCAACAGGGACCGCCCTCCTACATACCGAACCTCCTCGAGGCCCACGCGACGTGCCGCGACTTCGAGCGATCCAGCGTGTTGTGTGTCCAAGCCTTCCGCCTCGAGCCTTCGAAACCTAGACTTTTGGATCAACAACATGGATGGGGGGTTATCACTATGTCTGAAGAAGAACCGACTGCGGTCTTGTCGGTCCCCGGGGAGGCTGCCTCGGGGTGGGTGCGTGGGTTCGCGAACGGCGACGTGGACGTTGACGTCACCTACTCCGACATCCCGGGCCCGTGGATCTACCAAGTCCAAGGGCGAATGGTGCAGGGGAAGCCGGCGATCACCAGACTGATGATCGCGCCGCGGGACGAAGACAACCCCACGCCGATTACCCGAGACACCGTGCGCCGCGCCCCGACAGGAACCATCCTCGGCAGGGTCAAGAGCGCACTCCGGGCGAAGTGGAGCAACCAGGTCGACGACCTGGTCCTCCAAGCCCGCATCCAGACGGTCAAGTCAGGCCGATCCTGGCCGGCCGAGCACTTCATGCAGGTCGCCTGGTTCTGCATCGACGCGGAACTGACCGATCGAGCCCCGCGACAGGTGATCAAGGACCGATGGGGCGTCAGCGAGGTGACGGCCAGCCGTTGGCTCGCGCGCGCTCGCGAACTGGGCTATCTGCCCGACTATCCGATCTCGCCCGCGGCTGGTCGGTTGGAGCGTCACGACTACGGCGAGACGACTCGCCTGCTCGAGGAACTGATCGTCGAGAAGGTGTTCACGGAGCGATTGGCCGGAGGTCGCGATCCGTCCGAGGTGCAGAGCCTCGTCGGGGAAATCCTCGAGCGGACGGTCTTCGGCTCGTCGGAACAGGCCCGAGCGGTCCAAACCGCGATGTGCATCCAGTTCTTGGAGGAGATCGTCGACAGGCACCCCGACGAAGGCCAGGTCAGGACAGCTGTCGAACAACTCCTCGACGTCCTGGCGAGGGAGACGCCTTCGAGCCCGGCCCAGACGCCGACGGCCTAACAGCCAACGGTGATGTCGCGCGACAGACGATCTTCCGTACCTTCGAGTTCCGCCGACCGGGTCCAACACTCAGCTGCCATCTGACCGACCCAGCAGCCGCTGCCACAGCCCGCGCGGCCGAACCTCCTTCCGGTGCTTCGGCCGGTACGCGTCCTGTTCTCGTTCTGGCGGATCGGTAGGTGCTGGGGGCAGCGGCTTCATCCGGACCGTCGCGGCGGCCGCCGCCGCGGGGGAGGGCTTGCTCCGGCGGAGAGCTGCAGCCTGCGCGGCAGTCTCGGGGTTGCGAACCACCTCGACATACCGGCCCTCATCCCTGACGCTCTCGACCGGTCGTCCTCCAGGCCGGCCAATCTCTCCGTACATCTCGGTCCCTGGGAGCACCGGCCGGTACGTCGGGAGCTGCACCTGAAGTACCGCCGGCCACGCGTTGTCCGGCGTCTCCAGCCTCAGCGCCAGCTCCAGCCGCATGCCGGAGACCTCGGCAGGGGAAGCCACCCAAATCCCGATCTCGAACTCGCGGCGCCGGTCGACCTTCGGGAGCAGTGCGACGTTGCCCGCCATGCCGTGCGTCGGACCGATACTCAGGCCGACGATTCCGGTCTCCACCCCGTGCCGGAATCCGGCCGGTTCCTCGATCCACACCATGCCGCCCGTGAGAGCCCGGTCGTACACGGTGACCCGGACCACGACGCAGTGCCGGCCCCGCCGGCGGCCGAGTTCGGTGTACGTCGGCCGGGAGCTGATCTGCAGCACGGGCGGGTTCTGCGACCACACCCGCTCCAGGCACTGCGCGAAGTGCCTCTGTTCCGCTGGGGCCGCCTGCGCCAACTGGTCGACAAGATCTACGCCGGCGTCAAAGACGCCGCTCCCACCGTGGGGAAGAAGGTCGTGCTGGGGCTGATCGACATGGCCCTCAAGGCTCTCAGCGGCACCGGAGGCGCGTAGTAGCCCGGCCTGCCCATCACCAGCGGGTCCGTAGCGCGTCTGGGCCGGCGCCGATGGACGTAGCGAGGGAGAGCGGCATGAATCTGCCCGATTTGCTGGTGACACTGGGCGCGATCAGCGCGGGGGTCGTCTTCTACATAGTTGCGTCGAAGCTCAGGGCGGTACCGCTACGGACCTGGTGGCGGCCAGGCGCCGGCGTTCTCAACGTGTTCAAGCACGTCGGGTATGGCGTCGTCGGCGTGTGGTGGATCCTTGTCATGGCCTGGGGGATCGGCATACTCCTGTGGTTCGGTGCCCTGGTAGCTCTGGGTGTCTGGATCCTCCAGCACTGGTGGATCGGAATCCCTGCTGTGATGGGTCTCTTCCTGGTCGGCAGGACGATTCTGAAGTGGGCAGCGAAGGTGCGCTGCGATATCTGCAAACACTCAGTCGGAGAAGACCCCGCCACCTGGACCATCGTTAACCTCCGCACGAAAAAGCCAAACGAGTCCCTGCTGTTCGTCCACAGGGACTGCATGACTGAGGAGGCTCAGCGGTAGCAGACACTCACCAGGTCTGCAGACGAAGGACGGTGAGCAGGGACTCCGTCGGCCGGGCGACATCACAGCAGCCCTGCGTCGTGCAGCTGAAGCAGCGCAGCCACTATCCCGCTGCCTCCGGTGCTGCAGATCAGGATCCGTAAGACTCGAATTGCATCACTGCGGCGACCGGAGTCCCCGACGAACAGCGCGACGCACGTGGCGAGGCCGACGAGGACCAGCCCGAACAGCACACACGCGCAGAGCGCCACCGCGTACGGCGTAAGTCCCATCACGAGCCCCTTGCCCCTCACTTAGTTCATGGGCCGCCGCGCCGGCCACCATGTGACACGAGTTCCGAGAACTTCTCGATGCTTTGGTACAACAAGCAGCGTTTCGCCACCCGCTGACCGGCAGCCTGCACCGGCCGGATAGCTAACGTCGCCCCGAGGCCTACGAGTTTTTGTACGTACGGCTGAGAGCGGTGGGACGTCGACCGTGTCGCGCTGATCGGTGCCGCCAGTTCTACTTATCGACCCGCAGCAGTGGGAATTCAAACCCACGGTCACGCTGCGGTCCGTCGGATGCCTGCGGTGGCTTGTGCTGAGCGGTAGGTGTGTCAGCCGGACAGTTCCTGCTCACCAACTGCGGCCAGTCGCTGGTAGCGGGTCCGGCTGAGGTCGGATTGCGGACTTCGTTGGCAGGCGTGCAGTCCTTGGCCATCGGCGGGTCGATTGTCAATGGCTGCGTGTGGAGTTGCAGGTTGTTGCAGTCCTGTAACGCGGCGCTGCGGATTGGCGATGTAGCGAGCGCTGGCCAGCTGGGTGACCCGCCTAGTCACCGGTGCCTGTCCTGGGCCGGCGTTAGGTGGGGGAGTCGCCGATGTCTGTCCTGGATCGTTCGCAGCGTGCACGCGTGCAGAAGTTCCCGCGGATCATCGCGGCCGTCATGTCGCTCGCGCTGCTCGCGCCGGCTCTGGAAGCCAACCGAACAGCGGAGGCTGTTCCGGCGGCGGATCCGATGTCGCCGGTGGCGAAGGTCGCTTCGCGGCCGGATCTGGTGTCAGCGGTGGTGACGGCCCGGGCGCAGGGCTCCCGGGTCGAGGTCGAAGCTCTGCGCACCGAGACGTCGACCACGTGGGCCGAGCCATCAGGTTTGATGACCACGGAGGCACACGCCGCACCAATTCGCTTTAAGACTGCCTCGGGTGCGTGGCGAGCAGTCGACCTCACGTTGCAGAAGGGCACGGACGGCACGGTCGCGCCGCGCGGCCACCAACTGGGGCTGCAACTCGGCAAGCGGAACGTCGCCACCGGCCAGGTGTTTGCCTCGGCGACGGCAGGCACGGGTCGTCAGGTGGAGTGGCTGGCGCCGTGGAAGCTGCCAGAACCGACCATCGACGGGACGAAGGCGACCTACGCCGATATCCAGCCAGGTGTCGACCTGACGCTGGATGCGCGCCGGTCAGGGTTCGAAACCGACTTCATCATCAAACAGCGACCGGCGACAGCGCCGGTGTGGCGGATCCCGCTGCGCACCAAGGAATTGACGGCGCGGCAACTCGAGGACGGCACGATCGAGTTCGTCGACGCGAAGAACGTGGTTCGGTCGCGGATCCCGGTGGCCTATATGTGGGACTCGGTCGCCGACCCGGCCACGAAGGACCCGGTGAACAAGGCGATCGTGAATGTGAGGGTGGAGGACGTGGTGCCGGGCACGGCGACCCTGGTGATCGCCCCGGACCCGCAGTTCGTCCTGGACCCGGCGCGTGTCTTTCCGCTGACCGTGGACCCGACCTACGCGAACATGCCGGTGATGTCGAGTTTCGACACCTTCGTGCAGTCCGGTTGGACCAATGACTTGTCGTCGACGGTGGATCTGCGGGTCGGCAAGAACGGGACGACAACGGAGCGGTCGTTCCTGAACTTCCCGACTGCGCCGTTCATCGGCAAGGACGTCATCGCCGCCCACCTGTCGCTGATGCAGTACGGATCGACCACGTGTACGCCGACGCAGGTGAATCTGCACTCGGCGAACCCGGCGACCCCGGAGACCCGGTGGGCCGCGCAGCCGACGACCAGCATCCAGGTGTGGGGCTCGGTGTCGGCGGCGAAGGGCTTCTCGGCTGCTTGTGCGGCGGACCGGGTCTACATCCCGATGACCGGGCTGGCCCAGTTCTGGGCGGGCGTCACCTACCCGACCGCGGGTGTCGCGTTGAAGGCGGCGAACGAGGCAGATGCGAACGCCTGGAAGCGGTTCTACTCCACCGAGGGCCCGGCTGATCCGTACATCTCCTTGACGTGGAATCGGCCGCCGAACCCGCCGGCCACGGCGGAGACGACCGAGGCGATCGCGTATGCGGCGCCGGGCGACAGCACGTCGTACATGTACTCGGCGAGCCTGCGGCCGTGGGTGCGGACCAAGGCGACGGATGCGGATGGCAACACGGTGAAGTACGTGTTCGAGTTCTTCACTGGCTCAGGCGAGACGTTCAGCCTGAAGGGCACGTGTACGTCGTCGGTGTATGCGTCGGGGACCACGGCTGGCTGCCGCCCGAGCCAGGACTTGCCGGACAACACGTTGCTGTACATCCGGGCGAAGGCCAATGACGGCCGCGTCGATGGCCCGTGGACGAGCTATCAGACGCGGCTGCGGACCGGTACCCAGGTACCAGCCAAGCCTGAGGTGAACTGTCCCGCGCCCTACACCAACGGTTCTTGGCAAGACACCAAACCGACCGCCGATGTGACGTGCACTATCACGGCGACCGGCACCAGCTACTCTGCGCCGGGCTACGTCCGGATCACGGTCCCGAGCACCATCTACAGGGCAACGAGCGCGAGTGGCACGACGACGTCGACTCCGACGTCCACCCTGAAGGTCAAGATCCAGCCATCGAGCGACCCCGCCGTCGCCAACGCCACGATCACGTTCGACAAGAACAGCACTGGTCTTCGCCAGATGACAGTGCAGGCGGAAACACCAGCCGGCAAGGTCTCGCCCGACACCTCGTACAGCTTCGGCTGGGGTAGTGCGACGTTGTCGCACCCGGCGATACGACCGAGGGTGACCACGACGGACAAGGTCCGGATCGAGGCTTCGGGCCCACCGCGTGGACAGTCGCCGGTTCCGACGGCCTCGATGCGGTGGCGGTTGTCCGGGTACGGAACTGGCGACGAGTCCGCCGGATGGAACACGGTGGATCCGGCCAGCGCGCCGCTAACAGTGGATGATCTCGGTTCGGGGGGAGTGGTGGTCCGGGGCAGTTGGGACACGAGCGCCGTGGTAGAGGATGCCCATGTCGATGCCGATCCGGAGACCCCGGCTGTCGAGCCGACGAAGATAGACGGTCTTCGGCCAGTTCTGCTGGATGTACAGGTGTGTCTGGAGTACGGCAACGCCACGCAGTGCACCTGGTCGGAGTCGAAGACGAACGTGATGCGAGTTCCGCACGCATTCGGCGGCAATTACCCGTCGGCGACGGCCGGGCCAGGTGAGGTTGCGCTCTGGACGGGAGAGTTCCGCTCTGAGGTGACCGATTTCGAGGTACCTGGATACACCGGTCGTCTAGCACTGACCAGGACGCACGCGACGTTCGGTGGCGCCACCGGGAACGGATTGTTCGGTCCGGGGTGGACGGCGCAGCTCGGCGGCAACGATGTCGGCGCGGCATCTCTGGAGGTCATCGACAACTCTCGGGTCGATGGCACCATCGTGCTCGCGGACAGTACCGGCCCTATTTCGGTGTGGCGGGCGCCGAGCGGGAAGCGCCGCACGACGGCCTCGTTCGAGGTCGGCGAGTGGATCGCCTTGGAAGACGATGGCTTCGAGGGGGAGGAGAAGCTGGTGCTCTCGGGTACCGGTGCCTCGACTGTTATCGCCCACACCGATTCCGCGGGGGTAGTCAGCAAGTTCGAAGTCGCGGCGGCACCGGCCGTCGACGCGGCCGCTTCGTTCCGGCCGGTCGCGGTCGACCTCGACGGGCAGGGTGGTGACACGGTCTTCGGGTACGACGTGACTGGCCGGCTGATCCGTCTGCTGGCGCCGGCTCCGCCTGGTGTCAGCTGCTCGCCGGCCGGCACGTTGTGGCCGGGTGCCGCGCGCTGCGGTTCGGATATGGAACGACCGGAGGTGAGGTTGGGCGTCTCACCGGTGCCTGGCTGGAGATCTACGACCCCGCACGCCCTGGTGGACCAGGGATGACTTCGGTGCAGGTCGCTGCGTACGGCTATGACTCGTCAGGCCGGCTGGTGCGTTTCACCGATCCCCGTTCCGGCTTGGTTACCGAGTACGGCTACGACGCGATGGCGCGTCTGACGGCCGTCAAGCCCCCGGGGCAGCAGGCCTTCCGATTCATCTACTCCGATGCAGACGACAAGCCGAAATTGGTGAAGGTCGAGCGGGACCGGCCAGCTGGTGACGCCATCGGTGGCACCGCGACCTTGGCGACGTTCGTCTACGACGTGCCACTGACCGGTCCGGGGTTGCCGGATGTGTCGGCCACGGCGGTCGGAGCATGGAACCAGCGAACGGTCGCCGAGCGAGGATTCGCCGTCTTCGGTCCGGAGCGTCCGCTGGCCGGGCCACCGACCGAGCCGGACTGGCAGTTCGCGGACCTGCAGTACACCGATGCGAGTGGCGCCACAGTCAACGAAGCCGCCTACGGTGCCGGAGACTGGCAGCTCAGTGCGAGGGACTTCAACGAGCAGGGAAATGTCGTCCGCTCGCTCGACGAACGGGCGCTGCGGTTGTTCCGCACAGGTCAGGTGGCCTCAGCCGATCAGGTGGCCGAGCTGACCGTGTACAACGAGGAGATACGCAACGCCGCCGGCGAGGTGGTCACGCCGGCGGGCATGCTCGTGGTCGACACCTTCGGCCCGGCTCGGATGGCCTCGGTCGGCGCTGGTCCGGTCAGATGGCTCCGGCCTCGCGTGCACAGGAAGTACGACGAGCACGCACCGAATAACGGCATCGATCCCGCCACGTCGGCACCGTACTGGCAGCTGACATCGGAGACCACGTCCGCGCACGATCCCGGGACCGGGCAGGACGTTGTGCTCGCCCGGCGGCTGACGGACTATGGCGATCAGGCTGGTTGGTCGGCCGGCCTGGTTGCACGGTCGGCGATCGACGTGGATCAGAACAGCCAGATCAGCACGGGCGACCTCGTTGCCACCCGGCAGTTTGACGCCGAGGAGCGCCTAATCGAGACCCGCCAGCCCGGCAGTGACGGGACCGACGCCGGGACTACCAAGTACGTCTACTACACCGGGACTGCGCGCACCGACCATCCGGAGTGCGGCGGAAAACCTTACTGGGCGGGTCTGCACTGCAAGACCTACCCGGCCAGCACACCATCCTCGTCGATCGGCGCCACACCGACTCTGCCGACCACGACGTCGAGCGCCTTCAACTATCTGCTCGACCCGGCCGAGGTCACCGAGACGTCGGGGTCGGTGACACGGACGACGACCCGCACCTATACGGCCGGCGGCGACCCGCAGTCCACGCAGACACAGGTTGCCGTGCTGACCGGGTCGACACCGGTCAGCACGAAGACGACCTCCTACAACTCGGCCACTGGGCTCGCCGAAGACGTCACGGCGACGTCGGCCGACGGGACGATCACCACGATACGCACCCGCTACGACACCTGGGGCCGGCAGATCAGCTACCAGTCCGGCACCGACACCCCGGCCACGACCAGCTACGACGCGGCGGGCCGGATCGCGGCGAAGACCGACGCGAATGGAGGCACGACGTACAGCTACGACGGCGCCGACGCGCTCGGCCGAGTCGAGCGGCGCGGTCTCCCGACGAAGGTCGAGGTGACGTCGGCCGGATCGACCTGGACCTCCACCGCTGCGTATGACGGCGCCGAGGCTTTGGTCGTCCAGAAGCTGCCCGGTGGAATCACGCAGCAGGCCGACCTGGACGTCGCCGGGCGACGGATCGGGCTGAGCTACACCGGACAGGTCGTCGTCGATGGCCAGACGCAGCCCGACGGACCATGGCTGTCATGGTCACGGGACTACGACCTGGGCGGTCGGGTCACCAGGGAGTGGACACCGGAAGGCGCCGCCTTTACCGGACCTGCCGGTGACGGTCCCGGTGACGCCACGCCGTACGACCGTTCCTATGCCTATGACGCCGCGGGACGGCTCGCGGAGGTTCGTGACCGCACTGCCGCCACGACAGGAGTCGATGTCACCGATCCGGCCAAGCAACCCGGCTGTGTGACCCGGCGCTACACCTTCGATGCCAACGACAACAGACTCGGCCGGAGCACGTCCGGTCCCGGTCCGGACGGCGCCTGCAGCGAAGCCGGAACCGAGCAGATCCGGCTCTACGACACCGCCGACCGGATCGTCCGGGCCGCCAACGGCACCAGCCTTTACACCTACGATGCGCTGGGTCGCAACACCGTCTTGCCGGCCGCCGACGCGCCTCATCCTGAGCGTGGTGACATCCGTCTCGGCTACTACGACAACGACCTGGTCCGGTCGATCAGTCAGGGCGGCGTCACCACTACATACGGTCTAGACGCGGCCAATCGCCGTTCCGTGGACACCGTCGAAACCAGCACCGGCCGGACCGAGACCGTCCGTCACTACAGCGACTCCAGTGACAATCCGACTTGGATCGAGACAGGTGCGGCCACGGAGCGGTTCGCCAGCCTGCTGGGCGGTGACCTCGACCTGTCGATCAGCCAGGACGGGTCGGCCAAGCTCCGGATCCTCAACCCACACGGCGATGCTGTCAGCACCGTGCCGCTGGCCGGGTCCTCGACGGTCGGCACGGGCCTGACCGATTGGCAGCAGTACGACGAGTACGGCAACACGTCCGGCACCTCGAGGTACGGCTGGATCGGTGGATACCAGCGCGAGTCCGGCGATGCCGGTCTGAGCCTGATGGGGGTACGGGTCTATAACCCGGTCACCGGTGCGTTCACCAGCGTCGATCCGGTGATCGGCGGCGGTGCGAACCGGTACGCCTACCCGACCGACCCGATGAACCTGTCCGACCTCACCGGCAAATGGTGGGCCTGGTACTACACCACGCTCAGGAACTGGGGACTGTTCGAGTTCTACACCTGGTACTTTGCCCTGATCTACGGGATTCCGTTCCCCCAGACGAACTGGAACCCGAATGCCATCTACAACGTGTACATCATCCGGTACCTGAGCAAAGGCCGCTGGTACGTCTGGAAGTACGGCATCACCACGGTCGGCTCCAAGCGGTACAAGGATCAGATCCCCACATGCCGGCGTCGCACGGGCTCCCAGTGTGTCGGCAAGTGGCTGGTCAAGGGAGTTCGTGGATGGCGCAAGGCGAGAGTGTGGGAGTCGTACTTCATTACCGTCTACGCGATCAACCATGGCGGCTACCGTGACTGCCCTCCAGGGCAGGAATGGCCAAGTTGTCGCTGAAGCGGTTCGTACCGAGGACGGGAGTTGTCATGACCGCGCCGCACGATGACGCCGAGGAGGACCTGACGGTCCTAGGGGTTGGATTGTTTCTCGGCGCTGAGCCGGACCGCCTCGACTCCGACCGGACGTTCGAGGCATGGCTGCGGAGCTACTACCGGTACATCCGAGACGCGGAGTGGGAGGGGTGGTGGCTCGAGTTGGGAGACCGCACCGCAGAACTCGATGCGCTTGTCGATGTCCAGCCGGTCCCGAAGCGCAGGTTCTGGAGCCGCGCGTCTCCCGCCCCAGCGATCACTGTCACCGTGCCGGTCGCAGAGGTGGAGACGGCCGCCGACCTTGACACGTACTTCGTGGAGCTGCGGCACACCGTCTGGCAACGCGTGGCGGCCAAGTGCCAGTGGCCACCGCCACCGGATCGTCGCCCCTGAGCGCCGGACGACGGTCTCTGTCACACCGACTGGACAGCGGCGCGACAGGAACCCGATGGCCGGTTACACCAAGGTGCCGTTCTCCGCGCCGGGGTGGGCGAGGTTCGGCCGGAGGGCGCATCGGGCTCGCTCACCCGGCGAGGGAGGCACGCTCCTGATTCTCAGAGGTCAATCCAGTAGACAGGCAGCTGACTCAGCGTGTCCTCCGACGGCAGATGCGCGACCCGCCAGGTGGCCTGCGACACTCCCGCGGAGTGGTGCATCTCGTGCGGTCCCGCGTTCCGGATCGCGGCCGCGCCAGAAGCGCGGCAGCAAGTGTCGCGGCGCGGAACGACCCTCTACGTGTCGTACCCGAGCCCGTCCCAGGGTTCGTAATACGCGATGAAGTCCCCCGGCTCGATGTTGATGGAGTACTCGCCGTCGACCTGACGAACCACCCAGCCAAAGGTCACACCCCGGACCTCCTCGGCGAACGGCTCCACCTGGATCGGCTCCAGCACGTACTCGCCGAGCTCGGCCAACCGGGCAGCGACGAGCTCGTCCGCGCCGGCCGAACCTGCCTGACCCGGAGGAAGCCCTGCGGGACGAACAACCTTGTCGACCCGCACCTCGTCGAACGTGCCGTCGGCCTTCCACAGGAACAGCCCTACATAGGCCGATCCTGGATCGAACAGTTCGTCGCTCAAGAAGAACTTGCGTCCGTCCCCGGCGGTTCCGGCGTACGGCACGTGATAGTCGTCAGGAACGATCGTGAAACGTGCAGGCGCTCGGCCCACGGCACCTCCTTCACCCACTGCCGTCGACGACGGCGACTTCGTCGGAACCACCGTCGCCGACGGCTCGGCCGGCGGCGTCGCACACCCAGCCAGCACGGCGCCCAGCGAAAGCGCGACCGTCCACACCAATCCGGCACACCGTACCCAGCGAGGCGCGCCTCGCCTCACCCGCGGCACGAACATCGGCTCACTCACGCGCGACAGCCTATGGCCGACGCCGTCCCTCTGAACCCATTCTCGGCCACCGTTACCAGACCGAGGTAGATGACCGCGGCCGCAGCCAGCGCACAGGTGGCCTGGCCGGACGGTCTCACCGGCGATGACCACGACCTGGTGCTCCCGGATCGCGGCCGCGATGACCTGCATTCGCAGGACGTCGACCGGACGACGTCCCCCACGTCGATGTCGACGTGGGGGAGGGGCGGTGAGCCCGGCGCGGGTCGAGCTGCCCGTCGAGCACCCCTTGCTGGTCCGGTGCGTGACTTCCAGTCCGACCTTGAGTACGCCGACGGTCCCGGCACGCGGCCGGTCCCGCACACGATCCGGTGTACCGCGGCGACCTGGCCGAACAGGACGGCCGTGATCCTGAAAGCGCTCTGCTGGTAAGGGCAGAGCGGCCCGCTTCCAGTGGTCTCGGGGGTGCCGTCCTCTGTAGTAGCAGCCTGTTCGGTTCCGGGACCGGGCAGAGCATCAAGGTGATTAGCGGAAGTTTTCGCATGACTCATCTCGCAGTCGGGTTTGCGGAGGACGAGGACTTGCGATGCCCGCTTACCGGTACCCCGCGGTCGCCCTGCTGGCTATCAGCGTTGTTGCGCTGATCGGCTGGGTTGCCTGGCTGATCTTCAACTGGTGCGTGTTCAAGAAGGCCGAGTTTGCCGAGGCCTTCGACCGGACCGCCCAGCTCGCGCCGGCCTTCCTCCGGTCGTTGCGCGCCAGGTCCATCGAGAACCAAGGCCCCGAGCAGCCGACGGATCGAGGTTCCCGGCCGTGATCTTCAAGTCCTGGCCCGGTGGAACCGATGACAGGTGTGGAAGACCCTCGTAATCGAGCGAGTGTTCCTACGAGAAAGTCCTCTGTCACATGTCCGGGCGACACGCTCGTCGTACCGAGCCTCGACCGGAACACCTTGATGCACCCGGCCTCGTTCAACGTCCGCACTTGCCGGTCGAGGAGCTGGCCGTGAGTCGACACCCTGGCGTACCCGACCAGGGCGCCCGGCCGTCTGCTCACCCGTGTCGTGTGTAGGGGTGTCGGTAAGAACGCTGTCACCAGCCGCAAACGACGGCTGGTGACCTCGTGGGCCGAGAGGATCGCCGATCGTGGATCGGTCGATCGAGCTCGATGAGTTGGTCGAGCACTGGACGCTGTTGGATGACGAGCGTGACCTTGTTGCGGGCAAGCGTGGCTCGACTCGGTTGGGGTTCGTCCTGCTGCTGAAGCACTACACCCGGCATGGTCTGTTCCCGCGCGGCCGGGCGGAGTTGCCTGATGCCGCTGTGGCGTTTGTCGCCGACCAGGTGAAGGTTCCTGCATCAGAGATCGGCTTGTACGACTGGGCGGGGCGGACGGTGGAGTTCCACCGGGCGCAGATTCGCCGGCATCTTGGCTTCCACGAGTGCAGGGTTGAGGATGCCGAGAAGCTGACTGCGTGGCTGGCGGCGGAGGTGTGCGAGGCGGAGCGGCAGCATGATCGGGTGCGCGAGCAGTTCCTGATCCGGTGCCGGGCGGAGCGGATCGAGCCGCCGACCGCTGGCCGCATTGACCGGATTGTGCGGTCGGCGCTCCGGCAGGCCGAGGTGACCCTGTCGTGCCGGATAGCTGGCAGGCTGGCGCCGACGGCGACGGCGACGGCACGGCTGGAGGACCTGGTTGCGGACGGCACCGAACCTGACGACGCCGGGGACGTGGTGGATGAGTCGGTGCTGGCGCTGGTGAAGGCGACGCCGGGCAATGTGAGCCTGGAATCGATGCTGACCGAGATCCGCAAGTTGCGCGCGGTGCGTGCGATCGGTCTTCCGGCGGATCTGTTCGCCGATGTCGCCCCGAAGGTGCTTGCTGGGTGGCGGGCGCGGGCGGCGGTCGAGTCGCCGTCGCACCTGCGGGATCACCCGGCCGATGCATATGCACCTGACACGCTAGGCTATGAACTCGATTGGGCTGGAGTCGGACACGTGACGCGGGTCCTGGACGGCCAGGCGGGAATGTCGACCCGATCGCCTGACCTCGTTCTCACCTTGTAACGGGCGAGCCCGTTTGGCGGATAGTACGAGTGAGTCCGTCGTGCTCTTGCGGGACGGAGCACGGTGTGCCGGGAAGCCTGGTCGGCGACGTGCTTGTCGTCGACCGAAAGAGGCAGACCGTGTCGGCCTTTCCCCGCTTGGCCTCGGTGCTGGGCGCCTTCGCGCTCGTGGCGACGCTGCTCGGTCTTGTCGCCCTCCTCGACATCCGCCACCAACGAGCCGTCGCACAGGAGTTTCTGGATACCGGTGTCGCGACCGTTGCCGACCAGGTCGAGGTGGCCGTCCGGTACGGCAAGGGCGGGGGCTACATCGACGAGGTCGAGGTGACGTTCGTCGTGGCGACGGAACGGCACGTGGCGACGTTGTCGAACAGCCTGGGCGACCTGGAGGGCAATGCCGACGGCCGCCACCCACCGGCGGCCGGAACGCGGTACGCGACCCCACTGCGGATCCTCTACAAGCCCGACGACCCATCGCAGGTCATCGCGCTCGTAGACGCCGAGGACTTCGCTGCAGCCGCCGGGACTCCGTCTGACATCGCAGGTGTGGTCGCTATTGGGGGCACCACCACCGTCGCCGTCGCTGCCGGCTGGCTGGCGTACTCGCGGCTGCGGTCAGGCGAAGCGGATCCTGCGGAGCGGCCTGGAGGCGGCCGACGGCGCCGCATCGGTGCTGAACTGAGCGGACGACATCGTCGTGTCGACGGGTAGACATCGGCGGCACGGAACCGACGGTCCCTGGCTTGAGCGCGTCGTACTCGCGAGGGTGCAAGCACTCAGCGGGCGGGAACCGGCTCGGACGACAGCCGCCACTCCCGCCTGATCAGCCCGTAGACCCACGAGTCGGAGACCTCGCCATTCACGACGCAGTCTTCCCGCAACGTTCCTTCACGCAGGAACCCGAGCTTCTCCAGCACGCGGGCCGATGCCACGTTGCGTGTGTCGGCCTCAGCCTGAACGCGATTCAGGTCCAGCGTGTCGAAGGCCCACGCCAGCAAAGAGCCTGCGGCCTCTGTCGCGTAGCCGTGGCCCCACGCCGCATCGTTGAAGCAGTAGCCCAGCGATGCGCTGCGGTAGTCCGGATTCCACTGGCTCAGGCTGCACCAGCCGATGAACGCTCCGTCGGAGACGCGATCTATGGCCAGCCTCGCCCCGGTGCCGTCCTCTGCCATCTGCCGGCAAGCCGCGATAAACCGCCCGGCGCGCTCGCGGTCCCTCCACGGCGGTGCATCCCAGTAGCGCAACACATACGCGCTGCTGTGCATCGCGAAGAGGTCGTTCGCATCCGCGTCATCGAACGGACGCAGCCGAAGGCGAGCCGTGAGCAGCGTAGGGGTGGGCAGCGTCATCTTCCGTCCCGTGATTGGTTGCCGATCAACAAACCATCTGATCCAACCATCCGCAACGGCTTTTGCACCTCCATCAGCGACACGATCGGCGAACGAATCCGATGCAACTCATCGGCCTTGAGTGGTACCGCCGGGTGTTGGAGTGCCGGGAATAGCCGCAGAGGTTCGACAACCGTGACCCCGGCGGGTGAAGCTGATCAGCAGAGCGGGTCGACCGAGGCGACGCCCAGGACGCTGTCCGGGTTGTCCTGGCTGAACCCTTCGGCTTCTGCGATAGTCCACCAGCGCTCGCCAAATGTTTCGGCACTTGGCGGGGCGCCATTCGGGCCGCCCGATGGTCAGCTGGTTGTGAGCCAGGGGCCGACGGGATGCCGGGGCAGGGCTGACCGCGGGTCATCAAGGATCGCCCTGGTCTGCGCCGCGTGCTGATCGCGATCGCTCGAGACGGGAGCACGGCTCGGAAGACGGCGGCTACCCTCCTCCAGCTTCCGCAGAAGTTGGCGGTTCCGGCGGTCCTGGTCCTCTTCGGAACTGGGTGGGCTGACAGAGGAGAAAGCGACGATCTGGTGCGCGCCTACGGCGGCCGCCGACATCACCCGGGATTCAGATTCACCCGGAACACAGTTGGGTCTGCGGCCGCGATCACCGCATCCCGGGAGAACTCCTGCAACTTCGGAGTGGTCAGTGCCGTTGTGACGATCGCGAGCAACCAGCTGCCGTCCCGCTCTGCCGCGCGCAGCTCGTTTCGGGTGAGGAGTATCGAGGGCATCGAGCTGGATACGCCCTTGACCTCCAGGTGCCTCTCTGTCTCGCCCCGGCTCGCGGTCAGGTCCCATCCACAGTTGAGGTGCGCGACGCGGGTGACGGTCCAACTGCGTCGCTCGTAATGGCGGGTGACCACCGCTTCGGCAGCCAGCTCCACCTCCCGGTTCGTTGCCGGCTCCCCGAAGCCGGCTCCCCACGAGCCGACCGCGATGGTGGATGAGGCTTCTCTTGGATCTCCTGGGTGCACCGGGGCGGCGAGGCCACCGCTGTATTCGCGTACCAAGACGGGCACGGAGCGCGGATGGGTGCGATAGGCCAGGCCGCGGTCCGTCAAGGCCTTGACCAGCTCGGTTCGCAGTGGGATGAGTTGGTGGCGGGCGCTGGATCCGATCTCGAGCAACTCCGCCCACAAGGTCATGATGTTGCCCGGCGAGCGATGCCAGTCGTCGGCGTGGGGAGCGGCGGTATCCCAGAGATATGCGTGCAGCAGCGCCTGCAACTCGTCCTGCTCTGCAGGAGAGAACAGCTTCAGCGGGACCCGTGCCCGTCCCTCGGCGTCGGCGCGGGCCAGTCCGGTACGAAGAAGCGCGGCCAGCCTGATGTTCGAGTCATGAGCCGGGAGATTCGAGGTCACGTCCACACCGTAGGGCGCGCCGCGCCGGGCGGTCGAGGATGACGCGAGCTTGCAGGCGCTCAGCGATCACGACTCCGGCCGGCATTGCGGTTGGCGAAGGGGAGCCCGCCGTGATCAGTCACGAATCGGGCTATCAGCTCGGATTCCAGGTCCTCGGCCTCGGAGGCTGGCGTCTCGATCCAAGCAACCTGCAGTTGATCGCTGTCACAAAGTTGCCAGATGCATCGGCCGCCCCAATGACCCACTGGCTCACCCGCTCCATGCCGGCGGTACTCGTCCAGCCTCTTCTTTAGCCCTCGGCGACCAGAGGCTCCGGCACTCGCCTTGCCGATGTAGACGATTCGCGCGCCGTCCACCCAAGCAGCCTCGAGCTCCGTCGTTCCCACGGACGGATCCTTGCCCTTGAATCGTCCAGCAGGGCTGATTTCCAGGAATGCCGGGGCGCGTCGTTGTCTCGCACAACGACGTACACGCCCGGCTCAGCGGGCACTTGGACGACGTCAGGTCCGCAAACCGGACAAAGCCTTCAAAGCCCGCCTTCTCAAGGCCCTCACGTGTCCAGTCCACGCACCACAGTCTGCCCTCCACCAGTCGACCGCTCGGTAGCCAAGCGTCGTTAGGGCGCTGAGCCGATCATGTCCTGGCTCGAAGTCAGTGTGCGGCGTCGTACCGTTCTCGCGCGCCCAGGCCTTGATCCGGCGGGCCTCCGGGCCGGCAGCTCGCTTTGCCCTCCTGCCATCGCTGGGCCTTCACAGACCGTGCTGCTGCGATGTACGGCCCAAGAGTCTTCCGCAGTGTCGCCGCATTCTTGGCCTTGAGGTCGATCTCGTACGATGTGCCATCGAGCGCGAAGGGATCGTTTCGCCTTTGCCCCTGGCGATGTCGGAGCCGTCCAGGTCATCGATTAGCTGGATTTCGGTGCGTCGGACCATCCTGGTTCTCCTGCCGGGCTGAAGCGGATGCTGCCCACAGCATCGGGCATCGCGGGCTCCGCCGAGATCAGGCGCGCGAACCAGCGCCAAGGGCGGACACCTCAGTCGTTGTCCTCCTCCGATGGCTCCTCGTACTGCTCAGTGAAGTATTCGTAGAACGCGGCGTTGTCCCACGTCGCCGGAACGAGTTCGGGCGTTGGCCCGATGGTCAATGCCCGAGCATGGCTCGCTGACCCGAAGCAGATCGAGCAGGTCTTGGTAGTTGCGGTTGACGAGCGCTGGATCGGTTGACCAGAGGCCAAACTCGATATGCTTCCGTGCGGCATAGGTCCAGTTCGCCGAACCCATCCAGGTGCGGGTGGGGGTGAATCGCATGATGTCGCCGGCGAACTCCTCGTCGTCCTCGTAGGCCGTAACGCCCAGCACGAGCAGCTTCGAATGGAGCAGCGGCCGCGGGCCGCTCTCCTTGCCCGGGTGCCTTCCATCCTGCGACTCGCACTGGTCCGAGATCGACGGGGTCGAGTGGACCGCTGTATGGGTGGATGATCGGACCGGCACCGTGTTGGTCCGGTACGGCGAGCTCTTCGAAGCCCTCGAGGTACGCCTTCGACAGAGGGACTCCGCCGGTTGATGAGGCTTGGACGCCTTCCCACCTACGGCGGGCCCCACAGCTTCCGGCAGTTGCGCCTGTCCGACGTGGAACATCACCGCGATCGCGCCGACCCGATGACGTTGAAAGAAGCCGCGCGGCTGTTGCGCTGCTCGAAAGACGACATCCGGAAGCTGATTGCCGACGGCAACCTGACCGCAGTGCACCGGTCCCGCCGCCCGGTCTACCGGCTCGAAGTCCAAAAGCTCGCAACCGAGCTCGGGGTGCTCGGCCGCAAACGCGGCCGCGACCGGACCCGATGCCTGCTGGCTACACCGGCACCCGCGGCGCGGCGAAGATACTCGTGATTTGCATCAGCACTGCCCGCCTACTCGCGTCACAAGAACGGATCCCGCCGAACGAAATGCAGCGGGCTACTGGCAGTTCAACGTTGAGAAGCTTCACCTAGTCCGACGGGCGCGGCTGGCTGCCGACTCCTACGAGCGCTCTTAGCCCACCCGGTGCAGTTGAGCGGACTGGTTCTGAGTTGTGCGCCTGGTCGATGGTCGCATCGAGGTCAACGATCTGTTCCCTAGCGGGTGGGCAGGTCAGCTAGCCGGCGGGCAACCGTCGCTCCGCGAGGCTGTTGGCAACCGTGTCGACCCACCGCGCGAGATGGGTCACTTGCTGGCCGCGGAGCAGCACCCCGACTTCGGCGTGCCCGCCAGCGCCGCCTGGGGTGAAGTTCGCTGACCCCAAGTACGCGCGTTCATCATCGGCGAGCAGAACCTTGAAGTGGATGCCCAGCCCCGAGTCCTCCCACGACCGCACGGTCACCCCCCGCCCACTCCGTACTCCCGCGGCCCGCAGCAGCCCGACCGCGTCCACGTTGGCGCTGGACTGCTGCGGCGCTCGTAGCGACAACGCTCGGGTAACCACCAAAACCTCACCTCCGTCGGTGAGTAGCCGCTCGACCGTCGGCACCAGCACGGCCACGAAGCCTGTGTGTAGGTACGGTGCCGCAACCACCAACCTCCGTCGCGCGGACGCGGCCACCTCGGCCAGCACCTGGCCGGTCTCCCGCGGCCTAGCCCCATCCCCATGACTAGCGACGAGCGCCGCCAGCGGCTGGCGCAGGAAGGATGGAACCGTCAGCACCAGCTGCCAGCCGGAGTCCTCCTCCACCTCGACCAACAGCTGTGCCTGCCCCAGCCGCACTCCCGCCGCCGGGCTCACACGACCTTGGTCATCGAGCACCCCCGCGAAGGTGAGTGTCGGCCCGGCCAACGCCTTGTCCCGCACCACGTCAGCCAAGGACTGGGTCAGGCTGGCGCCGTCGGCGCCAGCAGCGACCTGCCGGGTAAGCTCGCCTACCGCGCCATAGGGATCGGCGGCCTGCGCCAGCAGTCCCGCTAGCGGCCTCACAGCATCCAGAACGGTCGCCATGTCACCTCCTGATCTCCCGTTGGCGCACCGGCGGCGGGCGGCACCGATCCGAACAGCAAGTTTCGGTTGAGCACAGTGTTGAACCGCATGCACGCAACCTCCGACACGTATAGGCAAGCCGCACACGCGCCGCCGAAGTGGTGGCGGCATGGCGGATCGAACACGCAGCGCGACTCCGCGTCCAACTCGGTCAGCGCGTCGGCGAGGTCGTAGCGGAACACGTGCTCTATGCCGCCGAGGATGAATTCGCTGCGGGTGTTGGCATAGATGAGGAACGAGCAGTTGGACGGAAACAGGAACTCTGCGAGTGAGTCCACATTCAAACCGCAGCGTGCCGCGAGCGCCTTCATCGCCCGATGCGCAAACGAGTGGACGAGCCCCAGAAGCGCCTCGCTGATCTTGTTGTCAGGGGGCTTGAAGAGGTCGGTGATCGGGTCGGTGACCTTGAACAGCCACTGCTGTGCCTCGGTTGAGGTGGTCACCTCGGGATCGGCGACGCGGCCGGAGTCGACCAGCCACCGGACTACGGCCAGCGGGTCCAGCCGAAACAGCAGCCCTTCTGTCTCGGTTCGCACCCCGTACATCCGGAACTTGCCGTCGCGACCGCCGTTGAAGAACCGAAACTTGGCGTTCACCGTCGCACCCCGCCGGTTGGTTGTCTCCGCCTTGGGGGCCACCCGCGAGTAGCCGGCGACGATGTAGGCGACTGGCAGTTGGCGCAGCAGCGTCACGTCCATGAGCCCGTATCGGGCGAACAGGGAGCGGTAGCCCGCATACTGCGGCTCCAGCGGAGTGCCCTTCGAAGTCTCCTGCAGGTCCTCCGCGTTGAGACTGGCGGCGTCTTGAGCGAGGGAGAGTTGCCGGCACTCCTCGCCGAGCACGTCGAGCGCCTCGGGTGTCAGGTTGAGGTCATCAACCTTCTCCCGCCACGCGGGTGCCGAGCCGGCCTTCTTGTGCGCGTCGGCCATCGCCGCCTGGTAAGCGGGGTCGCCGGTCGTCCAACCCAGTATGGCGGCCAGCCGTTGCACCTCCGCGACCGCGTCGGTGCCGTTGCCGCCGGCGGCGCGCAGCCCATCCAGGCCAGGGGGCAGCACCCCCATCGCCTGAGCGACCGCGGCAGGGTGGACCTGGTCGTGCGCGAGCGTGGTGTTGTAGGTGGAGCGTGTCGGTGGGTTTATTACGGTGATCTGCTGCGGGTAGTACGCAAGCGTTTGAGGCAGTCGGGTCAGCTGCACCCGGCCAGATCGGCAGCCTGTGCACCAGTTTGCGACCGGCCGGTCGGAGCGAGTCTTGCATCGGGTGCACTTCCAGTACCAGCGGGCGATGGAGAGGTCGCGGGTGTTCTGCAGTTCCATGGGCGCACGGCAGTTGTTCCCACAGGCCGGCGGCCGCAGTTCGGCCAGGTGGCCGCATTCGTGTACCTCGGCCCACGGGAATTGTTCCATGGCGCCGTGGGCCGCAGTGGCGCAGGTCGGTGCCGGCTGTCCGGACCGTACCGTCCTGAATCTACTGCAGGCTCGGCATAGGAATGTGTTCGGGAACCGGCTTGCACGCAGATCCTCCGCCTTCACCAGTGTGAACTGGTGGCGGTCGATAATTTCCAGTTCCGGACCGCTGCCCGGGATGCCAGAGGCGGCCGCGGCGAACGGGAGAATCAGCCGTCGCAGTTGCGGCGCCACCCACGCCTCGGGCACGTCAAGGGTTGACACTTGACGAGGGTCCTCACCCACGACGGTGGCCTTAGATGCCCAGTTGTATGGCTGACCGGGCATGTAGCGCCACAGTGCGGAGATGTTGGTGCGACGCAGTTCATCGATCGCCATGACAGCTCCTTACAGACGAAGGAAAAACGAGGTTTGCGATGGGATCGGAACGCATCAGACGTCGCCGTAGATGACGATGGGCTCCTCGACGTCACGCAGCGACCGCGGCACTGGCGGCGACAGCAGGTCAGGCAGCCGCTTGCCGGCCTCGGCGCGCAGTGGCAGCGCCGCCAGTTGGTCGTCGACCCACGCGGCGACGGCGTCCCGGTGCATCTGCTGGTACACCGACCTCGGATCAACCCCGAACCCGCGGGAGAGGTTGTCGATCAACAGAGACCGGTCGATGTAGCCGGCGGTGACTGCATCGGCGAACGCCACCGAGTCCGCCAGGCTGCGGCGCCGGGGGGCCCCGGTCAGCCAGCCACGGTCGTGGACCTGCAGCAGCCAGGCCATCAGCCCACCTGAAAGAACCCGCTTCAGCACGGGAAGCGACTCGCGGTTCACCGGCACCTTGTGTACTAGCCGGTCCAGGAACCGGATCCAGTCGGCGTAGTAACGGAACACGCTGGCGTCCCGATCCCGCGTGGGGTTGATCACGTTCACTACCAGCCCGGGGTGCTTCCGGCCGACCCGGGCCGACGCCTGGATGATCTCGGCTGCCGAGGTCGGGGTGCCCATCACCGCCATCACGCCGAGCCGGTGCACGTCAAACCCATGCCCGATCGCCTTGGTGGCGGCGATGATCTTGACCCGCTCCAACGGGTCCACCGGCGGTGTGGACAACCGGCCGACTGCGCTGCGGATGTCGGCCGGTTCCGCATCCCCGTTGATCACGGCGAGGTTGTCCTGGCTGGCCAGGAGCTCGCGCACCGAGGCGTCGCGCGCGAAACTGGACAAGTCCTCGTTGCGCAGGCAGTAGGCGACCAGCACCTCGTACAGATCTTCACCGGCGGCCTTGACCGCGGCCAACACGCGCGGGTCGTTGCCGTCCAGCCCAGATTCCGTGGCAACTGCGACCGAATTAGCGAGCAGGTCGGCCAGCCAGTAGGCATGGCTGAGGGCCACCTCCCTGGTGGCAGTAACCATGGTGATCTGGCGTGGCCGGACGCCGAGGTAGCGGCGCAGGGGGTCGTCATTAGCGGTCGTGGCCCAAAAGGTCTCGCCGACGACCGGCCCGTTCACTGGGAAGCGGCGGGCGGGCCGCTTGTAGAGGTGGTCAACCTGGTTGGCGTACCCCTCGATAGTCGCCGTGGCGCCAACGATCTGCATCGGGGGGTTCCCGAGGTCTTCGCTGATGGTCTGCAGCAGGGTCTCGTACATGCCGTCGAGGGCGCCAAGGGACTCATCTAGCAGATGAAGCTCGTCGGCGATCTCGAGCCGTATGTGCCCGAACCCGGTCGGAATCGGCTGTCGGTTCGTGTGGCAGCCGAACACTGCGCACCAGGCGGGGTTGCTGGTGTACCCGTGTGCGAGGCAGCGGGAGTGGGCACGGCCAAGTAGGATCTGGAACTCGCGGGACTGGCCGAGCTGGGCGAGCTTGTCGACGGTGCCGACCAAGACCGCGGGCGCGTGCCGGTAGATGTCGTCGTCGATGCCCCACACCGGCAGTACCCCGGCAGCCCTGCAGTTGGCCGTGCGGCAGATGTGCCGCATCGTCCAGGACGGTTCGTCGAAGGACACCTCAAGCCGTTGGTCGCACAGCGGGCAGTTCTCGAGCACCCGGCAAGCGGTGGCCGTGGCAGGGTCGCGGGGGTCTTGGCCGCGGTAGTAGGGATTGGTCGGGTCGGGCCTCTGTAGCTTGTTGGGGGTATTGCCACCGCCGACGAAGTAGCCGATCCCGAACGGGTCTCCGGACGAGATTCGCCCATCGTTCTGGCGGAGCACCTCTGCGTTGAGCACGATTGCGGCGAACCGTTCGGCCTGCTGCAGCGCCAGCAGGCGCAGCGGGAACCGGGCCCATACCTGGGCGCCGGCGGTGACACCGGTCAGGCGGCCGTAGAATAAGGTCATAACCATCAGCCCCAGGTACGCCTCGGACTTGCCGCCGCCTGTGGCGAACCAGACGATGTCGACGTCCGGGTGGCTATCTGGGTCGACCATGCCAGGCATGCAGCCGACGATCCAGGCCACCTGGAACGGCCGCCAGGCGGTGTAGTTGCCCTTGGCGGAGGCCTCGACGGTGCGGTTGGCAAGCACGAAAGCGTCCCTCACCTGCGGATCGGTTCTCAGTAGTTCCAAACCGGCGGCGACCCAGTCGACCTCCTTGCGGGCCAGGGTCGCGTCCTTTTTTGCGTCGGTGCGGGCGGCGGCGTTCCAGTCGCGTTCGGTGGCCAGCCGGTCCAGCTCGGAGTCGCTCCAGTGATGGTCGACCCAGGCGCGGTGCGCGACGACCAGCTTCTCCACGATGCCCACCGGGTCGGCGATCAGGGAGGCGAAGCTGGTGTCGATCGACCTGTCAGGCTGATCGGGCAGGATCAGCGTCTCGCGGGGGTAGACCCGGGCGGTCTGCTGCTCGGCGGCGAACTGGGTGCGCAGCAGCGTGCGGCCGGTGCCCGGGTCGGTCTCGACGATTACGGGGCAGCCATGGCCGAGCGCGGGGACGGTGCGGTCATAGCGATAGGACTGGGCGACCTGCTCCAGCTCGTAGTTGCGCAGCGGGCTGACGGTGGCCGCGGTCAGGGCCACTTCGTAGATTTGGCTGTCGAGGAACTCATGGCTATAGGGGTGGCTGCCGTCGAACGTCTGCTGGTCGGCTGCCGGTGTGGTGTTGACGACGGTGAGGAGGATGTCAATGCTGTCGTCACCGGTGGTCACCTCGATCTCGATTGCGGCGCGCAGCTCCGGCGGGAGCAGGTCGGTGACGTCGACGAGATTGGCTGCGCAGTAGCGGGACCAGGTGGTCTCGTCGACCAGGTCGTCGAGACGTGGTAGCGACCCCGGAGGAGGCGTCGCCCGGCGCGGTCGGAACAGGGTGGTGCCCGCCGGAGGGCGAATTGCGGCACGGAACGCGGCACTGAGCTCGTCTTCGGCTACACGGAAGCTCGGCGGGGTAGCGTCGTCGATCGTGACGGTGACGGTAACTGGCTCGAGAGCGATCTTGGACCAGGTCTGCGCCAGTTTGTGCCCGCGGGTGGACCCACCACCCGCCGCCGGGCCGTTGCCGGTCCCCGGGCTGCTGTCGCTGGTGTCGGTTTCGGCGGTGACCGCGGCCCGCTGCTCGGCGAGGGTAGGGGTGAGTGCCAGGTAGCCAGTGGCAGAGACGGTTAGGTCGAGCGTGACGGGCAGCGCGGAGACCCGGAAAGTGAATCCCTGGGCGGGTGGTACCAGACGTTCGCCATAGCTGTAGCCGGCCTGGGCTTCGGCAATGAGCTTCGGCTCTGAGGCCAGCATGCCTAGCCACAGCCGGGGCTGGGGAGTGTTTGCAAGTCGAGTTCCGACCGGAACGTCAGTCCCGGCTGCGCGGTTGACGATCCGCCGGGCGAGCGTCCCGAGCAGGGCGTCGTGGATCTGTGCACCGGTATGGGGTGGCGCGACGCCGGGGGTCGTTGTGGTCATGGCTGCTCCTCGACTGATGAAGTGTGCGGCGGTGCCGCGGAGACGCGTCCGGCAGTCCCTCGCGCGCCCAGCAAGTGGGTGATAATTTCCCAGCGGTATTCAGTTGATGCACCAGCAGGTGCGGATACCGCTGATGGTAGGACGAGGGCATCGACAATCCGTCCAGTACTTCCCGGTCCCTTTCGGATGCGGACGGTCATTTGGTTGTGCGAGCCCCTGCCGGAACGCGTCGACGCGGGGATACCACTCCCTCCATGCCCGGCTTACCGAGCCGCGTTGTGATGCCATCAGTTGATGGCCTGGCCCACGTCTCATCATCGGGGCGTGTCGGTGTCGGCACAATCTGTCGGGCCCGGGGCTACCGTTACACACATCGGAAGAGGTCTATGGGGCGGAAAATGACATGAAGAGCAAACGGAGCACGAGCAGGCAGACACAACCCGCGGGGGACGCCACGGCCGCCAGCGAAGATAAAGCGGCCGAGTTGGCAGCGGACGGACCGGAGAGCCTGTGGCCCGGAGTAGCTCAGGACCTGGAAGCTGTCTTGGACTCTGCCGTCGAAAAGGCCGTAATGACGCTAGACGTCGACGCGTTGCTGGAGATGCTCCGCAGCATGTCCCTGGGGCCGTTGTCATACGTGATGCGGTCCTTGGGCATGCGCAAAGCCGCGAAGGCGAACCGAGGCATGGCCGCCGCACTGGCTGGCGTCCTGCGCACCCGTCCATCGCAGCAGTTGCTGTCGTTCCTGTTCTTGCCCATGCTGGACGTCTTCACCCTAAATGGCCTCACCCGCGAACAGTGGGTGAAGGTCACCGGGGGGGAGGTGACCGACCTCATCGAGGTCTTTGAGGAAAATCCGGGGTTCGTCGACCGTCTGATCCGCTGCTCCAACGTGATCCCACAGCCGCTGTTCCGGGCAGCCATTGCGGTCGCCGCCCGTGAAGCCGGCATCGGGGTGCCTGCAATCGCATTCCTCGCTCAGGCCGACCCGATGGTCGCGGAAGCATATGAACTGGCACGTAAGAAGATTCCAGATCTGCTACCGGCGAACGCGGGCTTTGAGGAGATCTTGCCCTCCAACGTCATCGACCGAGCCCAGGACGCATCGCTCGCCGAGCGCACGGAAACCGCCATTGCGGCTGCTCGGTCGACGTGCGAGCAGCGCGACCATGACGACCACAGCGCGGACCCGGGGCATGGCCGCGCTCTCACCGACGCGCCCGTCAACATGAAGGCAGCGGCCATCGACGACGAGCGCGCCGGAGATGCCGACGGGGTCCACCTGACCCCACAGGCGGAGCAACCGGTCGGGAGCGGCGCGACCCACGCCGCCGCAGGGAGCCAGGAGGGAGCGGTGGCCACGGCGGACGCCTTGGCCGAGGTCGATCTTCTGGACTGGGAACGTGCTGGTGAACTGGCCGACCGGGTCGCAGACGCTCTCCACAACGGCGAAGCCCCCAAGGTGAGCGAGGTTGCCGACCTGCTGGCTTTCACCGAAGCAGCCCACCGGATCGCGGTCTCGCTGGCGAGACAGACCGCTGCGAGCGTGCAACCAAGCATCGAGAGCATCGACGCCGCGGTTCTCGCACTCGTCGAAGACCGCAACCGCACCGGATTGCTTGCCTCGCTGGCAGCCGTTTCCGGTCCCGATCCGCTACACGAGGCCATCGCAGCGGTCCGTGCCCTGTCCCGCCAAGCGCTGGCCGGCACTTTGGACGAGGAGACGACCGAGGCGCTGACGGCGCTCGCCCTCCTCGCCCGGGCCGCCGAATCCGCCCGCTCCGGGGACGGCTTGGGGTATGCCGAGATCGCCCAGCACGACGCTGACGCACGGGCCGGGTTGCCTTCGCAGGCCCTGCCGGTCGTCACGGCCGCACTCATGGGCACCCTCGATCTGCACAACTCGGCGGACCCTCTCGGAACCGAGCCGCCGCCACAGCCTGCGGCGGCCGCTGCCGGCAACACGCCCGCCGCAGTCGGCGGCAACCTTGCTGACGACGACGCCGAGTATGCCGGTACACCCGCCGAACCGACCAGCGGCGCCAAGGAGACCGCTCGGGCCGAGCCCGTCACCGGCAGCGAGGCGCTCGGCTCGGACGAGCCAGGGGAGGCCCTCGAGGTCAGCGATGCTGGCGGATCGGCCGGCGACACCCTCTGCGCAGAAGCAGCCCCCGACAGCGACGACCCCGAGAGCATGCCCAACGCCACCAGCGCGGCGCCGGTTGGCCCCGTTGAGGATGCACTTGATCTCAGCGCACTCGACGACTTCCTTCGTTCCGCCGACGCCGGCTCGCTGCGGATCCGCGACACCGGTACCCCTACGGTGAACGACACCGACCAGAACGCCTCGCACGTCCGGGACACGGCCGTAACTGAGGCACCGGCCGACGGTGCCGGCGCCGGCGAAACGGCCGATCTCATCCCCGACCAGGAAGCGGTCGAGGCGCAGTTGATCACCCAGGCGCGGTACGGGTTGGCCAGTATGCTGCACACTCACCCGTCGCGAGCGGCCGCTCGTCGACTGGCGGCTTACCAGGCTCGGCTCACATCTGCCACCGGTGCTCTCGCCGCGGCGTTCTTGGCAGACCAAAACCTGATCAGCCGTGAGTCTCTAGCCGAGGACCGTGTTGGTCAGCTACTTGCCTGGGCGTCGGCCGCCCGTGTTGCTGTGCTAGCCCCGATCTCGGGGGCCGCCGCGGTTCTGACTGAGCTCTCCCCATGCGTCGAGGGCTCCCCGAACCTGGCCAAGGTCGGGTACGCACTGGCCACCGCCTCCCTCGGGGGCGCAATTGCGTTGCCGGAGCACGCGGGCGACGTCTCCGCCGCCCACGAGGCCGGTCAGGCCGCCCAGGGGCTGGCCGTGAAGGCCCGCGAACTGCTCGAAACGGCGTCGCAGCGCGCAGTGAAGTACGCCCCCGCCAACATGGTCTACCAGCAATGGATGACCCCCGAGGGGGTACTCGGATCCCTGCTGGACGAGGTGGTGACCAACGACTATGTGCGCGCCGGTGACGTGCGTCAACGGATCCTCGAGATTCGCCGCGCGGGGGACCGCATCGTTGATGACACCTTCGAGGAGGTGCGCGGCCGCACGGCGAAGTACCGGCGTATCGACTACGGCGCCCGCCAGCGAATCGTGCACCGCCTGGAGGAGGTTCTCGACGTTGCCGGTGCCTGGGCCGACGCGGCAACCAACGCCACCGAGCTATCGGCTCGCATCCACGGCGCCGCCAGCGCGGCCCGCCCCCTGGACAAGCTGCGTTCCACTCTCGACGGGCTTCGCGAACCCGCCCTCGAGGAGCTGACCAACCTGCGCGCCAACTGCGACACCACCTCGCGCCATGGGGCATTGGAAGCGGCCACTGTAGAAGCCGTCACGAGCATGATCATCGCCACCTTCGCCACCTGCACCGGACACCCGCCGACCGGGCCAGAGCCGACCCCAGAGTGGGTGGTCCGCGGCGAGCTACTGGGAACCGACCTCACCTTGGAGCCCGGCACATTGCTACCGCCGGGCTCGGACCCCAACAGCGAGGAACTGCGCGAGGCCGCGTTTGCCCTGGCAACGGAGCCAGCAGAGAACACCGAGACCCTGTACGGACGCCGAGCCGACCGCGGCGAGCACGACCTGACCGAGGTCATCGTGGCCGCCCTCATCCAAGTGGATCCCGACCGGACGGGACCGCTGCTTCGGTCGCGCCGCGACGCCGACGTGGCGGTTCTTCTTGGGCAAGTAGCCCGAGAGATCGACGCCGTGACCGTTCAGGTGAACAGCCGGCGCCGCGACGAGACCCTGCCCGAACCGGTGTGGTCCTCCCTGCTGGCCGAGCTTGAAGGGATGCGCGACTCCCACCGTCGCGACTTCGGCACCATCCGTGCCGCCCTGGACCGGATCCGGGACGTCGTGGAGGAGTACAAGCTCGCTTTGGTCGAGCAAGCCCGTGCGCGCATCGAGAAGAAGGCCGCTGAGAACCCGCTTGTCGAGCAGCACCGCGAAACCCTCCTTGCGATTGTCAACGACCGTGGCGACGTTTCCGGCGCTGACGAGTTCCTCGAACTGCTCACCTCCGGGACACCTCTGCCGGAGACCCGAGCCGATGACGTGCACCTGGCCCGGTTCTTCCCTGTCGTCCCACGCATCGCCGCCGCGAACCCCACCCTGCTGGTCGACCTGCACGCTGCCCTCGGCGGCAAGGATCCCACGTCCCCGGTGGCCGAGCTATTCCAGGCCGCCCACCTGGAGTCCTCCGGTCCCGTTGCGGCGAGTCTGTCGGTCGGTCGGTCGGCAGTAGGAGCGTGGCTGCACCTGGCCAATCGGAAGCCTCACATCGACCTTGGCACCATGCTCAAGCCGATCCTCGCGGCGATGGGCTTGGAGCTTTCCGGGGGTTTCGAGCTCGACAAACACCGCCTCGCGGGCCGCCAATTCGCGTCCCTGCGCGGCGTTCACGGTGCCGCGAAGGCCATGTCGCCCGCACTGGGGTCCGACATGGGGCCGGGCGGCAACTCGCTGCGTGTGCTGCTGATATGGAAGGACACCAGCCCCACAACTCTCGTCGACTGGCTTCGGGAAGAGCCCCCGGGCCGCACCGTGCTGGTGCTGTACCTGGCAGGCGCTCTCGACCCCGACCAGCGGCGTGCCTTAGCCGCGGCGGCCCGCGGCCACAAGCGTCCGGTCGCGATCGTCGTCGACGCCGCGCTGATGGCCTACCTGGCCTGTCAGGCCGAACCGTCGCGCACCACACTCGCGTTCTGCACCTTGCCGTTCGCCGCCGACAGCCCGTACGCGGACCGGCCCGGGAACACGCCGGTAGAGATGTTCTACGGCCGCGTTGGGGAACGCCAGCAGGTCATCGACATGAACGGCCCCTCCTTCATGTCCGGCGGCCGGCAACTGGGCAAGTCTGCGCTCCTGCGGTCGGCTGAACGTGAGTTCAACAAGGTTTCCTCCCAGCGGGCAGTGCTGCTCGACGTGCGCCAGGTCGGCGCGGACGACAGACCCGAGGCACTGTGGCCAATGCTGGACTCCGAGCTGCGCCGCGCCGGCGTCATTAACGCCACCGCCGACCGGGTCCCCGACGCAGATGCAGTTAGCGAGGAGATCCGGGCCTGGCTGGCAGCAGACACCCACCGGTCGCTGCTGGTTCTCGTCGACGAAGCCGACAACTTCCTGACCGCCGACGCCAAGGGCGGCAAGTTCGCCAACGTCGGTGCCTGCAAACGACTGATGGAGTCCGAGGGGAGGCGGGTGAAGTTCGTATTCGCGGGGCTACACCGCACCAGCCGGTTCGAGTCGCTGTCCAACCAGCCGCTGGCTCACATGGGCAAGCCGATCGTGGTGGGTCCGCTGCGTCCGCAGGCAGCGCAAGATCTGATCACCCGGCCGATGTCGGTCATGGGCTTCACTTTTGCCGACCCGACCTCGCAGATCGCCCGCATCCTGGCGGCGACGAACTCGGTGCCGTCGCTGCTACAGCTGTTCGGCCGCGCCTTGACCGAGCACCTGACCAGCCGGGAGGTCGGGGACGGTCCCCCGCAACAGATCACCGACGACGACATCGCCACCGTGCTTGACGACCAGCAACTGGCGCACGATTTCCGGGAGAAGTACATCCTCACCCTCAACCTGGACCATCGCTACCAAGTGATCGTGCACGCTGTGGCATTGGCGGCCTATGAGAACGGCGTCGACCTAGGGCTGCGGCTCAGCGAGCTGGCCGACCTGTGCCGCCAGTACTGGCCGGCCGGGTTCGCCGACCTGCCCATCGACTACCTGCGCGGCCTGGTCACTGAATGCTGCGACCTCGGGCTGCTGACTCTCGACAATGGTGCCTACCGCATGCGCACTCCGTATGTGCTGCGGCTGCTCGGTACCGCCGACGAAGTGGCCGAGGTGCTGTTCAACGCAGAGGATCGGCTCACTCTGCCCACGTCGCTTGACGCCGGGTCATATCGAGCGAAGCTGCCGCACAGCAACCATCGCTCCCCGCTGACCGCTCGACAGATCGGCCGGCTGCTAGCCGGGACCGGCCGCAGCCAAGTTGTGCTGGGCACCGAGGCGCTCGCGGTGCAGCGAGCCGCACCCGTGCTGGAACAGGTCGCCGCCGAGGGACGGGCCCAAGGACTGGACGTGCGGCGGTTGCAGAACCTCACCCCCGAAGGACTACGGGGTGCTGCCAGCCGCCTGACCCAGCCCAGCATGCTGGTGATGGACCTGCGTAGCGCCTCCGGAGCGCAGGTCCAGGCACTACTGGATGCCCAGGGCCGGGTGCATGCGCAGGCCACGGCCCCGATGACCCTGGTGCTGGTCGTCTCCACCGACACCGCTCCAACCTGGGTCGGGCTCGATGACCAGCTCGTCGAGCTCACCCGCGTCGACGACGCCGGTTTGCGACTGTGGGCAGTGGAGATAGACGCGCCCTTCCACACCCCCGAGGAGCTGCGGGACCTGGGCGCCGCCACAGGCGGCTGGCCGATCCTGATCGAACGCGCTCTCGACGTCAAAGGCCCCACCTCGGCCGACCGGTGTCTAACCGACCTCACCGAGTGGCTTGCCAGCCCCAGCGGCGCCCGGTCCTTCACCACCGCCTGTGGCCTGGGTGACCCGGCTGCCGCGGACGTGCCCGGCGTGCTCGCGGCGACTTTCACCGCCGCGGCCGAGTGGACGAGCGCCGGCGGCGACACGCTGGACGTCGTGACCGATCTGGTCGCCGAGGACGTCGCGTTAACGCAGCGCGTAATGGCCGCCGGCTTCTTGAGCGTGGGCGATGTTCTACGCACTCTCCGGTTGGCCGGGATGCTCGTCACCCCGCCGGGAACCCGTTTCATGGTCACCGAACCCGTCCTCACCCGCGCCGTCCACAGCACCGGAGCCGTCTCGTGACCAGCAGCGTCCACACCGCTCGCACCTCCGACCCCGGTCACGCCAAGGCCGGACACGAGCCTGACTCGGCCGGCTCGACAAGCGAGGTGGGCGAGCGGCCGTGGGAAGAGACCCCGGTAGCCGAGGTGCTCAGCCCGCCCTTGACGGCGGTCCTGGACGCGGCGTTCACCAGACTCTCAAGACGCGCCGGTGCGGCGTCCGCAGAGGTGCTATGCATCAACAACGTCCGCGTTGCCCTGGCCGGTTTGGCCAAACTGCCACCACTGCGCGCACTGCTGCGCCGCGACCTGACCCCGCTGCTCAGTCCGGAGACTGACGACAGCGGTGCGGTCGATGCGGCGGCTGCCCACTTGGCCGTCAGCCTGGTCGCCGCCGACCAGGCGGTGGCCGATCAGGCCGCAGAAGGAGTCACGCGGCTGCTGGAAGAGGCGCGTACCGAGCGGAAGCGCCGCCGTCGGTCTGAACGCCGCTCGGCCGGCCCCAGCGCGGACGCTAAGCGCGCCGGACGTGATCGCAGCTTGCTGGAAGACGCCCGCCGCGAACGCGACCGGGCCCGCAACCAACGCGCCGAGACCGAACGGCAGCTTGAGGAGGCCCTGAACCGCAACATCGCCCTGGACACCAGCCTTCAGGAGACACGTGCCCAGCTGGAGACGACCACCCATCAGCTGAACGCCTTACGGCTATCGCTCACTGACCTGCCCCGAGCGGCGGAGCGTCTTCGCGACGCCCTCGTGCGTGACCCCGACCCTGGTGAGGGCGCTGGCGTAGTGCGGCCGCCTCGCGACACGGTCTCCGAACTGGCACACGAACCTGTCGAGCAGCTGATCCTGCGGCATGCGGCCCAGGCGAGATTAGGGCGGATGATGCCCGCCGAGGCGATTGCTGGCGTGGGTGAGTGGCTCCCGGCGCTGCTGGACGCGATCGCGCGGCCAATGCAGCTTGAGTCGTTCGCCGAGCTTGCCCTCACCGTCGATGTTGTCGGCGGCGGCGACGAGGTCGGTGGATCATGCGTCCTCATCAGCGCCGGCGGCACCCGCATCCTTATCGATTGCGGTACTCGGCCGTCTGGCGACGACGAGCGGTCGATGGCGCCGCCTGGCATCGCACGAGCCCTCGCGGGGCGCATCGATGCCGTCGTGGTCACCCACGCTCACAACGACCACGGCGGTTGGGTGCCCGTCGTGGTCGCCAAGCAGCCGCATGTGCCGGTGTTCGCTACTTTGCCGACGTGCGATCTGCTCGCCACCATGTGGAATGACTCGGCAAAAGTGCTTGAGCGCAAAACTCACGCTGACGGGTGGCGCGGCGGCCCGCTGCCGCCGTACTCGCAGAACGACGTCAACGACGCCGTGGACCGGTTGCGGGACGTGCCATTCAACCGCGAGTTCCGCGTAGGGGCGCTCACGCTCGAGTTGTTCCGGGCCGGCCACATCGTCGGGGCCGCCGGAGTAGTGGTGACCGCCGGCGAGCAGCGGGTCGTGGTCACCGGGGACGTGTCGCGACCCGGCCAGCTCACCGTCGGCGGCTACGACATTCCCGAAAGCGCGCGTGGAGCGGACCTGCTGCTACTGGAGTCGACCTACGGTGATGACCGCAAGCCCATCAATCCGCGGTCGCGGGTCGTGGGCGACTTCGTGCGGCAGGTGCAATTGACCGTCGACCGTGGCGGGGTGGCACTGGTGCCGGCGTTCGCGTTGGGCAGGGCGCAGGAAGTGGCGTTGATTTGCGCAGAGCACCTCCCCGAGGTTGAGGTCCTCGTCGATGGGCTTGCCCGCACGGTCAGCGACATTTACGAGAAGCACCGAGGCCCGACCGGAAAACCGATTCGGATCTTCGAGCAGAACCTGCGGCGGGTCCAGCCCGGCCGGACCACCGATGAGAGGCTGCGGCTGCGCAGCGGCGTGGTGATCGCAACGTCGGGGATGATGACCCAAGGCCCGGTGGTGGAGTGGGCTGGCCGCGTACTGCCGGACCGGGACTCCTCGTTGATGTTGGTCGGCTATCAGGACAGCGAGTCGCCCGGCAAGGCGTTGCTGCGGTTGGGGGAGCAGGGCGGCGGGAGATTCCGGCTGCCGAACCGCCACGGCGTCCCCGAAGAGGTGGAGGTGCTCGCCCAGGTGGCGCAGTACCACCTCGGGGCGCATGCGAACGCCGATGAGTTGATGAACCTGACGGTTGAGGCCACTCCGCAATGCGTGATGTTGGTGCACGGGGAGCAGGCCGCTCAGCAGCGACTCGGTGCCCGGATGATCGGCCAAGGGCGCCAGTTGGCGTCCTCCGTTCGGGTTTGGCAGTCGGGCCGGTCGGCCGAGTACTGATGGGTCTGGGTGCTGAACGTGGAGGCCCAATGAGGCTCGGCGCACGTGAGGTCGGTGCGCGGTGTCGGTTGCCTCTCCCGAATGAGTCGATTGCTTGTGCGGCTCTACGGGACAACCCAGACCGTGGCGCTGCACCGCCAGCGGCAACTGATCGTCGCCCGGCCACGTTCGACACTCTTGCTGGCCGCCCCAGAGTGCACCGGTCACCACCCGGCAAGCTGCCGATGAGGGATCACGGTCCCGCCTCCTGTTGACGCCCAGACAAGGAGTTGCTTCGGCGCCGGGGCCGCAGCCTGCCCGCTCATGCACTTGACCGCGGTTGTCTCCCCGGAGCGCGCACCGCGACGGTGACCGAGCGTCCATGCGTTGCCTGGCAGTGTTAACTCCTGGGCGGCCACGATCAGACTGCGCCGGTCAACTGCTCCTGGGTAAGGAGGACTCCCAGCAGCGACACAGGCACCACCGTTCGCTCAACGTCAACGGCCGTGACCTCATGCAAAGAGACGGCGTCGAGGAGGTCCGCGATGCCGATGTCCAATGCGGCATCGACCGTCGCGTCCCCTGGGGCCAGGGCGGCGCCGTCCAACCGTGCGCTCAACCAGGCGCCGACCTTACGGTGCACCCTATGCAGTGTGTCCATCGCCCAGCCAACTTGATTCGCCTGGGCGGCCAGGTCCTGATCGTCGACGGCGGCGGCGAACCGGGCGACGTCGGTCTTGTCGAGCGGTCCGTCCACCTCGCCGCGTACCCACGTGCCGATGGTGCCGGGGGAGGTGATGGCTGTGCCGTGCATCCGGCGAAGGATGGCGCTGTAGGTCAAGTCGAGATGCCGGACCCGGGCGGCCCGGAGGTGCCAGAACTGAACCAGCAGAGACAAGGTGGCATATGCGGGGGACTCGGCGAGCTTCGCGATCACCGAGGTTAGCAGGTCAGCGCGGGCGGACCGATCCACCAGCGCGAGCACGTCTCCTGCGGTCAGCGACTTGGCTGCGACGCGTTCGGCCCGGTGGCCGCGGCGCCGGGTCACCACGTCGGCCGGGTCCAGCAGCAGCATTCGGCCGGCGGCGCTGCCGTGAGGTGAGTGGAGGTCTCGGACGTGGACGACGACGGCGGCAACCTGGGTGACAGTGTCCTCGCCGTCCCGTCGGACCGGTGGAGGCGGTTCCAGGTCGCCTGATGTAGTCACGATGTCCGCGAGCTCGGCAACGATGTCGACGTCAAACGGGTTCCATGCCTCAAGCTCGGCGACGTCTGGGACCGGCCGTAAGGTGCCATCTTGATTCATGCTGACCCCGGTGAGAGCGTCCTGGGCCGTGGTGTCGGTGCGTGGGGTGATGCCGAGGAGTTCGCTGGTCAGCGAGGTGGTCTCCCACCGCAGCTCGCCAGCGCGCGTGCGGGTGGTGCGGATGGCGGCGACCGCACGAGCGGCCTGATCGGGGCCGGCCGCCAGGATGCTGACCTCCGGTGCCGGTGGAAGATTCCACAGGCCTGAGCTGCGGGCGGGCAGGGTGCCGGGTACGCAGACCCGGGCCAACGGTTTGGCGAGAGCGATCCGTGTGGCGTCGCGAGGCTGGGCCAAGATGACAATGTGGTGCCACTGGTCCGGCACGAGCGGAGATTCATCGAGTGCAGCGGCCACGGCGGCGATCGCGGTCTGGTTGCCCAGGAGCAGCGCCGCGGGCTGCTGACTGGCAACGCAGCCGGTGACCCACTCGATGAGCATGCCGAGCTTGTCCTGACCCTGGCCGGCGTCGAGGAGGTCGATAAACGCCTCGGCCACCCGATACCAAGCCTGTGCGGGCATGCCGGTCTGGGTGCGGGCGAACGCCCGGGCGGTTGCCGGTGCCTCGGCCAAGCGCGAGACTGCCAGCCAGGACACGGCTGGGGCGTGACGGTCATAGACGTCCGGGGCGACCGGAAGGAGAGCGCCGACGTGGTATAGATGCCAAGCCCAGCGGGTCGCCGCGGCGACCGACGTGCGTGCGGCCTGGCTGGTCGCAGAATAGCTGTCGACAAGGGCTCCCAGGGCCCGCCAAAGGCGGGAGAGGGCTGCATCGAGACTGTTTGCGGGTGGAACCCTGATTTGGATATGAGCGGCCGCGGCGGAGGCGAGCAGGTCCGTGGGGGTGGTAAGTGGAACGCCCGGCGCAGCCGCGGGCGCCGATCCCGGATAGCGGTCGGCGAGGGCGGCGGCGGCGGGGGGATCCCAGGCCCACACCAGGCCTCCAACACCGCGGACGACGTCGAGGGCCGGGTCCATCGGGCTGGTGGTCACGTACAGCACTCCGGGCCGCGGCCGGTCGCCGTCGACGGCGCGGGTGAGAAAGGAACTCAGAGCCGCGGGGGTGGTGGCGGAAGAGTCGATGACGAGGGCGTCGAGGTCTGCAAGGAGAGCACCGAGCCGGTCCAGCGATCCGGTGAGGTGCAGGCGTCCGGGCGCGGCCCGGAGCCGGGCGGAGGGGAGGCCGGGTGTGCCGTCAGCGGTGACGCGAGTGCGCGCGACGAGCTGGGCGAGCGGGACGTCGCGCAGACGCAGGTCGCTGTAGACGGTGGCAGCGCCGAGCTTGGTTGCGGCCACGGCTACTTGGACTCGTGCGCTGCGGGCGGTGCTGACGGCGGCGACGATGGCGGCCGCGGCCAGGATGACCGGGGTGGCAGGGGTGGCGAGGGAGTACACAACCGCGAGCGGAGTGCGGGTCGCCAGTGCGGCGTCAGCAGCGGTGAGCAGCTCGACGTCAAGGTTGGTGCAGGAGTACGGAGTGGGTCCACCGATCTCGCGCTGGCTCCGCAGGATGCCGTCGAGCACAGCGGTGGTCAATCCAGGGGTGGCCGCTCCCGTCCGGTGCATGGTGACACCGTAGGCCACCACGACCAGGCCTGTCTGAACTTCGCTCCCGCCCGAAGCGGTCCGAGCATCGGCGGACAGCGGGCTGACGCTGCGATCAGGATCGCAAGGCCCAGCAACCTGGCCAGCAGTTCATCGGGACTCCCTAGCGGATCGAGAACGAGGGCCCCGTCAGCGTGGTCGCATTTGCGGGGCCTCGGCTTCATCGCCCTCGCTTTGGCTAGGGCGATGAAGCCGGCTTACACCCGCTGAGCAGCGGCCCGCTGGCGGGCTGTCACTGTCAAGCACCGTCGTTACCGGGGCTCGGCTCTAGGCGTCCGGTCGCCGAGACCCGAACGGCACTCGGAGATCGCGCAGGCCCGACATTGGACACAACAATTCTCGTCTCGCCACCATCATCAGCGAGTGAAACGTGACGCGCGGCGGCCTTTCGGTCGGCTTGCCCGGATAAGCCTCGCGACGGGATCGTCCTCGCGCCGAGCGAGCTGGTCGGATATTGGGTGGATGTCGGACAAGACCGCCTGCAGTGCCGCGAACAAGACAAGCGCCCCGACTGCGTCGGGAACGGATGCGGTCGGCTTGCGATCGCCATCGACCGGTGTCAGCAGAGCGACGGTCGACCCACGAATGTGAGCATCAGGACGATGGGATTCTCCTTGTTGCCCGCCGCAAGGAACTCGACGAGGGTTGTGGCTCGGCTGGAAGCTGGACCCAGAGATTGCGAGAGTCCGTAAGTGCCGAAGGTCGGTAGTTTGGTGGGTAGGCGGGGCAGGGGCAAGGTCACCGGGTGCCTTCCCGGTGACCTGAACCCCCCTTGGAGGTCTGGAGTTGACGATCGAAGAGAGCCAGATCCCGGCTTGAGCAGTCCGGGATCGGGAAACGGGCGCTGTTCGAACTCGCCGTATACGTCATGATGAGTGGCAGGAGGTTGGTTCGCGTGTTCAAGAGAAGCTCACGACTGCTGGCGGCTGCGCAGGCCTACGTCGACCACGGGATCGCTGTGATGCCCGGCTCGCCGATGGTGCCTGACCCCGAGACGACCAGCTGGCGTACCTCGTGGCGCTGCAGCTGCGGGGACCGCTGGTGCGCGTCGCCGGGCATGCACCCGCTGACGCCTGCGCCGATCGACACTCCCAGCGAGGTCGAGGCACTCTGGCGCGTACCTGTACCGCCGAATGTGCTGATCGCCTCGGGCGCCGTTGTCGCGGTCTGGCGGGTTCCCCAGACACTCGGGGCGTACGGCATGCGCCGCCTCGAGCAGCAGCGCCCATCGGTCTGGCCGCCGGTCATGCGGACCCCAGGCGGAGGCTGGGTGTTCTGCACGACGCCGGTCGGGCCTGGGTTCACACCGGCGCCCGATGTCGAGCTGGTGACACCGGATGCTCCCGTGCTGGCACCGCCCTCGCGAGGCGCGGGCGGCGTGCATCGGTGGCTGTGGTCGAGGACGTTCCCGGCTGCGCCTCTGACCAGCGCTGAGCCGGTGATGGCGGCACTGACTGCAGCCAGGTCGGACCAGCTGGCCGTTGGCTCCTGAGCTAAACGATCGCGAGTCGGGGCCGGCGGTCTGAAATACGCCGGCCCCGGCTGAAGGTCGCCAGGCCCTGCTGTTCTCTGGTCTGAGGGCTTGTGTTGCTGGCGGCAACTGGCTGCAGATCGATCCTCGCCGGGGCACCCCATGCGGGGTGTCCCGGCGAGGATTTCGGGCTGTTTTGGGGGGTGTTCGGCGCTAGGTTGGGAGTGACCAACCACCGGGGCTAGCCACCCCACAAAGCGCGGAGGACATCCTCATGCAGGGTAGAGCTCTGACCGTATTTCGTGACCTTCCACGTCGCTTCCCGGGTCGGGGTCGTGCGCCCGGCGACCAGCCCCGTTGCGTTCGGTACGACCGGTTCCCGGGCGCTACGCGGGGCGGCTGGTGCAGCGAGGCCCGCGACGACCCGACGACCGGCCTTGTCGCGTGGCCGGACTTCTTCGCCTGCCTTCCATCGATCCTTCACCTGACGCTCAGGGGCGGTGTCGGGGTCGGCCTGGCGATCGGTGACGTGGACAACCTCAAGTCGTACGTAGAGGGCCGTAGAGCGGTCGATGCCCAGTCCTTTGGGCACCTGGCGGGCAACGCGTTCATGGGGCGTCTGGGGACGATCTCGCGGGGCTGGCTGTCGGCTGCTGACCTGCCGCTCGCGTGCCTGGCGACATTCGGTGGCGACGAGATCGTGGTCGTTGCCGCCACCAACGACAGCGCTGCCTTCGCCCACAGTGTGGGGGAGTTGCGGGACCAGTTGTGCGCTGGCTTGCCGCGTACGGTCTCGTTCAGCACGGCGACGATCCAGGCGAGCGAGATTCCGGCGCTGACGGTGGGGACGCATTGGTGGCGGGAGTTCGCGGTCCACACAATCGGTGCGGTAGAGCGCTCGTTGTTCGACGGAAAGGAAGCACGTAGGGCGGGTGCCGACGTGCCGCTGGGGTTCGTGGTCGACGCGGTGCACGGTCAGCGGCTGTAGCGAGAGCTGCGGGACACAAGGGCTCGGTCCGAACGTGTCGGACCGAGCCCTTCTGGCGTGTCTCAGAAGGGACCCCGTGCGGGCTGTCCAGGCGGCTCTTTGGGCTTGGACTGTCGGTGGTTGGGGCTAGCGTTGTTTGCCAACCTCGGGTACTCCCCGCGATCGCCTCGCCAAGCAGTGGGAGATCAACGCGGCCAAGGAGGCGCTCGAAGACGCGGGATTCACCGTCGGTCGTTGTTGAGCAGGGGCAGCTCTGCGCGTGGGATTGGGGGTTTGGTCTGCGCGTAGTTGGTTGGCGTTGTGTTTGCTTGGGGCCCCTTCTTTGCGGTGTGGTGTTTGCTGCGGGGGAGGGGAGGGGCACTTTTCTTTGGCGGTGGGTGTGGCCGGCGGGTTGGGGTGTTGGTGACTGGGGGTAGTGGTGGTGGGTGTGGTTGGGGTGCTGGGCCGCAGCCTCTGACCCTCGCCGTTGCTGGCTGTCTTTGTTGCTATAAGCAATGGTGTCCGCTTGTATATAAGGGTGTTGGGGGATTGAGTTTGCGATGCGTCAGCATCGTGAACGCGGAGCCGTCAGGCTCGTGGTGGGCGTGTCGGCGCGTCAGCGCCGGGCACGCTCACCACAAACAGTAACCACATGCCTAGGGCAACTATTACCAGCCCGTCAGGGCTGGTGAGTGGTGCGGCGCGTCAGCGCCGCAC
>NZ_JBEZZH010000009.1:0-289966 GCF_040639075.1 Kribbella sp. NPDC023972 | reverse complement strand
GCGCATGCCGAGCGCGGCCATGTCGAGGTGGACCATCGACTCGCGGACCGAGTGCGGGTCGGTGTTCACCACCACGATGACGGTGTCACTGAGCCGCTGCGGCTCCCGGCCCACGCCATACGGGGAAAAGTCGCCACCGGACGTGATTTTGCGTCAGCGAAGAGTGATCATGCGGATCAGGCCGGCATAGACGATCGTCATCGCCCTGAGTCATCGCAGTACGGCGACGCTCTTCGATCACCCACGTCCGAGCACGCTAGGCCCTGGGGCGGATGATCGCGGCCAGGTCGGCTCCGCTGAGGTCGCCGTACGGACCGCGCAGGCCGGTCAGTTGGAGCGAGCGCCTCACGTCGCTTGGCGAGACGATGCCGATGACGCGGTTGGCGTCGTCCACGACCACCGCACGGCCGTCGGAACAACCGGCCATCCGCGGCAGCAACTCGTCCAGCGGCTCGTCCGGACCGGCGGTCGGAACCTCGTCAGGACGGCAGGCGATATCCGCGAGGGTCAGCTCGTGCCGCCGTTCGTCCGGTACGTCCCGGACCCGGGTCAGCGTCGCCAACCCGATCAGCCGTCCTTCGGAGTCGACCAGCGGGTACGTCGAGTGCCGGTGAGCCCAGACCGTCTCGGTGACGAACTGAACGAGTGTCTGGTCCGGCTCGGCGGTCACCGGCCGAGCCGTCATGACTTCGCGAACCCGCATCCCATGCGTCGCCTGCGACAGCCGGCTCGCCTGCTCCTCGGCTCTCGCGGCGTTGACCAGGAACAGTCCGATCAGCACCAGCCACAACCCACCGAATCCGAGTCCCGCACCGGTTTGCAGAATTCCTGCGGCGATCAGCAGGAACCCGAACACTCGCCCCGCTCGCGCCGCGATCACCGCAGCCCGCAGTCGATCGTGCCGCCACGCCCACAGCGCGGCCCGCAACACCCGCCCGCCGTCGAGCGGAGCCGCCGGGAACAGGTTGAACACCGCCAGCACGACGTTGACGCCCGCCAGGTAGGCGAACACACCGGCGGCAAGCCCCATCGATCCCCCGGCAGTCAACGCGAGGGCGACGCCGCCGAACACGACTCCGACCACCAGGCTCGTCAGCGGACCAACCACGGCCACTCTGAAGTCGGCACCAGGGCTGCGCGGCTCTGACTCCAACTGGGCCACTCCGCCGAACAGCCACAGCGTGATGCTCTCGACCCCGATGCCGTTGCGCTTCGCGACCAGGGCATGTGCCAGCTCGTGAGCAAGCAGCGAGGCCAGGAACACCACGGCGGCGACCACCGATGCCGTCACGTACGCCGCCACGCTCCGCCCCGGAAAGGCCGACGGGAACCGGCCGATCGCCAGACTGGCAGCGACGATCACCACGATCACGAGCACACTGAAATTCAGCCCGATCCGTACCCCCGCGATCCTGCCCAGCCGCACCGACGCACGCATGCCGCACCTCCCGAGCACCGGTACCCGACGCACACCCGCTCCATGCGACGAACAAGCCGCGGAAGGGCCGGCGGACCAGCTCAAGCGCACCTTCTGATCATCGTTCGCGGCCAGCCATCCGTCCTCGACGGAAGGGTTTGTGCCAGTCCATGCTGGGCACCTGACATCGAGGTATCTGCCCCTGCGGGTGGAGGTGTCGAGTGCGGATTGTGGTGACTGGTGCCACCGGCAACGTCGGTACGGCGCTGATGACCGAGTTGATGACCACGTCCGGGATCGACTCGGTGGCCGGCCTCGCCCGCCGACCCGTACCGCCGGGCTACCTGGACCAGGTGGAGTGGCATCGAGCCGACGTCGCTGCGGACGACCTACTGCCGGTGCTTCGCGGCGCGGACGCGGTCGTGCACCTGGCCTGGTTGTTCCAGCCGACCCACCGACCCGAAGTCACCTGGCGGACCAACGTCGAGGGCACGGCATGCGTACTGCGGGCAGCGGCCGAGAGCGGTGCCGGGACGGTCGTGGTGGCGTCGTCCGTCGGCGCGTACTCGGCTCGTCGGTCGACCAGCCCGGTTGACGAGTCCTGGCCGACGTACGGGGTGCCAACGGCCGCCTACAGCCGCGAGAAGGCGTACGTCGAGCGCATGCTGGACAGCTTCGAGCATGAACGCCCCGGGACCCGGGTGGTGCGAATGCGAACCGCCTTCACCTTCCAACGCGCCGCAGCCGTCCAACAGCGCCGGCTGTTCCTCGGCCCGCTCGCGCCGACCTCGCTGCTGCGCTGGGCCCGTGTACCGCTCCTGCCCGATCCAGGTGGTGACCTCGTCCTGCAGGCGTTGCATGCGTCCGACGCCGCAAGGGCGTACCGACAAGCTGTACTGCGGCCTGTGCGAGGCGCGTTCAACGTCGCCGCGGAACCGGTACTGGACATGCCGCAAGTGGGCCGGCTGCTCCATGGCCGGGCGGTGCCGGTGCCCTTCCGCGTCGTACGTGCCGCGATGTCCGCGGCGTGGAACGCACATCTCGTCCCTGCCGCACCCGGACTGCTGGACCTGGCCCATGTGCTGCCGATGATGGCCACCGACCGTGCCCGCGAGGAGCTCGAGTGGGAACCGCGAATCTCGAGCATCGCGGCCGTCGAGGAATTCCTCGACGGACTGCGCTCGAGCGAAGGCGGACCCACACCTCCGCTCGCGGCATCCTCCGGCGGGCCGTGGCGCTGGCGCGAGTTCACGACCGGCGTCGGCACGCGGCCGTAGGCCGGCGCGCCTCGGTCGTCCCGAGGTGCGGAGGGCTCGGACAAGAAACCGGGACCATGAACAGGAAATGACCTGTCCACGGTCCCGGTTTGGTGTTCACGGCCCCGGCTGCGGGGCGAAGGTCAGCCGACCTCGGCCATGATCTCGTCGGAGACGTCGAAGTTCGCGTAGACGTTCTGGACGTCGTCGCTGTCCTCGAGAGCGTCGATCAGGCGGAAGATCTTGCCGGCGCCGTCGGCGTCCAGCTCGACCGTCATGGACGGGACGAACTGAACCTCGGCCGACTCGTAGTCGATCCCGGCGTCCTGCAGCGCGGTCCGGGCCGCGACGACGTCGGTCGCCTCGGTGACGACCTCCCAGGACTCACCCAGGTCGTTCACCTCTTCAGCGCCGGCCTCGAGCACGGCCTCCATCACGTCGTCCTCGGACAGCGACTTCCCTTCCTGCTCCTTGGCCAGCACGATGACGCCCTTGCGGTTGAACAGGTAGGCAACCGAGTTCGGGTCGGCCAGCGAGCCGCCGTTGCGGGACATCGCGGTCCGCACGTCCGCCGCCGCGCGGTTGCGGTTGTCGGTCAGGCACTCGACCAGCATCGCCACACCGTTCGGGCCGTAGCCCTCGTACATGATCGTCTGGTACTCCGCGCCACCGGCCTCGGCACCCGAGCCACGTTTGACCGCGCGGTCGATGTTGTCGTTCGGGACCGACGACTTCTTCGCCTTCTGGATGGCGTCGTACAGGGTCGGGTTCCCGCCAGGGTCGCCACCGCCCATCCGGGCGGCCACCTCGATGTTCTTGATCAGCTTCGCGAAGAGCTTGCCGCGCCTCGCGTCGATGACGGCCTTCTTGTGCTTCGTGGTGGCCCACTTGGAGTGGCCTGACATGGCGAACCCAACCCTTCTACACCGCTGCTACCTGCGAACGACTCAGAGGCCGCGGACCAGCTCGGCGAAGTAGCCGTGCAGCCTGGCGTCCCCGGTCATCTCCGGATGGAACGACGTGGCCAGCAGCCGATCATGGCGAACCGCGACGATCCTACCCGCGGCGGGGCCCGAGCTCACCGTCGAGAGTACCTCCACGTCCTGCCCGACCCGTTCCACCCACGGTGCCCGGATGAACACCGCGTGGTACGGCGTGTCGAACGCGGCGAACTCCAGGTCCGCCTCGAACGAGTCCACCTGCCGGCCGAACGCGTTCCGCCGTACCGTCACGTCCAGACCGCCGAGGGTTTCCTGACCCTCGATCCCGCCGGTGATCTCGTTCGCCAGCATGATCATCCCGGCACAGGTGCCGAACACCGGCATCCCGTCCGCGATCCGCTTCTGCAGCGGCTCGAACAGGTCGAACGCACGGGCCAGCTTGTCCATCGTGGTCGACTCACCACCGGGCAGCACCAGCGCGTCCACCTGCTCCAGCTCGGACGGCCGCCGTACCGGCCGCGCCTCGACGCCGACCTCGGTCAGCATGGCAACGTGCTCACGCACGTTGCCCTGCAGCGCAAAGACACCGATCACGCTCATAGCTTCACTCTCCGGTGCCAGTCGAGGGTTACCTCGATCCGGCCCTCGTCGAAAAGGGCTGGCAGCCCGTGCTGATGGAGCAGCGCGAGCACGTCCTCCAGGAGCGGTTCGCCCGGCGCGACGTTGGCTGTGTCCGGGTGCCAGAGCTTGAGCTCGAGCATGCCGAAGTCGACCGCGTGCCAGACGTCGGTATCGGTGAAGAACACCAGTCCGGTCGGGGCCTCGGCAGCTTCCAGCGCCTGCTTGGCGGCGTGGTGGTCCGACGTGTACCGGACCACCACGAGTCCACGTGCCTCCAGCTCGGCCAGTACGGCGTCCAGCCGATCCGGATCGGTGGTCGCGGGCCAGTCCTTGGCGTCCGCGTCGAGGTCGATCACCGCTTCCCCGATCAGCAGCGGTACCAGAGCGGTCGCGTCCATCGACGGTGCGTCCTCCTGGACGGCCTCGGTCAACGCCGCCGTGATGGCGGCATGGTCGGCGTACCCGGACCGGACCATGACGCGGGCCAGCCCCCGCAGCTCGCGGGCGGTCCGCTCGTCCACCGCCAGCAGGCCCTCCGGTGTCGTCACCAGCCGCGCTCGGCGAGCCGGTGCGGCTGCGGGATCTCGTCGACGTTGATGCCGACCATCGCCTCACCCAGGCCGCGGGACACCTTGGCGAGTACGTCCGGGTCGTCGTAGAAGGTGGTCGCCTTCACGATCGCCTCGGCGCGCTGGGCCGGGTTGCCCGACTTGAAGATGCCGGAGCCGACGAACACACCCTCGGCGCCGAGCTGCATCATCATCGCGGCGTCGGCCGGGGTGGCGATGCCACCCGCGGTGAACAGCACCACGGGAAGCTTGCCCAGGGCAGCGACCTCCTTGACCAGCTCGTACGGCGCCTGCAGCTCCTTGGCCGCGACGTACAGCTCGTCCTCGGGGAGGCTCTGCAGCTTGCGGATCTCCTGGCGGATCTGGCGCATGTGGGTGGTCGCGTTGGAGACGTCACCGGTGCCGGCCTCGCCCTTGGAGCGGATCATCGCCGCACCCTCGGTGATCCGGCGCAGCGCCTCGCCCAGGTTGGTCGCACCACACACGAACGGCACGGTGAACCGCCACTTGTCGATGTGGTTCGCGTAGTCGGCCGGGGTGAGCACCTCGGACTCGTCGATGTAGTCGACACCGAGGCTCTGCAGGATCTGCGCCTCGACGAAGTGACCGATCCGGGCCTTGGCCATCACCGGGATCGAGACGGCGTTGATGATGCCGTCGATCATGTCCGGGTCGCTCATCCGGGAGACGCCGCCCTGCGCGCGGATGTCGGCCGGAACCCGCTCCAGCGCCATCACCGCGACCGCGCCGGCGTCCTCGGCGATCTTGGCCTGCTCGGCGGTGACCACGTCCATGATCACGCCGCCCTTGAGCATCTCCGCCATACCGCGCTTGACCTTCGCCGTACCGGTTTGCGGCGCCTCGGGGGTCTGGTTCTCCGTCACTGCTTCCTCCTGGTCGTGGGGCTCACTGTCCAGATTAGGGGGCGGTCGGTACGGATCTTCAGTCCACCTCGGATCAAGTGGACTGAGCCAGGGCCGCCCCCAGTCGGGCGACGACCAGGCGGAGGGTTGCCGGCGGCGCGGTGAACGGGATCCGGATGTGCCGGCGGTCCGTCCCGTCCGGCGTGAACAGGTCCCCAGCACCCAGCAGCAGCCCCTGTTCGCGGGCCTTGTCCAGCACTCGTCGCGCCCTGGTCTCCGTCAGCTCAAGCCACAACGTCATGCCACCCGTCGGGGTGGGCCAGGCCACACCGTCGAGTGTTTTGAGACCGGTCTCCAACGCACTCAGGTTGGCCCGCAGCCGCGTCCGGCGCCGGCTGATCACCCTGTCGAGGCGGCCGAGGATTGCCTGGGCCAGCAAGTCGTCCAGCGCGCTCGGCGAAGCCACGCTGAGCTGGGCAGCGGTGTTGATACGCCGCCTGAGCTGCTTGCCCGTCCGAACCCAGCCGACGCGCAGTCCACCCCACACCGTCTTACTCAGCGAGCCCACACTGACTGTGCGCGGGTAGCGACTCAGTGGCTCGGCCTGCTCGCCACTGGCCAACCACAGTGGCCTCATGGTCTCGTCGCTGATCAGTGCGGCGCCGTACCGCCTCGCGATCTCGACTACCGCCGTACGACGGTCCGGCGGGAGGCTCAGGCCGGTCGGGTTGTGGTTGTCGGCCTGCAGGTAGATGACCTTGGGGCGGTGCCGTCTGCAGAGATGAGCGAGCTGGTCGGTGTCCCAGACCCCAGCGGGCCAGGTGGCGACGTCCAGGCGGTGTTTGCGGAGCAGGTCGAAGGCAGCCGGGTACGTCGGGGTCTCGGTGATCGCTACACCGGGTCCGAGGTCCAGCCCGGCCAGTGCGGCGTTGAGTCCCGCTGCCGCGCCTACGGTCAGCGTGAGCTGATCCGGCTCGGTCGGTACGCCCTCTGTGGTCAATCGCTCGGCCAGCGCCGTACGGAGCTCCAATGAACCGCCGGGAGGTGGCCCGTCGCCGCCCATCGCTTGCGGGAGGCCGTTCTCGACGATCTGCGCGGCCACCTCTGCCACATCATGCGGTGCGGCGGTGGTCGCGAACCGTAGGTCCAGCACCGGCTGGTCCCCCGCCGTCACGGTCGACGCCGGTGCGATCGGGTCCAGCAGCCGGTCAAGCGGTCGCACGACAGTCCCGGAGCCGCGCTTGGTCTCCAGTACGCCGTCTTGGCGGAGCTGATCCAACGCGCGTACGACGGTCACCCGGCTCAGCCCGAGTCGCTCGGCCAGCACCCGCTCCGAGGGCAACCGCGAACCGATCGACAGGTCCCCGCGCTCGATCCGCCGCAACACGAGCGCCTCGACCTGCTCGGTCTTCGTCCCGTCCGCAGGGTCAAGATCACCGTCCCGCCACATAAGTCCAGTCTCGCACAACTGGCCTGACGCTCCACCGGCCCGTAGCCACCACCTCCGCGCCACACCCCACGACCGAAGCCACCATGCCCGCGCCACTGAAGCCACCGTGCAACAACGCGCAGATGGGGTATCGAGTGTGGCCTCCTTGCCGGAGGTAAGCCTTTGCCGGGCGCACGGTTGCCACAGTCGGGGGATGTGGTCTGCCGTAACCCGAAATGTCGGTGGGGGGTGTGAGGATTTGGGATGTGGATGAGCGGTGGGCGATTGCGCCGGCGGATGGTGGACGGGCGGTGCTCGTTGCCCTACAGCCGGACGGTCAGCCTGCCGGCGAGGTGCTGCACGAGCCGAATCTCGCGGCCGCGGTGGGCTCGCGTCCGCACGTGACGCGGTGGGTGTGGCGGTCGACGTCGGAGATCTACCCACGGTTGCTGGAGAGCGGCGTACGCGTGGAACGCTGCTACGACATCGAGAACAGCGAAGGCCTGCTACTAGGTCACGAGGGGCGGCTGGGTGAGCCGCGATCGGCCGCGGCGGCGTGGGCGCGGTTGACCGGGCGGCCGGTGCCACCGGATCCGCCGCTGCGTCCCGTCGTACCGGGCGAGCAATCGTCGCTGTTCGAGATCCACGAGGAGCCGGTTCCGTTCGACGCGTTGCTCCAGGTGTACGCCGACCAACTGCGACGGCATGCGTTGACGGAGCATCCGGACCGCATGCGGTTGCTCACGGCATCGGAATCGTCGGGGATGCTGATCGCCGCCGAGATGGATCGGGCCGGGCTGCCGTGGAGCGAGCCGGCGCATCGTGAGTTGCTGACCGAGCTGCTCGGCGAACGGTTCGGCGGCACCGGGGAGCCGCGTCGGTTGACCGAGTTGGCGGACGAGGTGTCGGCGGCGTTCGGTCGCCGGGTGCGTCCGGATCTGCCGGCCGACGTACTGAAGGCGTTCAAGTCGGCCGGGTACCAGTTGAAGTCGACGCGGCGGTGGGAGCTGGAGACGATCGACCATCCGGCAGTCGCGCCACTGATCGAGTACAAGAAGCTCTACCGCATCTACACCGCGAACGGCTGGACCTGGCTGCAGGACTGGGTCCACGACGGGCGGTTCCGGCCCGGTTTCCTCCCCGGCGGGACGGTCTCGGGCCGCTGGGTCACCAACGGCGGTGGCGGCCTGCAGATCCCCAAGGTCATCCGCCGGGCAGTCGTCGCCGACCCCGGCTGGCGCCTGGTCGTCGCGGACGCTTCACAACTCGAGCCGCGCATCCTCGCCGCGATCTCCCGCGACCCTGCACTGATGGAGGTCGCGAGCGATCCCGGCGACCTCTACAAAGCGGTCTCGGACCAGGCCTTCTCCGGTGACCGCGCGCAGGCGAAGCTCGCCGTACTCGGTGCCATCTACGGCCAGACCTCCGGCGACGGCCTCAAGAACCTCGCCATGCTCCGTCAGCGCTTCCCCAAGGCCGTCGCGTACGTCGACGCCGCCGCCCGAGCCGGCGAGGAAGGCCGCCTCGTCCGCACGTGGCTGGGCCGGACCTGCCCACCGGCCGGCACCCCACTGGACGCCGCGATGCTCGAAGGCCCGCCAGCCGACGAACCCCAAACCGACGCCCGCCACGCAAGAGCCCGCGGCCGCTTCACCCGCAACTTCGTAGTCCAAGGCTCCGCCGCCGACTGGGCCCTGCTGATGCTGGCCGCCCTCCGCCAATCCATCGCCAACCTGAAAGCCGAGCTGGTCTTCTTCCAACACGACGAGGTCATAGTCCACTGCCCCACCGAAGAAGCCGAACAGGTAGCCGAAGCCATCCAATCCGCCAGCAACCTGGCCGGCACCCTGACCTTCGGCCCCACCCCCACCCACTTCGCCTTCACCACAGCCACCGTAAAAACCTACGCCGACGCGAAGTAGCACCCCTTGGTTCGGGAAACGCAGGGAATCCATTTGCACATGCAGGACACAACCGGTCTACCTATTCTTCGGATCTGGTCAAAAATAGTTCATACGTGTCTTCAGCGACCAGATCCCGAGCGGCAGCAAGTATAAATTCCACCCCAGGTTCCCGGACGATGACTCCGTCGGTAACGGCAAAGTAGGCACCACTTGCGTTCTCACCGGTACCTCTCCACCGCTCCATGAGTCGCCCCACCTCAGCCAGCGAAAAGAAGGTTGCCGCCCACGAACCCGTCCTGGTATGTCATCCATCCATCTACATTGCACACCTGATCTAATGGTTCACCCTCTTCCAGCAGCAAGCGTAGCCGGAAGGTCGGTTCTTCAAAAACCGTATATACACTATCTTCCATAGAGTTTGTCAATCGCTTGATCACGGCAGGCTCATCACTCTTGTTCGCCTTCCCGACAATCCGACAGCAGGCCGTCAGTGGCTGAGGTTCAACCGAGCGAAGTTCGCGCAGTCGGGGGATGCGATGTCAAGGACCTCGAGACACGCGTCCGTCACGACCGTGGGGCCGGCGATAGCCTCCTGTACCAGAAGCCAACCTCCGGCGGCAGCCTTCTCGAGACATCGCTTACCTAGGTCGTCAGCTCGATAGCTGGCGGCCTGAACCAAGTGGAACAGCAGGTCCAGAATGGCGATACGCACAGGTTGCGGACGCTCATCGATCAGAGACGCGAACAGTACGGAGATGGTGGGTTCAGCCGCGCTGAAGATGTCGTCCTGCACGAAGACGTGGTTCTCCATCTTCTCCCACAGTTCCCGCCTCCCGGCCACTGGGCTCTCAGCAACGAACTCGGCCGATTGCCGGCCGAACCGAGTAGCCGGCCCGTCGAGCGACTGATACCTCGACCAATCCACCGTCCCGATGACCACGTCTGCGACGGTCAACTCTCCTCCTTCATGACCCCAGGCTCCGCCTGCATCGGCCCTTGTACCTGCCGGAAACAGGGACGGGGGATGCTTCGGCTGACACTGAACGCACACGTCCATCGGCTGCCAGGTCAATTCTCCCGTCCCAGCATCCCGTCGCCACCCGAACGGTCGACTCATCTGCCCACCTGGAGCGACCCCCTGAGCTACATCCTCAGCGTGGATGCCTCCCGGGCGCGGGTCGGATGCGTAGTACACGGTCGCATTCCTACAGGTGAGGTGGGAGGTTGAGGCGGGTGAAGTCTGTTAATTGGTAGGCGGTTATTTCGGCTATGAGGGATTGTTCTATGCGGAAGATGTCGACGCCGAAGGGGTGGAAGGTGGGTTGGGTGGGGGTGCGGAGGTAGGCGGCGAGGGTGGGTTGGTGGTTGAGGGTGGTGGGGAGGAAGCGCCAGGTGCCTCGGTAGGTGTTGCCGGAGGGGTCCAGGTTGGCGGCTAGGACGCGGTGGGCGGTGGTGCGGCCCTCGAACCAGAAGGGGTACGGCGGCATCGTGAGGCGGACGTCTTCGTGCATCAACGCGGCCAGGGCGGCGGGATCGGCTGCGTCCCAGGCGGCCATGTACTTGCGCAGGAGCTCTTGCTCGACGGCCGACGACGACGAAGCCGACCACTCGGACCGGTGGGACGGCAGGTGGTCGCGGAGGACTGGGCGGGCGCGCTGGAGGGCGGAGTTCACCGCGGCGACGGTCAACGAGACGGCCTCGGCGGTTTCGCGGGCCGACCACCCGAGGACGTCGCGGAAGATCAGGACGGCGCGCTGGCGCGGCGGGAGGTGCTGGATCGCCACCAAGAACGCCAGCTCGATCGTCTCCCGGCGTACGACGACCGCGTCCGGCTCCTGCGAATCATCGAGCCGAACGTCGGGGAACGGCTGCAGCCACGGCACGTCCTCTCGCGCGGGTAGCGCGGTAGCAGGGAAGGACGCGGGTTCGAGCTGGTACGGCAGGACGCGTTGTGGACGGCGTACGTCGTCGATGCAGGCGTTGGTCGCGATCCGGTAGAGCCAGGCACGCAAGGAAGAGCGGCCTTCGAAACTCTCCCGCGCCCGCCACGCGCGCAGGAACGTCTCCTGGACCATCTCCTCGGCATCGTCGTACGAACCGAGGAGCCGGTAGCAGTGCACCAAGAGCTCGGGACGGTAACGGCCCACCTGCTCCGCGAAAGTCAACTTCCGTCCTCCAGTTCGATGGTGGAAGGCATCGGCGCGTGGCCGGACAGCCGCAGCCAGGTGACCAGCCGGCGTCGGCGCAGATCCCGCGTCGACACCACGATGTCGTTGTGGAACCGGCGCGCCAACTGGACCCGCCGCATCGCCAGGCTCAGCTCCCCGGCCCACGGTTCCACCTCGGTGCCGGTGGCATTGATCGCCCGGGTCAGCGCGGACTCCCGCTGCTCACGCTCCTCCGGCGACGCGGTCCGGGCACGATGGGCCGCGTCCAGCAACAACAGTGACGAGGCAGGATCGAGAATGCCGGTCCCGGCCAGCTCCGCGACCAGCGCCGCTCGCCGGGCCAGTTCCGCCTCCAGGACCGCCCGCGCACTTTCGACCCGGTGATGCAGCCGATCGAGCCGCCCCGCCGTCCAGCTCGCGTACGCCCCGAGCAGCAGCAGTACGGCGGCGACCGCGACCAGCACCCAGGAAACGTCCACGGCCCCATTCGACCACCCCCTTACGGAACGCTGACGGCTCGGCCGAATCCAGTGATCAACGACTAGCGTCGGGACCATGGCTGACATCGGAGTGATCGGCGGGTCCGGCTTCTACGAGTTCCTGTCCGAGGCGCACACCATCGCGATCGACACACCGTTCGGCCCGCCGAGTGAGCTGCCCGTCGTCGGCGATCTCAACGGGCGCGAGGTCGCGTTCATCCCGCGGCACGGCGCGGATCACCGGTTCCCGCCGCACCGGGTGAACTACCGCGCCAACCTATGGGCCCTGCGCCACCTCGGCGTTCGGCAGGTGCTCGGCCCGTGCGCCGTCGGATCGCTGAAACCCGAGCTCGTCCCGGGCACGTTCGTCGTACCGGACCAGTACGTCGACCGCACCTGGGGCCGGGCGCACACCGTGTACGACGAGGCGCCCGTCGTGCACACGTCCGCCGCCGATCCCTACTGCCCGGCCGGACGGGCCACGGTGATTGCTACCGGCAACGTCGTACCGGACGGCACGATGGTGGTGATCAACGGTCCACGGTTCTCCACCCGCGCGGAGTCGCGGTGGCACGCCGCGCAGGGCTGGTCGGTGGTCGGCATGACCGGGGCGCCCGAGGCGTCGATCGCCCGCGAACTTGCCCTCTGCTACACCTCGATCGCCGTCGTCACCGATCACGACGCCGGCGTCCAGCAGGGCGACGGCGTCTCCCAGGCCGAAGTCTTCCAAGCCTTCGCAGAGTCCATGGAACGCCTCCGGCAGCTCATCACCGAGGTGATCGGCCAGCTACCGAAGCCGGACACGGACTGCCCCTGCCGCCACGCACTCGACGGAACCGCCGCGCAACTCGACGGAACCGCCGCGCAACTCGACGGAACGGCCGCGGAATGAGAGTGCTGCTGACCGGTGGCGCCGGCTTCATCGGCCGCCAGGTGCACGACCAACTCGTTGCCGAGGGCCACAAAGTGACCGTGCTCGACTCCTTCCGCCCCGACGTGCACACTGACACACCAGAACCCGAACCCGGCCTGATCATCGGCGATGTCCGCGACGCGACCACCGTGGCCGCCGCCCTCGACGGCATCGACACCGTCATCCATCTGGCCGCGAAGGTCGGGCTCGGCGTCGACCTCGACGACCTGGACGACTACGTCTCCAGCAACAGCCTCGGTACGGCGGTCCTGCTCCGGCAACTCGCCCAAACGAAGATCCGCCGGCTCGTCTACGCCAGTTCGATGGTGGTGTACGGCGAGGGCCGCTACGACTGCGATCAGCACGGCCGGGTCGCACCCGGTCCACGCCGGCCGGAGGATCTGGACGCCGGCCGCTTCGAACCGCCGTGCCCGGTCTGCGGTGAGCAGCTGAAACCCGGTCTGGTCGAGGAGGACGCCGTACTCGATCCGCGCAACGCCTACGCGGCCAGCAAGCTCAGTGGTGAACACCTCGCCGGGTCCTGGGCCCGCGAGACCAACGGAAAAGTCACGTCGCTCCGCTTCCACAACGTCTACGGCCCCGGGATGCCCCGCAACACGCCGTACGCCGGTGTCGCCGCGATCTTCCGCTCGGCCCTGGAACGCGGCGAACCCCCGACGGTCTACGAGGACGGCGACCAGCGGCGCGACTTCATCCACGTGCGCGACGTCGCCACAGCTGTCACGGCCACGGCCGCCGCGCTCCCCGACCAACCACCCGTGACGACCTACAACGTCGGCAGCGGCACCGTCCACACCATCGGCGAGCTGGCCGCCGAGCTCTCCCGCGCCTACAACGGCCCGCTCCCCGTCACCACCGCCCAGTACCGCCTGGGCGATGTCCGCCACATCACCGCGTCCTCTGAGCGTCTCCGCAACGACCTCGGCTGGAAGCCCGGCTACGACCTCAGCACCGGTCTGGACGATCTCCTCAGGGGTTGGCCGGAAGCTCGATCTCGAACGCGCAGCCGCCGGCAACGTTGCTGACGGCAATGGTCCCGGCATGGGACTCGACGACGCCGCGGGCGATGGCGAGCCCCAGCCCGCCGCCGCCATCGGCCGGGGTCCGTTGCTCGTCGCCGCGCCAGCCGATGTCGAAGACCCGGTCCAGGTCGTCGGCCGGGATGCCGCCGCAGCCGTCGGTGACCGCGAGCCGGACCCGTCCGTCCGGTTCGCGGTCGACGGTCAGCGTGACGGTTTCCTCCGGCTTCGTGTGCCGGATCGCGTTGTCCACCAGGTTCGTCACCGCGCGGGTCAGCTCGTCCGGATCTCCCTGGACGGCGAGCCGATCGTCATCCGGCGGGGTCGACACCAGGAGCCGGACACCCGAGACCCTCGCGCGCTCACCGCTCTCCCCCGCCACGTCCTCCGCGAGCTCCCGCAGCGACACGGCCGAGCGTCGTCGTGGCGGTGGTGCCGCGGACAACCGGGACAGCTCGAAGAGGTCGTCCACCAATCCGGTCATCCGGTCGACCGTCGCGCGCATCTGCCGCAGCGCCGTCGGTACGTCGTCGATCACACCGTCCTCGAGTCCTTCCGACACGGCGCGCAGGCCGGCCAGCGGCGTCCGCAGGTCGTGGGACATGAACGCGACCAGCTCCCGGCGACTCGCCTCGAGCGCACGTTCCCGGTCGTGCGACGCCGCGAGTTTGCGACGCGTCGTCTCCAGCTCGTCCGTCAGGGCAGCCAGCTCGGCCGGCACCGAGCTCCGCGACGCGGCGGCCGGCGGCTCGTACGACGTACCGAGGTGGCGGAGCCGTCGTCCGACGTCACGCGAGCCGGTGCTGATCCAGTGGCCGAGCAGGACCGACATCGCCAGCCCGAGCAGGGCCGCGAAGGCCAGCGTCCACAGCACCACCCACGAGTCGTGTTCGGAGATGAACATCGCCCGCACGCTCTGCACGACCGCGGCCAGTGCGGCCGCCATCGGGGCGAGCGCCGCCACGATCATCGTCGTCCGCAACGAGCGGCGCCGGAACTGCCACAGGATCGCCGCCCCGACGGCTGCGACCACCAGGGTCCACAGCGTGGTCAGCGCCAGGATCGTGATCATGTCCCGGTTCATTCGACTGCTCCGGCGAAGCGGTACCCGGTCCGGGGCACGGTCAGAACCAGCTTGGGGTCGGACGGATCGGCCTCGATCTTCTCCCGCAGCCGCCGTACGTGGACTGTCACCGTCGACGAGTCGCCGAAGTCCCAGCCCCAGACCCGGCGGAGCAGCTCGGCCTTCGTGTACGCCTTGCCCGGATGCGACACCAGATAGGTCAGCAGGTCGAACTCGCGATGCGTCAACGACAGCTCGGTGCCGTCCAGATACGCGATCCGGGCGGCGGTGTCGATCGTGACCGGCCCGGCGCTGAGCTTGGTCGGCGTCAGGTCGAGGCCCGCCAGCCGCTCCTCCCGCCGCAGCATCGCCTGTACCCGCAGCGTCAGCTCACGTGGGCTGAACGGCTTCACCACATAGTCGTCCGCGCCGACCTCCAGCCCGACCAGCCGGTCCTCCTCCTCGCCACGGGCGGACAGCATGATCACCGCGGCACCGTCGTCGGCCGCGCGCATCCGGCGCAGCACCTCCAACCCGGACAGGCCCGGCAGCATCACGTCCAGTACGACGACCGACGGCTTCCACTGCTGCCACACCTCGACCGCCGCGACACCGTCGGCCACCACGCGGGCGTCGTACCCGGCCTTGGTCAGGTACGCCGAAACCACGTTCGACACGGTCGGGTCGTCGTCCACCACGAGCACACGAGTAGCCACGGTTAGAGCGTAGATCTTCAGCCCGGCCCAACGGTCGGTCCGCACCGCGCCGCGTCCCGACGTAAGCGATCCGTAGTCGTGCCCGGCACCCTGCGGCGGCCGATTGTCCCTACGGTCGAAGTGTGTCCGTCGATCTGATCCTGCCCTGCCTGAACGAGGCGGCGGCGCTGCCGTGGGTGCTCGGCCGGCTGCCCGCCGGGGTGCGTGCCGTTGTCGTCGACAACGGTTCGACCGATGGGTCGCCCGAGGTCGCCGCGAGGTACGGCGCGACCGTCGTGTCCTGCGAGGTTCGCGGGTACGGCGCTGCCTGCCACGCCGGCCTGCAGGCGGCGGAGGCCGACGTGGTCGCCTTCATGGACGCGGATGCGTCACTGGATCCGCAGCAGCTCGTGCGCGTGACGGCACCCGTGCACAGCGGCCGGGTCGACCTGATGGTCGGTCGGCGGCGTCCGGTGTCCAAGGACGCATGGCCGTGGCATCTGCGGCTGGCCAACGCGGAGTTGTCCCGCCTGATCAGGCGTCGTACCGGCGTCCGCCTGCACGATCTCGGCCCGATGCGCGCGGCGCGGCGGATCGAGCTGCTGGCGCTGGCCCTGCTGGATCGCCGATCGGGTTACCCGCTGGAGACCGTCGTACGAGCGGCGGACGCGGGCTGGCGGATCGCCGAGGTCGACGTCGACTACCTGCCGCGCTCCGGCCGGTCCAAGGTCACCGGTACGCCGCTCGGCGCGGCCCGGGCGGTCCTGGACATGTCGAGGGTGCTGTCCGGATGACCCGCGGGACGCTGATCGTCATCGCCAAGGAGCCGGTGCCGGGCCGGGTGAAGACCCGGCTCCAGACCGAGTTCACCCCGGACGAAGCCGCCGCGCTGGCCCGTGCCTCGCTCGCCGACACCCTGAACACCGTCCGCGCGGCCCGGGCCTCCCGTCGCGTGCTCGCCCTCGACGGTGATCCCGGCCCCTGGCTCCCGGACGGCTTCGATGTGGTCGCCCAACGCGGTGCCGGCCTGGACCAACGGCTGGCCGCCGCCTTCGAGGACGCCTTCGACGGTACGCCGATGCTCCTGGTCGGGATGGACACGCCACAGCTCACCACCGACCAGCTGAGCTTCGACTGGTCCGGGTACGACGCCGTCCTCGGACTGACCGAGGACGGCGGGTACTGGTGTCTGGGTTTGCCTGCACCGGATCGCCGCGCGCTGATCGGCGTACCGATGTCGACCGAGCACACCGGCCGGGATCAACTGCGCCGGCTCCGCGCACTCGGTCTGCGCGTGTTGCTGTTGCCGACGTTGCGCGACATGGACACACCCCGGGACGCCGCAGTGATCGCCGCCGCCTACCCGTCGTTGCGGATGTCACGCCTGTACCGGCGGCTGCGGCATGCGGCGCATCCGGGACTGCTGTTCGACCAGGCCCTCGGCGGTACGGCGCATGTCGTTGCTATCGGCACCGACGGGCGGACCGTACCGTCGTTGTCCGAGCTGGCACGCTGGCAGTCACCCGCCGACGACGTGGACCGGCTGGCTTTGAGCCGATGTGAAGGGCCAGTGCTGGACATCGGGTGCGGGCCGGGCCGGATCGTCACCGCCCTGGCGGAACGTGGTGTGCCAGCGCTCGGTGTGGACATCTCGCCCCGCGCGGTGTCCCTGACCACCTCGCGTGGGGCGCCTGCCCTCCGCAGGCCGGTGCACGATCCGCTGCCCGGTGAAGGGCGCTGGGGCAGCGTCCTGCTGATGGACGGGAACATCGGCATCGGCGGCGACCCGGCCGGCCTGCTCCGTCGGTGCGCCGAGCTGGTCCGTCCCGGCGGCCTGGTCCTGGTCGAGGTCGATCCGGACGACGACCTCGACGACACCGCGCCGATCGTCCTCCGCAGCTCGACCGGCCGCCGGTCCACCCCGTTGCCCTGGGCACGAGTCGGCACCCGCGCCCTGCTTCGCCACGCCCGGACCGCCGGGCTCCACCCCACCGAAGACTGGCGGACCACCCACCGAGCCTTCCTCACCCTCAGGGCTTCCTGATGCGCCGGACCGACCCCGCTGACGGGTTGTTTGACCACTGGCGGGTTGCAACACGTCAGTGGTCAAACAAGCCGCCACCGAGGATCGCGGCTCACCTGACTGCCGGTGGGGTGGCTGTTGGGGTTTGCTCGGGGGTGATTGGAGCGTCGGCTTGGCAGTGGTGGCCGAACCTGGTGCTCGTCGTGGGCAGTTTGCTGGTGATGGTCGTGGTGTGGCGGTTCGCCAAGGGGCTGAGTGTGCTGGGGGTGGTGGTTGTCGCGGCGATGTGTCAGCTGCCCGGGCTGACGCAGTCCCCGATCACCAGCACGGACGCGTACAGGTACGTCTGGGACGGGCGAGTGCAGTTGTCCGGCAGTTCGCCGTACTCGCATGTGCCGTTGGACGACGCGCTGGCGCGGTTGCGCGATCCAGTGCTGTTCCCAGGCTTGTCACCCGAGCAGCGATCAGGCATTACCGGTCCTCCGCACCTCTCAAAGGATCCGGCGGCGACCGCCGACGACCCGAGGACGCGCATCAACCGGCCCCAGGTGCCGACCATCTATCCGCCGGTGGCGCAGGCCTACTTCACCGTGGTCGCCTTCGTCACGCCCTGGTCGGCGGGCACCCTCGGCCTGCAGATCGCCGCCGCGCTGCTCGCTGTCGCACTCACCTGGCTACTCGCCGTGCAGGGCCGCGATCCCCGCTGGGCCGCGTTGTGGGGTTGGTCACCGATCGTCGCCCTCGAAGCCGGCAACGCCGCGCATGTCGACGTCCTCGCCGCCCTGCTGATCGTTGCCGCGGTCATCACCGCCACCCGGCGCCCGACGCTGGCCGGAATCCTGCTCGGTGCGGCCGCGAGCGTGAAACTCCTGCCACTGCTTCTGCTGCCGGCTTTCGGCAGACGTCAGTCGATCGTTGCCGCTGGCACCTTCATCGCGTCGTACCTCCCGCACGTGGTTGCCGCCGGCACTCTCGTCCTCGGCTTCCTGCCCGGCTACCTGACCCAGGAGGGCTTCGCCGACGGCAGTTCACGATCGGCGATTCTCGCGCTCCTGCTGCCTCCCGGGCAACGCCAGCTCGTCGCCGGGGTGCTCGCGGTCGCCTTCGCCGTACTCGCGCTTCGGCGGCAGCCGATCGCCGTCACCTGCTGCTGGCTGTACGGCGCCGCGCTGCTGATCGCGACCCCCACCTACCCGTGGTACGGCCTGCCTCTGATCGCGCTCGCCGTACTGGCCAAGCGGCCCGAGTGGCTCGCCGTACCACTCGCGTCGTACCTGGCCTATGCCAGCTTCGGGAACGACACGCGCCAGGGGCTGATCTACCTCATCGCGGCTGTCGTGGTCGTCACGGCGATCACAATCCGTCACCGATTCGCTGCGGTAAAGCAGTTTGACGAGCGGGTCGGGGCGAGCCAACACTGAGCGGCGTGACGAAACGCATTGCCCTCGCGACCTCGGCCGATCATCCCGAGCTGCACGAGCATGACCTCCCGCTCGTCGACGCGCTCCGTGCGGCCGGCCTCGACCCGGTCGCCGAAGTGTGGACCGACCCGTCGGTCGACTGGTCGGCGTACGACGCTGTCCTGCTGCGCTCGGTCTGGGACTATCACGTCCGGTACGACGAGTTCACCGAGTGGCTCGGCCTGGTCGACAAGGGCGGCGTACCGGTGTTCAACAACAGTGATCTGGTCCGGTGGAACGGCGACAAGCGGTACCTGGTCGAGTTGCGCGAGCGCGGGGTGGCGATCGTGCCGTCGCAGATCGCCGCGGGCGCATGCCTGCGCGAGGTGGTCGCCGGGCTCGACGGTCAGGAGATCGTCATCAAGCCGACCGTGAGCGCTTCCGCCCGGCACACGGTCCGCGGCGTCGCCGGCTCCGAGGAGCTGAGCCGGGCGATGGACGACCTCCCGGAGGTGGTTTATCTGGTCCAGCCGTTCGTACAGGAGATCGTGACCGACGGTGAGTGGTCGCTGATGTTCATCGACGGCGAGTTCACCCACGCCGTGGTGAAGCGCCCGGCAGCCGGCGACTTCCGGGTGCAGATGGAGTACGGCGGCGTGTCGGTCCTCGCCGAGCCGTCGCCCGACGTACTCGAGAGCGCCAAGGCAGCCCTGGAAGCCGCCGGTGCCGGTTCCCTCTACGCTCGCGTCGACGGCGTGGTCGTCAACGGCCGCTTCCTGCTGATGGAACTGGAGCTGATCGAGCCCTACCTGTTCCTGCCGGAGTTCCCGGCAGCCGCTCACAAGCTCGCCGCCGCTGTGGCCGACCGCGTCTAGTCTCGCGGCCGTGCCGGTGAGACTGGTACGGCGGACGGCACCTAAAGTCGGAGTCATGCCGACGTTCGTGGATATTCAGCGGGCCGCCGATCAGCTCGAGGGGCGGATTCACCGGACTCCGATTCTGACGTCGAGGGCGTTGGACGAATGGTTCGGCGGGACGATCCTGTTGAAGGCGGAGCTGTTCCAGAAGACCGGCAGTTTCAAGGTGCGCGGGCTGCTGACCAAGCTGCTCCGGCTCAGCGCCGAGGAGCGAGAGCGCGGTGTCATCACCGTCTCGGCCGGGAACGCGGCCGGCGCGCTCGCCTGGGCCGCCCGGGACGCCGGCGTACCGGCCACCGTGGTGATGGCGACGACCGCCGTACCGGCGAAGATCGCCGCGGCCCGTGGGTACGGCGCCACCGTCGAGCTCGTCGAGGGCGATCTGATGGCGCAGTACGAGCGGATCCGGGACGAGCGGAAGCTGACCGGCGTCCACCCGTTCGACGACGAGGACGTGATCACCGGTCACGCCAGCCTCGGCCTCGAACTGCTCGCGGACCGCCCCGACATCGGCACGGTCCTGGTCCCGGTCGGTGGCGGCGGGCTCATCTCCGGCGTCGCGCTCGCGGTGAAGCTGGTCAAGCCCGCGATCCGCGTGATCGGGATCGAGCCCGAGCAGGCGGACGTCGTCAGCCGTAGCCTCGCGGCCGGCGAACCCCAGAAGCTGCCGACCGCCCGATCCATCGCGGACGGCCTGGCCGCACCGGTCTGCGGCACGCGCAACTTCCCCATCATCCAGCAGTACGTCGACGACGTCGTACGCGTGAGTGAAGAGTCGCTCCTGGAAGCGACCCGCCTGGTGATGTCCCGTACCAAGCTGGCCTTGGAGCCGGCCGCGGCCGCACCCTTCGCGGCGCTGCTCGAAGGCAGCATCCAGCTGGAGGGCACGACCGCCTTCGTCGTCAGCGGCGGCAACCTCGACGTGTCGAAGCTGGTGCTCTAGGCGGTGTCTGACGGTTCAGCGCCGTAGCGAGCAGGTGCTCGGTGCGGTAGCTCGGCGTGCTGGAGCGAAGGCCTCGATGTGGTTCCATCGTGACCTTTGCTCCAGTGCGGCGAGATGCCGTGCCGAGTGCCGCGCAGTAGGCGGGGAACCGTCAGACACCGCCTAGGCCGGAGCCGGGGCGCGAGCGTCGGACGCGACGCCGTCGCTCGGGTCGTCGACCACGTCACCTTGGCGGACCGGGTCCTCCTCCGGCAGCAGGATGTCGCGCGACACCACCAGCATCAGCCAGAGCGTGCCGGCCATCCGCAGGATCACCGACAGCCAGTAGATCCGGTCCGGCTGGTCCGGGCTTCCGGGTGCGAGGAACTGGGCCAGATGCATCCAGACGAGCATCCAGTAGAAGCATTCGCACGCCTGCCAGATCAGCCAGTCCCGCAGCCGCGGCCGGGCCAGCGCCACCAGCGGCAGCAGCCACAGCACGTACTGCGGTGAGTAGACCTTGTTGATCAGCAGGAACGCCGCCACCACCAGGAAGGCGAGCTGGGCGAATCTGGGCGGCCGCGGCGCCATCAGGCCGAGGATCGCGATCGACAGGCACAGCCCGGCGAAGATCACGATGTTCAACTGGTTCACGTCCGCGACCTCGTGCTTGGCCAGTTTCAGCACGTACCAGATCGAGCCGTAGTCGCTCTCCCGCTGGTCGTTGAACGTCCAGAACGACATCCACTCGTTCTTGGCCAGCAGATAGATCGGCGCGTTGACCAGACCCCAGGCGACGATCGCGGCCACCGTCGCCTGGAACCACGGCCACAGCTTCCGGCCCCGCAGGCACACGATCAGCAGCGGCCCGAGCAGCAGGAACGGGTAGAACTTCGCCGCGGTCCCCAGCCCGAGCAGGATGCCGAACCAGATCGGCCGGCCCCGCGACCACGCGAACATGGCACCGGCGGTGAGCGCCACCGCGAACAGGTCCCAGTTGATCGTCGAGGTCAACGCCAGCACCGGCGCGGCGGCGACGTACAGAGCGTCCAGCGGCTGGCCACGGGCCGCGCCCGGGCGTTTCTCCACCCCGCGCGCGGTGGCGACGGTCAGGCCGACGATGACGAGCGCGCACAGGAACAGCATCACCACGTTGACCACGAAGAAGACACCCGCGGTGTCGCGCTTCTCCTCGACGGTCAGGTCCTTCTTCGGATCACCGGTGATCAGCCAGGTGACCTGCGCCGCGGCCTCCATGAACCCGCCGGTCAGCACCGGGTACTCGAGCACCGGGTAGTTGCCGGTGTCCAGGAACGGCCGGTTGCCCTCGGCGAACCCGCGCTCCTGGTACAGGAAGCCGATGTCGGAGTAGCACAGCGCCTTGAACGGACGCCAGCTCTGCCGGTCCCAGCCGGCGTCCATACACGGAGCCTTCTGCAGTACGCCGAGCGCGAACGTGACCGTGCACACCGCCAGCGCGATCCGCAGCGGCGTCCACCAGGACGAGCCCAGCCGGGCGAACCGTCCGGTCGGCCCACCGAGCCCCACCGTCAGGCCCGCGACGGACGGGTCGGCCTCCGACGGCGTCCGCCGGGACTGGGAGTCCTGGCTCTGTGGTCCGGTCACGGGGGGCATCATCTCCTATCCGCTCGACCGACGACCAGGGCAGGTTACCCACCCCTCCCCAGCGCCGCCAGCAGCGCATCACCATCCCGCCGTCCGACCTTGAGAAGCCACCAGCCAAGGATGCGCCCCCCAAATGGTTGGTGGGTTCTCAAGGTGGCGCCGATATTCACCTGCGAGGTGGTGCGGAGCTCTGGCGGGCCGGCGACCCGGGCGATGTGCCGGTGCCCGAGCTCCGCGACGTGGTCGACCGCTTCCGACATCGCCGTCGTACTGTCGGTCCAGACACAGGCCATCCCGTCGGCCAGGGACGGGTCGCCGACCAGGACGGTCGGCAGGCCGAGCTCCTTCAGCAGCGGAATCCGCGGGTCGGCGGCCTTGATGTCGACCACGACGACCCCGTCGACGCGCTTTTCCCGGGACCATTTCCGGTAGGCCGCGAGCTCTTCGTCGGATCCGGGACGGTCCGCAGCGCCAAGGCGTAGGAGCGCTCGCTGAGAACACCTTCCAGCCCGCCGACTTTCGGTCTTGTCGTCACTGAACCGGTCCAGCACCTTCTCATTTAATGAATCGAACCGGTCCAGTCGAATGCATTTACGCCCTTTCTTCCGGCCGGAGGACCGCGTCATACCAAGCACCGCGTCCCAGGTATACCCGCACCGGACCAGCTCTCAGCTAAATCTCTCCACTCGATTGCGCGGATTTGTTAGGGTTCCCGGATGCCTTCGCAGCGCCCCTACTGCCGCGCTCGACCCCGGCCGCCGCGGGGATGTCGTCCCCTTCGATCGCCGCGCTGCTGGACCGGCTCGAAGCACGATCCGTCGAGTGTCACTCCATCATGGTCGTACGCCACGGTCACGTCGTCGCCGAAGGCTGGTGGGCGCCGTACTCCGCCGAACGCCCGCACCTGCTCTACTCGCTGACCAAGTCGTTCACCTCGGTCGCCGTGGGGCTCGCGATCGGCGACGGGCTGCTCTCGCTGGACGATCGGGTGGTGGACGTGTTGCCCGACCACGTTCCGGCCGACATCTCGGAGCAGGGACGCCGCCTCACCGTTCACCACCTGCTGTCCATGACGGCCGGACACCGCACGGACAGCCTCACCGAAGCCTGGCAACTGGAACCGGACGACCTGGTGAAGGGCTTCCTGCGCGTACCGTTCTCCGAGCCTGAGGGAACCCGGCACACCTACGACAACGCGACCACTTTCGTCCTGGCTCGGATGGTGGAACGGGTCACGGGCCGCGGCCTGCCGGAGCTGCTCGACGAGCGCCTATTCAAGCCGATGGGCGTCGACGACGCCGAATGGGACCGGGTGGCGAGCGGTGCCGCGTTCGGATTCCACGGACTGCACCTGACGACCGAGGCCGTCGCCGCCTTCGGTGAACTGCTGCTGCGTGGAGGCGTTTGGGGAGACCAGCAACTCGTCCCGCGCGAATGGGTGCGGCTCGCGACCCGACGGCACATCGATACCCTGCCATTCAAGGACGGGTCGGGGGACGTCGACTACCTTTGCGGATACGGTTACCAGTTCTGGATGTCGCGTCACGGTTACCACGGTGACGGCTCCTTCGGTCAGCTCTGCGTGGTCGTCCCGTCGCGCGATCTCGTGGTCGGCGTGACCGGCGCCAATACGCAGCCGCAGGCAATACTCGACGCAATCTGGGAGTGCCTGCTGCCCGGCATGGACCCCGCGGACAGCACCCGGGACGACGAGATCCTCGCCGATCGGCTGCGGCGGCTGTCACTCGCGCCGGTGCCGGGTTCGGCCGCCCCGCAGCGTTCCGTCAAGGCGAGACTTGACGCCTCCGCCGAGGATTCGGCTCTGCCCGACGGAACCACGGTGATCGTCGATCCCGTGGACAGTGGATGGCTCCTGCGACTCGGGTCGTCCCTCGACGTCGAGGTCGGCCACGGCGAATGGCGGGAAAGTTCGCCGCTCGGCCGCCCTGTCGTCGCGGCCGGCGCCTGGCAGGGCAACACGTTCGTCGCCGAGCTTTACGTCATCACCACCCCGCACCGGGTTCGGCTGGTGGTCGACGCCGACGCGGGGACAGCGGTGGCGACGTGGAACATCGTGCCTTTGACCGGCCCCAGTCTGGCGTTGCATCTGCGGTCGCCGCTGATGACACGGCCCGACGTCGCGTAGGTGATGTGGGCTAGTAAGCACTTCAGTCGGTCGTGGGCTCCAAGGCGGCGAGCCAGGTGGTGAGCAGCTTCTCCAACTGCTCAGCCTCCTGCTGATCGAGCGCTTCGAGCAGTCGGCGCTCGTTGGCCATGTGAGCGGTGAACGCGCGGTCGAAGAGGCGTCGTCCGGCCGGGGTCAGCCGGACGACGCGGCCACGGCCGTCCTCATCGCTGCGCCGGCGTTGCACCAGACCGGCTTGTTCCAGCCGGTCCACCCGTTTGGTGACGGCGCCCGTCGTCACCATCGTGTGCAGCGCGATCTCGCCGGGCGCTCGCTCGTACGGCGTACCCGCGCGACGCAAGGCCGCGAGTACGTCGAACTCCCCCTCGGTCAGCCCGTACTTCGCATAGACCAGGGTCAGCTCGCCGGTCAGGTGGTTCGCGATCCGGTGCAGCCGGCCGATCACCCCCTGCGGACCGGTGTCGACGTCCGGCCGCTCGATCCGCCACTCCGCCTGGATCCGCGCCACATGGTCCTCGGTCACGATGCACAGTATATCTTCCCAGGAAGATATAGTAGTTTCCATGGAAAACACCTTCCGCTGGGTTCTCGTCACCGCGATCGCTCCGATCGCGTGGGGGACGAACTACTTCGTCACCCACGAGTACCTGCCGGCCGGTTATCCCTTGTACGGCGCGGTCGTCCGTGCCCTGCCCGCCGGGTTGCTGTTGCTGTGCATCGCCCGGCGCCTTCCGCGCGGCGCATGGTGGTGGCGTTCTCTGCTGCTCGGTGTCTGCAACATGGGCGCCTTCTTCGCTCTCATCTACCTCGCGTCGCAGTTGCTGCCGGTCAGCCTCGCGTCGACGATCATGTCCGCGTCACCGTTGACCATGGCGGGATTCGCGTGGGCGCTGCTTGCCGAACGCCCGACCCTTCCGGTGCTCGTCGGCGCCGCGGCCGGGATCGCCGGTGTCTACCTGATGCTCGGCGCCGGGGCGTCGGGGGTGGATCTCCGCGGCGTCGCCGCCTCCCTGGCCGCGATGACGATGTCGTCGTGCGGGTACGTCCTGGCGAAGAAGTGGGGAGGCACCGACGGTCCGCTGGCCACCACCTCCTGGCAACTCATCGCCGGTGGGCTGGTGCTGATCCCCTTCGCCATCGTGATCGAGGGCACGCCGCCGAGCCTCGACCGGTCGGCCGCCGGCGCGTTCGCGTACGTCAGCCTGATCGCCACCGCGTTGGCCTTCACCGCGTGGTTCGTCGGTCTCCGCCACCTCACCACCGCCACGGTCGGCCTCATCGGCCTACTCAACCCGTTGACCGGCGCCGTCCTCGGACTGACGCTGTCCGGCGACACGCTCACCATCCCGCAGGGGCTCGGGATGGTGCTGGTCCTTTTCGGCATCACGCTCGCTCGCCCGCGACGCGAGCTGACCCCGGCATTCACTGTCGACCACGGTCCGGTGCGGCTGAGCGTCATACCCGCAGAGTCTGTGGGGCAACCCGCATCCTCCGCCGCACCTACAACTGATCCCCACGCCCGGCAGCTGCTCCGAGCGTGGGGAATCAGGTCGGGACCGGGTTGGGTCAGGAGGAGCTGACGGAGAAGGAGTTGGAGGCGAAGTTGAGGCCGCCGGACGAGGAGGTGATCTCGAAGCCGAACTGGACTTCACTGACGGTGGCGTCGCCCATCCAGCCGCGGCCACGGATCCAGTTCAGGACGGCTTTGATGTCGACCGAGCCGGCGTTGATGTTGGAGGTGCGGATGAAGGAGAAGACCGCGTTCGCGCCGTTGCTGCCGCGGTAGATGTCCCAGGTGTGGCCGCCGACGCTGGCGGTGGCCTGCCGGGAGCCGATCGGGCCGACGGCACCCTGCTTGTTCATCCAGATCATGATCTCGTAGGCGTTGTTGTCGGCCCAGATGTCGTACGTCGTCGCATAGGCACCGCTACCGGGCCGGGACACGTTGAAGTTGCTGGTCAGCGACCCGATGGCGCTGACTCGCCTGCCGATGTAGCGGGCGGAGTGGGGATACGACTTCACGCCGCCGGTGTTCGGGTGGTTGGCCCAGACACCCCAGTTGCTGTAGGAGTTGGCCCAGATGGTCTGCGGGCCGGCGCCGCCGCCCCAGACGTTGTTGCGGACCGTGTAGCCACCGTTGGACCAGGTGCCCCACTTGTCCGAGGACGCCCAGGCCGCGGCCTGGGCGGGTACGGCGGCCACCAGGCCCGCCGCGACTACTGTCACCACTGCGACCACTGCTTTCCACCACTTTGTCATTGCTGTTCCTCTCATCCGTGGGCGTTGAGATGATGCAGGGGCTTGACACAGGGGAATTCCCGACTCGACGCTGTTGCTGCGAGTCGAAGCGCTTCGACTGAGGTATGACTGGACGAACCAAAGAAAAGGAGCACCACGATGGTCACGATCGCGGACGTCGCCCGGCACGCCGGGGTCGCGGCCAGCACGGTCTCCTACGTACTCAGCGGGAAGCGGACGATTTCCTCCGACACCCGCGAACGGGTCCAGCGCAGTGTCCGCGCGCTCGGCTACCGGCCGAACGCGAGTGCCCGCGCGCTCGCCAGCCAGCGGTCCAACGTGCTCGCACTGGTGATCCCGCTGCGCACTGGCATGCACGTCCCGGTGATGATGCAGTTCGCCGCCGCGGTCGTGACCACGGCCCGCCGGTTCGACCACGACGTACTGCTGCTGACCGCGGACGAAGGACCGGACGGTCTGGAGCGGGTCGCGCAGAGCTCGCTCGTGGACGCGCTGGTGGTGATGGACGTCGAGCTGCACGACGAGCGGGTTCCGGTCCTGCGGGAGCTGCCGATGCCGTCGGTGCTGATCGGGTACCCGGCCGATGCCGAGGGCCTGACCTGTATCGACCTCGACTTCGTTGCCGCCGGCGCCCATTGTGTCGACCACCTGGCCGACCTCGGGCACCGATCGCTCGCCTTGCTCGGTACGCCGTCCGCCGTGTACGAACGCCAGACCGGCTTCGCGCAACGCACCTTGACCGGATTCTCCGAAGCGGCCGAACGACGGGGTGTCCTGGGCGTCGAGACCCCTTGTGAGCACACCTTCGACGCGATCCTCGGCACGGTCGAGCAGCTGCTGCGCGACCACCCCGGCATCACCGGCCTGGTGGTGCAGAACGAGCCGATCATCGGCCCGCTGCTCGACGTCCTGCGGCGACTCGGACGCCGTGTCCCCGAGGACATGTCCCTGATGGCGATCTGCGCGGACGACGTGGCCGAGCGGCAGGTCCCGCAGCTGTCGTCGGTCACGATTCCGGCGGAGCGGATCGGCGGACAGGCAGTCGAGTCGCTGATCGCCAAGTTGGAGGGTGGCGACGTACCCGAGCTGACCCTGCTCCCGCCGAAGCTCATCGCCCGCGGCAGCACCTGCGAAGCCCCTCACGGCGACCTCACCACGGCGTAACCGCCGGCCGGCAACGACAGCGAGCCGTCCACGGCGGCTCCTGAAATCAGCTCGACCCCCTCAGCGGGTACGACGACCTCCGCGTCGCCGTGGTTGAGCAGGAACGTCCACGTGATGTCGCCCGAGCGGCGGCGTACCGTTTCCACCTCCGACGAGGACAGACCGAAAAGGCCGGCGGCGGTGTCGAAATCCACTGAGGTCGAGATATACCAAGCGGTCCCGGCGCCGACCTGTCGTCGGGTGATCGCAGGCTTCCCGTCGAGCACTCCCCCGACGTACCGATCGACCACCTCGGCCGACACGGCCTCCACGTCCTCGCTCCACACTCGCCCCCGACCACCGGACGACAGCTCCACTACACCGTCCGCGGGCAGCGGATGAAACTCCTCCACCCGCACCCCGAGCAGCGACGCGAAAGCGCCCGGATACCCCCCGAGCCGCACGCGTACAGAGGGGTCCACGATGCCACTGAAGTATCCGACCACCAACTGCCCGCCGCCCTCTACATACGCCGCGAGCGACGCGGCCGCCTCATCGCTGATCAAGTACAACGACGGCACCACCACGAGCCGGTACGCCGACAAGTCCGCCGAAGGAGCCGCGAAGTCGACCGTCACACCGGCACGCCAGAAGTGCCGATGCGCATCCTGCACAGCGGAGAGATAGTCGAGTGAGGATGACGGCAGGTGCGTCCCCTGCATCGCCCACCAGCACTCGACATCCCACAAGACGGCAACGTCGGCGACAACCTCCGCGTCCGCCACTTCAGCCAGCGAAGGCAGCTCCGCGCCCAGGGCTGCGACCTCGCGGAACACCCGCGAGGACGCGCCGGCGTGCGGCACCAGAGCCGAGTGGTACATCTCCGCCCCACCCCGCGATGCCCGCCACTGGAAGAACAGCGCTCCACCCGACCCGCGCGCGATGTGCGACAGACTGTGCCGCGCCATCCGCCCCGGCTCCTTCGGATGCAGCCGCTGCCCGTCGTTCAGCGCTCCCGCAGCCTGCTCCATCAGCAGCCACGGCTTCCCACCGGCCCACGACCGGGCGAGATCGGCGCCGAACGCGGTCTGCTCCTCGGCGCCTCGATCCGTCCGGCTCGGATAGTGGTCGATGGCAACCACATCGACGGCGGACGCCCACTGGGCATGGTTGACGGGAACCCAACCACCGAAGACGAAGTTCGTGGTGATCGGCAACGGCGACCGTGCCCGGATCTCCGCCTTCTGCTCGAGAAACGCGGCCAGCAACTCGTCCGACCAGAACCGCCGGTAATCCAGGAAGTGGGTCGGATTCACCAGGTACTGCGTACGACGCGGCGGCTGAATGTCCTGCCAGTCGGAATATCCCTGGCTCCAGAAGGCCGTCGTCCACGCATCGTTCAGCCGATCGAGCGAGCCGTACCGTTCCCGCAGCCACGAGCGAAACCGCTCGGCCGCCAACGAGCAATGACACGTCGTCCCGTACTCGTTGTGCACGTGCCAAAGAGCCAGCGCCGGATGATCGTGATACCGCTCAGCCAGGACCCGAGCGATGCCTGCCGCCGCCGAACGGTAGGCCGGCGCGCAAGCGCAGTACGTGTCCCGGCTCCCATGCGTCAGCCGTACGCCGTCGGCCATCACCGGCAACGCCTCCGGATGCAACCGGCTGAACCACGGCGGCGGGGAAGCGGTCGGCGTGGCCAGGTCCACACTCACACCGGCGTCGTGCAGCTGGTCCAGCACGCGGTCCAGCCAACCGAACTCGTAGACTCCGGGCGACGGCTCGAGACTCGACCAGGAGAAGACGCCGACGGTGACGAGGTTGACGCCGGCCTGACGCATCAGGTCGACGTCCTCCTTCCACACCGCTGGATCCCACTGCTCCGGGTTGTAGTCGCCGCCGTACCAAAGTCGCGTCATACCGGCTCCCCGTACGGAATGCCGAACCCGTTCGTCGAGATGTAGACGCGACCGTAGACGCGCGGGTCGCCGGTGATCGCCGCACCGGTCCACGCGTACTGATGCCGGTCGTCGTTCACCCGCACCCACGAGCGGCCGCTGTCGTCGGACCGGAAGATCCCACGAACCCCGCTCACCTTGCCCGACGTGTAGACCGCCATGTCGGACCGACCACGCGCCGCTTTGCCGAAGCCGACCGTATGCGCCTCCTCGATGGTCGCCACCGGCAAGAACGTCAGCCCCCGGTCGACCGAGCGATACAACCCGCCCGCACCGGCCGCGAGCCAGCAGTGCCCGGCCCGATCCAGCACGGTCTCCAGCTTCCCCGCCCCAGTCGGCAGCCCGGTCGCCGTGACCGAGAAGGTGGCACCGCCGTTCGTGCTCGCGTACGCCGTACCCGTCGCCGGATCGAAGGCATAGAACAACCGCGCGTCAACCCGATCGCCGACAACCGCACTGTTGACCGGCAGATTGTCGACAATCGTCCACGTGGTCCCCCGGTCGCGCGAGTAGTGCGGCGGCACGTCACCCGGTGCCCATAGCAACGTTCGGGCGTCGGCACTGACCGCGATCTGTCCTGTCTGCGTCAGGCCGGCCGGCTCACCCAGGAAGGGCTGCCACGACACCCCGGCGTCGGTCGAGTACGCACCATGCTCGCCGGCCCCGGCGTTGGCCAGCCGGACGACGAAACCGGGTGACAGCGCCGCGTAGTCGAGACTCGGTGACGTCCCACTGACTGGATTCGACGCCTGTCCGTCCGGCGGTACGACGTCCAGCCGGTCGTGTCGATACACGCCGATGTCGCCGAGTGCGCTGATCAACGGCGGCCCCCAGGGCGGACTGATCAGATCGAGTACGGCGGTCTCCTCCAGCCCCTGCGCCCGCACCGACCAGTGCGTACTGCGACCAGCCTCGGCCTCGGTGACGTCGTCCGTGCCGAAGATCGTCGCACCGGTGACGTACAGCACCTTGTCCGAGTCGAACGGATCGATCGAGATGTCCCCGATCATCCAGCCCAGCTTGGGCGTGCCGTGGAAGTTCAGGTACGGCGCTCCGGACGTGTCCAGCTCGATCCGCTCAGCGATCGAGTGCCAGGTACTGCCGCCGTCGACCGACCGGAAGATGTCGTCGACCGGACCCCAGCGACTCATGGTCGACACCATCACCGTGCCCGGACGACGTGGATCCGTCGCGAGACCGGCGTACCCGAAACCGGCCTCACCGCCGGTGTTCGGCCGGAGCGGCGTGATGTCGGTCCACCTACCGGTCGCGGTGTCCAGTTTGTGAACGGCGCCGTCGTACATCTCGTACGGTCCGGGCCGGTCGCCGTAGGTCAGATAGATGTTGCCGTCGGCCCCTAATTCGCCGTGGTGCGGCAACAGTCCGGTCGGCTGCCCCGGCACCGGCGCCCAGGTCCGGCCCGAGTCGGTGCTGCGATACAGGCCGGCCGCCGGGTCCGCTACGCCGGCGTAGACCGTGCCGTTCCGCGGGTCGAAGAAGACGAAGCCGATGCCGATTCCGGCCGTGCCGGTGGCCGGGAAGCTGTCGACCCGTGCCCAGCTCCTGCCTCGGTCGGCGCTGCGCCACAGGCCGTGGCCGCGGGTGCCGAGGAACAACACCCGGCCGTCGCGGGGGTCGACCACGAGTCGCTCGCCCATCGAGCGGCCCGGTTCGTTGCCGCCGAGTTTGAACGGCAGGTCGGTCCGGCGGAAGCTCCGGCCCTGATCGGTGGAGATCAGGATCGCGGCGTTGCTCGGCGCCCAGTCGCTGGTGTAGGTGCCGACGGCAAGGTACAGGCGATCAGGATCCGCGGGGTCCAGCGCGAGGCTCTCGACCCCCGTCCAGTTCCACTCGTCCCAGCCGAGCCAGTGCAGCAACTGCACCCACCGCTGCGTCCGGTTGTCGAAGCGCGCCGCTCCCCCGATGTCCGTTCGTGCGTAGACGAGTCCACGTTTCCGCGGGTGGTGGATGATCCCGGTGACGAACCCTCCACCGACGATCTCCACGTTCCGCCATCGGTACCTGGTCGACTCAGTCGCCTCGGCCCGACCAGCAGTCGCGGCGACCAGCGCCGTACCGGTGCTCAGGGCAAGGAAGTGCCTGCGTGGAAGAGACATGTCACCCCTTGACTGCGCCGATGATGACGCCCTTGGTGAAGTGGCGCTGGATGAACGGGTAGACCAGCAGGACCGGGACGATCGCGATCACCACGATCGCCATCTTGATCGCCAGACCAGGCGCCGGCGCCAATCCGAGGCCGACGCCAGTGGCCACTCCGCCGGCGCCGGTGGGCAGTGCCTGCTGTTCGACGATGTACGTCCGAAGCACCATCTGCAACGGCCACTTGTTGTTGTCGTTCAGGTAGAGCAGCGCATTGAAGAACGCGTTCCAGTAGCCGACCGCGTAGAACAGCCCGACCACGGCCACGACCGCCTTCGACAGCGGCATCACGATCCGGCGCAGGATCGCGAACTCTCCCGCTCCGTCGATCCGCGCACTGTCGATCAACTCGGCCGGGATCGCCATGAAGAACGCCCGCATCACGATCAGGTTGAACGCCGACACCGCGGTCGGCAGAATCAGCGACGCGTAGCTGTCGATCAGCCCGAGCGAGTTCACCAGCAGGTAGCTCGGGATGATGCCCGGCCCGAACAGGAACGTCAGCAGGACGACGAACAGCAACGGCCGGTGGAACAATGACCCCGGCCGGGACAGCCCGTAAGCCGCCAGCACGGTGACCCACAGGCTGAACGCCGTACCGATCAAGGTGATCAGCACGCTGATCACCAGGGCCCGCGTGACCACCCCACCCGACAGCAGTTGCACGTACGCCGCGATCGTCAGGTCCCGCGGTACGACGACCAGCCCGCCGGCCTTGGTCACGGCTTCGGTGCTGGACAGACTCGTGACGACCACGACGTACAGCGGAAACGCGACCGCGAGTGCGATCAGGGCCAGCACCACCGGCTTGCCCACCCGGCCGACAGCGGTCGGCTCTTCCTCCCAGACGGCTCTTGTCGTCATGAGCGCGAATACACCCCCTGCTCGCCCACCATGTGAGCGAATCGGTTGGCCACCAGGACCAGGACGAGCCCAACGACACCCTTGAACAGGCCGGCGGCGGCGCCGTACCCGAAGTCGCCGACGAGCAGGCCCTGGTAGTAGACGTACGTGTCGAGCACCTCGGCGGCATCCGCGCCGACCGCGCTGCGCTGCAGGATGAACTGCTCGAAACCGACCGTCAACGCGTCACCCAGCCGCAGGATGAGCAGCAGCACGATCACCGGCCGCAGTCCCGGCAGCGTGATGTGCCACAGCCGGCGCCAGCGGTTCGCGCCATCGGCCGCGGCCGCCTCGTAGAGCGCCGGGTTGATCGTCGACAACGCCGCGAGGAACACGATCATCCCCCAGCCGGCGTCCTTCCAGATCGACTGCGCGGTGACCAGCAGGATGAACGTGTCCGGCCTGGTCATCAGATCGACGGCCTGGTAGCCGTTGTTCCGCAGCGACTGCGCCAGCAGCCCGCCACCGCCGATCATCTGCTGGAACAGCGACACGACCAGTACCCACGAGAAGAAGTGCGGCAGGTACACGATGCCCTGGATGACGTTGCGGAGCTTGGCCGACAACACGCTGTTCAGCAGCAACGCCAGCGCGATCGGAATCGGGAAGAAGAACACCAACTGGACGGCGGTGATCGTCAGCGTGTTGGCCGCCGCCTGCCAGAACGCCGGCTCGGAGAACATCCGGCTGAAGTTGGCGAAGCCGATGAACTCACTGCCGCGGATCCCGACGTACGGCGAGTAGTCCTGGAACGCGATCACATTGCCCAGAGTCGGGAAGTAGTGGAACACCCCGAGCAGCACGACCACCGGCAGCACCATCAACAGCAGCGGCCAGTCCCGCGCCCACCGATGCCGCAGGCTCGCTCCACCTCGCGGACGCTTCCGTCGCGGCGCCGGCGGACGCTTCGCTTCAGCCGGCGCCGTACTCACAGGATTCTTAGCGACCGTTGTCACTGAGCACCTTCGCGTAGAAGTCCCGGCCCTCGTTGCCGCCGTTGGTCTGCCATTCCTTGATCGCGGCTTTCAGCTCGCTGACCGGGCGGCGGCCGCGGTAGATGTCCTGCAGCTTGTCGTCGAACGGCTGGTTCAGCGCTGCCATCTTGGCCGGCTGCTCGACCCGGATCCCGTCGAAGAGGTTCTTCTCTCGGACCTTCGCAGCGGCGTTCTGCCAGGCACTCATCGACTCGACATACCCCGGGTACTCGCTCTGGGTGATGGCCACCGGCCGGCCGCCGAGGAAGATGTAGGTCTGCGACACCTCCTTCTGTCCCAGCGCGGTGAGCTTCGGCGCACCGGACGGCTGTTTGGTGTAGTGCTTGCCCTCCTGCCCGTAGTTGTAGAGCTGGTACTCCTCGGTGCCGAACGGAGCGGAGGTGTAGTTGAGAACGCCGAGCAGCTCCTTCACGCGAGCCTCGCCGAGCCCCTTCTTCACGAAGGTGAAGATGCCGGCGGGATCGCCGCCCCAGGTGATCGGCGTCCCGCCGTCGTGTGCGAACGGCATGACCGGCTGGGGGTTGAACTTCGGGTTGACCGTCTGCTGCCGCTGCAGCGACTCGCCCCAGCCACCCAGCCCGTTCTGCCGGATCAGGAACTTGCCGCCCTCGAACAGCGCGTTCTCATCCGCCGAGTTGGCAACCACCTCGGGGTGCACGTAACCCGACTGGAACAGCTTCCGGATGAACGCCACCGCCTCCTCGAACTGCGGCGTCTCGAGCCCTCGCACCAACTTGCCGCTCGGGTCCTTGCTCCAGCCGCCCGGCACCCCGAACGCCCGGTGGATCTCGTCGGCGACCGACCCGAACGCCCACCGGCCCGCCTTCGGGTCGGTCAGTTGCTTGCCCAGCGCCAGCAGGTCGTCGGCGTTCTTCGGCGGCTCCGCGCCGAACTGGTCGAAGATGTCCTTGCGGTACATCATCATCCAGGGGAAGCCGTCCGAGGGGAACGGCACCGCCTTGAGCTGGTTGTTCCAGACGCCGTACGCCCAGGCCCTGGTCGGCAGGTTGGCGAGCATCGGGTAGGCCGACGCCTTGTCACCGGCCAGGTACGGCGTCAGGTCCTCGAACAGCTTGTCCACGGCCTGGCCGAACCGGGTCAGCGAGGCGATGTTCCAGCCCGGGATGCAGAGCAGCTCCGGCACGTTGCCCGCCGCAAGGATCGGGCCGAGCTTGTCACCGTAGTCGTTGCCGTTCAGGATGTTGAACCGGACCGGCGCGCCGATCCGCTCGTTGTTCACGTCGTAGTAGCTGTTCTTGCCGAGCCCGGGCGGCGGCGGGCTCCACAGCGGGGTCATGGCGGAGACTTCCTTGCCGCTGGTGACCGCCTTGTCCGGCACGGCCCGCTTCAGCTCGGCCGGGTACTTGGTGAACCCCGGCGAGGCGCCGTTCTCACCCGGCAGGTCCGGCTTGACCGACTCGTACGGGATGTACTTCGGCAGCAACCCGGACAGCTTGTCCTCGGTCTCGGCCCGGCCCCCGGTCGATGACCCGGAGCCGCCGTCCGAGCAACCGGCCAGCGTGACGCCGCCGGCGGCCGCCGCGGCACCCGCGCCGAGCAGGGAGATGAACGTCCGGCGGCTTGTGTTGCCGCCCACTGATCCGGTCACGATGGCTCTCCTGGATTTCTTGGCCTAGAATTAGTTGGGCTGGTAGCCAAACAAATTAACGCAGACACGAGAGCACGACAAGGTGTAGAACTGAGTCCACTGGACGAGCCGAACGGAACGGACCTTGACCACACAGACCGCGGACCACACGGACATCCGCGCCACCAACCTGGCCGCCGTGCTGGGTTTCCTGCGCCGCCAGGCGCCGTGCTCGCGGGCCGCGATCGCGTCCGGGACCGGGCTCAACAAGGCGACTGTGACGAGTATCGTGTCCGACCTGCTCGACCGCCGGCTGGTCCGCGAGACCCAGCAGACCCAGAACCATGTCGGCCGGCCCGCGACCCTACTCGTCCTGGACGGATCGGCGTACGCCGCGATCGGGATCGAGGTCAGCGCGCGAGGTCTGACCGCACTCGCCTACGACACCGCCGGCGAGCAGGTGCTGCGCTGGCACCGCGCGGGGCCCGGTGTCGACGCGGGGCCTGCGAAGACTGTCGCCGCGGTGGCAGCACTGGCCCGGCGTGCGATCACGACCGTGCAGTCGTCGAGCCGGCGAGTGCTGGGCATCACCGTGGGTGTGCCCGGATTGGTGAACCGGGACGGTTCGGTCGTACTCGCTGCTGGTCTGGGCTGGCGCGATGTGCCGCTGCAGGCAGACCTCGCGGCCGCGCTCGGGCGGCCGGACATCCCGGTGACGGTCGACAACGACGCGTCGCTCGCCGTACTGGCCGAACATCTCTACGGGCCGCTGGCCGGCTCCGAGAATCTCATCCAACTCGCCGGCGACACCGGAGTCGGCGCCGGCATCATCGTCGACGGACGCCCACTCAAAGGACACCTCGGGTACGTCGGTGAGATCGGCCATCTCCGCCTGGTCGCGGACGGGCCGCTCTGCGGCTGCGGGCGTCGCGGCTGTCTGGAGGCGCTCGCCAGCCTGCCGGCGATCCTGTCGCGGATCGACGGGCTGACCGACCCCGATCCGCAGATCCAGCTCGACTACCTCATCCGCCGAGCCGACGACGGCGAGGCGGCGGTCACCAAGATCCTCAGCGAGGCCGGCACCCATCTGGGTCACGGCGTCGCCGCCCTCGTCAACATCCTCAACCCGGAGTACGTCGTGCTCGGCGGCGCCTACGCCCTGCTGGCTCCGCACCTCTCCCCCGCCATCACGAAGGCGCTGCACGAGTCCGCCATCGCCCCGGAAGCGGGCGGTTGCACCGTCGTCGCGTCGACCTTCCCGCACACCGCGACTCCCCTCGGCGCCACGGCTCAAGCGCTCGCGCCGTTGACGACTGGCCACCTGCCCAGTCCTTTGTAAACAACGGAAAGCGTCTGCCAGGTCTTGACCAGTCCGGCTGGGGATGCAACCCTCTTGATCACTCCGTCGTAGTACGGCCATCACTGGCCGAGACGGCTTTTTTCGCCCAGACCGTCGAAGCGCTTCGATCGACCGCCCGCGGTGAGCGGTCGAAGCGCTTCGACGCACAGCCGCAGTGGAGTCGACGCCGATGAGCACTCCCGCCCAGAACCCACCGTTCCGCGACCCGGCGCGGCCGCTGCGGGAACGGCTCGACGACCTGCTCGCCCGGCTGACCACCGGCGAGAAGCTGGCTCTGCTGCACCAGCATCAGGCGCCGGTCCACCGCCTCGGCCTGGACCTCTTCCGGACCGGCACCGAGGCTCTGCACGGCATCGCCTGGCACGGACCTGCCACCGTGTTCCCGCAGGCCATCGGTCTGGCCACCACCTGGAACCCGGACCTGGTCCGCGCCATCGGCTCCGCGGTTGGCGACGAGGTCCGCGTCTTCCACCAGAAGGACCCCGCCGCGGTCGGTCTGAACGTCTGGGCGCCGGTCGTGAACCCCCTCCGCGACCCCCGCTGGGGCCGCAACGAGGAGGGGTACGCCGAGGATCCCTGGCTGACCGGGGTCATCGCCACCGCGTACGGCCGCGGCCTGGCCGGCGATCACGCCACGCGGCTGAAGACGGCCCCGACGCTCAAGCATTTCCTTGCCTACAACAACGAGACCGATCGCTGCACGACCTCGAGCAACCTGCCGCCCCGCGTGCTGCACGACTACGAACTGCCCGCGTTCCGCGCCCCGATCGACGCCGGTGCGGCCGTTGCGGTCATGCCGTCGTACAACCTGGTGAACGGACGGCCCGCGCACCTGAGCCCGCTGATCAACGACGTGCTGCGCGCGTGGACCGACGACGACCTGCTTGTGGTCAGTGACGCGTACGCGCCGGCGAACCTGTACGGGCTGCAGCAGTACCACCCCGACGGCCCGACCGCGTACGCCGCCGCCCTCAAGGCCGGTGTGGACAGCTTCACCCAGGACGACAAGGATTCCGGACCGTCGATCGAGAAGCTCACCGAGGCGATGGACCGCGGCCTGATCACGGTCGCCGACGTCGACACCGCGGTCCGGCACGCACTCGCGATCCGCTTCCGGCTCGGCGAGTTCGACCCGGCCGAGCTCGACCCCTACCGTTCGCTCGAACCTGACCTGGTCAACTGCCCTGCCCACCGCCAGCTCGCGCACGAGGCGGCCCGGCAGTCGATCGTGCTGCTCAAGCACGAGTGCCAGGTACTCCCCCTCAACGCCTCCGCCATCAAACGCCTCGCCGTCATCGGGCCGCTCGCCAACACGCTCTCGGCCGACTGGTACGCCGGGACCCTGCCGTACCAGATCACCGCGTTCGACGGCCTGGTCGAACGACTGGGCGAGGACCGGGTCGAGTACTGCGAGGGCGTCGACCGGGTCGCGCTCCGCGTCGCCGGCTCGACGTCGTACCTCACCATCGGGGCGGACGGCGTACTGCGGGCCGACGAGGACGAGCACAAGTGGTTCGACCTGTTCGACTGGGGTGGTGACGCGTGTGCGCTGCGGGCGGTGCGGAACGGGCAGCACCTGACCGTCACCGATGACGGCTCGTTGGTGGCGGATCAGCCCGGCCCGAACGGGTGGGAGGTGAAGCAGACCTTCCGCCTGATCGAGACGGCCGGCACGATCCGGGTGCTGCACCTGAACAGCGGTCGCTTCCTGCACGTGGACGGCGCGGTCAGCCTCAGCGAGTCCGGCACGGACTTCGAGCTCGAAGTGCTGGTCGACGGTGCCGCCGAAGCTGCGAAGGTGGCCGCGCGGGCCGATGTCTCGATCGTTGTCCTCGGCAACCACCCGATGGTCAACGGCCGGGAGACCGAGGACCGCCGTGACCTCGACCTGCCGAAGGCCCACGACCGCCTCCTCCGTTCCGTGCACGCGGCGAACTCGCGGACGGTGCTCGTGGTGACCAGCAGCTACCCGTTCGCTGTCGGGTGGGCGCAGCAGAACCTCCCGGCTCTGCTGTGGTCCGCGCATGGCGGGCAGGAATACGGTCGCGCGCTGGCCGACGTACTGTTCGGCGACGCGGATCCCGCTGGTCGCTTGACGCAGACCTGGTACCACTCCGCCGCCGATCTGCCGGACCTGCTCGACTACGACATCATCGCGACGGATGCGACGTACCTGTACTACCGCGGCATGCCGCTGTACCCGTTCGGCCACGGGCTCAGCTACACCACTTTCGCGTACGGCGATCTGCGCCTCAGCTCGGCCTCGATCCCGGCGGACGGCGAAGTGCGCGTCACGTTCACGGTGACGAACACCGGTACTCGGGCGGGCAGCGAAGTCGCGCAACTCTACACGCACCAGCAACGCTCACGCGTCAAGCAACCGTTGCGGCAGTTGCGTGGCTTCCGGCGACTGTCGCTGCTCCCTGGTGAGAGCACCGACGTCGAGCTGACCATCGCCGCGTCCGACCTCGGCTTCTGGGATGTGACCAGGGATCGCCACTGCGTCGAGACCGCCCGGCACAGCATCATGGTCGGCCGCTCCAGCACCGACACCCGGCTCGCCGCGACCCTCGACGTCCAAGCCGAACGCATCCCACCGCGCTCGCTCGACCACCTCGCCGCCACCAGCTTCGACGAGTACTCCGCGATCACGCTGACCACCGCGGCACCCGACCGCGGCGACGCCGTCATCTCACTCGAACCCGGCGCCTGGCTCTCGTACGACGACATCGAGCTGAGGCGTACGTCGTACCAGGCCTCCGTCGCCAATCGAGGCACCACACCGGCGACCATCGAGCTACGACTGGACGACCCGTTGCACGGCGAGTTGCTCGACACTCTGCAGGTCCAGCCGTCCTCGCAGCTGGCCTACGTCTCCGGGGAAGTCGCGCAGACCGGCGTCCACACGCTCTATGTGGTCTTCTCCGCGGGTGACGTCGTACTGGAAGCGCTGACCGTGTGACTGCGCCAGTCCAGGTACGCGACCAGGGCCGCGTCGGCTCGCAACCGGGTCAGGCTGCGTTCGCGTAGCTCGGAGTCGGTCCTGCTGGGCTCCGGCTTCGCGACGGGAACCCTGCTCCTGTGGCGGCTAGGGGTACGGCGGTACACCGGCGCGACCTCGTAGCCTCAACAGAGCTTCACCGTGTGGCGCTCGCAGACCCCTTCGACCACACGGGTGTCAACCCGCCCGTCCCGCAGGTTGAGCTCGATCACGGCATCCGGGAGCCTCGCGAGGGTCGTCTGCCCTTCGGTCGGGGCGAACCAGCGGAGTTCGACGTCCGTGGACCAGTCGTACTCGGGCCGGTCGTCGACCGCGCCGATGGGGATGACGGCGCCCTCGCGGACCAGCAGCGGCACTGTGTCGAAGCCATGGGTTTGCTGGACCCAGCGCGGGCCCGTGAGCCGATCGCCGGTGAGCAGGTCCGTCCACGTGCCCTCGGGGAGATAGAAGGACACCTCACCGGTGAAGCTCATCACCGGTGCGACGAGGAGGGACGGCCCGAGCATGTACTGGCGGTCCAGGTAGGCGACGGCCGGGTCGTCGGGGAACTCCAGAATCATCGGCCGCATCATCGGTACGCCGTCCTGATGCGCCTCGGCCGCGGCCGTCATCAGGTACGGCATCAGTGACAGCTTCAGCTTGGTGAACTTCCGCAGTACGTCGACCGCCTCGTCGTCGAACGCCCACGGCACCCGGTACGACGACGATCCGTGCAGCCGCGAGTGCGACGAGAGCAAGCCGAACGGCACCCACCGCTTGAAGATCGCCGGATCGGGTGTGCCCTCGAAACCACCGATGTCGTGACTCCAGTAGCCGAACCCGGACGCGGCCAGCGACAGCCCGCCCCGCAACGACTCCGCCATCGCCTCGAACGTCGACTCGCAGTCGCCGCCCCAGTGCACCGGGAACTGCTGCCCACCGGCCGTCGCCGAGCGGGCGAACAGCACCGCCTCGCCTTCGCCGCGGTTCTCCTCCAGCAGCCCGAAGACGGCCTCGTTGTAGAGGTGCGGGTAGTAGTTGTGCATGCGCTGCGGGTCCGAGCCGTCGTACCAGGCGACATCGGTCGGGATCCGTTCACCGAAGTCGGTTTTGAAACAGTCGACGCCCAGGTCGATCAAGGCCTGCAGCTTGGCCCGGTACCAAGCGGTCGCGTCCGGGTTGGTGAAGTCGACGATCGCCATCCCGGCCTGCCACATGTCCCACTGCCAGACCGAGCCGTCCGGACGCTTGAGCAGGTAGCCGAGCCGGCGGCCCTCCTCGAAGAGGATCGAGCGCTGCGCGATGTACGGGTTGATCCACAGGCTGACGCGCAGGCCGCGCTCCTTCAGCCGGCGCACCATCCCGGCCGGATCCGGGAACGCGACCGGGTCCCAGAGGAAGTCGCACCAGTGGAACTGCCGCATCCAGAAACAGTCGAAGTGGAAGACGCTCAGCGGCAGGTCGCGCTCGGCCATCCCGTCGACGAACTCGCGCGTCGTCTCCTCGCTGTAGTCGGTGGTGAACGACGTCGACAACCACAGACCCATCGACCACGCGGGGACGCGCGCGGGCCGGCCGGTGAGTCCGGTGTAGCGCCGAAGCACGTCCTTCGGGGTCGGTCCCGCGAAGACGTAGTACGAGAGCTCCTGGCCTTCGACGCTGAACTGGTTGCGTGACGTGACTTCGGAACCGAGCTCGAACGACACCCGCGCCGGGGTGTCGACCAGAACGCCGTACCCCTTGCTGCTCAGGTAGAACGGGACGTTCTTGTACGCCTGCTCGCTGGACGTGCCGCCGTCGGCGTTCCAGGAGTCGACGACCTGACCGTTCTTCACCAGCGGACCGAACCGCTCGCCGAGTCCGTAGATCGTCTCGCCGACACCGAGCGCGAGCTGCTCGTGCAGATAGGTGCGGCCGTCCTGGTCGGTGATCAGCCCGATGCTGCGCGCACCCGAGTTCGTCAGCGGCCGCCCGTCCTGCTCGAACCGGACGTTCCACGGGCCGTCCAGGCGGACGATCACGCTCAGCTCACCCGAGGTCAGCCGCGCCTCGGTGGGACCGGCCTCCACCTTCACCGGATGCTCGCCGTCGGTGTTCAGCCGGTACGCCGGCCGCCCGGGCAGCCCACCGAGATGGTGGGCGATCCGGACGCCGATCACCCCGCGCGCGGGTGAGGAGAAGGTGACCGTGAAGACCGGCTGGTTGAGTGTGTCCCCGCGCCGCTCGATCCGTTTGGCCGGCGCGAACACGGTGAGCTCGCGCTCCCCCGCCTCGACACTCTCGACCTCGGCCGGCCGCAGCCGCGCCATCCCTGCCCGCAGCTGCCAAAACCCGTCGCTGAACTTCACCGCGGTTGCCTCTCGTCCGTCGAAGCGCTTCGACAAAGCCTACCCGAACAGGGCTGAACAGCACCCCCGGATCTCAGGCCTCGGGCTCGCCACTTTCCGGCGGATGCCGGCCCTCGGCGGATGCCTTGATCGTCGCGAGGGTCTCCTGAAGCTGCCGCTCGACGTCCGGTCCGCCGGCGTGCTCGGTGTGCAGCCGGACCGTCACTCTCGACGTCCCATCCGCGATGAAATCCACGTCCAGCTCACCGTGGTAGTCGTGGCTGCCCGGCGCACCCCACTGCAGCTTCCGGCCGTGCTGGACGACCTTGATCCACGCCTTGCCGTGCACCTGCTGGTCGCCGTCCGGACGGACGTCGACCTCGACGTTCTCGACCCCGGTCTCCCCCGGCTCGGGCAGCTGGTACGGCTCGCTCGGCGGCGGGACGTCGTGCAGCAGGTGCGCCCGATCGACCTGTGGAAGGTACTCCGGCAGCCGCTCGACGTCGCTCAAGAAGTCGAACAGGACGTTCGACGCCACATCCACTGTTCTCGACGCCTCGTAGTCAGCCATGGGGAGCCGGTACCCCGGTGTTCAGTGGGTGGAAACTCGTGGAAGGCGACGTACCGCGCGGGTGAGGATGTGCGGATGGAGCTCTCGATCGTGCTGGGGTTCGTGGTCGCGGTGTTCTTCGTGAGTATCGTGCCCGGGCCAGACATGTTGTTCATAATCGCGAACGCGGCCGTCGGCGGACGACGGGCCGGGGTAGTCGCGGCGGCCGGGATGTCGACGGGGCTGGCCGTGCACACCGTGGCCGCCGCACTCGGGCTCGGTGCGCTGATCCAGGCCGCGCCCCAGGTGCTGAACGGCGTACGCATCGCCGGGGCGGCGTTCCTGCTGTACCTCGCCTATCTGACCTGGCGGGCCAGCCGGCAGCCGGTCGGTGAAGCCGACGACGAGGTCCTCGAGCTGCCCAAGCGGACGCTCCGGAAGACCTACGTGATGGCGACGCTGACCAACCTCGCCAACCCCAAGGTCATCTTGTTCTACCTGGCGTTCGTGCCGCAGTTCGTCAGCACCGGCGCGGACAATTGGCCGGTCACGATCCAGTTCCTGGTCCTCGGCGCGGTCTTCATCGCGGTCGGTTTCCCGGTCGACGCGTCGGCCGGCCTGCTGGCGGGCAGCCTTGCCGCCACGCTGTTCCGCGCCGGCAGCACGGTCCGCCGCCGCCTCGAGCGCATCTGTGCCGGCATCTTCGCCGTCCTCGCCGCCCGACTCGCCGCCGACATCCACTGACGTCTGGTGCTGGCGGGGGGTGTGGGGCCAAGCTGGTAGTGAGCTCGTCAGGCACACAGCTGAGGGAGGCAATCCGATGAAGGCGGCGGCGGGTGACACAGTGATCGTCGAGGGCACTCACGTGATGGCGCACCGGCGGCAAGGCGAGATCGTCGAGGTCCACGACCCGAACGGCGCTCCGCCGTACCTGGTGCACTGGACCGACACCGACACCGAGTCCCTCTTCTTCCCGGGACCGGACGCACACATCATCCACTCGGAGTGAGCTGGCGCAGCGTTCGGTGCCACGGGTTGGCGCGCAACTGAGGATTGAGCAGCGCGGCGTCACCGTCGAAGAACCGCAGGTCGATGTCGCAGGTCAGCCGGGCGTGCTCGACCCGGTTGACCAACGTGCTCCGCCGGTACGTCGTGGTCAGCGCGGGCCGCAGTCGATGGTCGACACCGACGCCGTACGCCGTTCGCAGCTGCTCGGCAAGGAACCGCCAGGCCGGCTCGGTCAACCGGGCCCGATCGGCGAGTGGATACGGCATCCGCGACTTGACCGTCTCGGACCGGTTGCCCTTCAGCTTCACCTCGAAGCTGCACTCCCCGCTGTCCAGATACGACCGCGTGCGCACCTTGTACCGGTACCGCCGCCGCTGCAGGTGCTGCCGGTACAGGCCGTGTGACGGCGTGTCGAAGTACACCGACTCATACCGGAAACACCGCTGCCCGTCGATCTCCAGTACGGCGAACCGGTCGCGCAACCGGGTCACCAACTCGACGGACGTCCCGGTCGGCACCAGGTACTTGCGATCCACCCGGGTCTGCAGCGTCGCCTCCGCGAGCACCTCGTCGAGCGTGATCGGCGGCAGTGGGGTGAGCACCCCGGACATCGCCGCCAGCACCCGGCGGCTCATGATGCGAACCGCTCGAACCGCCGTACGGCGTTCACGGCGTGCGGACCGGCGGTGCGAACCCGGTAACGGACGTCGACGACGGTGGTGTCGGTGACCAGGTCCAGGTCGAGGACGACGAAGTACCGGATGTCGGCCCGGAGCAGCCGCTCCAGCGCCGGGCCGATGTCGCGGACGTCCGGGTACGCCTGGTCGAGGACGACCTTCTGCCGGCGCGACCGGAGCGTGAGCCGCGGGTGGTCGACGACGTACATCAACGCGACGAGCAGGAAGCTCAGCGCCGGCGCGAGCCAGAACGGCCCGGGGTGCAGGCCGTTGACCAGGCCCATCGCGAGCGAGATGAAGTAGTACGCCACCTCTTCCTGGGTGATCGAGTCCGAGCGGAGCCGGATGATCGACAGGATGGCGAACAGCCCGAGCCCGAGTCCCATTCCGGCGCCGCTGCCGGCCAGCATCGCGGTGACCGCGAGCACGCCGACGTTGAGCGCGACGTACGCGAGCAGCAGGTCCCGCCGGTGGTACCGGCGAAAGTAGGTGCCATAGGCAAGCAGAGCAGCGCGTCGTAGATGGACCGCGCGGCGGACACAAAATCCGGTTGCCCACCTGGCTGCCGGACGCCAGGATCGCCGCCATGACCTTGGCACAGCAACGACCTGTGGCGCTCGTCACCGGCGTCGGCCGCACCGTCGGGATCGGCGCCGGCATCGCCCGCAAACTCGCGGCCTCCGGCTGGGACCTCGCCTTCACCTACTGGACGGCGTACGACGAGCGGATGCACTGGGGCGTGGAATCGAGTGCGTCCCAGGAGATCACCGTGGAGCTCGAGGGCCTCGGCGCCCGGGCCGTCCCGATCGAGGCCGACCTGATCGACACCGGAGCACCCGAGCGGATCTTCGACCAGGCCGAGGAGCGACTGGGCAACGTCACCGCGCTGGTCATGTGTCACTGCGAATCGGTCGCCTCGAGCATCCTCGACACGACCGTCGAGAGCTTCGACCGGCACTTCGCCGTGAACGCGCGGGCGACCTGGCTGCTGATCCGCGAGTTCGGCCGCCGCTTCACCGGCGTACCCGGGACCGGCCGGATCATCGCGCTCACCAGCGACCACACCGTCCACAACCTCCCGTACGGCGCGAGCAAGGGAGCGCTGGACAGGATCACGCTGGCCGCCGCCCGCGAACTCGCCCACCTCGGGATCAGCGCCAATGTGATCAACCCCGGCCCGATCGACACCGGCTGGATGACCGACGAGATCCGCGCGAGCGGGATCGAGCAGACACCGCTCGGCCGACTGGGTACGCCGAAGGACACCGCCAACCTGGTCGACTTCCTCTGCTCGGAGCAGGGTCAGTGGATGAACGGCCAGCTACTGCTGAGCAACGGAGGATTCGCCTGAGCCGACTCCGTCGTCACCACGACAGCGGTAGGCACGCGAGTCGGGAGCCGGCGGCGCCGTGGTGGTCGGTGGGCTTCTCGTGGATGACGATTGAGCGGTTGCCGGGCTGCGGTGTGAAGGGTACGACGGTCAGCGCGTTGCCCGCTCCGGTCGGGCTCACCGTGAAGTCGAGCCAGATCTCAGTGCTGGGGCTGACGCGCGGCGGGACCTTTCCCGCGATGGTGTCAGTGTTGTAGTGCGGACCGGCTGCCGCGCCGTCACCAGCGACGCAGGGACCGACGTGCAGGTGTGCACCGAACGACCGCCCGGCGACCGACCGATCGATCCCGCGCACCTGGAGGATCGCCAAGGTGGAATCGTCGTGCGACACCAGCACAGCCGAGGCCCGCGCGTAATCCAACGGTCCCGCCGCGGCCGGAGCCAGGTCACGCAGGTGGTCGTGGGCCGTGACGACCTGCGGCTCGGCAGGTCGCGCAACGGCTGAAGGGGCACCGGAGGCCGCCGCCAGGGTGGTGGCGACAACGACCGCCAAAGTATTGCGGAGAAGTGCTGTCATGACTCCCTCGAGATCCGTGTGTTGATCGGAAACCGTCGCGGGCGGGTGACAGTGCACGAGATTCTGTCGCATCCCTCTGACGGGCAGTTACCGGACCCGTCGGATCTGGCCGGCGGCCTGCTGGAGGGCCGCGAGGATGGTGCGGACTGCTTGGCGCGCGGCGCGTTCGGGCCGGTGCAGGGCGTCGATGTGCCGGCGGGCGTGCACACCGCGCAGGGGACGAAGGACGACGGCGGGGTGGGGGCGGGCGGTCCAGCGCGGCATGAGCGCGATACCTCCACCCGCCGCGACCACTTCGGCCACGACCGTGAACTCGTTGATGCGGTGAACCAGGTCAAGGCGATGGTTGGCAGCGGCACCGATCGCCTCGACGGTCGCCATCAAGGGGAAGCCGTCATGCACTGTGATCCAGGGTTCCTGCGCGACGTCGCGCGGAGTCAACGCACGCTTTGCCGCCAGCGGGTGATCGATGGGCAGGGCCACGTCGAGAGGCTCGTGCAGGAGCGAGGTCACGGCGACCGTGCGCGGCCAGGCGGCGGCATGGTCAAGACGGTGTGCGAGGACGATGTCGTACTCGCGGGTCAGCAAGGGGAACTCGTCCTGCGGGACGTCCTCGTCGTGCAGGGTCAGTCGAGGTGCGGTCTCGGCACGGAGCAGCAGCGGACAGAACGTCGCCGCCGCACTGTGGAACGCGGCGACGGACACGACACCGCCGGGCTGCTCGATGAACTCGTCGACGGTGTGCCGCGCCCGGGCCAGCGCACTCTCCACGTCCGCGGCAGCACCGGCGAGCGCGCGCCCGGCCGCGGTGAGGACCACACGCCGGCCGTCGCGTTCGGTCAGCGGCACCGGGATCGATCGTTGCAACAAGCGAAGCTGTTGTGAGATCGCCGACGGTGTCACGAGTAACGCCTCCGCCGCCGCGGTCACACTCCCCAGCTCACCGACTTCCCGAAGCACCCGCAGCTGTCGCTCGTCCATCCCCACACTGTAGGACCTCTACAAGGTTGCTTAAGAATTTGGTACTTGGCTTCAACATGCCGAGCGTTCACCGTTGAGCCGTGCTCGCATCCCGCCGTACCGACATCGTCCTGCTGCTGGTCGCCCTGGTGTGGGGCTCGAGCTATCTCGCGGCCAAGACCGCCACCGGTTCCACCCCCGTCCTGACCGTGCTGTTCCTGCGGTACGGCATCTCCGCGGTCGCGTTACTGCTCTTCGTCCGGGGCGTCAGCCGGCGCGAGCTCAAGGTCGGCGGCCTGCTCGGCCTGAGCCAGGCGGCCGTGCTGGTGCTCGAGACGTACGGCGTCACGCACACGAGCGCGGCCAATGCGGGGCTCATCATCAGCCTCACACTCGTCCTGACACCGCTGATGGACCGTCGGCGGATGCCGCCGCGCTTCTTCCTGGCGGCCGGCCTGTGCATCGTCGCTGTCGGCCTGCTGATGTCCGGCAACGGCCTGAACGCACCCGGCGTGGGCGACCTGCTCATGCTCGCCGCCGCCGTCGTCCGGGCCGCCCACGTCGCCCTCGTCGGCCGCCTCGCGACCGACCTGCGCCCGTTGCAGGTGACCACTGTGCAAACCCTCGTCGGTACGGCGCTCTTCGCGGTACCAGCCGCTGGACACCTGCCGACCAACGCCGGCGCGGCCACGTGGCTGCAGCTGATCTACCTCGCGCTCTTCTGCAGCGTCTTCGCGTTCCTCGCCCAGACCTGGGCCGTGCAGCGGACCTCCGCCAGCCGGGCCAGCCTCCTGCTCGGCACCGAACCCGTCTGGGCCGTTGCCATCGGCATCGTCCTTGCCGGTGAGCGACTCACTGTGCTCGCGGCGATCGGCGCCGTACTGATGCTCACCGGTACGACCTGGGGCCAGTCCATTGAGCGGACACACCGCACACGGGTTGGACCTCTCATGCCCGATGATGGGGGCAGCTGGGGAGGTCGGGATGCGCTTCGAGGTACTCGGGCCGGTACGAGTGGTCCAGAACGGACAGGTGCTCGGGCCGATCTCGGAGCTGCGCCGACGCCTGCTCGCCGTGCTGCTGGTGCGGGCGGGCCGGCCGGTACCGACGGAGGTGCTGGCCGACGCGCTGTGGGGAACGGCGGCCCCGCAGCGGCCGGGGAACAGCATGCAGGTCCACGTGTACCGGCTGCGCCAGATCCTCGATAGCCCGGACCGCCTGCTCAGCGTGCCCGGCGGCTACCTGCTGAACGTCGGCCCGGACGAACTCGATGCCGACATCTTCAGCCGTCTGCACGACGAGGCCCGCCGGACGGCGCAGTCCGGTGATCTCGACCAGGCCGTCAGCCGTTTCCGCGAGGCCCTCGGGTTCTGGCGGGACGCGCCGTACGCCGATATCGACGAGGCCGAGGTGGTCGCGCCGGAGGCCAAGCGGCTGGCCGAGGCCCGGTTGGTCGCGTATGAGGAGCTGTTCGAGGCCGAGCTGGCCCGCGGCCGGGCCCGGGAGATCGTGCCGGAGCTGGCGGAGCTGGTCGCGGAGTATCCGTTGCGGGAGCGGTTCATCGGTCAGCAGATGCTCGCGCTGTATCGATCCGGACGGCGTACTCGCGCCGAGGTCGCCTACCGGGCCGCGCGCCAGCGGCTGGCGAAGGAGCTGCGGGCCGAGCCCGGCCGGGAGCTGCGGGAGCTGGGCGAGGCGATCCGGATGGAGGACCCGGCGCTCGATCATGAGACTCGAGCTGCCGTGCCGGAGGCTGCCGCGGCACCGGCCCCGATCGTGCGGCCGGCCCAGTTGCCGCCCTCACCAGGCGCGTTCTTCGGCCGGGAAGCCGAGCTCGAAGAGCTTGACCTGGCCGATGCTCTGGTCCTGCTCACCGGAATGGCCGGGATCGGGAAGACCGGTCTGGCGTTGCAGTACGCGCATCAGGTGGCCGATCGGTTCGGTGACGGCCAGCTCTACATCGACCTGTGCGGGCACGCATCCGGGCCGGCACTCGATCCGCTGACGGCGCTCGGACAGCTGCTCCGCGGACTCGGCGCCGACTCGAACCGGGCCTGGGAATCAGTCGCGGACGCGACCGCCGAGTACCGCTCCGTGCTGAACGGACGCAAGCTCCTGGTCCTGCTCGACAACGCCGCGTCCGCCGAGCAGGTCCGCCCGTTGCTCCCGGCAACATCGGGCTGCCTGACCGTGATCACCAGCCGGAACAAGCTGTCCGGCCTGATCGCGCGCGAGGGGGCCCATCGCATCGGCGTCGGCGAGCTCCCGCCCGACGCGGCCCACGCGCTTCTGGCCCGCCTGGTCGGCGCGGACCGCCTGGCCGCCGAGCCGGACCACGCCACCGCCCTCATCGAAGCGTGTGCCGGCCTCCCGCTGGCCCTCCGCATCGCCGCCGCCCAACTCGCCGACGAACCCCATCGCACCCTGGCCGACTACCTGACCGAGCTGACCGAGCACGGCGCGGCCGCGCTGACCCTGCACGATGACGAGCACTCGGCCGTCACCGCCGCCTTCGACCTCTCCTACGAACGCCTCGATCCCGCGACCCGGCAACTCTTCCGCCGCCTTGCCCTCGTCCCCGGCCCCGACTTCACCGTCGACGCCGTCGCCGCCTTGAGCGGTACGACGCCAGCCGCCGCGCGCGACGCCGTCCGCAAACTGACCGCGGCGCATCTGCTCGAGGAGCACTCCCCCGGCCGCTACCGCTTCCACGACCTCCTCCGCGACGACACCCGCCGCCGAGCCGAATCCGAGGACTCCCCCGAAACCCGTGACGACGTACTCGAGCGCCTCTACTCCTGGTACTACCAGGGCAAGATGGCCGCGGTCGCGATGCGTGCCTCGACTCGTCGGCATCCACCTGCTCCTCGGTTGCCCGCGGCGATCCCCGAGGTCACCTTCGACAATGGTCGCGAGGCGATGGCATGGATGCGGATCGAGTTCCCCAACATCGCCGCTGCGATCAAGGCGGCCGGTAGCCGCCAGGACCAGGCGCACTGGACCTGGCAGCTCGCGATCGGCCTCATGCTTCCGATGGCGGAGCAGGGGTACATGGCCGACATTCATGCGATGGCGGCCAGCGGGACGGCCGCCGCCAGAGCGAGCGGTGACCAGCACGCACTCGCCAACATGCTGACCGAGCTCAACGCGGCGCGGCTGAGGATCGACCTGCCGGTGGACACCGACGGTCTGACCGAAGCGCTCCGGCAGGCCGAGCAGGTGGATGATCACGCCCTCCTCGCCTACTGCCTGAATGTCGCCGCCGTCTTCCACATGTACAGGGGCGATCTCGATCTCGCCGAGCAGTACCTCGGCCGTTCGCTCGCCATCCACAGGGAGGACCGTGACGGCGCCGCGCAGACGCGGACCCTGGGCAACCTCGGGATGATCGCCACGACCCGCGGCGACCTGCGCCAAGCCGCTCGATGCTACGAGCAGATCCTCGAGCTGGACGATGACGAGACAGGCCGGCTGGCCGCACTCGGACTGCCGTATCTGATCCGGGTGCGAGCCATGCTCGGCCGGCTGGACGGCATCGACGAGCTGATCGAACGCGCGGACGAAGCCGTCACACGATCGGGCGACGGCGTCAACGCACATGTACTGCGGCTGGCCCGGTCGGTCTGGTACCGCGACACCGGACGCCATGACGAGGCCTTCGAACAGGCATCGGCGGCGGTTCGGTCCAGTCGTGAGCTTGGCCAGCCGTGGGCCCGCAGCGACGCGCACTATCAGCTCGGTCTGTGTCATCTGACGGACGGTGAGGTCGATCTCGCCCGCGAACAGTTCAGGCGATCGGTCGGGTTCGGCGAGTCGATCGGCCACGCTTCGCATTGCACTCCGGGCACCCGAGCGCTGGCCGAGACCGAGTTGGCGGCGGGTAGGGCGGCGGACGCGGAAGTTCACGCCGCCAAGGCAGTCGACCTCGCCCGGAGCAGGCCGTGGAGTCCGGTCGTCCAGCTGGCCGGGGCGACCGTCACGCTCGGGCGAGTGGAGTTGGCGTTGGGGCGGGCGGAGGATGCGGTGGGGCGGGCGGAGGAGGCCATGGCTATCCATCGGCGGACCGGACACTTTCTTGGGCTCGCTCGGGCGCATCGGTTGCTGGGTGAGGCCGGCTCGGACCGCCAGCATCTGCGCGAGGCGTTGAGTATGTTCGAGGTCTACGGGTCGCCCGAGGCGGCTGAGGTACGGCGGTTGCTGGACATGTGACCAGCATCCGCGAACGCGCTTTCCAAGCGCTTTCTGGGCGCTTTCCGGTCGTTCGAGAGGGCTGTGAGTGGTCCTCGGGGGCGGCTAGCGTCCCGTCGTGTCCTCCGTTCATCCCCCTCCCCCACCCGGCCCCCCGACTGGTCCGTACGGCGGTCCCCCCGCGCCGTACGGACCGCCACCGGGCAACCCCGCACCACCACCTGGCCCCTGGCCCCACCAGCCTGTGCATGGTCAACCTATGCCCGGACAGCCGATGCCTGGTCAGCCGATGCCGGGCCACCCGATGCCCGGACAGCCGATGCCCGGCCAGCCGATGCCGTGGCCGCCGCAGGGCCAAACCGGACCTGGAGGGATGGTTCCGGGTGGGCCGTACCAGTCCGGTCCGGGTCACCGCAAGCCGAAGTCGAAGGTGGGCCTCGTCCTGGTTGCGCTGATGCTGGTCGTCGTACTCATCGGCGCTGCCGGGGGCGGCATGTACTACTTCCAGCTCGGCCCGTTCGGTTCGGACGTGTCTGCTGACCGGAAGCTCGGCTACGTGGTCCAGGAGCGGTTCGACTCGGCCTACAAGCCGAAGGAAGGCAGCGACATCCTGGCCGGGCCCTGGTGGACCGACAAGTATCTGGTCCGCGCGATGCCGGGCCAGATCGTCGGCTACGACCTCACGAGTGGCAAGACGGCCTACACACTGGCCATGCCGGACAACCACTACTGCAGGGCATCGGCCGTACAGTCTGGCAAGGGCTACATCGCCGTACTGCAGGGAACCAGGAGGGAGGGCTGCCGGCGAGTCAGCGTCGTCGACATCGTCAACGGCAAGGTGTTGTGGTCGAAGCAGCTCGATCCGATGGGTGCGCCGTCACCCGGTCGATCGGGTACCCAGCACTTTCCGGCCTACGACCACCGGCCGGTCGTTCTGGGCGACCGGCTGTACGTTCCGACCGACAAGGGCGGTCACGTCCTCAAGCTCTCCGACGGTTCGAGAATCGAGACGCCGAACCCGAAGAGCAAGTGCTTCAGTACTCACTACGACGTCATCGGCAAGACCGGGTTCGCGTACCGGAACTGCTCACGCCACGGCGGTGACGAGGGCCGTCATCTCACCGCGTTCGACGCCGCGGGCAAGGTCCTGTGGAAATGGAACCTGCCCACGCAAGGCAGCCGGAAGTACCTGATGACCGGTGTGTTGTCGGTCGATCCGGTGCTGGTCCGGGTGTTCGGCCAGAACCAGAGCCAGATCTGGCAGATCGATGCCAGGACCGGCACCCACAGGGTCGTCCTCGACCTCACCACGAATCCGCGGACGCCGCACGCCCTGGACCCCTGCGTGGTCGCCGGCGGAGACGGTCTGCACGACTGCTCGCGGCAAGTGGTCTCGAACGGTGTGCTGTTCCTCCGGCATCGGCTGGGCACCCGGTCCGACACCCGGCAGGGCGTTGCGGCGTACGACGTCCAGTCCGGCAAGCAACTGTGGCTGACGGCGTGGGGCGAGGAGCACGACGTCACCGCACCGATCGGCGTCGACGGCGACGGCGCCCCGATCGCCTACCTGCTGCCCAGGGAGAAGGATCCCGGCGCATTGCTGCGGATCGATCCGAAGACCGGCGCGATGACGGCGACCGCGACACTGCCCCGCTCCGGGGACTCCTCGAGCGGCCCTGGCAACCGTGATCTCACCGCACACCCCGACCAAGGTGTCGTTGCTTGGCACAACAACCAGCTGGCCTTCCTGAAAACCCACATCAGCTCGAAGGACGCCGGCGACCTGGCCACGCTGGTTCTCAAATAGCGCTCCACAGCTCGGTACCCGATGACGGGTCCCGCCCACCGAACAAGGAGTTGTGATGACAGCTGACAGCAATGGCCTGTCCCGACGGACATTGCTGGCCGCAGGCGCGGCGGTCTCGCCGGGGCCGGGCTGATCCTGCCCGGCCGTGCCTCGGCCGCCGAGCCCGGACCGGAGCAGTCCGGTCAAGGCCCGGCCACCGAACCCGCCGGGCTCCCCGAGCCAGGCACCATCACGCCGACGGCGATGATCACGAGGAACTACCTCAGCTCGACCGGCTGCCACCTGTACTACGAACCCACCGGCAACCGGACCAGCTTCACCTTCGAGTCGGCGTTCTACAGCCAGCTGTCCGGCTGGAAGGAGAACATCAACGACAACACGCCGGCCTCGTGGGGCTGGGCTTCCCGGGTCTACTCCTACGGTGCCTACACCAACAAGGAAGGTATGCACGGGCTGGGCCGCGCCTTCGACATCGGGCGAATCGTCTACCGCAACAGCAGCGGATCGGAGCAGACGATCAGCATGCGGTACGACGTCTGGCGCAACTACGCGAACGCGGACTGGTACAAGCGGCGCTATTGGGGAACCGCGGCCAGCCTGATGGGACGCTTCCGGCACGTCATCACGTACATGGACAACCAGCAGCACTGGAACCACATCCACGTCGACAACGCGTACTACGGCGACCCTGCCGACGCCACCTTCAACACAGGGTCGTCGTCGCAGTCCTACATTGTGCAGGGCGCCTGCCGCCAGGTCTGGGGCCTGTCCACCGCGGTCGACGGCGACTGGGGCCCGGAGACCGAGTCGCACTCCACGTCGGTGCTCCGGCGGATCGGCCGGACCAGCGGCACGATCACCAGCAGGGCCAACTTCCGGGCGTTCTGCACGGCGTCCTTCCGAAAGGCGGCCGGCACGCAGGCCTAGTGACCGGACTGCCCGCAGCCACCGACCGAGCCACGGCCCGGCCGAGCCCCCATCCATAGTCGATGATGGGGGCTCGACTGGGAGGTGGCTGTGCGCTTCGAGGTGCTGGGGACTGTTCAGGCGGTCAGTGACGGTCAGGTCTTGGGCCCGCTCTCGGAATTGCGCCGTCGCCTGCTGGCCGTGTTGCTGGTCAGGGCCAATCGACCGTTGACCATCAGCACCTTGGCCGACGCGCTCTGGCCAGATGACGCGCCCCAGCGTCCGGCCAACAGCCTCCAGGTACACGTGTACCGGCTCCGGCAGGTGCTCGATCATCCAGAGCGGCTGCGCGGTGTCTCCGGCGGCTACCAACTGGACGTCGGCCCCGACGAGCTCGACGCGTTCGTTTTCGCCGACCTGCATTCCGCGGCCCGGAACGGGGCCGAGACCGGCGACCTGCAGAGCGCCGTGGCCGGGTTCCGCGAAGCGCTCGCGTTGTGGCGAGGTACGCCGTACGCCGATGTCGACGAGGCGCACCTCGTCGCGCCGGAGGCGACGCGACTGGCCGAGGCGAGGATGGTCGCCTACGAGGAGTTGTACGACGCCGAGCTCAAGCTGGGCCGGGCCCGCGAGATCGTACCCGAGCTGACCCAACTGGTCGCCGCTTACCCGCTCCGGGAACGGATCATCGGCCAGTTCATGCTCGCACTGTACCGATCCGGTCGGCAGTCCAGAGCGGAGGCCGCCTACCGGGCCGCACGCCAGCGGCTGGCTCGTGAGCTCAAGACCGAACCCGGCCGGGAGCTTCGCGAGCTGTTCGAGTCGATCCGCGCGGAGGACCCGAGCCTGGACGAACTCCAGCAACAACCGGTCACCGGGCCCAGTCTGGCGACGACACCCGCACAGTTGCCTCCGGCACCGGGCGCGTTCGCCGGCCGTGAACCGGAACAGGGCGAACTGGATCTCGCCGCAGCTGACGGCGGCCTGGTAGTGCTGACCGGCATGGCAGGTGTCGGCAAGACCGGGCTGGCCGTCCACTATTCCCACCAAGTCGCCGACAACTACGCCAATGGCCAGCTGTACCTCGACCTGCGTGGGCACTCATCCGCTCCGGCTCTGGAACCGCTGGAGGCGTTGGGACATCTGCTCCGCGGCCTGGGCTCGGACCACGTGCCGGAATCGATCGCGGAGGCCACCGCCGAGTACCGGTCACGGATCGCCGGCCGGAAGGTCCTGGTGCTGCTCGACAACGCGGGTTCGACCGAGCAGGTACGGCCGTTGCTGCCGGCAACACCCGGCTGCCTGACCCTGATCACCAGCCGAACCCGGCTGTCCGGTCTCGTCGCTCGCGAAGGCGCACAGCGGATCAGCCTCGGCACCCTCGATGCCGGCTCCGCCCAGGCTCTCCTGATCCGTCTGCTCGGCGAGCAGAGAGCGGCCGCGGAACCGGATCAGGTCGTCGCCCTCATCGAACTCTGTGCGGGCCTGCCACTCGCGTTGCGGATCGCCGCCGCACAACTCGCCGACGAACCGCACCGCTCGGTCGCCGACTATGTCACCGAACTCCAGGACCGCGGGCTGACTGTCCTCGCACTGGAGGACGACGAGCAGTCAGCGGTCGCAGCCGCGTTCGACCTCTCCTACCACCACCTGGAGCCAGGCGTACGACGCTTGTTCCGATTGGCCGGCCTGATCCCGGGCTTGGACTTCACCGTCAATGCATTGGCCGCGCTGGGTGCCACGACGGTGACTGAGGCGCGGGCCGCCGTCCGCGCGCTGACCGGTGCTCATCTGTTGCAGGAGCATGCGGCCGGTCGCTACCGATTCCACGACCTGCTCAGGGACTATGCCCGGCAGCGGGCGATGATCGAGGATCCGGAGCCGCATCGGGCCCAGGCGCTGAATCGGCTCTTCACCTGGTACTACCGGGGCCGAGGGGCCGCCGCGGAACTCCTCATCGCGTGGCGCCTCGAGCCGCCGTGTCCCCCACTGCCCGAGGTACCGGCCGTCGTGATCGCCTCCGAGAGCGAAGCGGTCGCCTGGCTGAAGTCGGAGTTCCAGAACATCGTCGCCGCCATCCGGGCCTGTGCGGTGCACGGCCCGGCGCACTGGTGCTGGCATCTCGCGCTCGGGGTGGTCTCCGACATGGAACGCCGCGGATACCTCAGCGACGTCCTGTCGATGCTGGAGATCGTGGTCGACGCGGCACGGGCCGCGGACGACCCGCAGGCCATCGCACTGTCACTCGGCGAGCTCGCCATCCTGGAGAGTTCGGCGAACAAGCCGATGTCGCGGGATCGGATCGCCGAGATGCTCGCAGCCGGCGAGAAGTCCGGCGCCGACGCCGTCTCGGGCTTCGGCCTGTACGCGGCCGGACTCGTCCACATGCGGAACAACGATGCACCAGCCGCGCGCGACTACTTGACGCGAGCCCTGGACCGGCAAGAGCGTGTCGCAGACTCGACTGGCCAGGCCCTCACTCTCCTGCCTCTCGGCAACCTTGCCTTCATGGAAGGCGACCTCCGCGGCGCGGTGCGCGCCTACGAGCGGATGGTCGAGCTCTCCGGTGAGCTGAAGCCGTCGCTGGCCGTGGCCGGGCTGATGAACGTCTGCCACGGGCGGATAACGCTCGGCCGGCTCGACGGGCTCGACGAGCTGTTCGACCAGGGCGAGCAGTTGATCGAGAGACTGCAGGACCACGCCAGGATGTGCGTCCTCTACTACCTGCGGGGAAGTTGGTATCGAGACGCCGGCCGCCTGGACGAGGCTTTCGAGCTGCTGCTTGCGGCCAGTCGCCGTGCCGATGAGCTGGCCTTGCCCCGGCTGCAGAGTCACATCCGCAACGAGCTGGGCTTCTGTTACCTCGCGCTCGGCGACCAGACGCAGGCGCGGGCCGAGTTCGAGCAGGCCGGTGAGCTGGCGAGCTCGGAGGTGATGCGCGAGTACCGCACGCATGCGATCCGTGGGTGGGCGCTCGCCGACCTGGCCGAGTCGTCCTTGGACTCCGCGGAAGCGAAGGCACGCGAGGCGTTCGAGGTCGCCGTCGGGGCGGACCGGCTGCACGAAGGTGAGGCACTGGTCGTCCTCGCGCGGGTCCAGCTGGCCCTCGGCCGACTGGAGGCCGCGATCGAGTACGGCGAACGAGCCTTGGCGATCCAGCAGGAGACCGGGTTCTTCCTCGGCACGGCCCGCGCCCACCACGTACTGGGTGAGGCGCGAGCCGACCAGGATCACCTACACGAAGCCCTGCGCAGGTTCGAGGAGTTCGGCTCGCCCGAGGCGGCCGACGTACGCCTCCTCCTGCGCTCGTGACTGTCACCGCAGGCGATCAGCCAGAGGCCGAAGCGGGCGTCGCCGGAGGCGCCTCCCGGGATGGCCGGGAGGCGCCTGCGGGCGAGGGTCAGGAACGTGTCCACTTTTGGTTGTCGGCGCCGTTGCAGTACCAGACGTCGATCGCCGTGCCGTTGCCCGTTCCGCCGCCGGCGGCGTCCAGGCAGAGGTCGGGGCTGGCGACACTGGTGATGGTCAGATCGGCGTTCAGGTTCCAGGCCTGGTTCGCCGCGCCGGTGCAGTTCTCGATGGTGACCGCGCTGCCCGCGGCACCCGCGGTCATGCACTTGTCCGCGTAGACGGTGAGCTGCTTGTCGGCCGTGTAGTTCCACGACTGGTTGCCACCGTTGTTGCAGTCCCAGAGGTCGAGCGCCGTACCAGGTGCGGTCGAGAACCCGGGTACGTCGACACAGCGGTTGCTGGCCACGCCGCGGATCGGCTCACCCGGAGGCGCCGGCGGCAGGTCGTTGCTCGGCTCGTCCTTCAGCAGGCCCCAGCCCCACCACAGCTGTGCCAGACCGCTCTCGCTGTTGACCTGCAGGTCATTCGGACCGACCTGGGTGGTCATCGAGTACGAGTCGCCGTTGCGCAGACCGGGCCAGTAGACGATGCCCATGTTCTGCTCGCGCGCGACCTGGGTGAGCGCGGCGAGGTACGACGTGTAGACGTTGCCCTCGTGGTTGCCGTAGTTGAGGCCGATCGTCATCGGGGAGCCGGCCTCGTCGATGATCGTGCGCCAGCCGTAGTCGCCGATCCGGGGCCGCAGGTTCGCCAGCCAGGCCGCCTCGTTCTCGTCGGAGGCCCAGAAGCCGTAGAAGTGCAGCGACAGCAGGGTCCCGGCCAGCGCCGGCTCCGCGCCGACACCGGTGACGTTGTCGTTGTAGCCGGTACCGGAGATGACGATCCGGCCGCGCGGGACGCTGCTGTGCTGGGCGATCCAGGACGTGGTGAGCGTGACCCACTCGTTCAGCGAGTAGCCGAACGGTTCGTTCATCGGCTCGAAGTACACCCGCGGGTTCTTGCCGTACGCCTTGACCACGGTGTCCCACATGGCGGCGTACTTGGCCGGGTCGTCCACGCGGCCGTCCTTGGCGTTGTCGGCCTCCCAGTAGCTGAGGATGACCTTGAAGCCGTTCGCCACCGACGCGTCGATCGCACCCCGGTAGGACGTCCACCAGGCCGTCCCGACACTCGACGGGTTGATCGGCAGGCGGATCGTGTTGGCCTTCAGCTCCTTGCGGAACTCGCCGACGATCCCGGTCGCCTTCTGGTACGTCGTCGCGTACGAGTCCGCCGTACTCAGGCCGGACGGGACGACCTCGTCGTCGGCGTAGTTGTCCCGTGGATCCGCCCAGTTCACACCGCGGAACTCACTCGTCCCCGTGGGCCCGGTGTACCCGGCCTGCGTCGTGGTCGCGGTCCCGGTCTCGGCTCCGGCCCCGGTCCCGGCCGTCGTCGACGCCCCGGCCTGCACCGTCACGGCGGCGACAACCGCCGTCGCGGCCAGCGCCGCGGCGGCAATCCGCCCAGCAGTTGATCTCACACGTACTCCGATCCTCACGAGCGGCGGCCCCGGACGCCGCGATTTCGGTCTGTCGGTGATGTTTACGTAAACACCAGCGGGCGTCAATGGCCGATGTTTGCGTCAACATCGGATGTGACCGGCGTCACATTCTAAGATCGGACGTCCTATTCGACCCGGACCGCGGTGATCGCGAAGCGTTCGACGGTCTGTACATGACCACCGGTCGAGGCCACGATCGTGACCGCGCCGGCGTCCGCACCACGGAAGGTCACCCGGGTCGACCAGGGTTGCTTCTCGCCGCCGCCGGGCTCACAGCAGGACGAACCCAGCGAGCGCTCTTTGCCGGCTTGGCGGATATCGATCCGGATCGACTCGTCGACCCCGGTGATCCGGCCGCCGACGGTGATCGGTGAGCTGACCAGCGCGGCGTACCGCGGCCGCTCCAGGATGAGCGTGGTGTCCCGGGTGCCGACGACCTCCCAGGGCGCGTCGTCACCCTGGCCGATCCGGGCCAGGTGGATCACCGCCGCGACACTCCCCCGGCCTTCGTCGGAGTCGTAGCCGACCGAGATCCAGGCCTCGTCACCCCTGATCGATCTGGAGACGACGCGGTCGATCTCGGTGAAGCCGAGGAAGCCGGTGGTGAAGGACAACGCGGTCTCATCCGCGTCCAGGTGCCACGGCTGTTCCCCGTCGTCCCGGTAAGCCTGCTGCCACGTGTCGGCCTCGGCCACCGAGGCGAACGGCCACAACGGCTGGTAGGCGAACCGTTCGGCACTCGGCGGCACCTGCCTGGTCGGCGAGGGCTCCGCCGGTGGTGACGACGGGCTGGTGGTTGCGGTCTGCGACGGGCGCACGGATGCACCGGGCAGAGGTACGGCGCCCTGCCCTGTCGACGCGGGGTCGCCGCCGAAGTACAGGACGGCGAGAGCGGCGAGCAGTGCGGACACCAGCGTGACCACGACAGCCGACGCGATGACCGCCGCCGGCCGCATCCCTTGCCGCTCGCCCGTCGCCATTCGACCAGCCTCCCGCCGCCCACCTCCATTACACCGCTACTTTCGCCCGACCTGGGTCTCAGGCGGAGAACAACAGCAGGAGGACGCCGGCGGTATTGGCGACGCGCAGGGTAGCGGTTGAGGCATGCTGGGGAGGGCGAGGGGAGGCTGGTTGTGGTCAAGGACAATGCGGTGCGGGTGGCGTTGGTGCTCGCGGCCGGTCGCGGTCAGCGGATGCGGTCGACTGAGCCGAAGGCGCTGCACCGCGTCGGCGGTACCAGCCTGCTGGAGCGTTCGATCCGGGTCCTGCACCAGGCCGGCCTCGAGCGGATCGTGGTCGTGCTGGGCTATCGCGCTGACGACGTCATCGCCGCGATCAAGGTCCGCGACCTGCCGGTGGAGGTGGTGGTCAACCCGGATTGGCAGAGCGGTACGGCGTCTTCCGTGCTGACCGGTCTGAGTGTGATCGACGAGCGGCGCTGCCTGGTCGTGATGGGCGACCACGTGTTCGAGGCAGACGACGTACGGAGATTGATCCAGACACCGGCGGGGAACGTCGCGGCCGTCGACCGATCCGGCCAGTCCACCATCGCCGTGAACGGCACCCGACCGAATCGAGTCCGGCTGCACGAGGACGGGTCCGTCGCCGGGCTGGGACCCGACCTCGACGAGTACGACGCGGTGGACGCGGGACTGGCCGTGGTCGACGTACAGGACGTGTTGATGGTGACCTATCGGCCACGGGAGTCGTGGCTGGAGCTACGGCAGCAACTGCTCGCGCATGGTTGCGAGATGCAGTCCCGGGAGATGCAGGGCCTGTGGGCGGACGTGGACACGCCGGAGACAGTTCGTGCGCTGGAACGGTCCATGTGGAGCCGGTACGGCCCCAAGCCCACCGATGGAGTCGTCGCGCGAGTGCTCAACCGACGGATCTCCGGACCGCTGACGCGCCTGCTGCTGCGCACCCGCCTGTCCCCCGACGTGGCGACCGCCCTGGCCTTCGCCGTCACGCTCATGGCCGCAGGCCTGGTGGCGACAGGCAACACGTTGCTGATGATCATCGGCGGGCTGAGCGTCGTCCTCGGCTCCGCACTCGACGGAGTGGACGGCGAGCTGGCCCGCGTCAGTGTGCGAGCCTCGCGCCGCGGTGCCACGCTGGACACGCTTCTCGACCGGTACGCCGACCTGTCCGTCGTACTGGCGCTGGTTCTGGCGACCGGTGCGACGGTGACCGCGTGGGCGTGGGGGTTCGCCGCCGCGGTCGGGTGCCTGCTCATCTCGTACGTGCATGCGGTCGGCCGCGATACCGACGTACGGCTGATGTTCCGGCGGGAGTTCCGGTTGCTGATCTTCGCGGTGGCCGCGATCACCGGGTTTCCGCTGTGGGGCCTGGTCGCGGTCGCGGTCGCGGCCAACGCCGACGCGATCCGCGGCGTCGTCCTCCTGTTGCGTGCCCTGCGCGAGGCCTAGGCGCCGAGACCGTTCTGGGACAGGGCTGAGCGGGGCTCGCGGCCCGGCGGTTGGCTGGGGCGGGGCAGGAGTGGAGTGCGTTTGTTCAGCGCGCGGGTCACCGGAGTGTCCGGAGTGACCGTGACCGGCTCGCCCGCGTGTCTGAAGGAGACGCTGCAGTCGGCGCCGTCGTGCACTGTGTAGGTGACCTCGTGTTCGGTGATGTGGACCTTCAGGCGGGCGCGATGCCAGCGGATCGAGAAGGTCAGCTGGGACATGCCTTGAGGCAGGGCCGGATCGAAGCAGAGGCAGCCTTCGCGTTCACGCAACCCGCCGAAGCCGGCGACCAACGCTGTCCATGCCCCGGCCAGTGAGGCCATGTGCAGGCCGTCGCCGGTGTTGTGGTGCAGGTTCCGCATGTCGATGAGTGCCGCCTCGTAGGCGTAGTCGTAGGCGAGATCGAGGTGACCCACCTCGGCCGCCATGACCGCCTGCACGCAGGCGGACAGCGACGAGTCGCGCACCGTCAGCCGCTCGTAGTAGTCGAAGTTGCGCGCCTTCTCCTCCGGCGTGAACGCGTCACCGCACCAGTACGTCGCGAGCATCAGGTCGGCCTGCTTGATCACCTGCTTGCGATACAGCTGGAAGTACGGCGCATGCAGCATGAGCGGGTACTTGTCCTTGTACGCCTCGAAGTCCCACTCGGCGTACCCGGTGAAGCCCTCGGACTGCGGATGGACGCCGAGCTCCTCGTCGTACGGCACGTGCACGGCGGCGGCCGCGTCCCGCCAGGCCGCTTCCTCCTCGCGGTCGACGCCGACCTCGCGGGCCTTGGCCGGATGCCGTACGGCGATCGCCGCCGCGGCCCGCAGGTTCCGGGCGGCCATCAGGTTGGTGAAAACGTTGTCGTCGGCAACAGCGCTGTACTCGTCCGGCCCGGTCACGCCCGGGAGGTGCCAGTGCCCGTGCCGGTCGTGGTGGCCCAGCGACATCCACAGCCGGGCCGTCTCCACCAGCAACTCCAGTCCGACCTCCTCGAGGAATTCCTCGTCCCCGGTCGCGGTGTGATACCTCATCACCGCCTCGGCGATGTCCGCGTTGATGTGGAAGGCCGCCGTACCGGCCGGCCAGTAACCGGAGCACTCCTGCCCACGGATCGTCCGCCACGGGAACGCGGCTCCACGCAGGCCCAGTACGGCGGCACGTTCCTTGGCCTGGTCGAGCGTCGAGTGCCTCCACCGCAGCGCATCAGCAGCGGCGCCGGGCATCGTGTAGTTCAGCACGGGCAGGACGAACCCCTCGGTGTCCCAGAACGTGTGACCGTCGTACCCGGCGCCGGTCAGCCCCTTCGACGGGATCGCCCGGCGCTCGGCCCGCGCACCGGCCTGCAACACGTGGAACAGCGCGAACCGGACCGCCTGCTGCAGCTCGGGATGACCTTGCACCTCGACGTCGGCGCCGTCCCAGAAGTCGTCCAGGAACTCGGCCTGTTGCGCGGTCAGCCCGTCCCAGCCGGAGAAGCGCGCACTCGACAGCGCGGCCGCGACCTGGTCCCGGATCGCGGTCTCCGTCCGCAGACTCGACCAGCCGTAGCTCAGGTACTTCACCACTCGCAGGGTCTCCCCCGGCTGCAGCTGGCAGATCACCGTGGAACGCGCCCAGTTCTCGCGGACGTCGAGGTCCATCGCGTAGCGCACCGAGGTGTCGACCTCGTGTGCCATCGCGGCGGCCATCAGCTGCCGGCTGCGGGTGGTCCGGTGGATCAGCACGACGCCGTTCTCACCGCCGTCGTGGCTGACCGGCTTCAGCGGGTTGTCGAGCACCGCCGCGACGCGTGGGTCGTCGGACAGCTTCGGCTGCGTCTCGTTCGCGACCAGCTCGGACTGGATCACGAACCGGGCCGGCTGGTCGATCGGCTCGACGACGTACTCGATCGCGGCGACCGCTCGCTGGGTCAGCGACACCATCCGGCGGCTGCGGACGTGGATCCGCTTGCCGCCCGGCGACGTCCAGTCCACGTCGCGCTCCAGGATGCCGGTGCGGAAGTCGAGCGAGCGCTCGTGCCGGCTCAGGTAGCCGTACCGGATGTCGAACGGCGAGTCGTCCACCAGCAGCCGGATCAACTTGCCGTTGGTGACGTCGACCAGCGTCTGGCCGGACTCTGGATAGCCGTAGCCGGCCTCGGCGTACGGGAGCGGACGCTGCTCGTAGAAGGAGTTCAGGTAGGTGCCCGGGATCGCGTACGGCTCGCCCTCGTCGAGGTTGCCGCGCAGCCCGATGTGACCGTTCGACAGCGCGAACAGCGACTCCGACTGGGCCAGCTTGTCGAGCGCGAGCCGGGTCTCCCGCAACCGCCACGGCTCGATCGGGTGGTGCCCGCGGTCGATCATCGGCCCTCCAGAAGTTCCGCCAGGTCGCGTACGACGATGTCCGCGCCGTGTGCCTTGAGGTCCTCGGCCTGGCCGACCCGATCGACACCGACCACCAGCCCGAAGGCGCCGGCCCGCCCAGCCGCCACACCGGCCAGCGCGTCCTCGAACACGGCCGCTTCGACCGGATCGACGCCGAACCGCCGCGCCGCCGTGAGGAAGGTGTCCGGCGCCGGTTTGCCGAGCAGCCCGTCGGTCCGGATGGTCACTCCGTCGACCACTTCCTCGACGTACCGCGCCAGTCCGGTGACGTCCAGGACCTCGCGGGTGTTGGCGCTCGACGAGACCACAGCCCGCCGGAGTCCGGCCTGCTCGGCGGCCTGCAGATAGCGCCGGGAGCCCTCGAACACCTGCACGCCTTCGGTCCGGATGCGGTGCTGGACGGCCTCGTTCTTGCGGTTCCCGAGGCCGTTGACCGTCATCGCGTCCGGTGGATCGGCGGGCGTGCCCTCGGGCAGCGTGATCCCGCGCGACGCCAGGAAGTCCCGGACACCGTCGACCCGGGGCTTGCCGTCGACGTGGGCGTCGTACTCGTCCCGGGCGTCGAACGGCTGGAACGGAATGCCGTGCCGCGCCGAGTACGCGCGCAGGAACTCGTCGAACATCTCCTTCCACGCGGCGGCGTGCACGGCGGCCGTGTTCGTCAGCACACCGTCCAGATCGAACAAGCAGGCCCTGATCCCCGTCGGCAGTCCCAGCATGTCTCCAGACTAGTCAGAGCTGCGCGGGAAGCCCGAACGCCGGGAACCGCGAGTAGCCGAAAGTCGTGATTTCCGCGATCGCACCGTCGTCGATCCGCAGTACGTCGAGCTTGAAGGCGCGGAACACCGTGTCGCCCGGGCGGCGCAGGTAGCTGGCCGCGGCCGGCAGCCGGTTGGCCGAGGTCGGCACCAGCCGCCAGTCGCCCTCCCGGTCCGGCCCGAACGCCCGCTCCAGCAGCGGCCGCAGCCCGTCGAGCCCGGCGAAGGAGAGCTGGTCCGGCGGCATCGAGATCCGGATGTCCTCGGCCGCGATCGCGATCGCCCCGGCCGCGTCGCACCGCTCGTGCGCGTCGATGAACCGATCCAGCAGCTCCCGCTCCTCGGCGGTCGGCCGCGGCGCACTCCAGTCGGTACGCCGAGCCGGCAAGCGCTGCTGCATCGTCGTCCGGGCGCGCTGCAGCGCACTGTTCGCCGCCGCGACGCTCGTCTCGAGCAGCTCGGCCGTGTCGTTGGCCGACCAGCCGAGCACGTCTCGTGCGATCAGGGCTGCCCGCTGCCGCGGTGGCAGCGACTGCATCGCGACCAGGAAGGCAAGCTCGATGGTCTCCCGATCCACGATCACCGCGTCGGGCTGGTCGGTGGCCGGCGCGATCTCGTCCAGCAACCGGTCCGGGTACGGCTGCAGCCACACCATCTCCCCCGGTGACGCGGCCTGCCGCCTGGCGTGCCGCCGGGCCGTGTCCAGGCAGACGTTGGTCGCGATCCGGTAGAGCCACGCCCGGAAGAACGTCCGGCCGTCGTACCCGTCCCGGCCGCGCCAGGCCCGCAGCAGCGTCTCCTGGACTGCGTCCTCCGCATCGTCGAAGGACGCCAGCATCCGGTAACAGTGCACGTGCAGCTCCCGCCGGTGCCGCCCGGCAAGCTCGGCGAACGCGCCCTCGTCCCCCGCGAACGCCGCCTCCTCCAGCCTCCTCACAGGCGGTCGGGGTTGGTGTTGCGGACCTCCTGGAGGATCCAGCCGTTGCCGTCCGGGTCCTGGAAGGTCGCGAACGTGCCGTAGTCGGCCCGGTTCGGGTCCAGGCCCGGCTGCTGTCCTTCGGCGGTGAAGTGGAACGGATCGCTCACCTCGACACCGCGCTCGACCAGCTCGGCCCGGGCGGCCTGGATGTCGGTCACGACCAGGTGCGTGGCCTGGTACGTGCCGGGCGCCGCCGTGGTCAGGCCGGTTCCGATCGTGATCGAGCAGGCCGAACCCGGCGGCGTCAGCTGCACCACCCGGAAGGACTCACCGGCGCTGTGGTCGACGTCCTCCCGGAAGCCGAGTTGCTCGGTGTAGAACTTCTTCGCCCGGTCCACGTCCGACACCGGCACGACGACGAGTTCGAGTTTGTAGTCCATTGCGGCCTCCCAAGGTTCGGGTCGGTCACAGTCTGACCGACGCTGTTGTCAGGTGAAACGACAGCGCCGGTCAGAACTCATCGGTCGAGCGATGACTTTTTTCAGCCGGTCAGGACGCCGTACCGAAGACGCTCGCGAACCAGTCGAGCTGGGCGTCCTGCTGGTAGGTCTGACCGCCCTCGTGCTCGTTGTGGGAGTAGACCTTGATGTCCTTGGCGACCTCGGCGCCCGACGCGGTGCCGTACGCGTTGTAGGCGGCGAAGACCGTAGACGGCGGGCAGACGGCGTCCATCAGCGCCACCGAGAACAGCGTCGGCGCGGTGGCCAGGCGGCCCAGGTTGACCCCGTCGAAGTAGCTCAAGGTCCGGTACGCCGTCTCGACCTGGTCCCGGAAACCCTTCAGGTACCGGGTGATCTCGCCGTACGGGTCCTTGTCGGTGATCTGCACCGCCCGCTCGAAGTGGCACAGGAACGGTACGTCGGGGGCGCAGCCGACCAGCTTGATCCCGGCCAGGCCCGCCAGCCCGGCCGCCGCGATCGAGATACCGCCGCCCTGGCTGCCGCCCGTGACGATGATCCGGTCCGGGTCGACGAACTCCGACGTCCGCGCGGCCTCGAGAGCCCGGACGGCGTCGACGTACACCCGGCGGTAGTAGTAGGTCTCCGGATCGGTGATGCCGGCGGTCATGAAGCCCGGCGCGTGGTTGAGACCGGCGTACGCGGTGTCGTCGGGCGTGGCGCCCGGGTTCCCGCCGCTGTAGCCCTGGCCGCGGGTGTCCATCTGGAAGTGGGCGTAGCCGGCCTGCGCCCACAGGTTCCCGGTGTGCGGGAAGCCGCGGCCACCGGAGTAGCCGAAGTACTGCACGACGGTCGGCAGCGGCCCGGTCGCACCGGCCGGCACGTGCAGCCAGCCCTTGATCGGTGCACCGCCGAAGCCCGCGAATGTCACGTCGTAGGTGTCGATGACGCTGAGCTTGTTGTCGATCGGGGTGAAGGTGGCGGACAGGTCGTCGGTACGCGCCTTCTCGAGGGAACGGCGCCAGAAGTCGGCAAGGTCGGCGGGCGCGGCCACCTCGGGCCGGTACTCACGGAGCTTGTCCAGGGAAAGGTCGAACATGGCCATGAGCAACAAATCTAAGCCAGGTACGACGACAGCGTCGCGGCCATGTCCGATGCTGGACACGCAGGTACGGCGACCCCTCAGCCCAGGTGGTCCTGGGCCGACGAGAGATCCCTCGATGCCGCCGCCGCTTGCACGAGAACCCTCCGCTCAGACGCCTGACACCCGCGCCTTTCGGCCCTATCCGTGTCTGACATGGTGGTGGCATGACCATCGAGGTTCGTCCGGCGTCGGTGTTCGAGGATGTTCGGGCCGTGCTCGGCCCGAAGTCGCCCAACTCGAACGTCTGCTGGTGTCTGAGCTACCGGATCCCGTCCAAACTCAACAACGAGCTGCGCGGCCCGGCGCGCGGTGAGTACGTCGCCGAGCTGTGCCGCGCCGAGCCCGCGCCCGGCATCCTCGCCTATGACGGCGACGAGCCGGTCGGCTGGGCCGCGGTCGCACCACGCTCGGAGACCTCCTTCGCCCGCAACCGCAAGATCCCGCAGCTCGATGATCTGCCGGTCTGGTCGCTGTGGTGCGTCCGCGTCCGCCCGGGTCACCGCAAGCAGGGCATCTCGCACGCCCTGATCGCCGGTGCCGTCGAGTTCGCCCGCGACCACGGCGCGCCGGCGGTCGAGGCGTACCCGCTGGACAACGGCGACGCCAAGGTCGACCTGACGATGGCGTACGCCGGGATCCGCAAGAACTTCGAGCGAGCCGGCTTCACCAAGGCCGCCGACACCACCTCGGTCCTGGCCGGCCACCCACGGATCCTGATGCGCCTCGACCTCCGCCGGTAGCTCACACCTGCTCGAGCACCCCCTGGACCGGCCGCGGCTCGTGAGGATTAGATGCCGCGGGCGTCAGGGCCTGCGGTGAACAAACTCGTGGAGGCTGTGACCGCCACTCTGCGTAGTCAGAAAGGTCGGGTTAGCCGGAATGCGCGGGGTCACCGCCCGCGTGATCCTGGTGCCATGGCGTTGCGCTGCTTCATCGTTGACGACAGCACTCACTTCCTCGAGGCTGCCCAGACCCTGCTCGAACGCGACGGGGTCTCCGTGGTCGGTGTCGCCTCCACGATCGGGCAGGCCTTGCGAGAGGTGGCGGACGCCGAGCCGGACGTCGTACTCGTCGATGTGGATCTCGGCGACGAGAGCGGCTTCGACCTCGCCCGGCGGCTCCAGCGCGAGACGAGCCTGGACCGGACGAAGGTGATCCTGATCTCGACGCATGCCGAGGAAGACGTCGCGGAGTTGGTCGGAAGTGCCCCGGTCGCGGCGTACCTGTCCAAATCGGAGTTGTCGGCAGCCGCCATCCGGCGGATTCTCGACGCTACCTTGGAAGGATGACGATCGACTCGTCCACAGACGGCGGTGCGGCTCGCACCCGTGTCGTGCTGGCCGAGGACGACGTACTCCTGCGCGAGGGACTGGCCAGCCTGCTCCAGCGGTCCGGGTTCGAGGTCGTCGGGCAGACCGGTGACAGCGCGTGGATCCTCCCGCTGGTGCGTGAGCTGACGCCTGACCTGGTGGTCGTGGACATCCGGATGCCGCCGACGAACAGCACCGAAGGCCTCGACGCCGCCCGCGAGATTCGCCGCGAGTTTCCGGGGACCGGCATCCTCGTGCTGTCAGCTCACGCGGAGGTCGAGCACGCGATGGAGCTGCTGGCGTCCGGCCAGCGGATCGGCTACCTGCTGAAGAGCCGGGTGACGGATGTGGGCGACTTCATCGAGACGCTCGGCCGGATCGTCCGAGGTGGCTCGGTGATGGACCCGGCTCTGGTGCAGGAGCTCGTGAGCGCCCGCAGGCACAACGATCCGCTGGCCGAGCTCAGCCCGCGCGAGCGCGAAGTACTCGCACTGATGGCCGAGGGACGGTCGAACGCCGGTATCGCCCGGCGCCTGTGGGTCACCGAGGCGACGGTGGAGAAGCATGTCCGCCACATTCTGGCCAAGCTGGCCCTGCCCGAGACCGGGGACGACCACCGGCGGGTACTTGCCGTGATCACCTACCTCGAGACCCGTTGACTCCCCGTCAGCGAGACGCCGGACTTCCGGCTAGCAGGTAGTCGGTCTGGGCGCTGACGGTGCAGACGTGAGCGCTCCCACCGCGGGATGGTAGCTGCAGGATCACGAACCCCCCCGCAGCAAGGGACCGATTGCGATGTTCACCACCGGACGCACCCAGCAGGGAGCCGACTGGTGGCGCCACGCGGTCATCTATCAGGTGTACGTGCGCAGTTTCCATGACGCCGACGGCGATGGGGTCGGTGATCTGGCCGGGGTACGCGAGAAGCTGCCGTATCTGCGCAGCCTCGGGGTGGACGGCCTCTGGCTCAACCCGTTCTACCCCTCGCCGCAGCACGATCACGGGTACGACGTCTCCGACTACCTCGCGGTGGACCCGGACTACGGAACGCTCGAGAGCTTCGACCGCCTCGTCCACGACGCCCATCGCCTCGACCTCAAGGTCCTGATCGACATCGTCCCGAACCACTGCTCGACCGCGCATCCCTGGTTCGCCGCGGCCCTCGCGGCCGGCCCCGGCAGCCCGGAGCGGGCCCGGTTCCACTTCGCCGACGGTCAGGGCGACGAGCCGCCGAACAACTGGCGGTCCATCTTCGGCGGGTCCGCCTGGCAGCGAGTCCCAGACGGCCAGTGGTACCTGCACGGTTTCGCGCCGGAGCAGGCCGACTTCAACTGGCGGCACCCGGACGTCACGGCCTACTTCGAGCAGGTACTGCGTTTCTGGCTCGAGCGCGGCGTGGACGGCGTCCGGATCGACGTGGCGCACGGCCTGCACAAGGCCGAAGGCTTGCCCGACCACGAGTACGCGATGGACGACGAGCTCACCGGGGACCCGCTCAACCCGCACGCCTGGAACCAGCCCGAGGTGCACGAGGTGTGGCGCCGCTGGCGGCGAATCGCCGAGGGCTACAGCGTCATGACGGGCCGCGAACGCGTGCTGATCGGCGAGGTCGGCGTACTGGACGCGGAGCAGCTCGCCCTCTACCAGCGACCGGACGAACTGCACCAGACCTTCTACTTCGAGTTCCTGCGCGCCGAGTGGAACGACCAGGTCTTGTACGACGTCGTGGATCGAGGACTGGGGACGATTCACGACTGCGGCTCCTCGGTCGCGTGGGTGCTGAACAACCACGACATGCCTCGATCGGTCACCCGGTACGCCGGTGGTGCTCCGGGTATGGAGGCCGGAGACGTCGATCTCGGCGCCAGTCGGGCGCGGGCGAGTGCCTTGCTGATGCTCGCGCTGCCGGGTGCGTCGTACCTCTATCAAGGCGAGGAACTCGGCCTGCCCGAGGTCACCGATCTCCCATCGGAGGTTTTGGTCGACCCCATGTTCCATCGCAGCAACGGCGTACGGCGTGGCCGGGACGGTTGCCGGGTCCCGCTGCCGTGGGCCGAGGGGCGGCACGCCTTCGGGTTCTCGGCCGGTGATGCGTGGCTTCCGCAGCCGGACTGGTTCGCCGACCACGCAGTGGACCGGCAACTGAGCTCCGGCGAGTCGATGCTGCACCTGTACCGCGAAGCGCTCGCGTTGCGCCGACGGGTGCCGGCACTTGCCTCGAGCAACTTCAGCTGGCTGCCCACCGAACCCGGCGTGCTTGCCTTCACCCGTGGCGACGGCTTCTGCTGTGTCGTCAACTGCTCAGCCCGAGTGGTCGCCGTACCGGTCGATGGCGAACTACTGCTCGCCAGTCACCAAGAGGCGGGCGACAAACTCCCCCCGGACAGCGCCGCGTGGTACCTGCTGGCGCCGTCTCCCACCCCCAGACCGGCGGGCCTGGCGTCTTGAGTCCCCTCCACCCCTCGGCGCCAGGCCTGCCGTTCCAGAGGAGTACTGACACGCGCTGAATCAGATTCGGTGATGTGGGTACCAGCGCAGGACGATGCGTGAGCCTGATGTGAGTGTGGACACGCCGGCGCTCGTGCGGTCGGTGCTGCCCGGTGTGGCGATGATCGCGGTGACCTTCGGCTTTGCGCGGTACGGGTACGGGTTGCTGCTGCCCGAGATGCAGTCGGAGCTCGGGATCAGCTCTCATGCGGCCGGGCTGATCGCGTCATCGGCGTACGCGTCCTACCTGGTCGCCAACACGGCCGTCGTCTGGATGACCGCCCGGCTGGGACCGCGCTGGCCGATCGGACTCGCCGCGGTGCTCGCGGCAGGCGGGATGGCGGTTGTCGCGACGGCCGGTACGTCGGCCGGTGCCGCGGCCGGCGTGTTCGTCGCGGGCGCGGCGGCCGGCCTTGCGTTTCCGCCGTACGCCGACATCGTCGCCCACCAGGTCTCCCCGGCACGGCGTGCGCTGGCCTGGTCGACGATCAGCTCGGGGACCGGGTGGGGTGTCGCGGTGGCCGGGCCGGTCGCGATCGGCTTCGGTGACGACTGGCGGTTCGCCTGGCTGGTCTTCGTCGGGCTGGCCGTCTGCGCGGGGATCCTCGCGACCCTGTGCGCACCGCGACGAGGTCAAACCACGGGCCGCTCAAATCTCCCGCAGTTGAGTTGGACCTGGTTCGTCTGCCCGAGGTCACGGCCGCTGCTGCTGTCGTCAGTACTGGTCGGTGCCGGGAGCGCGGTGTGGTGGACGTTCAGCGTCGAGGCGCTGCGTGCATCCGGCCTGACAGCCGGCCAGGCGAGGACCGCCTACGCGCTCTGTGGTGTCGCCAGCATCGCCGCCTCGTTGAGCGGATCGGCAGTCAACCGCATCGGTCTGCGGAACAGCTACCTCGGCGCCTGCGCACTGCTCACCGCCGCCTTGGCGCTGATAGCCGTCGGATCCCGGCAGCTCGTGCTGGTCCTGCTGGCCGCAGCCCTGTTCGGCGCCGCCTACAGCGCGGTCGTCGCGACCCAAGGCATCTGGAGCGCCGACGTCTTCGCCGCGCGCCCTTCCGCCGGACTCGCCGCGATCAACACCGCCCTCACCATCGGCACAATCGCCGGCCCTACCGCCGCCGGCCTGACAATCCACCGAACCGGCTACCCCACAACCCTCCTAGCAGCAGCCCTCACCACCGCCCTCGCCCTCTTCTTCTGCCCACCATCCCCCCGCCGCCGCAAACTCCTCAGCACCCACCACTGCCGCGCCACCCCCATCCACAACTGACAGAACGGCAGTACCAACCCACGCTGGCGATCATCACCAGCCCAACTGAGCTGCTCAGCCCCTTGCGGAAGTGCCGACGTACGTCAGTGCAAGGCGACAGTCAGTAGGAGGACGGACGGTTCCAGGGCTTCGACGTCGTGACGTTGGGGCGGTACCGCGACCATGCCACCCGGACCGAGCTCGACCTCCGCGTCACCGGCATGCACCAGGACGCGGCCCTGCAGGCAGAGCAGTGAGGCGTCCCCCGGGCTCTTGTGCTCGCCCATCACCCGATCCGCGGCCAGTGCCATCAGCGTTTGCCGGAGGCGGGCACCGGGCCTGCTGTAGACCGTCACCGAACTGCGCCCGCTCTCGGCAGCCGCTGCCTTGGCAAGCAGGTCGGTAGTCAACTCGTTGATCGACGCAACGTCCATCAATCGATGATTGCACGAAATCAGGTGGTCAGGTCCAGTCCTGGCCGGCCGATCGGGAGGCGATCGCACCGGAACAGCCTCAGTGGAGTTGCTCCGCAGGGCCATGTACTGCGGTGGCCGGGAGCACCGGCGTGGTGCGGTTCCGGGTCGCGTAGTCGAGGACCGCGAATCCGGCGGTGAGGGCGAGCAGGAGCAGCGTCGGATAAATGAAGACCGCGAGCGAGACCCCGACGATGATGCCCGCGGGCCAGAGTTTCCACCAGAAGAAGGACAACCCGGTGGGAATCAAGAACGCGAAAAGGCCGCCGAGCAAGAGTTCCCGGCCGGTGTCCGCTGCACCCATCCACGGAAGAACGTTCCACCAGTCGAAGATGTCGACGAAGGCGAGCAATCCGATAGCGGTGATCAAGGCGAGGGTTCCGAAAACGACCACCCGATAATAGAGATTGCGCAGCGTGTCTGCCTGCGAGCGTTCCCCGAGTACCGCCGCGCGGCCGGCCGTCTGCCCCGAGGGAGCGACATCGCTGGCACCGGAGGCAACGGTCGCGAGGCTGACCGCGGACCACATCAGCCAGCGCCGAACCCAGCTCACGCCGAGGTCGAACATCGCATCGCGAAAGATCCGGTCCGCCTCGATCCGCGACACGTCGACACTCTCGGAGTGGCCATCAGGCCACACCTTGGTGGCGGAGTACGACGCCGGCTCACCGGGGTCATAGATCAGCCCATCGTGGACGATCGCGGCGGGCAGGTGCTGGCCGGTGCGCGGGATCAGCCAGGTGAAGACGTTCGGAACGGAGGTCAGGTCCGACCGGAACCGAGCGACTGGGTCACGGCCGAAGTCGTCGTCACTCGGCACCAGGATCCGCAGCGCTGACCCGTCCGCCGACCGTGCCTCGTATCCGATCCTGCGTTCCAACAGGAATGTCTCTGTCTCGCGGCTCAACCGGAGCAGCCGAGTCCACCACGTGACCTTCGGCGCAATGAATCGCTTCAGCTTGATCTCGGGTCCGACGAGCCTGTTCGGTGGTTCAACACCATTCGATGACCCGCCGTCGTAAAACCGAATCTCTCGCACAAGTCCGGTCATCTCACCCACCCCCGTTCGCAGTAGACCCCTGCTGCTCTGAAGTGTCAATCACACGGGGTCTCTGACTGGCTCCGGTCGGTGCCGGCTAGAACGTGAGTTGCCGCGGTGGGAGACCTGCCGAGATCTCTTCCATGGCCGAATAGAGGTGATGCCGGCCCAGGGTGATCGCGACGGTGCCATGACCCGGGAACAACCCATCGGGCTTCAGCTCGGCAAGCCGCCGAACAGTGCGGGTTGAGTCAGCGATCGAGCAATCCCAGATGTCTTGGAGCAGGACCCGTCCATTGGCGAAGGCTGCGTCGCCGCTGAACAAGTCGACACCACCGGGCCGGTGCAATGCGTAGGACAGGTGACCGCTGCTGTGGCCTGGGGTGGAGAGCACCTCGAGCTCCAGAGCACCGACGGTAAGGCGTTGGCCGTCTGTCAGCTCCGCGTCCACGGAGCACGCGCGGAAACTGTACTCGTCGGGGTAGCCACCTGGACCCTTCATCCGGTCGAAACTCGCCGCCCGCTCGTCACCATCGCGCAAGTACGACGCAACCTCCGGTGAGGCCATGACCCGCGCGTTGAGCGCCTTGGAAAGCGCCGCGGCTCCGCCCGAATGGTCGGCATGTGCGTGTGTCAGGACGATGCGGCCGACGGGCGATCGCGGCACACCACAGCGATCGATCTGCCTGAGGATCGGATCCACGTCCACACCGGCGCCCGCGTCGATGAGCACGGCGTCGCCCCCGTCGACCACCAGGTAGACGTGACAGTCGCGGGCTTGCGTCATGGAGAACCCGCCCGCACCGCTGCCGACGAGCCAAATCTGGTCGGTCAGTCTCATGAACCAGAAGCCTAGACGCGCGTGCGGCTAAGCCGAGTCGGCCCGCACAGGCCAAAGGTCGGATCTCGAGCACGGTTGGAGGTGAGCTGAGAAACCCTCAACAGGAGTCGAGCCGGTTCCTCGAGGGGCACACCACCTTGTCGTTCCACGCCCGCCTCGGTGTATCAGCGGAAGGCGGGCGGACCGCCCTCGAGCGCCCTGCGGGTGGCGTCGTCGTCGGCGAAGAAGTTCGGCACTCGGTGCTCGACGTCGTAATAGCGGTGGAAGACCGGGGTCTGCGAGCCGGACATCGGCGGCACGATCCAGCTCCAGTCGGCAGGGCAACGGCGACCTGCCCGCTCCTCCCTCTCCAGGTGGATGAGGAACCTGCGGGACTCGGTGTGGTGGTCGGTGATGGTCACCCCGTTCACACGGAACGAGTGCAGTACCGCACGGTTGATCTCGACCAAGGCCTGGTCCCGCCACAGGGTCGCCTCGTCCGAGGTGTCCAACCCCATCCGTGCCGCAACCTCCGGGACCAGGGCGTAGCGGTCGCTGTCGCCCAGGTTGCGGGCCCCGATCTCCGTGCCCATGTACCATCCGTTGAAGGGTGCAGCCGGGTAGGAGACACCGCCGATGTCCAGCCGGTTGTTGCTGATCACCGGGACCGCGTGCCACCGCATGCCCAAGTCGGCGAACCAGGCCAGCTCGGGGTGCTCGAGCGGGACCTCGTGTACCGCTTGTCCGGGGAGCTGGAACATCCGCGGTCCCTCCTCGACGGTCTCCACGACGAGCGGGAGCACGTCGAAAGGTCCCGGGAGTTCGGGCGGCCGCCACCCGCGCCGGATCAGTTCGCTGGTGAAAGTTCGGTAGCGGGGGTCTCCGAGGACACGCCCGTCCGGCTGCTCGTACCCGGCGTACCGGATGAGTTGCTCGTTCCAGATCCTGGGGGCAGGCCGGAGCGGGGTCTCGGGAGCGAACACGCTGATCATCGGGCGGAGCTTCCCGCCGTTGTGAGCCTCGCGCAGGTGCTCGAAGCAGTGCCCGGCGACAGCGCCGGCGTCGGAGACAGTCCTCAGGTCGCGCACCTGCAGGCTGCGCCAGTACAGCCGGCCGATGCACCGTGCGTTGTTGCGCCAGGCCACGCGGGCGCCGAAGGTCAGCTCCTCGGCGGTGTGCCAGTAGGTCCCGGTCATGTCGATCTCGCGCATCACCGCGGCAACCCGCGGCCCCATCGGCCCCGCCTGCGGGTTCTCAGCATGAAAGAGCTCGAGGAACTCCTCGGCGGCGGCCCGAACCATCTCGATGTCGGCGCTCCCGGGGCTTCGCTCGTGGTCAGGCCGGCTCACCAGGGGTCCGGGCGTCGCCCTCGCCCGAACTCTCCCGGGACCTGGTGACCCCGGACGGACGGTCCGTCGCGCCTTGCCCCGTCGCCAGTCTTGGACAAGGAGCACATGTTCTTCGGCGTGGACCGCCGCGAGTTGGCGGACGCAGATCCGAACGCCCAGGAAGAGGATCGCCAGGCTCAGGACGATCGCTACGACGGTCGGGCGGCTGGTCGGCGCGTTCCAACCAAGTTCGAGCAGGCCGACGGCGGCACCGGGCACGGCCAGCCCGGCGACTGCGAGCGGGACGGTCAGAAGCCGGCGATCCTGGGTCGCCGGCGGGTCGGCCGGGACGGTGTGGGCAGGGCAGCCTTCTTGGTGTCGCGTCTTCATGTCACTCCCTCGGGGAGGGACGGCGAGAGCCGCGGCTACGACAGGTCATCCGCCTGCCCGACAGCCGCGCGAGGGCCCCCGCTCTGTCGTCCTCTGCCCGAGCGGGTCTCAGAAGAGTTCGCACCGGTCAGTCCAAGCCCGGAGACTCCGGACCGCTCCCGTTCCGGTAGCGGAGTTGCCGGTCGCTCAGTTCGTCGAACAACGGGTCGATCTGGTCGGGCGCCGCGGAACCCGACTGGCCGGACAGCGGCGTGCTCCCGAGCCGGTCGACCTCGGTGGCGAACGACTCCATGATCGACTGCATCTGCGCCTGGGCCGACCGTGCGTACGAACGAACCTGCTGCCCAGCCGTGCCCATGGCCTCCTCGACAATCCGTCGCTCGTGTGCGCGCGCCTGGCCGATGCGCTCGCGGGCGTCTCGGCTGACGTCCTGGACCATCTCCTCGGCCACGAGCTGGGCTTGGCTGAACAGCTGGACGACCTGTTCGTTCACGCGGTCGCCGATCTGCTCGTAGTCGTCCAGCTCCGCCTGCACGCGCCGCAGTTCCGCCTGGAGTCGTTCGTTCTGGGCCCGGCTCTCACTGAGCTCTGTCTCCATGGTCTGCACCTGGTCAGCCAGAAGGTCGAGGTACTCATACACCTTGTCCGCTTCGAGGCCCAGCATCCGACGCTGGAACGTCTCGTCCCGGATCGATTCGGGAGTCCGGTAGTGCGGAGAGTCGCGGCGGTGGTTGTTGTTCGTCACTTCTTGTCTCCTGACCTGGTCAGCGCCGGCTGGGCCGTGTGAGCGTCCGCGGCTACGTAGTAGAAGTTCTCGTACTTGATGTGCTCGGGCTGCATGCCGGCGGCGGCCAGCCGCTCCAGCGTGTGCGCGACCATCTGCGGGCCGCCGCACACCATCGCCGTACGCCCGTCCAGCACCTGCCGGGCCGCGACCGTGCCGACCTTCCCGCGCGTCCCGGGATAGGACGGGTCGTCCGACACGACCTCCGTGTAGTCGAACCATGGCCGCTTCTGGGCCAGTTCTCGCAGCCGGGGGCGGTCGTAGAGGTGCCAGGCCATCCGGACCCCGTGGAGCAGATGGACCCCGGGGGCGGTACGCGACCGTTGCCACTCGAGGTCGATCTGCTCGAGGACCGCGAGGAGCGGGGCCAGACCGGTTCCCCCGGCGACCATCAGCAGGTCCCTCGCGTCGCCCTCCCGCCGGGTCAGCCGCTCGCCGACCGGCGCCCCCAGCTTCACGGTGTCGCCGACCTTCAGGGACCGCACCACCGTCGGGCTCACCTGACCGCCGTCGATCTGTTGCACGTGCAGGTCGATCGAGCCGTCCCGGCGCGGGGCGTTGGCCGGGCTGAAGTACCGCCACAGCCGGGGGCGTTGCGGGATCTCCATGGACACCGACTGGCCGGGGAGGAACTGGAACGCGCGCCTGGGCCGGACCGTCAGCAGGGTGAGGTCCATGGTCCGCCGCTCGACCGAGACCACATCGGCGTCCCACCAGTCAGGGCTGGACTCCGAGGACATCTCCGCGGCCTCGACCATGATCCGCGCGACCACCTGGTAAGCCGCCGTCCACTGCATGGCGAGGTCCTCGTCCCACTCGGACCCCAGGAAGTGCTTCAAGGTTGCGCACAGCGAGGCGCCGACCGCGTTGTAGTGCTCCGCAACGACGGCGTACTTGCGGTGGTCGCGGCCGAGGTGTTGCAGGAAGGCCGCATCGTTCTCGATCTGGTCGGCGTGGCTGACGATCCGGCCGAGTGCGCTGACGAACTTGTCCCGCTGGTTCGACATGGCGAGCGGGAACATCGATCGCACCTCGGGATGGGACACGAACAGATGCGAGTAGAAGTACAGAGCTACCTGTTCTCCATGCTTCGTCACCTGGTCCCAGCTGCGCTGCAGGGCGTATGCATCCATCGGGCTTCGCTATCCGTCTCGAGAAGGCAGCTCCTCGAACGAAACGGGCGGCCCATCAGCGGGCAGCATGGACTGCCGGTCGTCGGCAGCTGTAGCCGACGGATACTGCGTTGACAAGGGTTCCCTCCCAGTTCAGTCCCCGAGTCTTTTCCAGTCCTCCGTCTTTCTCCGCCGCCAACGTACCCTCGGCCACCGGGTTGAAACCGGCAAATCGGAAATCGTTCGTGTCGGAAATCACGGCGAGGGTCAGGGGTCGGCGTCCCGGGATCAGCTGTGGGTGTCCGCCTTGCGATCGAGCGCCGCTCGGATCTGGTCTAGCCATTCTGTGCCCAGTTGGCGCCCGTTGGGGAGTTGGTCGCCTCGGTCCCAGCGCCACGTCGTGATCATCGCCAGCACCAGGATCCGGCAGTCGCGGAGCAGGTCTTGATCGACACCTGGATAGTGCTCGCTGACCTCTTCGGGCGCATGGGCGAGGTCGAATTCGACCGGCCCACGGCAACCCGTCTCAAGATCAATGAACAGCAGCCCGTCCTTGGTGTTGAGCACGTTGCCCGGATGCGGCTCGCCGTGCAGCAACTGCTCGGCGGGGCGGCGCTCGGCGATCGCTCGACTCAGACGTCGTAGCGTGTTACCGAGAAGCTCCCGGTCCGCGTCGGCGAGCGCTGGGGTGCGGTCGCGGCTTGCCACGAGTTGTCGGGCACTCTCAACTCGATCTGTGAAGTGCGGCGTCGGGACATCGAGCTTGCGCGTGCCGGCATGCAGCCGCTCGAGCGCATCGGCGTAGTCGGCTGGCGAGACCGCTTCAGTTGTCACGGGTTCGTAGTACGTCCACAGCGTGACCACGAAGCCATCACGCTCATAGACACGCGGGTCCACTCGAGGCTCAAGAGCAGCCACCGGGCTCCCGGATTCGGCGAGGCGTCGAGCGAGCTCAATTTCGAACAGTGCGACCTGCTGGGCCACAGGTGCCACCCGGGCCAGGACGTCACAAGGCAGCAGACGCAGAGTGAGCTTGTTCGAGTCATTGAGAACGATCGCGTCGTCGACCGGCAGTTCGAGTGATGAGGCGATCGACCTGGCCGCAGCCACCGCACGCTGGGCCTCGGCCGCTTGCATAGCTCGCCTTGCCCCTCTCCCTTGAGCCTCGCCGAACCGCTCCAAGCGGTACAACCTGGGCACCCTACCAAGCCGCCGACAGCGAGCCTCCGTGCCGCGATGGGGCGATGCGCCCAGGTTCTTCCCGCGGGCGTGGTTCCCCAGCGCAAGAGTCGGGGTCGTGGGGTCATGAAGGGAGGCGCAGACAGATTCGAGCGAAATAGAACAGTGCCCGAGTGTAGGTGGCGCCGTCGGGGCCTGTCAGGATTGTCGCCTTGTCGTTCGTGAGTTCCTCGGCCTTTTCTGCCAGGCCGGTACCGTAATTGATCCAGTCCACAATTTCGGGATCGTTGTACGTCTTGAGATAGGCACTCCTTCCCGCGCTCGCCACGGCATCCGCGAGAGCTTTGCCGCTCTTGCCGAGAAAGTCGGTCAGGTAGGCGCCGTACGTCGGTAGGACTGTCCCTTGCTTGACTGCGGCGTTGGTCTGCGTCTGCTCCTCGTCCGTCATGTAGCTCCAGGCGAGTTCACAACCGGCATCCTGCAATATGTCGGAGGCGTTGTTCCGGACGAGGACCTGGGCATCGTCAATGAGCCGGCTTCCGCGGCGCACCGCTCCATCGGCGACTGTTCGAGCGGCTGCGGCGATGCTCATCCGCCGTTCGTCCAGACTGGCGAGCAAGCTGGTGACCTGATCGTTGAAGGCGTCGATCGCCCGCAACCGCGCCAGTTCCGTCTGGACCTGGTTTCGGACCTCCGGTGTCATCTTCTTGAGTTGCGGCTCCGCCGGCGCTTCGGAGATCTTTCTGTTGACGTTCGCGGCGACACGGCTTCGCAGTGCGTCGTCGCTGATCTGGGAGAAGTCTCGAGCCGGCGCATTGAGACCCTTCGCTCCGGCCACCCATTTGGATCCAAAAGTGGTGGCAGCTTTCGACTGGCCGCCGCACCCGTTGAGGACGACCATTCCCATGACCATTATCAGAATGGCCGGCATGAGTATCGGCCTGGTTCGCGGCAGCATCGCGCTTCCCCCGTCGACGTCAATCGAGCCGAGCGGAGGCGATGTCCGCAATGATGTCCTCCCCCACCGTTGCAGAACGGCCCGATCCGATGGCTCTAAATCCCCGCCCCCACCATTGAGTCAACGCCGCAGTGTGCGCCATGTCAACATGCTTCCGCCCGCCAGGCCGGCTGGGCCGAGGCCGCCCACCCGAAAGCAATTGCAAGAGTGGGCTACATGCGCTGCGCCACTACTGTGCGAAGGTCGACGGCACCGACGCAAAGGTCCCCTGCAGGCGCCAGATCGTGTCACGATGCTCGACGAACGCGCCGCCAGCCTCCAGGCCTGTCTTGGCAACGAGTGCTTTGAGTTCAGCGTTCACGCCGTAGTCGTCCGTTGAGCGCACGTCGATAACGAATGAGTCCAAACCGGACTCCAAGCGCGCTTGGGCGACCTCTTGCCACAGCGGCTCATGTGGAAGCCACACAAGTCCATCAGGAATGTACGGGGACCGGGTCGGCTTCAGCTTCATCGTGGCCAGAACGGTCCGCCCGGTACTCATCTTGCGGCCCGCGGACACGCCTACCTCGACACTCGGAGCGCCCGGCAGGGTGGGAACGGAAAGCCCGAGGTCGAGTCCCGAGCTCTGGTCCCATCCCTCGACCCGTATGACATCCACGGTCAGCGCACCGAGGGAGCGAATCAGCCTCTGCGCCTCGGCGACTTTGTGCTCGAACAGGAACCGATGGAAGTCGGCAACAGGAATGTAGGCAGGTGGATCGATCGGGTGGCCGATATACACAACATTCTTGCGAGGGTGTCCTACTGGGAATCGCAGTGCCTCCGCATCCGACCAAGATACGGGCACAAGCTCTTCACCGGCCTCCTGCATCTTCCGCCGCGCCTCCACGATGAGCTGGACCGCAACACCGGCTACACCACCCAAACCGGCGAAGAACGACGATTTCACGACCTCTAGCCAAGGAGACCTCGTTGAGACAGTTGCGGCGGGCAACTTGTCTGTCACGACGATGATCCGCCGCTGGTCGTAGGGCAATTTCAGCAATGCGCTCCCACTCATGCCCTCTCCCGTTTGCGATTCGTCTGAGCGTTCTTCAGCCAGGCAACGACCGCACCGCTCAGCCTGCCACCCTGGCTCAGCTCGAACAACCCCTACTGTCCAGCTACGCCAACCCCGAACACGCCACCGCCGCAAGCACCTATCCCGTCAAGAACCCACACCCCACGGGCAATCCCAGGCAGCCACCACTACGTCCCGCTCTCCCGCCCCGCCGAACTACGCCAACACCTCGACGCCTGGCTCACCGACCAAATCGACTGAGACTTCCTCGACCGCACGGGAAGTGTTTGACCAGGTTGCAGCGCCCGCGCGGCGCCCGGGCAGATAGGGCGCTGCACCAGCGCGGTGATCGGTCAGCTGTTTCACCTCCTGCAGGACTGCTGCGGAGAAGGCGCCGGGGTCGTCAGGTCGTGCGGCGCACGATCAGGTGAGGTGTCAGGACTGAAGGCGGCGGCAGTTCGTCGGACAGGAGTCGGTCGACCTGGCCGATGGCGAGTTCGCCAAGCCGTCGCTTGTCGAGATGGACGGTGGTCAGCGGCGGATCGATGAGCTCTCCGATGGTCAGCCCGTCGTAGCCGACGAGCGCACAATCGTCGGGAACTCGCACGCCGATGCGGCGAGCCGCCTGGAGCGCGCCGATCGCCACCAGGTCATTGAAGGCGAGCACTGCGGTGGCGTCCGGGTTTGCCTCGCGCATCCGGACGAAGGCTGCGTCACCGCCGGCAATGGACTGGTCGCCGACGACGATCAAGCTGTCGTCGACCGGTAGGTCATGCTCGCCGGCCAGGTCGTGGAAGATGCGGCGCCGTGCGGCCGGGTCGCACACCGAATCGCAGTCGATCATGGCGATCCTGCGGTGTCCCCGGTCGATGAGATGTCGGACCGCGGCCCGGATTCCGGTCGCGGTGTCCACCTGGACCAATCCGTATGTCGAGGAGTCGAGTCCGCGGTCGACGATGACAAGCGGCACCCCGCCGACGTACGGGTCGAGGTCTTCGTCGGGATAGCTGAGGTAGCCGACAATCGCGTCGACCTGCTGGCCGAGCGAGCGGACGAGGGCCGGTTCCCGGGAGGGGTCATTCTCGGTACTGGCCACAACCACCTGCCACTCGCGGCTGTCCGCGGCTTTGATCACTCCCGCGATGAACTCCGGGAAGAAGGGATTGACCACGTCGGGAACGATGACACCGACACTCGTGACGTCCGGCCGGGCCAGGCCTCGGCCGAACCTGCTCGGCCGGTAGCGCAGCTCCCGTGCGACCTCCAGCACGCGACGCTGGGTCTGCGGGTCGATCTCCCCCTTGCCGTTGATCGCGCGGGAGACGGTCTGGTGGGAGACGCCGGCGATCTTTGCCACGTCCCGCAGCGTCACGCGGGTGACCGCAGGCGTCCCACCTGTTCGGCGGTCCGTTGCATCCTTGCGTCGATCGGCCATGCTCTCCGCTCATTCCTGCAACTGTCGGGCGATGTGCGCCAGTCAATCACTCCGGTGACCAGGTCCCGGAATCCTGTTGACGAAGTCCGTCGCGTAGACCAGACTCTGTCCCGTTAACGGTCACGTTAACGGTAACGGAGGCCTCCAGTACGCACCATCCAAGCCGGATCCAACTGGTCTCCACTGATCGAGAGTCAAAGGACGGAGGGCAACGACGATGCATGGGCACTTTGACGCGGCGATGCTGATCGCCATCGGGTTGGTGAGCCAAGACGTGAACAGCGCGCGGCCGGATGCGCCAGTCGTTCGCGATGTGAGGCGGGCTCGCCGGACGGCGTGGGCGACGCGCATGCGGTCGGCACTGGCTCGAGCCCTGGATCACGCGGCGCGGGCCGTGGAACCGCCCGCGGGTCTGCGCCGTCCGTCTCCTACACGCAGACCATCATCATCTTTCCTTCGCCGGTAACTTGTGGCGCCCGCGGCTGAACTACCCGTCTTTGAGAGGCGTTCAAGCGGCCGAGAATCTCAGTTGATCTGGACCCTGGCGTATGAATACTGGCTGTCGTCTCAGTTGATCTCGTCTGCTTCCGGCGTTTCGAATTGGACTAGTGGAAAGGTCTGCGAGAATCACCATGCACGATGACCAAGTGGACGTGACCACCGAAATCGTTGCGACCTTGATCCAAGACCAGTTCCCTCAGTGGAGCGGCAAGGCGATCCAACTCGTACCGTCGACCGGGACGGTCAACGCCATCTTCCGCATCGGGAACGACCTCTCTGCGCGTTTCCCACTGCGTCTGACCGATGCTGCCGAGGCGCTGGCGGTTCTGGAACAGGAAGCCCAGGCGAGCGCGGAGCTGGCACAGGTATCTCGGTTCCCCGCCCCAGAACCCGTCGCCTTGGGAAAGCCTGGAGCGGATTACCCCATGCCGTGGTCGGTCCAGACATGGCTGCCGGGAACGGTTGCCTTTGATGCCGACCCGAGTGGGTCGGACGCGTTTGCCGAGGACCTTGCGGCCTTCATCGCAGCCCTGCGGGACGCCGAGACGCGGGGGCGGCTTTTCAGCGGCGAAAGTCGTGGCGGCGTTCTCGCTCACCACGACGATTGGATGGCGAAGTGCTTCGAGGAGAGTAAGGGGCTGCTCGACGTGCCCCGGCTGCGCCAGGTGTGGAGCCACTTTCGGGAGTTGCCACGCACGGGTGCCGACGTGATGAGCCATGGTGACTTGATTCCCGGCAATGTACTGGTCGAAGGAGACCGGCTCAGCGGCGTACTCGACACCGGCGGCTTCGGCCCGGCCGACCCCGCGCTCGATCTGGTCAGTGCCTGGCACCTGCTGCAGCCAGGCCCGCGGGAAGTGCTCCGGCGGACACTGGTCTGTGACGATCTGGAGTGGGAGCGCGGCAAGGCATGGGCGTTCGAACAGGCGATGGGTGTTGTCTGGTACTACGTCGAGAGTAATCCGACGATGAGCAGAATGGGGCGCCGGACACTCGACCGCATTCTGGAGTCGATGGAGTGATGTCGCCCCGAGCGTAGGCCGTGATAGAGACGATCCCTTGCCGCCCCACCGACAACAGCACCAACGGGAACAGGTCGGCTGAGACGGGAGACTTTGCCCCTGCCTTACCAGTTGAAAGGTCACATCCCTGTTTCGATTCTCAAACCGGCGGGGCGTCGGCGATGCTGTGGGCGTGGAGTACGTGTCCCGAGTGCCGCGACCGCCGCTGGACGGGCTGATCGACGACCTCTACTACCTGGAGGGTGCGCCGCCGTACGCCCGGCTGACGCTGCCGGCAAGTCCGGCGGCGTTCCTCATCGTCAACCTCGGGGCGCCGTTCCGCATCCGCGCCGGCACCGATATCGAGACGGTTGAGTACGCCGATGGCTGCGTGGTCACCACGCCCACCCGCGCGTTCGAGTTCGGCTACCCACCCCGGACCCGGTCCGTCGGCGTGCACTTCAAGCCGTGGGGGCCGGCGCCGTTCCTGCCGATGCCCGCGGCCGAGCTGTGTGACCGGCCGGTGACGCTGGAGCAGGTTTGGGGCCGGCCCGCCATTGCTGAGCTGCGAGACCGGCTGGCCACGGCGGATGGACCGCACGAGATGCTGACGCTGCTCGAGGAGGAGTTGATGCGACGGCTTTGCGAGACCGCCGGCCTGGGGCTGGTCCGCCATACAAGCAGCGTCATCGCGGCGACCAGCGGGGCGGTGGCGATCGGCGACCTGAGGGTGGCAGCCGGTGTCAGCAGCACTCATCTGGAACAGCGGTTCAAGGAGCTCATCGGCGTCACGCCGAAGCGGCTGGCCCGCACCTACCGCTTCACCGCCACCGTGTTCGCGATCAACCCCGCCGGACCGGTCGACTGGGGCGACCTCGCCAGTAGCGCAGGCTACTTCGACCAGGCCCACTTCGGCCACGAGTTCCGTGCGTTCACCGGGCTCACGCCGACCCGGTACGTCGAAGTCCGGCGGCGGTTCCTGCGCGAACATCCCGGCCACGTGCTGGACGGCTGGCCGCTGCCGGCCGATTGATTTCTTACAAGAGCGACAGCTCACGACACGCTAATTTGGGGGCACCCCAAAGCAGAGGAGAGCCCCGTGGGCAAGGTGGTCATGTACAGCTCGGTGTCGGTGGACGGCTTCATCGCGGACGAGAATGACCAGCCCGGACCGCTGTTCGACTGGTTGACCAGCGGTGACGTCCCGCTGGACGAGAGCGGCGAGGTGAAGGTGTCGCAGACGTCCTACGACTACACCCGGCCGTACTGGGACCAGATCGGGGCCACAATCGCCGGCCGCCACGTCTTCGACATGACGGACGGCTGGGACGGGAAGCCTCCGAGCGGGATCGACCACGTGGTCGTCGTGACGCACCGCCCGCAGCCCGAGGGCTGGGACCCCGAGGCGCCGTTTCACTTCGTCGACGGCGTCGAGGCAGCCGTGGCCAAGGCGCAGGAGCTTGCGGGTGACCGCATAGTCGAGGTCGCCGCTGGCGACGTCGGTGGCCAGGTGCTTGCCGCGGGCCTGGTCGACGAGGTGCGCATGGACGTCGTACCCGTCGTGTTCGGGTCCGGCAAGCGCTACTTCGGGTCGGTCCACGCGCAGCACCTGTTGGAGGATCCTGACGTGGTCATTCAGGGCAACCGGGTGCTTCACCTGCGCTATCGGGTGCGCCGTTGACCGATCTGAGCGGGTCGGCGAAGTCCTGCACACCCGCAGCGTCGGCACCAGCCCTCGGTGCCGGCATCGGCCTCCAGGACCCGGCATGCCAGGACCGCGCGATGAGGCTACTTCAGCTCTGCGGAAGTCTTCCCAAGTAATCTCCGCGCAACGATCAGCTGCTGGATTTGCTGGGTGCCTTCGAAGATGTCCAGGATCTTCCCGGTACAAGCGAGGGCAGATCGGCCACCCACCCCCGATCTGCCCTCTGACCTGCACTTTTATGCTCATCGCTTCTCGACGCTGATGGCCGCTTGTCAACGCGCCACGGAGCAGTCACGGAGCAGACGACCAGGCGCCCGTCCACAGAAGAACCCACAGGACGCGCAGTCCTGTTGTGCTCAGATCTGCGCGACTGAACTCGGCCTGACGTCACGGGGATGACGGCCAGACCGAGCGCAACGAAGTTGGGGAATGCTCCCTCGCAGAGACAAGTTCGCGCCAGTCGCCGTCATGGGATCGTCGAATTCGCACCGGATCAGCCAGATGGCGTGTCATCAGATCATCACACCGTCGCGAACGCCGGCATGGTCTCGCCGGTCGAGCCACGGCTTCGCGGAAGCTGCTCGAATCGCGTCGGCTTTCGGCGCGATTGCGGCGCAAAGAGGTGCGCGAACCTCGGGATGGCTCCTGCGTGGTCGCGATCGATTGGCGGAGGTCGCCGACCGCGGCCAACCGACCAGCGCGCAGCATCGATCGTCAAGATGGCCACGGGCAGGAAAGCCGGCTGGATCCGGCTTGCGACGCTTGAACCACTTGGTGTGGTGACCCTTTGGCGGGTCACCACACCAGCAAGGTCACGCTTCATCAAAGACGTAATCTCCGGCGATCCATCCGACGGCCATCGTCGGCGCGGCGGTGTTGCCGGAGACCTGGACGGGCAGAACCGAAGCGTCGGCGATCCGTAGGCCCTGGACTCCGCGGACCCGAAGTCGTGAATCAACCACATCGTCGTGGTTGGGTCCCATGGCCGCTGATCCGACTGCGTGAAAGATGCCCCCGCCAGTGTCAAGGGAATACCTCAGCACTTCCTCTGGAGTAGAGATTGCAGGCCCGGGAAACTCTTCGTCCAAAATGTAGTCAGCAATCGGACCCTGACCGAACACGCTGCGTGCCGTGTTCAAGATGGTGGCGGTGGCCTTGCGATCGCCCTCGTCCTCGAGGAAGCGTGCGTTGATGATGGGTGCATTCTCGGGGAGCTTGCCGGACAGGTGAACGGACCCAGTCGTGGTGGGACGCGTTTGGTAACCCATGAACATGATTCCGGAGTGCTTAGCGAGCTTCATGGTGGCGCTGCTCGTGTCGAGCGCCATCGGGACGAAGAGCCCATGGATGTCGGGACGATCCAGCTCGGGCGAGGACTTGAACTGGACCACCAGGTCGTAGCCGGCGGTCGAGATCGGGCCCTTGCGGTTGAACAGGTACTTGAAGCCCTCCCAGGCCTGCTTGGGGACCGTGTTGAGCTCCTGAGTGGGGCCGATGTTTTGCTTCAACCGCACCTGGGTGCTCACCCCGCGCTGCTCGATGACACGTTCACCCACGTTGGGACTCTCGACGACTACGTCGATCCCGGCTGCGCGCAGGATGTCACCGCGCCCGATCCCGGACCGTTCCAGTAGCAAGGGGGTCTCCACGGCTCCGGCGGAGACGATGACCTCCTTGCGGGCGGAATAGTCACGCGTCTGGCCGCCTTCGCGGGCACGAACACCGACGATACGGTTGCCTTCGAATAGCAAGTAGCCAGCCCGGGTGCGGGTCTGGATCGTCAGGTTCCGGCGGCTGCGAACCGGGCGTACGAAGGCGCTGTAGGCGCTGGTGCGTACCCCGTTCTTGATCGTCGAAGGCGTGAAGCCGATACGCTCGGTGTCGTGGGCGTTCGCGTCGTCCACTTGCTGCCACCCGTAGTTCTGTGCCGAGCCTAGGATCGCCGACACCACTTCATCGTCATTCTCGACCACCGAGATGCCCAGTGGACCGCCCGCTCCGCGCATGTCTGAGGCCCCGAGGTTGTGATCCTCCATCGCTTTGTAGATCGGCAGCACACGGTCCCAGCCCCAGCCGGGGTTCCCGCGCTCGACCAACCCGTCGAAGTCTGCCTTGGCACCTCGAGTCCACATCATCCCGTTGACCGCAGTCGAACCGCCCAGCACCTTCCCGCGAGTCCAGTCCTCGATCTGTCCAGTCGGTCCCACGGGCTCGGTCTTGTAGTGGTAGGTGTACCGGTCACCTCGAAGGGTGAAGAAGAATCCCTTTGGAATGTAGAGCATGGGGTTGGTATCCCCACCGCCGTACTCCAGGAGCAAAACCTCGTTCTTGGGGTCTTCTGACAGCCGGTTGGCCAGCACGGAGCCCGCAGCCCCAGCACCGATGACGATGAAGTCGTAGTCGTAGTCGCCGTTCATGCCCATCTCCTTACTCGTGCTCCAAAGGCGTCGGCCCTAGAGAGTGATCCGCGAACATCGACGGTCCGCACAGGTACCGGAAGACACCTGCACTTATCGCTATAGAGTGTGTAGCGTAATTAGCCACACAGATATTCCCGCAGAGTTGCCGATGACCGGCGTGCTGAAGCCGAGCAGCGCCACCGCAACGTAGAACCACTGTCGACTGGCTGTGGCGAGCGCGACCCCGCAACCGGCCACGGTCAGCGCCGCACTGGGCAACCGCCACCCAGAGCCGCAGTGAGAAGGACCGGTCGTTGGGCGGTCATCCGCACTCGTCCGCAGATGCCGCTGGCTCCGAGTTCCTCGGCGCGGTGACAGCGGGCGCAGTAGGGAGCGTGGGGAACGATCCGCAGGTGCTGCAGGCCGATGGGCCCCCGCACATCTGGCACTCGCCATACCGGCCGGTGTCCATCCGGACCATTGCGGCCTCGATGTCGCTCAGCACCTTCGCAGCGGCAGCGGTTAGCTGCCCCTGAACCTCAATCCGCGCCGCGGTGCAGCGTTCCTGCGGCTGACTTAGCCTGGACGGATCCGAGAGCTCCTGTAGTTGGTTCTGACGGAAACGGCGGTGTTCGTGCAGCCTGAGTCTCAGCTCGACCAACTCTTGGACCGGCAGCTGCCACTTGTCTAAGGCAACCATCTCAGCCATCCGATCGGCTGCTGTGCCCGCCCGTCGGATTCGCGGCCGGTGGGATGATGACGACTGGGATGGTGGCCTCGTGGGCGACCTGCTGGCTGACCGACCCGAGCCCGTCCGCGTGACCCGACGACGAGCAGGGAGCTGTCCTGTGCGGCTGCGAGCAGATCTGGTGCGGCGGGACCCTGGACGAGCAGTTGTTCGGAATCGCCGGCGCCCCGTGAGGTCTGCTGCCGCCACGCTGTCGGTCAGTGTTTGTCGTGCCTCTCCGCCAGCGTGGCCGGGTCCGCCAGGAGTGGGGGTACGGCGACAGCAGGGCCGCCGTGGGTTGCGGCCATGTGTGCACGACGACCAGACGGGCGCCGCGCAACCTGGCCTCGGCCACCGCCCACTCGAGTGCTTGCTGAGCGGTCTCGCTGCCGTCGATGCCGACGACGATCTTCTCCATCCCCACCTCTCCTCCGATGATGTACTGCGTATCGAGCGCGTCAGTTTGTCGGTGCGGGTGGCGGCGGCCAGCTGTCCGCTGCTGCTTCGCCGCGTACGACGGCCGCGTCGTGGCTGGCGCGGGCCCGGTCAACCAGGCTCATCAGGTCCTGTTCGCTCCGGGCCATCTGCCGGTACTGAGGGCCGAGACGGATGATCTGGTCGCGCTCGTCGAGCAGACGCCGGTAGATCCGTTCCCGTTCGGCCGGATCGGCGGTGTACTCGGCGTCCAGGTAGGCCGCCGCGTGTCTTGTCTGCGAGCGTTGGCGATTGCGGTCTGCGCCTTGCCCTTGCGGCTGACCAGCGAGGCGACGACAGTCACGACGAGGACAGCTAGGATTATGGTCAACGAGAGCCCGGTGCCGATCTCGACCACGTCGACCGGTTCGCCGTTGTTGACGAACGGCAGGTTGTTCTCGTGCAGGGCGTGCAGGATCAGCTTGACGCCGATGAAGGCCAAGATGGCCGCCAGGCCGTAGGCGAGGTAGATCAGACGGTCCAGCAGGCCGTCGATCAGGAAGTACAGCTGGCGCAGGCCGAGCAGCGAGAACGCGATCGCGGTGAACACCAGGTACACGTTCTGTGTCAGACCGAAGATCGCCGGGATCGAGTCCAGGGCGAACAACAGGTCTGTGCCTGCGATCGCGACCATGACGAGCAGCATCGGGGTCATGACCCGTTTGCCGTCATGGACGGTGAACAGCCGGTCGCCGTCGTACCTGTCGGTGGTGCGGACGAGCTTCTTGGCGGCCCGCACCATGACGTTGTCGGCCGACTCGTCCTCGCCACCGCGCGGTTTCAGCATGTTGCCGGCGGTGATCAGCAGGATCAGACCGAAGGCGTAGAACACCCATGAGAACGCGTTGATCGCCACGGAGCCAAGGAACACCAGCCCGGTACGCGCGACCAGCGAGAACGTGATCCCGAACAGGAGCGCCTTTTGCTGGTCCTCGCGAGGAACCCGGAAGCTGGTGAAGATGACCAGGAAGACGAACAGATTGTCGACCGACAGCGCCTTCTCGGTCACATAGCCGGCGAAGTACTCCGCACCCATCCCCGGCCCGCCGAAGATCAGGACACCGACCCCGAACGCGAGCGCCAGTCCCACGTACACCGACGACCAGACCGCGGCTTCTCTCAGCGTCGGGACATGGGCCTTACGGGCATGAAAGAAGAAGTCGAACACCAGTAGCCCGGCGATCCCCAGGACCGTAAGACTCCACACCCAGCCCGGCACGTCCATCACAGCGGCTCCCGACCAGCCCACGCGTCAGGCCGATCGGCTGCCGGCTGCCAGGCACGCGGTCCTGTCCGTTCCTGTACCCAAGGCGAAGGCGGCCATGACGACGGCGTCATCAATGACCCACCCTGTCGTGGGCCCGATGCGCACCGGAGGTCGGATCCTCACTGACCGAGTTGTCAATGGTCCGAGCGCGCGTGCTCGCGGCGTCTCGGTCATCGGCGACAGGTTCCGTCGCGCGGCGGCCGCCTGACGCCTTCATGGCCGAGCTACGCTCCTGTGCGCGGTAGGCCAAGCCGATACCACCGAAACAGATCAGGGGCGTTGCCACCCCGATCAGGATCAGCAGTGCCATGTCGATCGCATCGAACGTCGCCGTACTCCTGCTTCCTCCTCTTGAATTTATCGCTACATCAGGTGTATCGTAAATAAGCAGGCGTCTACTCCCGAAGGAACAGACGCGCTCGCTTTACGGCGCGGCCACGACTGCGCCGGCTCGATCGACCACCCTCGGCGGACCGCCGCTCGGTCCGCTGAGACCTGATGACGGCTTGGAGACTCATGACGACCACCGCCACCCCCATCAGAACCCACAGGATGTAGTCAACCCCGTCGACCGTCACCATGCTCATCCTTCCTGGATGCTCGCATTATCGCTACACAGGATGTAGCGTAACTGGATGCAGATCTATTCCCGGCAGACTGAACCCATGCCTCACAGCACAACCGGTCGCGGCCGGCCCCGGCTCGAGTCGACCGACCACCGCATCCTCCAGGCGGCGCGCGAACTGCTCCGCCTGAAGGGACCGGCGGCGGTGAACATCGACTCCGTCGCGGCCCGGTCCGGCGTCGCCCGTACGACGATCTACCGCCGCTATCGCAGCCGGAACGAGCTCATGGACGCGATCCTGGAGCACCTTATTGACCCAGCGCCCCTGGCACCCGAACTCCCGGTCCGCGAAAAGCTGCGTTGGGTGCTCGACAGGATCAGCGACATCCTGGAGAACCGGCTCGGTCCCGGCGCCACCGCCGCGGTCATCGCCAATAGCGATCCTGAATTCACCACCGCGGTACGCGCACGGCTGGCCGCACGTCTGAGTTCCCTCACCGACCTGATGAAACTCGACATCAAGACCGGCCGACTGCATGCGAACCTCGACCCCGACACGGTGCTCGGCATTCTGGTCGGCGCCTACCTCGCAGAGGTCCTCAGATTCGGCAGCCCGCGCGATGGGTGGACAGACCGGGCTCTCGACCTCGTCACGCCCGCGGTCACACCGCCCCGACGCCGGCGGTCCTGACCCCGAGGCCTGTCTGGGACTCCCGTACCTTGGACTCGAGGAGGATCTGATGGCAGACGGCACGCACGCCTCGCGGACCTCTGTGGTCGTGGGGTTGACGGGTCCGAGCACAGCCGTCGCGCCTTGGAGTGGGCAGCAGGAGAGGCAAGGCTCCGCGGAGCTGTGCTGCGTATCGTGTATGCGTTGCCTATCGGACTGACCCGCAGTGGTGGTCCGGATCCGCATGTCGATGCCGCGGCACGTGGACTCGCGGATCTCGCCGCACTTGCCCGGCAGCTGGATCGCAGACCGCTGACCGTGACCAACGACATCGTCGATGGACTGCCCGTCAAGGTGCTGATCGAGGAGTCGCGGCACTGCGCTCTCCTGGTCTTGGGCAGCCGTGGACATGGCGGCTTCGCGAACTTGTTGCTGGGCTCTACGGCCGTCGAAGTGACCGCGCGGACCGCCTGCCCTGTCGTGGTCGTCCCTCCAGGTGCCGATGTCCGGAATCGATCCGGCGCCGTCGTGGTCGGCGTCGATGATTCCACCGGCTGCGAGTCGGCGCTGGAGTTCGCCTTCGCTCGCGCCGCCCAGCGCCGTGCCCGCCTCGTCGCACTGCAGGTGTGGAACCTCCCGAGGCAATTCAGTGGGCATTCGACAGCAGACGTCGACCGTGTTCGCAGCGACTCGGAGTCTCTGCTGGCCCGCGCTGTTATCCCGTGGCAGGACCGGTTTCCCGACGTGATCGTGGAAACGCGGTCGATCGAAGGGCACGTCGTCGCCGAGCTCGCGGCGGTGTCGGCGGCAGGCGGCGAGGTTGTCGTCGTGGGAGGAAGGGGACGATCCGTCGTGGCCGGGGCGTTCTTGGGATCAGTGAGCCAAGGTCTCCTTCGCCACGCGGTGGTTCCAGTCGCGATCGCGCGCTGACTTGAAGCGGGTCGTCGTACCGGCTGTTCGGCTGCCTGAGCCGGGCTCACTTTCCGGTGCCGTGGATCAGGCCATCCCAGTCGATCGGGGAACGGCCCGCTCCGCTGTCTCCTTGAACGTAGGGCTTGGGGTCTCCTGCTGCTCTGGCACCTGATGCCAGCCATGCGGCCAGCCCGCGGGGGTTTCGGCGCTCGAGCTCGTCGAGATATTCCTGGCGTTCCGTCACGATCCGCAGGCGCTGCGCCGGTGAGGTTGCTCTTTGCAGGGCGGGAAAACTGGCCCGCCACGCCAAGGACAACGCATCATCGCTCAGGTCGGCCGGCGCAGTCCGGACAGATGCCTGCTCAGGCTCGGGGCAAGAACTGGGCTCTGGCGCGGAATCCGGCAAGGTCTCGTCGTTGCCTCCCGCGCCGGCCGCGCTTGGCGACGTCGACAAGTGGCCATGCCAATCGAGCCGCTTCAGACCGGACCCGATGAGGTGAGGCGATCCGCCGATCACGAATGCCAGTAACAGCACCGCTATCGGGGCTCCCAGGAGCATCCCCAAACCGATCCAGACCACGCAGCCTGCGCCGCTGAGGGCCGTGCTGGTCGCCACCACTCGCCGGCCGCCCGGTGGGAGCCGGGGGTTGTCGACCTCAGGGATCAGCACGATCCACGAGACGACGCCGCCGACGATGGCCGCCATCACGAGTACCGTGATGATCGTCCCTAGCGACAAGGTCAATGCGGCCATCACGCCGACCACGCCGAGCAGCCCGCACACGAGCAGCCAGAGGACACGGTAGACGCTCTTTGCGCCTTGCACGACGCACCTCCCAGCAGTACTCCTTCGCCTTCACCTGCCACCTTGCCTCGAGGCGGCGATGACCAGTAGGGCCGCAGTCGGCGAACCTCTCGCAGGCTTGATTTCCGGCGCCCGGCAACGGCGAGTCCCGGTCGAGTACTCGTGCCGGGCGTCGGCCATGAGGCGGGTCACAGGTTCGCCGGTCGTCGCCACATCTCGGCTCACTTCAACGGCACGTCAGCACCGCAGGCGTCCAGACCTGAAGCGAGCGGCGATATGAAGACATCAAGCGCGGTGAGGTTTCGCGGAGCGGCTACCGATCCTGGTCGGTGTCGACGGCTCGGTGTCCGCTCAGGGTGCACTGGCCTGGGCCGCCGCGGTGCGGCTAGGAGAGGGCATCCGCTCCGCGAGGGAGATCACGCGAGGGCCAGTCGAGCAGGCGCGCGCCCAGAACGGCGATGTGCAGAATGAACCGCTGACCAGGATCACCCGGGTCGTGGCCCGTGAGTTCCCTGACCTTTGTCAGCCGGTAGGTGACGGTGCGGACCGACACGTTCAGGCGGCGGGCCGCGTCGGTGGCGACTTCGCCGGTCGCGAAGTACGCCTCCAGGGTTCGCAGCAACGGCTCCGCGCCCCCACGAGCGCCGGTCAACGGGGTGAGCACGGCCTGGATCAGATCGACGATTGCGGCCTGATCGCGGACCAAGACCCTGTAGACGAGCATGTCCTGTGCGTCGACGACAGGAGTGTCGAGTCGCAGCCGGTCAGCCAGCGTCAGCGCCTCCCGCGCCTCTTCATACGAGCGGGCGATGCCGTACGAGCCGGGATAGGGCCGGCCCGTCGACACGCGCCATTCGCGGCCCGAGCGGTGCCGGATCAACGCGTCGTGTATCAGCGTCCCCACGCCCTGATTGACGGTGCGCGGGGCGGTGCCGGGGGTCGTCGCCGGGATCAGCACCACGAGGAGCCCCTCTTTGGTGGCCACGAGCACTTCACGGTCCCCAAATCGGTCCAGGATGAAGGCTTCCAGCATGTTCACGCTGGCGTCGGCCTCGGGGAGACCATCGGCAGGGCGGGCCAAAACCACCTGGTGCGGGCGGCCGAGGTCGAGCCCGAAAGGCTCGGCGCGCTCGACCATTCCGGCGACATCAGGATCGCCACGCAGCAAGTCGTCGACCAGTTCGCGCCGCAGCGATTCCTCCTGGCGGATCAGATGCTTCGTGGCGACCTGGTAGCTGTCTACGAGTACGGCGATCGCTTCACCGACAGCGCGGAGTACCGCCTGTGCCGAAGCGCGCACGGTGTCCCGGTCGCGGTACGGCACGACATCAGGAAGGTCCCGCCACATCCGCCAGGCCGCAGACAGATACAGGTCGGCGACCCGTCCGGCCGGGATGCCCTGCTCGGCGGCACGACGACCGAGTTCCCGAACGATCGCCAATTCGTGGTCACGGGGCCGCCTCCCCGAGATGGCGGCGTCCGCGAGGAGGGTGAGGTACTCGACCAGCAACTCCAGCGGCGCTTCGGAGTCTCCGGCGGCCGCTTGCGCGATCGCCGTCAGCCACGCTTCATCCGCGCTGTTCTCGGCGCCGGAGCCCGGCCACCTCAGCGATCCGGTCTCGCTCATCCCCTCCCCCTCACACTGAATCGACGCAGGTGCTGGGCGTACTTCAGTAGAGCATCGTTGCCGGGCGTCGGCCATAAGCCCGGTCACAGGTTCGCCGATCGCCGCAGTACCGGGCTCACCGCTGAAACGGCACAGTCGGAGCCGCAGGGCATCCGGGACTGAAGCGGAGCAGCGGTATGACGAAAGCAAAAGCTTTGAACAATCGGGGTCGTCGGGCAGTTCTGGTCGGGGTCGACGGCTCGGTGTCCGCGCAGGGCGCGCTGGCCTGGGCGGCCGCAGAGGCGGCGTCGAGGCACTGTGCGCTTCGCATCATTCACGCCTTTAGTTGGCCGATGCTCGGCAATCCACTGGACCTGACGTACGTCGGGGACACGGACCTCGGCCTGGAATCGGCCGCGGAGTGGGTCCTCACCGAGGCCCAGATGCATGCGCGCGAAGTGGCTCCCAACATTAGGGTAAGCGCTGGCCTGTTCGTCGGGCCCGCTGCTCCGACGCTACTGAACGAGGCGCAGAACGCCGACCTGGTGGTCGTGGGCAGCCGTGGTGTCGGTGGCTTCCGCGGCCTGCTTGTGGGCTCCGTGAGCGCGACCGTGTCCGCACATGCTCCGTGTCCGGTGGTCGTCGTCCGCCCCCACGGACACGGTACGGCGTTCCCCGCCTCACCGATCGGGCGGATCGTGGTCGGCGTCGACGGGTCGGAAATCTCCGCCGCGGCGATCCGGTTCGCCTTCCAGCAGGCGGTCAGCCGCCATACCGGGATCACCGCCGTGCACGCCGCGACACCCACCCGCCGTCACCCGTCACTTCAGATTCCAGCCGACATCGTCGACCAGATCGACCGGCAACTGTTCGCCGAGGCGATGGAGAGCAGACGCGCGCGCTTCTCGGGCATCGACGTACAAGCGGAGCTCGTGCACAGTCACCCTGCCCAGGCCCTGATTGACTTCTCGGCCGGCGCCGAACTGCTCGTGGTCGGGTCGCACGGTCGCGGCGGCTTCGCCGGAATGCTGCTCGGATCGGTCAGTCAGGCGGTCCTGCAACACGCGGCCTGCCCCGTCGCTGTCGTCCGTCCGCACCGGACCTCGTCCGTCAAACCCTCGTCTGCGGGCCGGCTCCGGTGTGCGACCGCATCGCCGGGCGGGCTGCCGGACCTGAAGGAGCTGTCATGACACCGACGCCGAAAGGCCTGCCAGAAAGCCTCGGTTTGCACAGCCAACTCCTCGATCTGGATCCCTCCGAGACTCAAGAGTGGCTGGAATCGATCGACCAGGTGGTCGACCATGCCGGACAGAACCGGGCGCGGTACCTGCTGCTCAGCATCTTGCAGCGGGCGCGTGACCGGCGGGTCGGGGTCGCGAACCTGCGCAACACCGACTATCTCAACACCATCGCTCCCGAGGCCGAACCCGAGTTCCCCGGAGACGAGCACACCGAGCGACGGATTCGCGCCTACAACCGCTGGAACGCCGCGGTCATGGTGCACCGCGCACAGCAGCCCGGCATCGGCGTCGGCGGACACATCTCCACCTACGCCTCCGCGGCGGCGCTTTTCGAGGTCGGGTTCAACCACTTCTTCCGCGGCCGCGATGCACCCGGCGGCGGCGATCAGGTCTACTTCCAGGGTCACGCCTCCCCCGGCATCTACGCGCGCGCGTTCCTGGAGGGACGACTCACCGAAAGCCAGCTCGACGGGTTCCGGCAGGAGCTTTCACACGCCGGGCCGGGCGGCGGACTGCCGTCGTACCCGCACCCACGGCTGATGCCGGACTTCTGGGAGTTTCCGACGGTCTCGATGGGGTTGGGCGCGATCAACGCGATCTATCAGGCCCGCTTCAACCGCTATCTACACAACCGCGGCCTCAAAGACACCAGCCGGCAGCGCGTGTGGGCGTTTCTCGGCGACGGCGAGATGGATGAGCCGGAGTCCCTCGGTGCGATCGGGGTCGCGGCCCGCGAGGAGCTCGACAACCTCACCTTCGTTGTCAACTGCAACCTGCAGCGCCTCGACGGTCCGGTCCGTGGCAACGGCAAGATCATTCAGGAACTGGAGTCGTACTTCCGCGGCGCCGGCTGGAACGTCATCAAGGTGATCTGGGGTCGCGAGTGGGACCCCTTGCTGGCCGCCGATACCGACGGCGCGTTGCTCAACCTGATGAACACCACGCCCGACGGCGACTTTCAGACGTACAAGGCCGAGTCCGGTGCGTTCGTGCGCGAACACTTCTTCGGCCGCGACCCCCGCACCGCCGCCATGGTCGAGCACCTGTCCGACAGCGAGATCTGGAACCTCAAACGCGGCGGGCACGACTACCGCAAGCTGTACGCCGCCTACCGAGCGGCCACGGAGCACACCGGCCAGCCGACGGTCATCCTGGCCAAGACGATCAAGGGATGGACTCTCGGTTCCCACTTCGAGGGCCGCAATTCGACGCACCAGATGAAGAAGCTCACAATCGACGACCTCAAGGCCTTCCGCGACCGGCTGTTCCTGGACATTCCCGACGCTGACATCGACGCCGTCAAGCCGCCCTACTTTCGGCCACCGGAGAACGCACCTGAGCTGGAGTACCTCCACGAGCGCCGTCGTGCCCTCGGCGGCTACCTGCCCGCCCGCAGAGTCACCGGCGAACCGCTCCCACTGCCGGGCGAGGCGGCGTACGCGATCGCCAGGGGCGGCTCAGGCAGGCAGGAGGTCGCCACCACAATGGCGTTCGTCCGGCTGCTCAAGGACCTCATGAAGGACCCGCAAATCGGTCATCGGTTTGTGCCGATCATCCCGGACGAGGCCCGCACCTTCGGGCTGGATTCGCTGTTCCCATCCAAGAAGATCTACTCCCCGCACGGACAGACGTATCTTTCGGTCGACCGGGACCTGGTGCTGAGCTATCAGGAGGATACCCACGGTGTGCTCCTCCACGAGGGCATCACCGAGGCCGGCTCGGCGGCATCCTGGACGGCGGCCGGTACGTCGTATGCCACTCATGGCGAGCCGATGATCCCGCTCTACATCTTCTACTCGATGTTCGGATTCCAGCGCACCGGCGATCAACTCTGGGCGGCTGCGGACCAGCTGACCAGAGGTTTCCTGCTCGGCGCCACCGCTGGCCGCACCACCTTGAACGGCGAAGGCCTGCAGCACCAGGACGGCCATTCGTTGCTGCTGGCATCGACCAATCCCGCGTGCATCGCGTACGACGCTGCCTATGCCTTCGAGCTGGCCCACATCACCGCCGACGCCCTCCGGCGCATGTACGGCGAACCACGTCCAGGCGAGGACCAGAACGTCTACTACTACCTCACTCTCTACAACGAGCCGATCACGCAACCGGCCGAGCCCGCCGACGTCGACATCGACGGGATCGTCGCCGGGATGCACCACTACTCCCCTGCCCCAGCCGGCGACGGTCCCAAGGCACAGATCCTTGCGTCCGGCATCGCGATGACCTGGGCCCTGGAGGCGCAACGCCTGCTGGCGGCCGATTGGGGGATCCAGGCAGACGTGTGGTCCGTGACGTCGTGGACCCAGCTGCGCCGCGACGCACTCGCCGTCGAAGAGTGGAACCTGACGCACCCCGGCCAACGCGCCCGAATTCCCTACGTCACCAGCCGCCTGAGTGACGCGCCCGGTCCAGTGATCGCCGTGTCGGACTGGATGCGTGCTGTCCCCGATCAGATCGCACCGTTCGTCCCCGGCGCCTGGGCCTCATTGGGAACCGACGGATTCGGCCGGTCCGACACCCGCGCCGCTCTGCGTCGACACCTCGGTGTCGACGCCCCGGCCATCACTGTTCGGGTACTGCAGCAGCTCGCCGACAGCGGTCACCTGGACTCGTCTGTGCCGCGTACGGCGCAGCAGGCCTATCAACTGAACAGCTGTTCCGACCCGGTGCCCTGATCGTCGGCGCCGGACTCCAGGAGGAATCGTGCGTGTGTTCGTCGCCGGGGCAACCGGCGTCATCGGTCGCCGTCTGGTGCCTCAGCTCCTCTCGACTGGCCACCGGGTCATCGGTCTGGCACGGTCGCAGGCCGCCACCATCGCCCTCGAGCGCCTGGGCGCCGACGTCGTACACGCCGACGCGCTGGACCACGCCGCCATGCGCCGCGCCGTGCGAGTCGCCGCGCCCGACGCCGTAGTCCACCTGCTCACAGCGAACCCGGCGCGGATCAATCCGAGGCGGCTGGCCCGCGAGTTCGCCCAGACCAACCGCTTGCGCACTCAGGGCACCATCAACCTGGTGGATGCGGCGGCCCAAGCCGGAGCCAAGCGGGTAATCACCCAGGGCTCGGCCGCTGTCTACGAACCGAACGGCGCCGACCCGGCCACTGAGGACGTGCCCTTCTGGCATCGTCCGCCGAGGGAGTTCGGTCCCGTGCTCGACGCCCTTCGGGACCTGGAGGCCCTTACGGCTGAAGCGGGCGGAATCGTCCTGCGCTTCGGTCACCTGTACGGCCCCGGCACTATCTACGGGGCCGGTGGATCGCTCGTCGACCAGGTTCAGAACCGCACTGTGCCGATCGTTGGACAGGGCACCGGCACGTTCTCCTTCATCCACACCGATGACGCCGCGAGCGCCATCGTCGCAGCACTCGAAACCACCGTCGACGGTGCACTGAACGTGGTCGACGACCAGCCCGCGCAGGTCCGCGAGTGGCTTCCGGTGCTGGCCGAACTGGTCGGTGCACCTCCGCCAGTGCATCTTCCGCTGCCAATGGCCCGACTGGCCCTCGGCAGCTGGGGCGTCGCCTTGATGACCCAGCTGCGCGGCGCCGACAACACCAACGTCAAACGCGTCCTCAACTGGAACCCGACGTACCGCTCGTGGTGGCAAGGGTTCGTGGCCGAGCTGGCTCATGCCGGCGGCCCGCAGGCGCGGCCATGACGAACCCACCGAGGAGGAATCATGCGCGTCTTCGTAGCCGGAGCGACCGGAGTGATCGGTCAACGGCTGCTGCCACTGCTTGCCCTCAAAGGCCACGAAGTCATCGGTCTGGCCCGGTCGGACGATGCCGCAACGGCGGTCAAGGGCCTCGGTGCCGAGGTCGCCAGAGCCGATGCACTGGACTCCGGAGTGCTGGCGCGCGTGGTCAAGGACGCCGCACCGGACGCGGTCGTTCACCTGCTCACGGCCATCCCGGCCAAGATCAACCCGCGGAGAATGCGGCATGACTTCGCGCGAACCAACCGGCTGCGCACCGAAGGCACCCGCAACCTGCTGTACGCCGCCCAAGAGGCCGGAACCAAACGTGTCATCACTCAAGGCCTTGCCTGCATCTACGACCCCCACAGATGGGTGCCGGCCACCGAGGCTACGCCCTGGTGGCGAAACCCACCGAGCCAGTTCGCGCCTGTTCTCGCCGCTTTGCGAGAGCTCGAAGCGCGCACGAAGCGAGCCGACGGACTCGTGTTGCGACTGGGTCAGCTCTACGGCCCCGGCACGATGTTCGCACCGAACGGATCGTTCGTACGCCAGGTTCAGTCCGGAAAGATGCCCCTCGTCGGATCCGGCTTCGGGACCTTCTCCTTCCTTCACGTCGACGACGCGGCCGCGGCCATTGCCGCGGCGCTCGACAGCACCGCCACCGGCGCTCTGAACATCGTCGACGACGATCCGGCGCCGGTGCGCGAGTGGCTACCCATCTTGGCGGAGCTGCTCGAAGCTCCTGCCCCAAGACAGGTCCCAGTGGCCCTGGCACGACTGACCGCCGGCGGCTGGGGAGTCGCATACATGACCCAGCTACGCGGCGCCTACAACATGCGCGCCAGATACACCCTCGACTGGCGCCCGCAGTACGTGTCCTGGCGGCAAGGATTCGCCGCGGAGCTGACCCGCGCGGCCCAACGCTGACGCGAGTGCTGCCGGTGATCGGCAACGTGGTGCTCTGGAAGTCGGCCGACCAAGGGCGGTGCCAGTACGTCGTCTACTGGCAAGCATGGAAGGAGATCAACACTCTGGAAGGGGTGGGAGCTATGACGACTGAGCTGCCGAACAACCGCGTACCAAACCGGCAGGCATTGTCCGATCCGGCGTACCAGGCTTTTCTGGTCTTGCGGACGGTCTTCACGGTGGCGCCGATCCTGTTCGGCCTGGACAAGTTCGCCAACCTGCTCACCGACTGGCCCGGCTATCTGGCCCCGTGGATCAACGACATCGTCCCTGGCTCCGGCCAGGACGCCATGTACGTGGTAGGAGTCATCGAGATCGTCGCCGGCATCGCGGTCGCCCTGATCCCACGCTACGGAGCACTCCTGGTAGCAGCCTGGCTCGCCGGCATCATCCTCAACCTGCTGACCATCCCCGACTTCTACGACGTCGCGCTTCGCGACTTCGGCCTCCTCGTCGCAGCCCTCGCGCTGTGGCGGCTCGCAACCAAGTACGCACCGGCCCGACACGGCTCCTGACCTCGCACGGGGACAGCCACCTGAGCCTGTCCGAGTCGATCCGGCGGCATCCATCATCGATTGTTGCCTTGAGCAACACGAGTTTTCACATCCTGCCACCGCCCTCACTCATCTCACGCTTGCCGGTTCCCGGCAACCAACGCGATCCAACCTTCGCCGAAGGTGTCACTACCCGGCCAGGCGGTGGAGCGGCAAGGTCAGAGGTACCCGATCAAGCATCCGGGAGTGCGCCATGGAATCCGTTATCGCCACCCGAAGTGAGTTGCTCGACCGCCGGCGGCGGGCAGTCTTCGTCGCTCAGGGCCGCGATCTGCTGAAGGACAAGAGAACCGCGCTGGTGCGCGAGTTCCGGCACCACCGGACCGAGCTCCTGGACGGGCTGGAACAACTGCGGAATCTCGCGGTCCAGGCCCGGCAGCTTCTCGACCAGGCGACTGCGGTCTGCGGCCCGGAGGCTCTCGCATCAGGTGCTCTGGCCGCCGCGACAGGGATCGGCTCGCACCTGCAGTCTCGGACCGTGGCAGGCATCCAGGTGTTCGAACTGCGCCACGATCCCGTCCGTCGCAATCCAGCGACCCGCGGTTGGGCTCCTTCCCTTGTCTCAGCCCATCTGGACGCCGTGGCCGCGGCCTATGAGGACCAGTTGGAGTGGCTGCTGGACCTGTGCGCGGTGGAGCTGAGCGTACGGCGGCTGGCCACGGAGATCGCCCAAACCACCAAACAGGTCAATGCCCTGGACAACATCGTGCTCCCCAAGCTGCACGACGAGGCGCGCCGGATCACACTGACACTCGACGAGCGCGAACGCGAGGAACACGCCCGGCTCAGACGAGCGCGAACGCGCGGAGCTGCCCGTGAAGTCGGTGGCGACACGCCCAACCGCACATGGAGCGCGGCATGAGCCGCACAACCGACGACAGCGAGAGGATCAACCATGCGACGCCGCACGAGTTGGTGCGGAAGCTCGAGGATTCGATCGCCGCCCGGCTGGCCGCGGCGAATCATGCCCGCGATGAGGTGGCACTAGCTCAAGTGCAGGCGGATCACCTCATCGCCGAGGCCGAAGCGCAGGCGGCGGAGGTGGCGCGGCAACGGGCAGCCGCGATCCTGTCCGCCGCCCGCGCGGAGGCCAGCCGGTTGACGCAATCCGGTGTCCAGCGCGCGGCCGACCTGACCGCTGTCGCTGCCCGCCGCCGCGACCAGGACGTCGCTACTGTCGTCGCCGCGGTCCTGCCGCAGCCGGCCGACTCGACGCGGGAAGAGGTGAGCAGGCCGTGAGGGTTCCACTCACCCAACTTGAGGTCGTCGGGCTCCGCCCCCGCCTGGACGACGCCCTGGCTGCCCTGCAGGAGCTTCGCCTGGCCGAAGTTGTGACCCTCGTCGATCCCGGTGAGCCAGCGCCCGATCTGGCTGACCTCATCGACCGGACCGAGGCAGTGATAGCGCTCGTCGACCAGCCAACGACCGGACCCGTGCTCAGCGACACCGTCCTGCGGACGACTCTCGACCGCCTCGAACCCCAGGTGGCAAAGCTGCTGGCCGATGAAGAGGAGCTGCGCGGCGAGGCCGAGTCACTGCCCCGGTCTATCGAGGCCCTGGACCCGCTACAGCCACTCGTACCCGAACTGGGCCGGTTGAACGACCGGCAGCTGGCGAACCTGGGCTTGGCCAGTATGGCGCTGGTCCTCGACGACCCGGATCTGCGAATCGTCCCCGAGCTGATCCGGCAACTCGCGGAGCTGCTCGGCCGAGGACACTTGATGGTCACCTCTGCGGCGACGCCCGGTAGCCCCGTCGGTTGCTTGCTCGTGCTTCGCCGCGGAGACCTGCCCAAAGTCGGCGCGCTGCTCGGCACGGAGCGCATCGTCGAGGTAGGTGTCCCCGCTGCCTACGCCGGCAAGTCGCTGCGTGCGACCGTCGAGGCGATGCGCGAACGACTCGCCGTACTGCCGGGTGAACGCCAACGCGTACGGGCCCAACTGGCCGCCACGATCAAGCCGGTCGCGGGGTCACTGCACGCCACCCTCGCCACGCTGCGAGCTCGCGCGGAACGAGCTGTTGCGGCCACACAGGCGGATCTGTCCTCGCGCACGTTCGTCCTCAGACTTTGGGTTCCGACCAAACAGACCGCGCGGGTCGAGCAGGCATTGGCAGACAGACTCGGCCGTGCGGTTGCCGTCGAGCGACTGGACACTGGCGCACAGGCCGAGGACCAACCGGTACTGCTGCGGAATCGGGCCGGTTGGCAGCCGTTTCAGCAGTTGGTCGGGCTCCTGTCCTGGCCGGCGCGCGGCGACCTGGACCCCACCGGGCTGACAGCGCTGGCATTGCCGCTCTTCTTCGGCATCATGGTCGGCGACGTCGTGTACGGCGCCATCCTGATAGCCGCCGGGTGGTGGCTCAGATCGCACCGGGCCAGAAAGAGCACCCTCGGTGAAGCCGGCCGGGTGATGTTGCTCGGCGGTGCCTGGACCGTCCTGTTCGGCGTTTTGTACGGCGAGGCGTTGGGCAGCCTCGGCCACAGCATCGGCCTGCCAGCTCTCTGGTTCTACCGCGGCGGACCGACCGCCCTCCAGCCGTTGCTGCTGTTCGCGTTGGCCATCGGCCTTGCGCATGTCGTCTTGGGACTGGTGCTGGGTGTCTGGACAGCCGCCCGCGGACACCAGCACCGGCATCTGGCCTCCAAGGTGGGAACCCTTCTGGTCCTGGCCGGCCTTTTCGGGTTGGCCGGCGTCGCCGCCGCCGGATTCCCCGCAGCGGTGATGTCCCCAGCGGTTGCCGCGCTTGTCGTCGGTGTGGTCGTGGCCTGCGTGTCCCAGGGCGCGCTCGGGCTGTTGCTGGGTCCACTCGATCTGCTCGGTGCCCTCGGCAACGTCTTGTCCTACCTACGGCTGGCGGCGGTCGGTCTGGCCTCGACGTACCTGGCGGAGGTCGCCAACCAGCTCGGCGCCAGGGGCCCACTGCTGCTGGGAGTCCTCGTCGCCGCCCTGTTCCATGCGCTGAATCTCGCCCTGGCGGCCTTCAGCCCGACGATCCAGGCGCTTCGGCTGCACTATGTCGAATTCTTCGGGCAGTTCTACGAAGGAGGTGGCCGACTCTTCGCACCTCTCGGGGGGTTCCGTTGCCCTCGGCCCCGAGCCCGAGCGCGCCACTGCGCTGCGCTCCCCCGCCACCAACTCACCCGATCCGATCCCGGTCGGGTCATCTGTCTGAAAGGACATCATCATGGAACTCGGATTGATTGCTCTCGGCGCCGGTCTCGCGGTCGGCCTGTCCGCACTCGCCACCGGCTATGCCCAGGCGCGGATCGGGGCCGCGGCCATGGGCGCGGTGGCGGAGAAGCCTGAGCTGACCGGCCGCGCGATCCTGCTCGTCGCCATCCCGGAAACGCTGGTCATCCTCGGGTTCGCGGTCTCAGCGATGATCATCCTGCTCCTCGGCGGCAACTGATGGCGCTGCGCGATCTGCTCACCGCGCTCGAGGAAGAAGGAGCAGCTGAGCACGACATGGCTCAGCAGGACAGGCGCCGGCAAGCAGCTCAGCTCCTCGCCGATGCCCACGAGCGAGCCGCGACGATCCATCAGGACGCCGTGACAGCGGCCGAAGCCGCGGCCCGGCGGGAGGCGGAGGACCTGTTGATCACCGCGCGGTTCACGGCCCGCCGGGCCGTCAGGACCGCGCGCGACGACGCGCTGGAGAAGGTCCTCAGGCAGGTCCGCGAGCAACTGCAAGCCCTGCCCGGCACCCCAGACGGCCCGAGAATGGCGGCCGCCTGCCTGGAGGAAGCAGTAACGGCGCTGCCCCAGGCTACGACGGTGCACGTTCACCCGGCCGACGCGGCGACGTTGAGGCACGAAGCCACGGTCCGGGTCGTCGCCGACCTCGAACACGGCGGCGCCATCGCCGAGGACGACCAAGGCCGCTACATCGACAACACCTACCTCACCCGGCTGGCGAACACCTGGCCGGAGATCCGTGCCGAACTGAGCGGCTCCTGGAATCAGGACTCATGACGTCCCGGCCCGACTTCATCGCCGGCAACACCCGGCTCCGTGCGCGCCTGCCCGCCTTGCTCGACCCAGCCGGCTACGACCAGCTCGCCGGCGTCTCCCGCGAGGCAGCCGCCGAACTGCTCGCCGCGTCGACCTACCGTCCCTACTTGAAGCGCGACCAGGTAGGCGACCACCTGCTTCTCGATGCGGTCGGGGAGCGACTGCGCGACCTGCTGCGCGGAGTGCGAGGACTGTACGTCGGTATTGCCCGCACCGCAGTCGCGGTGTTGCTGGCCCGGCACGACCTACACGACGCCCTTGCGCTGCTGCGGGGTGCGCGCACCGGGCAGCCCGCAACTGTTCGACTCGCCGCCGTGATGGGTATCGGTGCGCTCGACCAGCCAACCGCCGCCGATATCGCCGCCGCACCTGACGGCGCAACAGCTGTCCTGCGGCTCGCCACGCACAGGCTCCCGGATCCGCTGACCGCCCGGGCGCTGCCGGCGGCCTGGGAGCAGTATGAGCTACACGATGACCCTGACGAGTTCGAGACCACCATCGCGGCGGCCGCGATTGACGGCTGGATCGACCGGCTGGAACGGGTAGGACGGGCCGCCCGACCCGTCCTCGACCTTGTGCGGGCTGAGTGTGACCGCGCCAACTTGCTCGCCGCAGTGCGCGACCCGGCAATGGAGATGCCGCGCCTCCTCCCCCCAGGGCTGGTGCCCGAATCGGCGTTGCAGGCCGCCAGGCGAGGCGATCCGCAACCCGTCGTAGCCGCCCGTCCCGGATGGCGGCATCATCTCGAACAGCACGTCCGCAGCGGCGACGTCGCTGCGCTCGAATGGGATCTGGATGTCGCCATGTGGCGCCAGGCTGTGCGCGGGTTGCGGCGCGGCGACCCCCTCGGTGCGGACATCCCTGTCGGCTACGTCCTGGCCGCCGAATGCGAGGCGCGCACTATCCGGCTCCTGCTCTCAGGTCTCGCCCCCGGCTACGACGTCCGCGACCTACTCGTCCGATGACCACGACACCGATCGGAAGGACCAGCCCATGAGCGACGCACTCGTCATCGCAACCCCCATGACGGCCATCGGTTATCTCCTCGGCGGCGCCCGAACTGTTACGGCAGTCGATGCCAACGAAACCGTCGCCGCGGTCGCCGCAGCGATCGCGGACGGCCGGGCCGCGGTCGTCGCCGTCCACGGGGCACTTTGGTCAGCCGTTCCACCGCAGGTTCGCGCGGCCTGGGCCAAGCAGACCAGCCCGCTCATCCTCAGCCTCCCCGACGAGGACGGTGACGTCTCCGCGGCCAAGGACGCGGCGCTTCGGGACCTGCTTGCCCGCGCGATCGGCTACCAGATCACCTTCACACCCAGCGGAGGTACCCCATGACCATGCCCGGACAACACACCAGGCTCGCGTCATCACGGTCACCCGGGGGTGGACGCAGGCAGGTGGCCACCGACAGCGGACGGGTAGTCAGGATTTCCGGACCCGTGGTCAGTGCCACCGATCTGCCCCACACCCGCCTGTTCGACGTGGTCCGGGTCGGCGCCGAACAACTCCTCGGTGAGGTCATCAAGCTCGACGGCGACCTGGTGGTGATGCAGGTCTTCGAGGACACCACGGGACTGCAGGTCGGCGAACCGGTCGAGGCGACCGGCGAACCCCTGTACGCCGAACTCGGACCTGGACTCCTCGGCGCGATCCTCGACGGCACCCAACGACCGCTGCAGAGCCTCAGCACGGACAGCGATGTGTACATCGCCCGAGGCGCAGACCCGCCCCGCCTGGACCGCGACCTGCGGTGGAAGTTCCGGCCCGCCGTCGACGTCGGGGACCGCGTCGGACCCGGTGACCTGCTCGGATCGGTGCCCGAGGGGCGCGCCATCGAGCACCGGATCCTCGTGCCGACAGGCATCCGTGGGGTCGTCACGGCGGTCCGGCCAGGGCCGGCCACGGTCCTTGATCCTGTCGTGGACATCGATGCGCGTCCGGTGGCGATGATGCATCGGTGGCCGTTGCGCCTTGCCCGTCCGGTCGCGAACCGACTGCCGCTCAGGGTGCCGCTGATCACCGGCCAGCGGGTCCTCGACCTCCTCTTCCCGGTCGCCCGCGGCGGCAGCGCCATCATCCCGGGCGGCTTCGGGACCGGCAAGACGGTGCTGGAACAGGCCCTGGCCAAGTTCTCGACCGCGGACATCGTCGTCTACGTCGGCTGCGGCGAACGCGGCAACGAGTTGACCGAGGTGCTCGAGGAGTTCCCGGAGTTGTCCGATCCGCGCAGCGGCGCCCCGCTGATGGAGCGGACTGTGTTGATCGCGAACACGTCCAACATGCCGGTCGCCGCCCGGGAAGCCAGCATCTACAGCGGGATCACGATCGCGGAGTACTACCGGGACCAGGGCTACAACGTCGCCATGATGGCCGACTCGACCAGCCGCTGGGGCGAGGCGTTGCGCGAGGTCTCGAGCCGGCTGGAGGAGATGCCAGCCGAGGACGGCTACCCCGCCTACCTGGCCACACGCCTGGCCGGCTTCTACGAACGGGCCGGCGTGGTCCAATGCCTCGGCACACCGGAACGCACCGGGTCAGTCACGATCGTCGGCGCCGTTTCACCGGCCGGCGGTGACTTCTCCGAGCCCATCACCCAGAACAGCCTGCGGCTCGCGGGCTGCTTCTGGGCGCTCGACACCGCCCTGTCCCGACAACGCCACTTCCCCGCCGTGAACTGGCTGCGCAGCTTCTCGCAGTACGACCTCGACGAATGGTTCGACCAGGAGATCGGCCCGGACTGGTCGCCGCTGCGCCGCTGGGCAGCAGCAGGCCTGCAAGACGAAGGCGCCCTGCAGGAAGTGGTGTCCTTGCTCGGCGTCGAAGCGCTGGCACCCGAGCAACGGATCAGCCTACGCATCGGGCAAGCCCTGCGCGAAGACCTGCTCCAACAGTCCTCGTTCGACGACCTCGACGCATCCTGCCCACCGCCACGACTGCTGGCCATGCTGCGCGTAATCCACGAGACTGCCGCCGCGATGAGTTCGGCCCTAGAGCGGGGCGTCGCCATCACCGAGATCACCTCCGCAAGCGTGCTGGTCGAGCTCGGCCGGATGCGCCGGTGGCCGCCCGGCGCCGTCGACGACTCCGCCACCCGCCTCATCCAACGGATTGCCGAAGAAATGAGCTCGCTGTGACCACCACCGAAGCCCACCCCCTCTTCACCATCGGGCACCACACCGTGACCCGGGTCGCCGGCCCCCTCATCGTCGTAGACGGGATGGACGGCGTCGGGTACGGGGAACTGGTCGAGGTCGAGACCGGCGACGGCTCGGTCCGGGACGGCCAGGTGCTCGAGCTCGACGGCTCACTGGCCGTCGTCCAGGTCTTCGGCGGCACCGCCGGAATAGGACGCCGCGGAACCTCCGTACTCACCCGCGGCCGCACAGCCACGACCGGTGTCGGCACAGACTACTTCGGCCGCGTCCTCGACGGAGCCGGCCGGCCGCGTGACGGCGGCCCGCAACCTGTCCCGGACGACTACCGCCACGTCAACGGCCTCCCCCTCAACCCAATCACCCGCGCCCACCCCGACCAATTCATCGAAACCGGTGTCTCGGCGATCGACGGACTCACCACGCTCGTGCGAGGCCAGAAGCTGCCGATCTTCTCCGGCGCCGGGCTCCCCGCGAACAGCCTCGCCGCTCGGATCGCCGCCCAAGCCCGCGTGCCCGGCGACGACGCCGAGGTCGTCGTCATCTTCGCCGCCATGGGCGTGACTCGCCGCGAGGCGGAGTTCTTCCGCACCGAGTTCCTCACCGGTGGTGCGGCCGCCCGCAGCGTCCTGCTGCTGAACCTCGCCGACGATCCCACCATCGAACGGCTGCTGACGCCCCGGGTCGCGCTCACGATGGCCGAGTACCTGGCGTTCGAACAGCACCGGCACGTCCTCGTCGTGATGACCGACATGACCGCGTACTGCGAAGCACTGCGCGAGATCTCCGCCGCCCGCGAGGAGCTGCCGGGCCGCCGCGGCTACCCCGGCTACATGTACACCGATCTCGCAGCACTGTACGAACGGGCCGGCCGGGTCCGCGGCAGCACCGGATCACTCACCCAGCTGATGATCCTTAGCATGCCGGACGACGACATCACCCACCCGATCCCAGACCTCACCGGCTACATCACCGAAGGCCAGATCGTGCTCTCGCGTGAACTCGACCGGCAAGGCATCGACCCCCCGATCGACGTACTGCCGTCGCTGTCACGCCTGATGAACGCCGGCATCGGCGCCGGCAGGACCCGCGCCGACCACCGCGGCCTCGCCGATCAGCTGTATGCCTGCTACGCCCGGGGGCGTGAGGTCCGGCGCCTGATGTCGATCGTCGGCGAGAGCGGACTGCCCGCAGCGGACCGGCGCTATCTTGCCTTCGCCGCGGCCTTCGAACGCACCTACCTCGGACAGGGACCAGACCGCCGTACTCTCACCGGTACCCTCCAGCTCGGGTGGCGATTGCTGTCGCCGTTCCCGGCAGCCGAGCTGCGGCGCGTCAGCGCTGAACAGCTGGCACGCCATCACCACGAGGCGACAGTGACCGATGATTGATGGCCGTTCCCACGCTTGTCTGGGCGCTGACGATCCTCGGGATCCTTGCTCTGCTGCTGTTCGACTTCTTCTTCCACGTCCGCGCCGCCCACACTCCGACCCTCGGCGAGGCAGCAATCTGGTCTGCCGTCTACGTGGGCATCGCCGTCCTGTTCGGCGTCGGCGTCTGGCTCCTGGGCGGCGCGGCGATGGGCGGCGAATACTTCGCCGGCTACATCACGGAAAAGGCGTTGTCGGTCGACAACCTCTTCGTGTTCCTCATCATCATGGCAAGCTTCAACGTGCCGCGCGCCGACCAGCAAAAGGCGCTGCTCTTCGGCATCGTCTTCTCTCTCCTCGCGCGCACCGCCTTCATTTTCCTCGGCGCTGCGCTCGTCAACTCCTACGCCTTCGTGTTCTACCTCTTCGGGCTGACCCTGCTCGTCACGGCCGGCCAAATGCTCAAACCCGAGACTGCGACGGGCCGCTCGGCGAACAATGTCGCCGTCCGCCTCGCCAAGAGATTCCTGCGGACCTCTGAAACCTACGACGGCGACAGACTCTTCACCATCGACAAGGGCCGGCGGGTGATGACGCCGATGCTGCTCGTCATGGTGGCAATCGGTGGAACCGACGTCCTCTTCGCGCTGGACTCCATCCCGGCGATCTTCGGCCTCACCCAGAGCGTGTTCGTCGTCTTCACCGCCACCGCGTTTTCTCTGCTGGGCCTGCGACAGCTGTACTTCCTCATCGACGGACTACTGGACCGCCTCGTCTACCTGTCCTACGGCCTCGCCGCGATCCTCGGCTTCATCGGAGTCAAGCTCATCCTGCACGCGCTGCACGAGAACCACCTGCCCTTCGTCAACGACGGCCGGCCCGTCCACGTCCCCGAGATCAGCACAGGCGTCTCCTTGAGCGCGATCGCCGGCATCCTAATCGTCACGGTCATCGCATCACTGGTCAGTGCCCGGACCCATTGACGAAGGCGAACTACGACGCTTGGCCCGGCGCCTGCAGGAGCCACGCTGACTGGCAGGTCGGCTCTGAGCGGCCTACTGACCGGGCCGCTTCCTGATCTGCAGGCCTGGACGACGTCGATGGATGGTCAGGTAGGACAGGCCGTCGTTGCCGGCGGTGACGTTGCGGGTCGTGCCGTGAGGCAACCAGACCACCTTGCCGTCGGCAAGAACCTGCTCTCCGTCAGGTGTACCGACGGTGCCACCACCGGCGACGACGACTAGAACCACGTCGAGATCGGGCTCGGTGTGGGTGTCCACACGTCGACCGGACGGCAGATGGATAAGGTTCGCGTCGAGCTGGCGTCCCGGCTCGGCGAGCGTCCACCGGGCACCTGACGGTAGGGACGAATCATCGACGAGTTCGTGAAGGTCGACTAGGACCCGCACCGTCGGCTGCTCAGCCAGGGGGTCGACTGAAGTCGCCGACGCCTCAGGCATCAGCAGCGACCCTGCCGATCCGGACTCGCCATTCGTCAGGCCCGGTCTGCAAGTAGTCCCAACTGACGGCGCCACGATGGATGGCTTCGAACTCCTGTCGTAGCGGCTTGGGGTCGTGGTTGTGGACCAGGATGAACGCCTCTCCGGGCGCCAGGCGCGCATAGCGAGCGAAGACCCTCGGGTGACGTCCACCTCGCGCGATGTTCCGTACGTCGATGACCGGCTGTTCGACCTCCTTCCCTGCGAGATAGGCCTGCACCTCCGCGGCCAGCCGCACGGGGTCCACGCCGGGCCGGCCGGCGAGCGCAGGAAGCAACACCGACTCCTCGATCCGGAGGTGAAGGTCCAAGGCCGCCGCGATCATCACGCCAAGCCTGGCCCCATCAACCGGGTTGGCCACCGCCAGTTCGTCGATCTGCGCGTCGAGTGCTGCGGCGCCGACTCGGAGAGCCTCGATCAGGATCCGGGTCTCGTTGTCCCCGGCCGCGGGCGCGTACAGGTCCCGATCCGCGGTGACCAAGTACCGGCGCACATCACGTAGGCAGAAGTCCGTCAGTGCGGTCGACCGTGGTTGAGCCCCGCCAGCACCCGACTGCACCGCAGTCAACTCCGCCAGGCTGGACCGCAACCGCTCGTGAGCCTCGCGGACCGCGCCCCAGGCGATCACGTCCGGATCGGTCTCGGTCTTCTGGACGAAGATCTCCGAAGCCGACATGCTGCCACTCCCCTCACGTCAAGGTTTTCTATGATTATTACATGTGGTATTTGTAGAAAATACAAGCAGCTGTGAGGGAGTCGATTGTGACGTACGTGATCGCGTTGCCGTGTGTAGACCTCAAGGACCGCGGCTGTGTCGAGGAGTGCCCGGTCGACTGCATCCACGAAGGTGCGCGTTCGCTGTACATCCATCGCGAGGAGCGCATCAACTGCGGTGCCTGTGAACCGGCATGCCCGGTAGAGGCCATCTCCTACGAGGACGATCTGCCCGAGCAGTGGAAGGACTACCAGGCCGCGAACGCAGGATCCTTCGATGACCTCGGGGCCCCCGTTGGAACCTACAAGATCGGCCTGATCACACACGACAACCCCCTCGTCTCGACACTGCCGCCACAGGTTCAGGCAAGCTGACCATCATGACCAGGAACGACCGGACCACCGACGACGGGTCACGCCGTCAGGCGCTGCTCGAAGTTCTGCGAGACTCCGACGCTCCGCTGGGCGTCACTGAGCTCGCCGGACGACTCGGCGTCCATCCCAACACGGTCCGCTTCCATCTCGATGCGCTCGTGACGCAAGGACTGGTCGATCGGCGACTGGAGAAGCCGAGCGGGCGGGGCAGACCCCGGACCGTGCACACCCCACGGCCTGGGATGGACCGTGGCGGGCAGCGCCAGTACCAACTGCTGGCCAAGATCCTGCTTGGCCAGTTGTCCACCGGCCCCGATGCAGGCGCCGCTGCAGAGGACGCGGGCCGCAACTGGGGCGGCTATCTGGTCGAGCCCGTCCCACCTACCCATCAGCCCGGTGCCGCCGAGGCGACTCAGCGGTTGAGCGCGCTGATGACCGACCTGGGCTTTGCCCCGGAGCCAGACAGCGAAGCAGCCGAGCGCATCAGGTTGCGCCACTGTCCCTTCTTGGAGCTCGCAGAGGAGTTCACCTCCACGTTGTGCCCACTGCATCTCGGCCTGATGCAAGGCGCCCTCTCCGAGATCCGTGCACCGATCACAGCGACCAGCCTGGAGCCATTCGCCGAGCCCGATGCCTGCATCGTTAAGCTCTCCCCCACTCGCGCCCCTGCCCAGATCACAGATCCAACCGGAATCCCTGGAGAAGCAAGGTGAACGCGACTGCAACTGCAGTGGCAACGGCTGCAGTCTTCGTCTGGCTCGGCATGGTCCTGGCGATCTCCTTCCTTGAGGCTCCGCTCAAGTTCCGGGCGCCCGGCGTCACCATCCCGGTCGGCCTTGGCATCGGGCGTATCGTGTTCCGGGCGCTCAATCGGGTCGAGCTCGCACTAGCGGCGGTGACGCTCGCAGCGATCATCGCCGGGCGGCCTTCAGCCACGGCAGCCACCCTTACTGCAGCCGTCGCCGTCGTCCTCGCCGGACAACTCACGATCATCCGTCCACAGCTCAACCGGCGCTCCGACCGAGTGCTGGCCGGCGAGAACCTGCCCCGTTCGACCGTCCACGTTTACTACGTCGCCCTGGAGACCGCCAAGGTCATCGGCCTGGTGGCGCTCGGCATCTGCCTGCTGATGACTGGTTGACTCGACACCACTAGACCAGGACGTGCGCGGCGAGTGGCACCGAGCTATCTGCGAGCCGATCCGGGTCGATGGATTGCCTACCGCGGATCAGCTCCTCTACCGGCGCGATGCGGTCGTCCCATCGGTTGACCTGCATGCCGGCGACTACCCGGTCACCCGACAGCCAGAACGCATGGAACGCCTGCCCCTCGATACGGGTCCGGTCGGCGAACGTCGGATGCTCCGGTTGCCGAGTACCGGCAACCTCCCGGCGAACCTTCGTTTCGTGACGGCGCACCGGTCGAGTGCGACTGGGTAGGAGGGCCGGGTCTCGCCGATGCGCCGTCCGGCAAGGTCCGACAGCCGGCGTGTGACCGCACGCCCAGCAAATGGGTGTCAGGCCCGATGGTCTCCGGCGAGGGCTTCGGTCATGGTGGTGGTCCGACGCAGTCACCCAACCCGACCAGCGTCGCTCAGCCGGCGTGTGCAATGCCTCCTTGGCGCACGCCGGCTGTCATCATCGCGGGCAGTTCGAAAGGACTTCGATCCAGATGACCACGGATGTGGGCAGGACCCTGCACCTCACCAGGCACGCCACGCAGACCGCGCGGATCCGGCGTGCTTCAGATGTGGCGGCTGTCGACGATCAACTGCTTGGCGATGCCGACCTGAACATGCTACGTGTGAGCCTGGAAGAGGACCGGCGCTTCCGGCTGCAGCAGCTGGGCGAGATTGCCGCAGGAAGCGGCCGCGACGCCTCCGGGGCACGCTCCACACCGCACATCGAGGTCGGTCGCAAACTCGCCGTGGCAGCACGTGCGGCGCTCGAGGAGATTGAATCTGCGCTGGTCAGAATGGACACAGGGCGGTACGGCAGGTGCAGTCGCTGCGGTCGCGCCATCAGTGTCCCACTCCTGTGGAGCTACCCGACCAGTCGTGACGTTTCGTCCGGCGCGTGGCCCACAGCCCATTTCGAGTCCGGGGACAGTAGTTCAAGTGCTCCCCCACGGACCACGTACTCACGGCCCCAACCACCCTTTGCCCTAAGCAACTCCCGGCGAAAGAATCCCGACGCCGCCCGATTCGCCTCGAGTAGGCGCCGCCGTTCCGCGGCGTTCGGAACCGCGTTCGCATCACACTCACGCGGGCTCACGATGCCTGCGCCAAAGTCGACTTCACATCCATGACGTCGACGATCGCCGTGCTACGGCTGGACCAGAACCCGGCTCCGAAAATCCAGGATCTCCTGACTACCCGGCATCGCCGAACGACAGGAGCGGCACGTTGAAGAGGTCTGGCTGGCGCGGACGCGAGAAGCCAGGGGCTGTTACCTCGACCAGGTACATCTCGGTGAGGAACTGGATCTTCGCGCCGAGCAGGTGGCTGGTGTGCGCGGTCGCCGAGTGTGCCTTCAGGCCGACCGAGACGTGGATGTGCGGCAGGACGGTGCCGGTCTCCTCGTCGTACGCCAGGGTGCCGCCACCGACGGCCTCGACGTTCTCGAGATGCACAGAATTCCAGACCGGAGCATCCGGGTTCTCCAGCTTCTCGCACGTGCCGACGAGCTGGACGTCACGCATGCCGGCGATGAACATCGGGATGAAGCCCTGCCGTACGTCGTACTCCGCACAGAACTCAGCGAGTGCGGTGTAGAAGTCGTCGCCGTGGTCGAAGTGGACGGCAAAGGTACGGCCCATGGTCAGTTCAGCGGCGCGCAAGATCAGCTCCTTCGAGGGTGTCAATGTAGGCAACGTAGCGAATCGCGGTGTTCAACCCGCGCGTGGACAGTAGACGGCTCCGCGGGTGGGCGATGTCCTCGACACCAGCGACAGCAAGCTCTTCACACCGCCTGCGGAACCGCCGAAGGCTGGCTTGGTGAGATCGAGGGGATCGACCTCACGCTGAGGCTGCTGCGCGAGAAGCAAGCCGCCGCCGAACGTATCCGGGCAACCAGCGGCACCAGCGGTGTTGTCGACCTCGGCATGCCACGCGTCGTCGACGGCGGCGCGATGCGGCCGCCTAGTGCTCGGGGTCTGTCCCAGCCATGATGGGCTTGAGCAGGTCTGGTCCGTTGTTCCTCACGTTGTTGACGGCTGTCGAGATCGCAAAGATGTCCAAGCTGCCAGGTGTTGGCGGCGCCATCAGCGACCGGACCCGGTCGGTGTCGTCGTTCCTGGGGTCGAGCGAGGCTTCCCAGTTCTCCGGAGCGACGGACATGGGCATCCGATCGTGGATGTGACCGACGTCGTCGGTCGCGGTGGTGGTGATGATCGTGAACGTCGTCAGCCAGCGGTCCGGATCGTCCTCGGCCTTGGACTTGTCCAGCCAGAACTCGTACAGGTCGCCCAAGGCCAGCACAGCGTCGTGCGTTCTCTGCACCAGTCAAGCGACTGCGACTTCGGCAAGCCACATCGGGCCGCGGCGTGCGGGTTGGGTTGCGATCCCACTTTCATAGGCGCCAGACAGGATCCGGCGTGCAACTGGTTGCACGGTGGATCGGCAAAGTTGTAACCGAGGGGTTGCCAGGGTGTTGCCAGCGTCTTACAGTCGTTGACCATCCAGGGTGTGCGACCGGTTGCACAAGCGCTCGGCTTCAGGTGTCACGAAGGGTGGTGCAAGCGGTGGTGACGTTGGCAGATGTTGCCCGGATGAGCGCCACGTCGCGCTCGACCGCATCGCGGGCGTTGAAGGGCGACCCGCGGATCAGCGAGGAGACGGCCGACCGCGTTCGCCTGGTGGCGAAGGCCTTGGGCTACCGTCCGAACGTGGCCGCCCGGACGCTCGCGACCGGGCGCTCGGGGATCTTCGGTCTCATTGTGCCGAGTTCCCTGATGGACGACGTTTACGGCGCGCAACTGGTCAGCGCGGTGACCACGGCGGCGGGCGAGCACGACGGGGGCGTGATGCTCTGGCTGTCGCACGATCGGCCGAGTCGCGCGATCCGCGAAACGGTGAGTAACGGCATCATCGACGGCCTGGTCGTGTCCATTCTCGCCCAAAACGAGCCATGGATCGATGAGCTCCTGGACAGCGGGCTGCCTTGCGTCCTGATCGGCCGGCACAGCAGTCGCACCGATACCAGCTATGCGGCGATCGACAACATCACTGCTACGAGAGCGCTGATGGAGCACCTGCGCGATCAGGGCTACATGCGTGTCGCCACGATCCGCGGCCCGATCGGCAACACCGATGCCGAGGAACGGCATTCGGTGTTCATCGAGGCGATGGGTGGTGCCGATCAGATCGACGCCAACCTGGTCGCGGTGGGCGACTTCTCCTACGAGAGCGGGTACGACGCCGCGGCGGCCCTTCTCCGGCATGGACCCGACTGCATCGTCGCAGGCAACGATCCGATGGCGATGGGCGCCCTCGCCGCCCTCCGCGCGGCGGGCTTGCGGATCCCCGAGGACATCGGGGTGTCTGGTTGGGACGACGTACGGGACGCGAACCGGATTGACGTCCGGCTCACCACCGTGCACCACGACATGGCAGCGGTGGGCCGTGAGGCGGTCGAGATCCTGCTGAAGCAGATGGGCGGTGTCCAGGGGCCGATCCGGCGGACGGTTCCCGCATCGTTGGTGATCAGGGAGTCGACCTTACGCACCAGTGGAAATGAGAAGGAGGCGAAAGCCTGAGAAACAGACACCACGCAGGACTTCGCCCGGGCGATGCTGCGGTGCCGACGGCGGCCAGGCCGCCGGCACCCTCCTCGGGAGCGACGTGCCGCGGGCGATTTGAGGGTCTACCGACAGCAGAATCAACTTCCGAAGGAGATCTATGTTAACAACTCTGGCGGCTTGATCAGGTCCCCGGCAGGGCCGTGGCAGCTGCGGCGCTCGGCGCCCACTCGGTGCTGACCGGTCTCAGCAGGATCGGTGACCGCCGCTTAGCGTTCGGCGCGCTCGGTCTGGCAATGGCCCCGCTTTCGAGTGTACGACCAGCAGCACGACCGCCGCCAACAACAGCGCTGTGGCGCACGTCTACCGTCGCCGAGGTCCTCACGTAGGACTGGCCTCGGCCTTCGGGCATCCTCCGCGAGGACCTAGTTGTTGCCTCGCGCCCCAAATCGAGCTACGCGGCCTGACTGCCGCTTGTTGTCGCGCGCGGCCGCGCTGATCAGCGCCGCGACGGCAACCACACCACCGACCATTGGATGGAGAAGCATCGATGTTTTCAAAGAGAGCGAAATCTGCGGCGGTCATCTTCGTGTCCGCCGCGATACTCCTCACGGCATGCGGCAGAAACAGCGAAACGTCGGGGACGCCGGCAGCGGCCGGAACGATCGCCGCTGGCCCCGCCAAGGGCACCATCACTGTCTGGGCGCAGGCCGACGAGGGCGCCGCCTTGCCGCCCTTCGCCAAAGAGTTCGAGGCAGCGAATCCCGGGGTGAAGGTCAACATCACGGCCATCCCGTGGGACGCTGCGCACAACAAGTACCAGACCGCGATCGCAGGTGGCTCGACACCCGATCTGGCCCACATGGGGACGACATGGATGGGTGACTTCGCCGATGCGTTCGTCCCGACGCCCACCTCCATCGACACCAGCGGCTTCTTCCCCGGGGCGGTGAAATCCACCCAGATTGGCGGCACCACGTACGGCGTCCCGTGGTACGTCGACACGCGGGTCATCTACTACCGGAAGGATCTCGCCGCCAAAGCCGGCTACACCACGTTCCCCACCAACTGGGACGACTTCAAGGCCATGGCCAAGGCTATGCAGACCAAGGCTGGGGCCAAATGGGGAATCACGCTGCCCGTGAGCGGAGCCGACTCCTTCCAGTCCATGCTGTTCTTCCCCTGGTCGGCCGGCGCGGAGTTGACAGACAAGGACCAGACCAAGTGGACCCTGGACAGTCCCGCCTGGGTCAAGGCGATGACGTACTACAAGAGCTTCTTCACCGACGGCATCGCAACCCCAAACCCCGACACGGGCGCGGGTTCGGCAGAGTCGGCGTTCGTGAACGGCTCCGTCCCCATGTGGATTGCCGGCCCTAGCGGTATCGGCTCGATCGCCAAGGCCGGCGGACCAGGCTTTGCTGACAAGGTAGGCGTGGCCATGGTCCCCAAGGACGAGTCGGCCACATCGTTCATCGGTGGCGGCGACCTGGTCGTGTTCAAGAAGAGCAAGAACCAGGACGCGGCCTGGAAGTTCATCCAGTTCCTCACCAAGCCCGACGTCCAGGTCCGGTGGCAGAAGGCGGTCGGCGACCTGCCCGCGGTACAGAGCGCCTGGAAGGACCCGGCACTGGCTAACGACCCGAAGCTGTCCGTCTTCGGCGAGCAACTCAAGGACACCAACTCGCCGCCGTCGCTGAAGACCTGGACCCAGGTCAGCGCCGCCGCCGACACGGCCCTCGAAAAGATCGTCAGGGCAGGAGTGGCCCCAGAGGATGCGATGAAGAGCCTGCAGGCCACGGCCAACTCCATCGGCACCCGAAGCGGCGGCTGAGCATGCCCAGGATGACTATGGCCGGCCCGGGTGGCGTCACCCGCGCCGGCCGGGCGGTCCGAGGGAGCGCGAGCAAGGCGCGTCGCCGCCGGCAAGGCCTTGTTGCCTGGCTGTTCGCGTTGCCGTTCGTGCTCGGCTTCGGCATCTTCATGCTGCTCCCGATCGTGTCCTCGTTCCTCATGTCGTTCACCGACTTCACCAGCAGCGACGTACAGACCCCGCTGTCGGTGGGCTTCGTCGGCGTCAATCAGTACACCGACCTGCTCAGCAATCCACAGTTCCTCAAGTCGATGTCGGTCACCGCGTATTTCGTGGTCGTGGGAATTCCGCTCACGATGGTCGTGGCGCTGGCGCTGGCCGTAGCCCTCAATAGCGGCATCAACCGTTTCCGCACGGTGTTCCGGGTCGGGTTCTACACCCCAGTGGTGACCAGCATCGTTGCGGTGGCGGTTGTGTGGAGGTTCATCCTGCAGGACAACGGACTCCTCAACGCGATGCTCGGCTGGGTCGGCATCGACGGGCCGAACTGGCTGAACAGCACGACATGGTCGATGCCAGCCATGATCTTGGTGGCGGTCTGGCGGAACATGGGGACGCTGATGATCATCTTCTTGGCCGGGCTCCAGAGCATCCCTGAAGAGGTGAAGGAAGCTGCCCTGATCGACGGCGCCAACGCTTGGGCAACATTCCGGCGTGTCACCCTGCCGCTGCTGCGCCCGACGCTGTTGCTCGGCGCGGTTCTGTTGTCCGTTGGGTATCTGCAGTTCTTCGAGGAACCGTTTGTGATGACGAAGGGCGGCCCGCTGGATTCCACCCTGTCGATCAGCTACTTCACCTACAACCAGTTCGGCTTCGGCAAGTACGGCACGGCATCGGCCGCGAGCTACATCCTGTTCGTGGCGATCGCACTGCTCAGCCTTGTCCAGTTCCGGGCCTTACGGTCCAAGGATTGAGACCCACATGACAATCTCCGAGGACACGCGACTGGCCCTTGAACCCGACGGACGGGCGACGCCCACCAGGCCCCGGCGCCGCGGTGGCAGGCCGGTGCGGCAAGGGTTGATCTATTCGGCACTGATCGTCGCGGGCGCCGCCACCATGCTGCCGTTTGTGTGGATGGTGCTGAGTTCCTTCAAGACGCAGGGCGAAATCCTGCGGAACCCGACTGGGTTCTTGCCCTCGGACCCGACCTGGGGCAACTACGCCAAGTGGTTCAGCGAGCTGAACATTCAGGAGTTCTTCGTCAACAGCCTCCTCGTCGCAGTCGTCACAGTTCTCGGCAACCTGGCGTTCTGCTCGATGGTCGGTTACGCATTGGCGAAGATGGACTTCCCGGGCAAGCGCGTGCTGTTCGTGCTCGTCATGATCACGCTGATGACCCCGGGTGTCGTGACGTTCGTGCCGTTGTTCGTGCTGGTCAGCAAGCTCGGGTTGGTCAGCACGTACCCTGCACTGTTCCTGCCGTTTCTGACGACACCCCTGGGCGTGTTCCTGATGCGTCAGTTCATGCTCGGCATCCCGGACTCACTGATCGAAGCAGCCCGCGTCGACGGCGCAGGTGAGGTCCGGACGTTCGCGCGCATAGTCTTACCGCTGTGCGGTCCGCCGCTGGCGACCCTCGGCATCCTGACCTTCCTCGGGTCATGGAACAACTTCCTGTGGCCGCTCGTCGCCGCCCAGAGCGAAGACAAATACACGCTCCCGGTGGCGTTGTCCCTGTTTTCCACCGGGCAGGACGCTACCGACTACGGGCTGCTGCTCGCCGGTTCGGTCCTGGTCATCACACCCATCGTGGCGCTTTTCGTTTCCCTTCAGCGGTTCTTCATCCAGAGCGTCGCATCCGCCGGAATCAAATAGAGATCCCACGGTCCCACGGTGGATCGGCGGAAAGACGATCCCCACAAAATCGGGGGCCGGCCTGCGAAGCCAGGCCGCCCCCCATCAACCAAGACTGGAGCCCCATATGGCCTCGTCGAGCCTGTCCCGCTCGCCCAAGCCCCTGACGACCGCAGAGCCGTACCGGGACGCGTCCCTGAGCGTCGACGAAAGAGTCGACGATCTGCTGATCCGCATGACCCGTCAGGAGAAGGTGGGCCAGTTACTGCAACTCGACGCCACCGGTGACCTGCACGACATCGTCGTGACCAGGTCCGCCGGGTCCATCCTTCACGCCTCCCCCGAGCAGATGAGCGAGGCAGTCGCGTTGGCCTCCCAAACCCGGCTCGGCGTCCCGCTGCTCATCGCGGAGGACTGCATCCACGGTCACTCGTTCTGGCCGGGGGCGACCATCTTTCCGACACAGCTGGGCATGGCCGCCACATGGGATGTCGACCTGGTCGAACGCTGCGCCCGGGTCACTGCGATCGAAGCCGCCGCAACCGGGATCCACTGGGTCTTCTCCCCTGTCTTGTGCATTACCCGTGACCTGCGCTGGGGCCGCGTGGACGAGACGTTCGGCGAAGACCCGTTCCTGATCTCCGAGCTCGGTGCCGCGATGATCCGTGGATATCAAGGAGCGGGCTTGGAAGACCCGACGGCGGTCCTGGCCTGCGCGAAGCACTTCGCCGGCTACTCCGAGACCCAAGGCGGCCGAGACGCCAGTGAGGCGGACCTCAGCCGGCGCAAACTCCGGTCATGGTTCCTGCCGCCGTTCGAACGGGCGGTCCAAGAAGGCTGTCGCACCTTCATGCTCGGCTACCAGGCGCTGGACGGCGTGCCCATCACCGCCAACACCTGGCTGCTCGGCGATGTACTGAAGGAGGAATGGGGCTTCAGCGGAACGCTGGTCACCGACTTCGACAATGTCGGTCGCATGGTGTGGGAGCAGAAGGTGTGCGCCGATGACGCGGAGGCAGCCGCAGTCGCCGTCCGCGCCGGCAACGACATGATCATGGCCACACCCTCCTTCTTCGAAGGTGCTCAGCAAGCCCTGGCCAGGGGAGTGATCAGCGAGGGAGACATCGACCGGGCGGTGCGCCGCATCCTGCGTCTCAAGTTCGAGCTGGGACTGTTCGAGGACGCGCGTCTGCCCGACCCCGCCCGCCAAGCCGCGGTGATCGGATGCGACGAGCACTCGGCCGTGAATCTCCAGGTTGCGCGCAGATCCCTGGTGCTCCTGCGGAACGACGGAACACTGCCGCTGGAGGGCGGTCCGGTTGCCGGCACCGCGGTGAGCGGGCCCGCTGAGGGCGGCACAGGTGGCCCAGCAGATGCTCGGGAAGCGCCGGACTTGACGAGTGGTTCACCCTCGGCCGGCGTCGCACCGCGGACGTTGCTCGTGGTCGGGCCCAATGCTGATGACCCGCACGCGCAGCTCGGCGACTGGGCCGGCGCCTCCGGCCAGCTGGACTGGATGGCCGACGGTCACCCACGCGAGACTGTCGAGACCGTGCTGGACGGGCTTCGAGCCGTCGCACCCGGCGACTGGACGGTCAACTACAGCAGGGGCGCCGAGATCGGGGTGCTCGCGCCCAACCCTGCCGGCGCGGTGTTTCCCGACGGTCAACCGCGGTATCCGGTGCTCGAGCCGGCGGTGCCCGACCCGGTGATGATCGCCGACGCCGTGGCTGCCGCACAGCGGGCCGACTACGTCATCGCCGTCGTTGGCGACAACGTCTCGCTGATCGGAGAAGGCCGCTCGACCGCCACCTTGGAACTCGTCGGCGGGCAGGTGGCCCTCCTTGAGGCGTTGGCGGAAACGGGCACGCCCATGATCGTTGTGCTCTTGAACTCCAAGCCTGCTGTCCTCCCGCCTGCGGCCTTGAACGCCGCTGCGCTCATCCAGGCATTCAACCCGGGCATGCGCGGCGGACGCGCCATCGCCGAGCTCATTCTGGGGCGGATCGAACCGTCCGGTCGTCTGCCAGTGTCGTTCGCGCGACACGTCGGCCAGCAGCCCGTGTACTACAACGTCCTGCGCGGCCAACACGGCGACCGCTATGCCGACCTCACACAAGACCCCCTCTTCGCATTCGGAGAAGGGCTCAGCTACACCACTGTGGAGTACACCGATCTCGTCATGCACACCCCAGACCTGGGCCCGGACGACACCATCCACGCAGAGGTGAAGTTGACCAACACCGGCGCCCGCCCGGCCCTGGAAACAGTTCAGGTGTACGTCAGCGACCTGGTCACGACAGTCACCTGGGCGGAAAAGGAACTCAAGTCATACAGGCAGGTCAACATCGAGCCGGGCGAAACCATGACCGTAGACCTAAGGCTGCCTGCTGCCTGCTGCACAGTGGTCACCGCCGATGGCCGCCGCGTGGTCGAACCGGGCGAGTTCGCACTCCGCGTCGGACCGAGTTCTCGGACCACCGACCTCATCACTGCCGGCTTCCGGATCGCGTGAAGGCGACCACTGGCCTGCCGCCGCCGAGGTTCCTCCGGCAACGCGAGTGCATCGGGCAGTCGAGTGCCCAATCGTTCCTCTGTTTCGGCGATCGACGCGTCGCTCGCCGGCGGGCCATGCTCGAAGTCATCGGCAGGTGTGCTCCATTCGGCCACATGTGGAGTTTGGCCGAGATCCGGCAGAGGCGCACTCTTTGCCGCGATGCGGTCGTTGTGCACACCGACGGCCGACCCTCCTCGCGTCGGCGTCCGCCGAGCAACCGGGCGGCCTTCGCCCGCCAGGCGGATTTGACTAGTGCAGAGAAGCTTGTTTCCGATCTTCAGATCCTTTGCCCAAAAGGGGATCAAGCCCCAGCGAAACAGCCGCAACTCGCGGACCGGGTCGTCCTCGGGTGCGTCTTTCGCCACGCGGGCCACCACGACAGGCGCCTTCTTGGTCGGGGCCACGTTGTAGTCAGGCCCCTTCAGCTCGTCGGCGTTCTTGTCATCGACGACGAACTGCTCGAGCAGGTTCGCCCGGTTGGAAGTTGACGCGTATCGACCACACATGTCTGCCGGCCTGCCACGCCGCACCGACCATCGGCGGCAGCGATGAGCCGGTGCACGGCTCCCAGACATATCCGACCCTCCACCGGGAGCCGGCCCGCCAGGGCAGCGCCGCCCCGCGGTCCGGCGCAGTCTCAGGTCCCCTGCGTTGAGACGCCAGCACCGGGAACCGCCTGACACCGGACGACCCGACCGGCAGAGCCCGATCAACTCAGTCACCAGACCGACCCCAAGCGCACCGTGCTGCGGATGAACTACACCCCGGCTGGCAGGTAGCGGACAGGCCCGGAGAGCCGCCGGTGGTGCAGTTGCCGGAGCATCGGCGTGCGAGCCGTGACTGATCCACGCCTTGGTCGTCGCCGGCGGTTAGCGTCCTCGGTGAGTCGTCGTGGAAGGGAGTGGATCGTGGTCCGAAGGCAACTCAGGATTGCGCAGCTGATCATGTTCGCGCAGGCCGTGGCCTCACTCGGGATCTGGGTCGTGCAACTGCTGACGACCAGCACGCGCCTCGACCACAACCAAGACGTTCCGGGTTCGGTGTGGCTCGTGATCGTGATCAATCCCCTGATCGCGGCTCTCGTCGCCCTCGCCGCGGCCTTCCTGACTCGACATCCCTGGGCGCGCGGCCTCGCGCTGTTCATGGAGGCGGTGGGTGTCGCGAGCGCGCTGATCAGCGTGATCACGGGGTTCTACCAGGCCGTGCTCGCGATTCTGCTGGCCATCGGTGTGATGGTGCTGGTGGGTTCCGGCCCACAGCGTTCCACTGAGCCTGTGCGAGGAGGTTCGTTCCTGTGAAGGGCTCTGCCGTATCCCGGTTCCGCCTGACAGCCCTTGCCAGCACTGTCGTCCTGCTCGTCACCGGCTGTGCAGGTCCACCTCCGACGGTCTGCGACGAGTACATGTGCGAATCGCCCGGCTACTGGCCGAGTACCGCCACCCAGATCGAGAACGGCTTCGTGGCGGTCCTGAGCGCCATCGGCGTGGTCCCGATCGTCCCTCGCAGCGCGAACGGCCCCGCCCGTTCTAGAGCCGCCTGGGAGCGCGGATTCGCCGGGGATGGTGTCGACCGCGCGGGCGAGCTCGAGATCGACCGGGACCGACCAGATCCGGTGGCAGGCGGACCGCAGCCGCTGCCACGACCACCTCTCGAAGCAAGCGACCTCGATTCCCGGTACGTCGTGCCTGACCCGCTTCTGCCGTGATCCGCGAAATCCTCGAAAGAAGTCCGGAGGAGGTGTCGGATTGGAGGCGATGCGTTCGTAGCAGGGGTGACGGCCACCAACGACGGGGTGCCGCACAGTACTCGAGGAGAGCACAATGACTGCTATCTACACATTCGATGTCTTTTGCAGCCTTGACGGTTTCGGTTCCCACACGGGCGACTGGGGTGGCTACTGGGGTAAGCAAGGTCCCGAGTTCCTCGAGCGCCGTCTCGCCCAGTACGGCGAGAAGCAGCGGATGGTCTTCGGGGGCACCACGTATCGGGACAACGTGGAGATGGCGGCCGCGTTCCCCGAGGCGTTCGAGGGGGACGAATCGTGGATCACGCGGATGAGGAACCTGCCGTTAACGGTGGTGTCGTCGACGCTCGAAGGGCCCCTCGACTGGCCGGACGCGACCCTCGTGAGCGGTGACGCCGTTGACGTCGTCGCCAAGCTTAAGGAGGAGTCTGAGGTGCCGCTGCGTTCGCACGGCAGCTTGTCGCTGAACCGGGCGCTGATGACCGCCGGTCTGGTCGACCGCGTTCAGGTGACGGTCTTCCCGGTGATCACCGGGAGGACTGGAATTTTTCCGATCTTCCAGGGGGCTGATTTTGACCTCGAGCTGATCGAGAGCCGCACACTCGACGGCAATATCCAAGAGCTCATCTACCGGCCCACCCTGCACGCCTAAGTACTGGCGACGGGACCACCCCAGGCCGGCACACGCGCCGCAGCAAGTTCGGTAAAAGCCCCCACCGGAACAGCCGCAGCTCACGCACCGGGTCATCGTCGCTGGCCACCCTGGCGATCACGACCGGCGCCTTTAGTCGGGCGACGTTGTAGTCGGGTCCCTTCAACTCGTCGGCGTTCTTGTCATCGACGACGAACTGCTCGAGCAGGTTCGCCCGGCTGGATGTTGACACGTATCGACCGCACATGCCTGCCAGCGCGGCTCTCCGAGTTCTTCGGCGAGGTGGGCGCTGGTCCGGTAGCGCTTGTAAATCTTGCTCGGTCAGTTGCCGCCAGCGCTGTCTAGTGTCGGGACGTCGTCTGGGCCGAGTTCTGCTCGGTACGCTGGGAGTGGGCGTTATCGGAACCTGTGCTATTCCAGCTGACTGGCTGGAACGGGAGTTGATCAGCCGGGAGTTGCCGGAGGAGCGACCTGCAGGCCGCGGCTGTGTGGCGCCTGCTGTCCGGGCAGGCCAGGCTGAGACGGGCTGTAGTGGCGCGCCTATTCACCGGTGTCGGCGGTGGCGTCCAGTCGGCGTAAGGGCAGCCAGTCGACTGGCACCTTGCGCATTACCAGTGCGGAGTCGAGTTGGGCTGTGCCGGGTGGGAAGGCAAGCCGATCCTCGAAGAAGGATGAGTGTGCGTGCGTGACGACGGCGGGCTCGACCTTCCACGCTGAGGTGTGCAACTGCAATCCGTCGAACCGCGAGTCCACTCGTGTCGCGGAGTAGCCCACCGAACCAGCCTCGAAGAAGGCCGAGGCTTCATCGAGGCTGGCGAACAGCGCACTCGCGGCGAGCTGATCAGTCAGGCGCACGGCAACGTCGCCGTCGGCCGAGCCGTCCGCGGCGGAGAAGGCGACACGGATGCTCTCGCCGGTCTCCGCCACCTGGAATCGCGCGCGGTGGTGCTCACCGGGATAGAAGCGGCCACCCAGGGCGATGTTGGTCCAGGAGTCGCTGTCCCGTCGGGGAATGTAGACCCCTGTTCGGGTGACGCCCTCTGGGTCATCCCATTCGACCGCCATGCGGTGGGCGGCGTTCTCGCTGCGAAGGCCCGCCCACTGGGGCACTCCAGCCACCCGCATGGCGCCGAGCCGGATCAGGCAGATGCCGGCGACCGCAGAGCCCTCGACCAACTGGGGGCGAAACGGTGCGGGCAGAGCCCGCGCCAAGACCTCGGGGTCCACCCGGTAGTTCACCAGCAGCCGACGCTCGATCTCGCCCCGAACCCGTGGGTGCCACATCTGCGACCCCTCTCGTCACCGACAATCGTGTCACCTCACGCTCGCGCACGCCGCGCATCTGCCGGATCCTTCAGACCGCTGACCTCGCAATCGCGGGTGTCGAAGCCGGCAAGGTCGCACAGGTGGCTGCGGGCACTACGGAACTGGTCACTCTGGCCGTAAATCGCGACGATCCCTGCCCACAGTCGCCGGGCGGGACGCCTGCTCTGGTCAGCTCAAGACTTCGTCGCCGATGGTTGCCAGATCCGCCGCACGCACGTCTGGGCGGAGCCGCAGGTACCGAAGCCCGTGTCTCCACTGGCCGGCCTGCACTGCGGCATCCGCGGCAACCTCGATAACGGTCTCGGGCCGCACCTTGGTCAGCGGCTTGTTCGAGTCCTTCCCACCCCCCGGTACGACGTGATCTCGTCCGGCCAGGTGTGCCTGCTGCCACCGGGCCGTAATACGGCACCGAGCTCGGCCGACTGCGCCGCGGTCAAAGGCACCGTGCGGCCGACCATGACGAGCTCGCCGTCAGCGGCGTAGCGGCCCGCGATGACGACCTCGGGTCGGTTGATCGGGCCCAGGACACCACCAACGAGCACGTCGTAGGAGGCTCTTCGTTTGACCTTTCGTCGGGGCCTCCAGGCCGTCGCGCACTGTCGTGTTGAGGGTGTTGACCAACATGTGTGCGACATCCATTTGGGGAAGTGCAGCTGCCCGGGTCGACAGCATGTGCGGCAGGTCAGCTCGCCCGTTCGAAGTGGTCGACGATCGCGCGCCCGATCCGGCCGATCCGATCTTCTTCCTCCTCGTAGACGCCGCCGAGATCGTTCGCGAACACGGCGACAACGATGGGTCCCGAGGGCGAGTAGATGATGCCAACGTCGTTGGCGTCCCACGGCGGGTTGTCGCCTGTCTTGTGGCCGACCGGATGCTCGACGAACTGCGGCAGGCGGCGCTCACCTAGCTGCTGTTGTCGAAGTGCTCCCCGCAGCTCCGCACCGCTCTTGTCGGAGACGGCTGTCGCGTGCTCGATCGACTCCAACATGCGGCCGGCCTCCCGCGGCGTCATCTGACCGAAGCACAGCGGCAGGCCGCGCTCCTGTGCCAACGCGCGCACCTCGCCGAGTGGTCGTGCCGCCAGCGAGGCCACCTCGCGCGCGATGGGATCAAGCCACTCCTGCGTCGTCCCGGCCCACTGCGGATCGCCGTTTCGCAACGCGTAGACCTGGGCGCGCGTGAGGGAGGCATGACGCGCATCCGCGAGCACGTACGGGAGTCGATCGGCATCGAGGAGGCTCTGGGCCATGCGCGTCTGCGTGTATCCGGACGCGGCCAGCCAGGCATTGAGATCGGCGACGCCCCCGACCCTGGCGAGCAGCAGATCGGTCGCGCTGTTGTCGCTCACCACGATCATCGCAGTCAGCAGATCCCGCACCGTCGGCTCCAAGCCTTCCTGGAAGTACCGGATAACGCCAGAGCCGCCGACAATGTCCGACCTCGTCACGCGGATCCGCTCGTCGAGGTCCAGCCGCCCGTCATCAGCGAGCTGATAGCACCTGATCGCGACAGCCAGCTTGATGACGCTTTGGGTCTCGAAGACGACATCGGCTCGAACCGCGGCCTCCTCGCCGGTCGTCAACCGCTTGACGTAGATCCCTATGCCCAGAGGCTTGCGTTCGCGCAGCGACTCAAGTTCCACGACGCCCGCTGGTGCCGTGTCGTCCGGAGCCTGCAAGGTGAATCGCGCAGCTTCGGCTTCGAGCAGGCTTGTCAGGTCGCTCGTCCGAGTGCTCATCGAGACATCATCGCATCGATTCCGTCGCTTCCGTTGTGCGTCGAGCCGTCACAGTCGAGTCGGTCTGCATCGCCAAGAACGGTTTCGACACCAGGCTCGGGTCTGTTGTGGAAGGCAGCCGGCCCTTCTGTCATCACGATCGTTCCAGCAGAGATGCGTAGCGCTTGAGAGGTGCAGCGCTGCGGATCCCGGCAGCGCATGCCGCGCTCCCCGACACCATTTACTCGCCCCCAGCGCAGCGACCTACAGCTGAACCTCGCGGCGGGACAGCAAACCGTCGTTCGGAGCATGTCCGACAGGTGTCGCTCACAGTCAAATTCCATGCGAACCACTGCTGACCTGGTCGTATGTCCCACCAGTGAGCTCATACAACACCGCGACCCGGACAGAATTGACCTTGACCCAGCCCCGCTGACCGCCGGCGTACCGGGTCGCAGCACCTTTGACCACCAGGCCCTCGATGCCCATCGCGTCGGGCAGTACGTCGAACCACTCCTGGGCCTCGTCGAGGCTGTCAGTGACCGGTGACAACTGCAGCGGCCCAGCGGACCAGTTCGATGCGAGTTTTTCGAGTCGGCTGCGGCGTACGGTCCAGCGCTGCGTGCGCAGATCGACGCCGGCCGCCGCCAGCACGTCGAACGCGACGTACGACGCCGGCACGTCGGCGACCAGCTTCCGCGCCTTGGACGGAGCCGTGACCAGGCGCCGCTGGAGTGCGTCAAAGCTGAGTTTCCCGTCGAGCAGGATTACCACTTCCCCGTCCCATACGACGCCGGGCGGGACCTGCCGTACGGCGGCGGCCGCGATGTCGGGGAAGCGGTCGGTGAGGTCCTTGCCCTGCCGTGACCACAGTCGCGCCCCGCCTGCAGACCGCACGATGCTGAACCTGAAGCCGTCCCACTTCGGCTCGTACCGCGACCCGCCCGGCAACGCGTTCTCGCCGGGGATCGTGTCGACCGCCTTGGCGAGCTCGAGGTCAACCGGACCGACCAGATCCGGTGGCAGCCGGACCGCAGCCGGATCAGTTCGGCGAGCCGGGCTCACCGGGGTCCCTGCGCCGCCGAACGATCGCCACACCACCTGAAGGAGCCCACTCCTTCAGGAGCGGATCGCGGTGCGGACAGCAACGGTGATGCTCGGGGACGCTCGCCCCCTCCGGCGCCTCGCATTTCCCGCAGTGCCATGCGCCCATGAGGCCAGGATGCGCCTGGTGAGGCGATCGCGCCCAGCCACGACGGCGACGTCACGGTCTCGTGCGGTACGCCGTACCCGGACCGCAACACAGCGCTGACGCTCAGCGGCTGACCTTGCCGTACGGCGCCCGGTTCGCCGGCGCCAGCGAGATGCCCTCAGCCTGTGCCTTGGCTCGGATCGCGTCCTCGCTGCGGCCGAGCTTGATGCTCATCACGCCGGTCGGGGTGTTGCCGTCGGCAAGTTCCCTCAGCCTCGCCGCGTCCTCGGCGGTCCATTCCTCGCCGTTGTGGCGGCCGGTGGTCGTGTCGGCCATCGGATTCCCTCCGTTCGTCGATGGTTGCCCATGGCCCCGGTACCCCGACGTACTGGACCAGACACGCGCCGCGACCGGCGTTGCGACTCCCCTATGGCGCCCACGTGGTAGATCACGTAAATGTCGACGCGGCGATGGTCGAGGTGTACGGGCTGGCGCCCGAACAGTTCACCCCCACCCGCAACGAGCTCGCCCGGGCCGCCACAGACGCCGGCGACCCACGAACCGCTGCCGTCATCAAGGCGCTGCGGAAACCCACACTCGCGGCCTGGCTGGCCAACCAGCTCGTCCGGGCCGCACCCAACCAGATCAACGACCTCACCGAGCTCGGAGAGGAGCTGCGCCAGGCGCAGGTGGCCGGCGACGGGGCACGGCTCGCCAGCTGACCCCCGCCGCCACAGCATGGTCCAGCAGTTGGTCAAGACCGCCCGGGCGCTGGCCCGTGAACAGGGCCGCCCGGTGAGCCAGCAGATCGCGCAGCGGCTGACTGAGAACCACGACGCCGCGGCGGTCGAAGGGATAAGCGTCACCTGGCCGCCGGAGACCTGGGGAAGCTGGCTCAGCGCGTGGGTGCCGTTCCGGTCTGATCTGCCCGAGATACCTTCGACGGCGCAGTGAACGGAGTACCCTGGTCACCAAGATCAGGGCACCCGTCCCGTGTGGGGCCTTCGCGGTAAGGCACGCCACACGTTGGGGCGGTCCGCTACGCGCCTTGCAGGACGGCTGTCCCGAGTTAGCCGTTTCAACTGCGCTGATCGCTATCGGCACTCCCCTGATCGCAAGAGCGGTTATCCACAGTTCTGCCGACGGCCGTTGCACCGAGTCCTGGTGGACGGCCATCCTCGTCGAGCCGTCTGTGCCGCCCTCATGCGCCAGGGCTGCCACCGCTATCCGGAGCCGGGGACATGTCGATGGTGAAGGTCGGCGGCTCCGGATTCTGCTTCCGCAGTGGGATCGGCTCGTCCCAGTCGGGCAGCGTTATGGCTTCCTCGCGTACCTTTAGTAACAACGAGTACGCCTGTGAAGAGTACTCGTTCAGCCGCTCGCTCATGAATCCTTCAGGCAGCCTGTCTGCGAAGACCTCGGCAGTGTGGAGCATCTCGTAGAAACCACCGCGCATGACCTCGGCCCTGGTGAAGACGTCCCAGTGGCCATAGAGGACGATCTGCCCGAGTGTCAATGGCTCAAGCTTTGAGGGAGGTGTCCAGGAGCCGATTCTGGTGAACGTATCGACCTGCTCGCGCAACTCCACCAGCCAGGCCGCAAGACGACTGTAACTGTCCTTTCGCACTTCCCAGAGCCGTGCGAAATGCTCACGTTCCACCGCATCTTCGATTCGCTGTTCGGTAACGTGCTGTTCTCGATCAAATGTCGCTTGAGCGGCGGCGAGCTGCTCGCGGTGCAGGCGCGCCTGGCGACGCATCGTTAGAATCGCAACAACGGTGGACGCGCCGACGCCGACAAGCGCAACGAGCGCCGTGGCCCAAGTCTCGCTATCCATGCGCACCCCTCGCCGACCGTTCAGGCTGCCGGGCACTAGAGGGCTTCCCGCCAATCAGCTTGTCGAGCAGGGCATCGTCCGACGTGACAGAATCGCCACCCGAATCGAGAGATTGCTCGATAGCCGCGGAAGGCCGAAGATCGAACTGACGACGCACGCCATCAGCCGACCGGCCGCTTCGCGACATCCTGTAGGAACATCGACGGGGTCGCCCCCTCGGCACCGACATGATCTCACCCCCTGCGAGATACATCGCTAGCCGGGCACAGTTTGTTTCAGTGGCTTGACTCGCGATGCTTCGAGGGCGGTGCGAGACTCGTGTGCGATCCCGCTGATGTGTATTGCCCCAGCAGGCCGCTGAGCAGATCCGTACAGCCGTCTGGGAGTGCGTCGAGGCAGTGTTGCCACAACTCAAGACCCACTGCCCTACCGCCCTGGGGCCCAACACTCGGCGTTGGAGCTGCTTCGTATCACCTGGATCGGTGCCACGCAGTCTGATCGAAGCAGTGGGCGGCACGTGTTCTCGGGCTCGTCCGGCTGGGTTATCGCTCCCGATACCTACACCGAGGCGACCGGCCGGATCCGCCGGCTGACGCCGCCGTACCTGACTCACTGGCGGCCCTATGAGCGACACGATCCCATCGATGCCGTACTCCGCACCACCGATTGGTCCGCAGCCAACGCACCTGCGCCAACGATGCCGCGACTCATCGACGAAGCGGTGAGGTGATCAGAGACGCGGCCGCTCGACGTCCTCGGCCGACTGGTGTCCCATGATGTCGTGGTACGGCGCTCCGTCCGTCCACGAGTAGCCGGTCTCGACGCTGACGGACTTCTGGTTGACACGAGCAACCTTTCGCCAGATGCCACAGACTCTCACGTAGTCGCCTTTCTTGATCGTCTCCTTCGAGTACGTCGGTCCAGCTGTGGCGAGCTCTTCGCGAACGCCGTTCCAGAACTCGAGCTGCGCTTCCAGATCTGCGCTGACGAGCTGCAACTGCTCTGCCCACTCGCCCTCCGCTGGCGGGTGGATCTGCTTGTAGCCGCCGATGACTCTGGTGTACCCGTCAAGCTGACGCTTGACCTTCCGGAGCTGTGCCTCGAGCCGGGTGATCCGCCTACCGACCGAAATCGCGGAATACCGCCGCTCGGTAGTACCGGCGAGCGATTCAGCGCGCCGCCGTGCATCGTCCGCGGCCCGTGACTCCCCAACCGACTTGCTTGCCAGATTCTGGATGCGCTCCAAATCTCGGCGGTGGCGTCGTTCCGAATAATGGCCGAGGAGAATCGGCTGCCCCAGTGGGATGCCGTCGGCAATACGCCGGGACGCCTCCCAGGCAGCCTCGGCCGCGGCTCTGCGGCGCTTCGAACGTGCCTGGAGCAACTCGGCTCGCTCCCGCGCCCGGGAATCGCGGTCGGCCTCGCGCTCCTTTACGGACCTGCCGGCGCTGTTGTCGATCGTCACCGTCACGTCGAACCCGGCCGCTCGGAGCGCACCCTCGGTTTCCTTGATGACTGCGGATTTGGCCAACTGATCCCGCGACCGCGGGAGGTACCAAGCCTTCAAGTCGGCGGACCATCGCCAGTAGTTGGCCTTCAAGATCTCACCTGCCCCGTCGCCCCTGCGCGTGCCGCGGGCGAGCGTGCCCTCGGCGTGAGTGTGGGCGATCTCTATCCGCTCTGGCATCAGTCCCACCTGTCGTCGAGGAGGTGATCTTCGAGGCTTGTGAACCAGTCGACGACCTCGCAGGCGCGGTAGCGGAGATGCCGGCCGATTCGCTTTCCCGGAGGGCCGTAGCCGAGCGTTCTCCACCGGTACAGGGTCCGCTTGGGAATGTTGAGGTACGCCGCGACCTGGTCGACGTCCCACAGTGGGTCTGAGTCAAGCGCCGCTGACATCGTCACCTCCAGGTCGGGCCTGAGCGATTCGTTCCTTCTCCGCTTTGATCACTCGCCGTACGTCGCGCATGGACCGGCCGAGGATTTCAGCGGCCGCCTCAGTAGATCCGCAGATGCGAGCGAGCTGGGCGCTGCCGTGGGAGCGGCTCGACGGCGCGATCCAGGACCACGCTCTGCTCTTCACCTGGTCGGACGGCAAGCAGCTCCGTGCACGTCTGTACGACCTGGTGGTCTGGAAACCTGCGCTCGTGACGGCTGGTGTCATCCCGCCACCCGTCAAGGACAAGCGAGGTCGTCGACGCTACAAGACCGACCGCACGACGGGTCTGCACGCGTTGCGCCACTACTTCGCCAGCATCACGCTGGCGGACGGTGTCAACATCAAGGAGCTCTCCGAGTACCTCGGTCACTATGACCCGGGGTTCACGCTGCAGATGTACACCCATATGCTCCCGTCGTCCTACGACCGTGCCCGCCAGTCCGTCGACCGCCGATTGGAGCGCCTTGCTTCGCGGCTAACGGAGCAGGGACGGAGCAAGGACGACTCGACCGCCGCATGGAGCTGGTGCGGCAGCCGCTCAGAGGCGTCCTCATCGTGAACTCGCCTCCTCGTGAATCCGTTGCAGAAAAGGCTACTTGAGCTCCGCTGAAGTCTTCCCGAGGAGTCTCCGAGCGACGATCAACTGTTGGATCTGTTGGGTTCCCTCGAAGATGTCCAGGATTTTTGAGTCTCGGGCCCACTTTTCGAGGAGGTGGTGTTCGGAGTAGCCGAGGGTGCTGGTGAGTTCTATGCAGCGGAGGGTGATGTCGTTGGCGGTGCGGCCGGCCTTGGCTTTGGCCATGGAGGCCTGGAGGGAGTTGGGTTGGCCGTTGTCGGCCATCCAGGCGGCTTGCAGGGTGAGGAGGTAGGCGGCCTCCCAGTCTGCTTCCATCGTCAGGTACGTCGCTGCCGCCGCCGGCTGACGGTGGACCGGACGGTCGTAGTCCACGTCCACACCCGCGTCCGACAGGAGTTCCCGGGTGAGTTCCAGTGCGGCGCGGGCCACCCCGACGGCCATCGCGGCGACCAGCGGTCGTGTGTTGTCGAAGGTCTGCATGACGCCGGCGAAGCCTTTGTCGGTGTCGATGTCGGGTGAGCCGAGCAAGTTGGCCGCCGGCACCCGGCAGTTCTCGAAGCGGATCGTCGCGGTGTCGGACGCGCGGATGCCGAGCTTGTGCTCGAGCCGTTCGACCGTCATCCCCGGGGTGTCCTTCGGTACGACGAACGACTTGATCGCGGCCCGTCCCAGCGACTTGTCCAGCGTGGCCCACACCACGACCGCGTCACAGCGACCGCCCGCGGTCACGAAGATCTTCTCGCCGTCCAGCACGTACTCATCGCCGTCGAGCCGGGCCGTCGTCCGGATGTTCGCCGAGTCGGATCCGCACCCGGGCTCGGTGATCGCCATCGCGGCCCAGACCCCCTCGAACCGCCGGAGCTGCTCGTCCGACGCCACCGACGCGATCGCCGAGTTGCCGAGCCCCTGTCGCGGCATCGACAGCAGCAACCCGACATCACCCCAGCACATCTCCATGACCGACAACACCGAGGAGAGGTTCGATCCGTTCACGACACCGTCGTCGCCGGACGCAGTACGTCGTACGCCGGAAGCACCCGCCCCCGAACCGGTGCCCGAGGCACCTAATCCGTCCACCATCGCGGCGAGCATGTCCAGCTCGACCGGATAGGCGTGCTCGGCCAGGTCGTACTTGCGCGAGTTCGGCCGCAGCATCTCCGCCGCGACCTGATGCGCCTGGTTGACGAAGGCCCGGAACTTCCGTGGGGTCTCGAGGTTGATCATCAGGCCAGCACCGCACCTTCCATCACGCCGATGGCCCGCAGGTCGCGGTACCACCGCTCCACCGGATGCTCCTTCACGAACCCGTGCCCGCCGAGCAGCTGGACGCCGTCCGTCCCGATCTGCATGCCCTTGTCGGTGCACAGCCGCCGCGCGAGCGCGACCTCGCGGGCGAACGGAAGCCCTTGTTCCGCGCGCGATCCGGCCCGGTAGGTGACGAGCCGCATACCCTCCAGCTCGATGCCGATGTTCGCGACCATGAACGCGACCGACTGCCGGTGACTGATCGGCTCACCGAAAGCGAAGCGAGAGTTCACGTACGGCGTGACGTAGTCGAGCACAGCGCGCGCCGTACCGAGGGACAACGCACACCACCCGAGTCGAGAGAGCCGCACACACTCGGCGTAGTCCTCCAACGACCCCAGCTGCACAGCCGGCACATCCTCGAGGATCACCCGGCTGAGCGACGCCGCGCGCAACCCCATCGACGGCTCGGCCTCGATCGTCACACCGGGATGCTCCGACTCGACCAGAAACAGCGCCGGCCCCTGGTCCTCCAGCTGCGCCGCGATCACCAACAGCTCCGCCTCGGCACCACGGGGCACCAACGACTTCACGCCGTTCAGCCGGCCGCCCGAAAAGGTCGTCCACAACGAAAACGGATCGAACAACGGCCGCGGTTCGAGAATCGCCAGCGCGGCCGCCGGCACCGACGACCCGGTGAAGGCCGGCAAGTACGTCGCCTGCTGGGTCTCGTCGCCCCACAGCGAGATCGCCGTACTCACCGCCGCCGGCGCCAGGCACGCGACCGCCTGCCCCAGGTCGCCGTGCGCCATCGCCTCGGCCACGAGTACGCCGGTCATCGCGGACCGCTCGGTGACGATGCCGCCGAGCTCCTCCGGTACTTCGATCAGACTCAAGCCGAGGTCCGCGGACGACGAGAGCACCCGCGGCTCGGTCGCGCAGGCCGTGTCCGCGTCGGCGGCAGCGGGACGCAGTACCTCGGTAGCGAACTCCCGGACGACGTCGACCACCATCTGCTGGTCCTCGGTCGGCGTCAGGTCGAACCGCCCGGTGCCGCGCGCGGCGGGCAATCGCGAGGGCTGGGCCAGCTTGGACGCGGCGGTGAACCGGCGGGTCAAGGCACCGGCCGTCCGGAATCCGGTCTTGGTGGCCTCGAACACCACCCGCTCGGCCGGCTTCCGCAACCCGAACCGGTCGATCGCCCGCGAGGTCGCGAGCCGGTTCAGCAACGCCACCCCGACCCCGATGGCGTCCCGCCGGCCCTTGGCTCGTTCCTGAAGGCTCATACCCGCTACTGTAAACCGAAGTTACAACTCAGGTCACGTGACGCGGGCCACTACGATCCCTGCATGGGTACGACGGGCGACAGAACCCAAGCGCTGGCCGACCGGCTGCTCCGGAACGCCGGAGCGGCCCTGGAGCTCTACACGATCTACATCGGCGAACGGCTCGGGCTGTACCGGGTGCTCGCGGAGCACGGCCCGGCGACCTCCGCGGAGCTGGCCGAGCGCACCGGCACCGCGGAGCGCTACCTTCGCGAGTGGCTCGAGCATCACGCCGCCAGCGGACTGCTCGACGTCGACGACACCGCGGCGGAACCCGACGTACGACGGTTCAGCCTGCCGCCCGAGCACATCCCGGTCCTGGCCGATCCGGATGACGTCCGCTACCAGGCCCATCAGGGTGTGGAGATCGCTCGCGCCGGGCGACGGTTACCCGACCTGGTCGAGGTCTTCCGGACCGGAGACGCACCGCCTCCGCTCGCCTGGGAGCCAGAAGGCCGGGCGGAGTGGAACCGTCCGCTGTTCCTGAACCTGCTGGCCAGGGAGTGGCTGCCGGCCATCCCGGAGATCGACCGCAGACTTCGCACCGATCCACCGGCCCGGCTCGCCGACGTGGCCTGCGGCACCGGATGGGCAGCCATCGCCATCGCGCAGGCCTATCCCCGGGTCACGGTCGACGGGTACGACCTCGACGAGGACGCCATCGCCGCGGCGCGCGACCACGCCGAGGAAGCCGGCCTTGCCGATCGAGTCCACTTCTCGGTCGCGGATGCCGCCCAGCTGGCCCAGACCCCCGGCTACGACCTGGTGACGATCATCGAGGCCCTGCACGACATGACCCGGCCGGTCGAGGCGCTTCAGGGCGCGCGATCGATGCTGGCCGAGGGCGGGACCGTCGTGGTCGTCGACGAGCTCGTCGAGGACGAGTTCACCGCACCGGCCCCGGACCTCGAGCGGTACCACTACAGCTGGAGCGTCCTGTCCTGCCTGCCGGACGCGATGGGTGACCCGCAGACCGCGGCGACCGGAGCGGTGATGCGCCCGTCCACTCTCCGCCGCTACGCCACCGAAGCGGGCTTCCGCGACGTGCAGGTCCTGCCGATCGTCAACGACTACTTGCGGTTCTACCGACTGATCCCCTGATCAAAGCGGTGAACTGGGCGAGATCGCGGCGGCTTTGGCGGTCAGGTAGCGCTGCTCGGGCAGGCTCGTCGTACGGCGTGCCGCGGCCAGGTAATGCTCATGCGCTTTCGCCAACTCACCGGCCCGCTCGAAGAGATGAGCCCGTACGGCGTCCAGCCGGTGTGTCTCGGTGAGGTTCTTGTCGTCGTCGAGCGTGGCCAGCAGGTCGAGACCGGCCTGCGGACCTTCTACCTGGGCCAGGGCGATCGCCCGGTTCAGCGTCACCATCGGATTCGGCGCCAGTTTCTCCAGCAGGAGATAGAGGGCGAGGATCTCGCGCCAGTCGGTCTCCTCGGTACTCGGCGCCTCGGCATGGATCGCCGCGATCGCGGCCTGGAGCTGGTACGGACCGACCGCGCCCTGGGAAAGGGTCCGGAGGATCAGTGCGACTCCTTCCTCGATCTGCCGGCGGTCCCACCGCGTCCGGTCCTGCTCGTCGATCGGGATCAGGCTCCCGTCGGCCGTCGTCCGCGCCGTACGACGGGAATCCGTCAGCAGCATCAACGCGAGCAGGCCGGCCACCTCACCGTCGTCGGGCAGCAGGTCGTGCAGCATCCGGGTCAGCCGGATCGCCTCGGCGGTCAGCTCGACCCGCTGCAGCTCCTCGCCCGAACTGGCTGTGTAGCCCTCGTTGAAGATCAGGTACAGCACCTGCAGCACCACCCGCAGCCGGTCGGCCCGCTCCTCCTCCGGCGGCATCACGAACCGGCTGCCGGCCGCCTTGATGCTCTTCTTCGCCCGGCTGATCCGCGGCGCCATCGTTGCCTCCGGCACCATGAACGCGCGGGCGATCTCCGCCGTGGTCAGACCGCCGACCGCGCGCAGCGTGAGCGCGACCTGTGAGGCCGGCGTGATGGCCGGATGGCAGCACAGGAAGAGCAGCGTGAGCGTGTCGTCAGCATCCGGCGGCGCGTCCACATCGGCGCCCGGGGAAACCAGCTCCTCCGGCCCGGCCATCGCCGCGACTGTGTCCTCGCGCCGCCGCCGGGCGTTCTCACTGCGGAACTGGTCGGTCAGCCGCCGGGTGGCGACCGTGATCAGCCAGCCCCGCGGGTTCGCCGGTACGCCGTCCACCGGCCACTGCGTCGCGGCCGCCAGCAAGGCCTCTTGTACGGCGTCCTCACACAAATCGAACTGCCCGTACCGCCGGGCCAGGAACCCCAGCACCTGCGGCGCCAACTCCCGCAGCAATCCCTCTCCGTCACCCACCGCAGTCCTCCCACCGAACTTCTCCCCACCCACCCTAGGCCCGTGCCGCATCGGGACTCAGGTGTAGGACCAGCCGGACCAGTTGTCCACCTGTACGGCGATCATCGGCCCGCGCGGCGGGTCGGCTTCGTACTGCGGGTACTTCGCCCGCAACAAGTCGACCGCCGCCGGTGCCTCCGGCAGCACGCGCGCGACCCCGTCGATCCGCACCCACCACAGATGCGTCCAGTCCTCGTCGTACTCGTCGACCAGGATCGCGACCCGGTCGTTCGCCGCGATGTTCCGCAGCCGCTTCAACGCGGTCGTCGTCTTCGGCTTCCGATCGATCCCGACGAACACCTCGTCCCCGTGCACCGCATACGTCACCGGTACGACGTGCGGCCGCAAGTCGGCCCCGACGGTCGCCAACCGCCCAACCCGCGCCGCGGTGACTCGAGCCCTGCAGTTGGCTTCGTCGAGTCGCACGTCAGCGCTGGAGGTGGCGGAGGGCCGCGGTGGGCAGGGTGCGGGTCAGCGGGCCGAGGAGGGAGGCGTCGCGGAGGGCCGTTCGGGCGGCCAGGTGACCGCAGGCGCCGTGGACGCCGCCGCCGGGGTGGATCGCGGAGCTGCCGAGGTAGAGGCCGGAGACGAAGGTGCGCGGACTGCCCAGGCCGATGGTCGGGCGGAACACCAGTTGCTGCTGCAGCTGCATGGTGCCCCCGCCGACGGCGCCGAGACCCAGGGACGGGTCGGCGGACTCGAGGTCACTCGGCCGCTGGACGTCGCGGTCGATGATCAGCTCGGTGAAGCCCGGGGCGTACCGCTCGATGGCCCGCTCCATCCGGTGGGCCTGCTTCGCCGCGGACTCGTCGTCCACGATGCCGCGCGGCAGGTGCGAGTACGCCCAGACCGCCTCGGTCCCTGCCGGAGACCGGGACGGGTCGGACTTGGTGGTCTGCCCGATCAGCAGGAACGGCTGCGACGGCAGCCGGCCGGTGTCCAGATCGGCCGACAGGTGGACCAGGTCGTCCGCCGTCCCGGCCAGGTGTACGACGCCGGACGACCGCGCCTCGGCGGACCGCCACGGGATCGGCCCGCTCAGCCGGAAGTTCACCTTGACGGTCGGGTGGTCCCACTGGAACCGCTCATCCAGGTCCCGCCGCAACCCGGCCGGTATCGTGGCGCTCGGCAACAGCTGCTGGTACAGCATCGGCGCGGACGTGTCGGCGACGACGGCGCGATTGACCACGACCGTCTCACCCGTCGCGGTCCGTACGCCGGTCACGCGGCCGGACGACACCTCGATCGCGGAGACCGGCGTACCGGAGACGAGCAGGGCGCCGGCGCGTCCGGCTCGGCGTACCAGCGCGCCGGACAACGCGCTGGATCCACCGGCGGCGACCGGGTAGCCGACATCTTGCGCCAGCATGACGAGCAGCCAGCCCATGGTGCCGCTGACGGCGCCGGACAGCGGCGCGTCGGCGTGCAGCGAGTTGCCTGCGATCAGAGCCGGGCCACGCTGCCCCTCGAACAGCTCCTGGCCCATCCGGTGCATCGGCATCGCCATGAACCGCGCGAACCGCAGCAACTCCCCCACCGAACCCAGCTTCCGGGCCAGCTTGATCCCCGGCACGATCGGCGGCCACGTCGTCAGCAACGCCTGCAGCAGCGGCTCCCGGATCTCGACGTACTGCTGGTAGAGCCGCAACCACGTTTCGCCGTCACCGGGGTGGTCGGCGCCGATCGACTTGGCGGTGTCCTCGGGGTCCGGATGGATGGCGACCGAGCCCCCCTCTTCGTCGAGGAGATGCACCAGCGGCAGCGGAGCATAGGCCCACTGGAGACCGTGCTTCTCCAGCTCGAGCGCGCGCAGGACCGGCGAGGCCACGCCGAGCGGGTAGTTCGAACTGAAACGGTCGCTGATCCAGCCATCGCTCTCGGTCGACCGGACCGCACCACCGAAGGTCTCCGCGGCCTCCAGCACCAGCACGTCCCAGCCGGCGTCGGCGAGGGCGATCGCGCTCACCAGCCCGTTCGGCCCCGACCCGATCACCACGGCATCAACACTGCGCGGGAGCATGTCTATGACCTTAGCCCTGCCGGGCTTCTATCTCTCGCATCAGGGTGGCGACCTCGCGGGCGCGGCCGACCATGGCCGGGTCGGCCATCCGGCCGTCAGGCAGCACGATGACGCCGCCGTCGGCTACCCCGGCCTTCTCGACCGCCGCGAGCAGGGCCTCGGCCTCGGCCACCTGTACGGCGGACGGCGTGAAGCTCTCGACGATCGCGGCCAGCTGTCGCGGATGGATCGCTGTCCGGCCCACGAAACCGAGCGCCCGCCCTTCGAGACAGGTACGGCGCAAGCCGTCCTCGTCGTTCACATGCGGGTACACCGACATCATCGGCGCACCCAGTCCGGCGGCGCGCGACGCCGACACGAGCCGGCCCCTCGCCCACGCCAGACCGTCCGGACCATCGACGCCGAGTGAGCTCTGCAAGTCCGCCTCGCCCAGCGTGATCGCGACCACCCGAGGGTCCGCCGTCGCGATCTCGAACGCCTTCTCCAGACCCAGCGGTGACTCGATCAGTGCGGTGATCCTTGCCGATGGCACCTGTTCCAGTACGGCGTGGACGTCGGCCGCACTCTCCACCTTCGGCAGCCGGATCCGGATCCGCGGGACCGCGGCGACAGCGGCCAGGTCGTCCTCGATCCACGGCGTACCCGGCGCGTTGACCCGGACCTCCACCGGCCCCGCGGCGTTGGCCGCGATCCATGCCACCGCCCAGCCCCGCGCGTCCGCCTTGTCCCCGACCGGAACCGCGTCCTCCAGGTCGAACACCACCACATCGGGGCCTGCGGCAACTGCCTTCGCAAACCGGTCCGGCCGGTTCGCCGGAACATACAAGGCAGTCAGCACTCAGACCACGCCGGCTTCGCGCAACGCCGCGAGTTGCTCGGGCGTCACGCCGATCTCCGCGAGCACCTCGTCGGTGTTCGCACCGTGCGGCCGGCCGGCCCACCGGATCGACCCCGGCGACTCCGACAGCCGGAACAACACGTTCTGCATCTGTACCGGTCCCCCGAGCTCCTCGTCGTCCACGGCAACGATCGTCCGCAGTGCGGCGTACTGCGGATCGGTCATGATGCCGCGGATGTCGTGCACCGGCCCGACCGCGGCCTCCGCCTTCTCGAACTCCGCCATCACCTCGTCCAGCGGCCGTTCGGCGATCCACGAGCCGACCGCCTCGTCCAGCTCGTCCGCATGTTGTGCCCGCTCCCGCCCGGTCGCGAACCAGGGCTCGGCGACCAGATCCGGCCGGCCCACCAGCGTCACCACCCGCTCGGCGATGCTCTGCGAGCTGGTCGACACCGCGACCCACCGGCCGTCCGCGGTCCGGTAGACGTTGCGCGGCGCGTTGTTCGACGAGCGGTTCCCCAGCCGCGGCTGGACGTACCCGGTCTGCTGGTACGCCGTGATGCCGCCGCCGAGCATCATCAGGATCGGCTCGATGATCGCCAGGTCGATCACCTGGCCCTGACCGGACCGATCGCGTTCATGCAGCGCGACCATCACGGCGTACGCGGTCGCGAGGGCGGTGATCCCGTCGGCCAGCCCGAACGGCGGCAGCGTCGGCGGACCGTCCGGTTCACCCGTGACGGCGGCGAACCCGCTCATCGCCTCCGCCAGCGACCCGAACCCGGGCCGGCGCGACCACGGCCCGACCTGACCGAAGGCGGTCACCCGCGCGATCACCAGCCGCGGGTTCGCCTCGAGCAGCACGTCGGGACCGAGACCCCAGCGCTCCAGCGTCCCCGGCCGGAAGTTCTCGATCAGTACGTCGTTGTTCCGCACCAACTCGAGGAAGACGTCGCGACCGCGGGACAGGTCGAGGGTCGCCAGCCGCTTGTTCCGGCCGAGCGTCTTGAACCACAACCCGACGCCGTCCTTCGAGGCACCGTGCGTCCGGGCCGCGTCCGGTCGGGCCGGGTGCTCGATCTTGGTGACGTCGGCCCCGAAATCAGCCAGGAACGTCGCTGCCAGCGGCCCCGCGAACAGCGTCGCCGCCTCCAGCACCTTCACACCGTCAAGTGGAGCAGCCCTCATCCCGCGACCCTGAAACCGATGGTCTCGGAGCGATCGAGACCACCACCGGTCAATACCAGCTTGAAGCTCACCTCGGGTTCCTTCGGCCCGCCGTCGGCGTACCAGTCGGAGCCCTCGGCCGTGTAGTGCGAACCACCCTTGAGTATGCAGAACCGGCTGCGGCCGTCCCGGTGCTCACTCTCGGTCAGGTTCCACACCAGTGGCTCGGCGCGGGTGAACTCGTCCAGCCCGGCGGCGACCTGCCACTCGTCCTCGGTCGGCAACCGCCCGCCCCGCCAGGCCGCATACGCCCGCGCGTCCGGCAGGTCGACGTACGTCACCGGCTGGTCCTCGGTCCCGGCGACGGGTGCGCCGTCGACCCAGTGCTGGAGGAAGCGGTTCGCGATCCGCGGCCGGTAGCCGGTCGCCTGGAGGAACTCGGCGAATTCACCGTTCGTCACCTCGGACACCGCGACCGAGATCTCCGGGAGCGTCACCTCGCGCCGGACGGTCCGGATGTCGTGCAACCGTGGCGGCAGCGGCTTCCACTCCTCCACGTACGGCGCCTGGTCGTACAGCCCGGTCTCACGCCGCCGGTGCCGGACCGTCAACGCGTGCTCCCCCGCCGGTACGACGACCGCCGGGCCGATGGAAGCCTCACCCGAGACAGCCGGGACCGGCAGCCGCTGGGCCGGTGCGGCCGGGAACGACGAGTCCTTGACATGCGGCCGTGGCAGAGTGCCCAGCCGCCGAGCCGTCGCCCGGCAGTTGGGCCCGGCGGTGGCGCCGACCCGGACGATCCCGGTGACACCCCGCCCCGGCACGACCAGGTGGACCCCCTCGTCGTCGGCCGTGATCGGTACGCCGGACGTCACGTCGTACCAGTCACCGACCTGGTCCTCGGAGCGCAGCACGATGCCCTCGAAGTCCTGCTCGTCGCGGTTGATCAGCGTCCAGAAGGTGATGTCGGCCAGGTCCCAGCGGGAACCGTAGATGCCGTGGTCCCTCGCCTTGTCCGGGACCTCCGGGGTCAGCTGGATCCAGTCGCCGTTGAGCAGCACCGGGGCGAACGCCCGCTGGGCGGCGACCATCCGGCGCAGGGTCGCCCGGTCGCGCGCGTTCCAGCCGACCCAGGACGAGAAGACCGACTCCCAGACCAGCATGCCGACGCCGTTCACCCAGGCGGACTGCAACTCGTCACTGTGGTCGCGGTTCCAGCGGCGGGTGTGGTGCATCATGTGCCGGCGCTCGAACAGGTGCGCGCGCAGGACGCCGGGGGCCCTGGTGTCGGCGAACCACTGCGCCCAGGACAGCGCGTGGTCCCCGATCCTTGCCATCGGCAACCGTGACTCCCCCTCGAGGGCGATCGCCGGGTTCGCCTTGAGCAGCGCGCGGGCGAAGGCCGGGTCACCCTCCTTCAGCGTGTCCAGGAAGACACCGTCGACGGCGTAGTCGGTGACCAGCGCGGCGAACTCCTCGGCGTCGGAGCCTGCGGCCCGGCGCGTGCCGACGTCCCACGGGTTGTAGTCGAAGAACACCTTCAGCCCGAGCCGGTGAAGGTCGTCGACCAGCTCCCGCAGCCTGGGTACGTCGCGGTAGAAGTCGAACTGGTTGCGCGAGTCGATCCCGATCACCGGGTAGGCGTGCCAGAGTACGACGGCGTCGTACCCGCCGAAGTCGTCGATCCCGTGCTGGACGAACTTGTCCGGCGTGAACTGCCCGGTCTCGGCGTCGTACAGCTGGTCGTCCCAGAGCCAGACCAGCGCCACCGAGTACGCCGTCTGGGTCCACTCGCGGCCGGGGACCTCGTAGTGCGAGCCGTCGTACGGCGTCCGGTCGTAGGCGCCGATCAACCACTCGGCGAGCTTGCCGCGCCACCGCGGCAGGTCGGCCGGGTCCTCCGGCGCGCCGAGGATCTTGGCGTCGTCGAGGAAGGCCAGGTCGGCCCGGAGCCCCAGGTCCACCTTGGCAGGCAGATCGATGGGCCGCGGCTCGAGCGGATTCACAGGTACACCTCCGCATAACGCGCGTCGATTGCATCCCCGTGAGGCACCGAGGGAATCGCCCCCGCGGCCTGAACACTCAATGAAGCAGCAACGGTAGCGCGTCGGACCGCATTCGTCAGGTCGCTTGCCGTGATCGAGCCGGCAACCGGTCCGCTCGCTGATGCGGCAGCCAAGGTTGCCGCCAGCACCCCGCAGAACGTGTCACCCGCCGCCGTGGTGTCGACCACGTCGACCGGCACACCGGGGACGGAGATTTCGTCACCCTCCCGGGTCAGGACCACCGCACCGGCAGCGCCAAGCGTGACGACGGCCGCCGGGACCCGCTTGAGCAGCGCGGACCGATCGGCGCCGGCGATCAGCTCGGCCTCGGACTCGTTCACCACCAGCAGGTCGACCCCGGCGAGCAACTCGTCGGGCAGCTCGGCCGCCGGAGCAGCGTTGAGGATGAAGTACGAGCTCGTCGCGGCCGCCTCCTGCACGGTCGCGAACGGGATCTCCAGTTGGGAAAGGACGATTTTCGCCCTGGCCACGGCCCGGCTCGCCACCTCGGACAGGCTCAGCTCGCCGTTCGCACCCGGTGCGACCACGATTGCGTTCTCCCCCGAGTCGTCGACCGTGATGATCGCCGTACCGGTCGGGGTGCCGGCCGAGGACGAGACCAGGGACAGGTCGACACCGGCGCCGGCCAGCGCGTCGCGGAGCAGATCGCCCGCGTCGTCCACGCCGAGTGAGGCAACGATTGCAGTTCGTGCGCCCGCACGGGCGGACGCGACCGCCTGGTTCGCACCCTTGCCGCCGGGTCCGCGAGTCATCACTCCCGCCAGGACCGTCTCGCCAGGGCGTGGGATCCGCTGGACCGGGAGCACCAGATCCACGTTCGCACTACCTACAACGACCACGTCCGGGACCACATCCTGGACCACGTCAGGCTCCACCCCGCGACACCTCCACAGTCCTCGCAGCCAGCTCGTCGATCGCGATCTGGTTCATTCCCGGCAGGCTCGTGGCCACCCGGTTGTCCAGTGGTGTGGACCACTCTGCCGGAACCCCGCGGACGGCGCCAAACACCGCACCGACGGTGGCGCCGACCGAGTCGGTGTCCCACCCGCCCATCACCGCGCGACCGATCGCATCGGTGAAGCTGGACGCGGTCAACGCGTACGCCGTCAGTGCGGTGTTGTTCACCGCGTGCACCCAGTGCAGGTCGCCGTACTCGCCATGCAGAGCGTCGAGGGCCTCGTCCAGCTCGGTATCCGCCAGGGCCAAGCCGAAGCGGACCGCTTGTGCGATTGCGCCATTCGCGGCGATCACGTCGAGCCCGGCGACGGCCACCTCTCGTGGGTCGTCCAGCACCATCGCGGACGCTGACATCGCAGCGACCCAGAGGGCGCCGTCCACCCCAGCGCCGGTGTGGCTGAGTCGTGCATCGACCAGCGCCAGCCGAGCGGCTGCCGTCCGGTCGCCCGGGTGCGCCCAGCCGTAGGCGTCCGTCCTGATCTGCGCGCCGATCCACTCGCGGAACGGGTTGCCGACCACGGCGGCTCGCCCAGGCTCGACCCCTTGGAGAAGGTTGCGATAGGCAACGCGCTCGGCGGTGAACACGCGGCCGGCGGGCAGGTCGTTCAGCCAGGCCTGTGCGACGTCGTCCGTGGTCAGCGCCGCGCCGTGCCGCTCCAGCAGCTGCAGAGCCAGGATGGCGAAGTTGAGATCGTCGTCCTCGGGCATCCCGTCGATGTTCTCGCGCAGGCTGGTCGGTTTCGACCGCCGGTTCCACGGCCAGAGCTCCTGCAGCTCGTCCGGTACGCCGACGGCGGTGATGTACTGCTTGAGCGGCCACTGGCCCGAGCTCTGCAGAATCTGCCGGATGCCCTCACGCGGGATCTTCTCCACCGGCTTGCCGAGCAGGTTCCCGGCAGCACGGCCGAGCCACGCGTTGAGCACCCGTTTGTCGTCGCCCGCACCGAGGACCGGGACCTCAGGGACGGCCGGTTCCAGCCAGCCGGGCGACCGCCGGTCCAGCTCGTCCATCAGCTCGCGGGCGAGCGAACGCAGCTCCGGCGACGCGGGCTGATCCGAAGCGCCCGAGGCCGGCGCCTCCGTCGTACCACCGGCCGCGAGCCAGCGCTCCTCGACATCGGCGACGTCGGCACCTTCGGCGAGGGACTGGATCAGTTGATGTGGCAGCAGATCCTCCGGCTGCACCCAGGTCAGTCTCATCCGGGTCCTTTCTTCCCTTGTTGCAGCAGGCGAAACGCGTCTCTGGCAGGTCGTGACACTCAGACCAGTGCGTCCAACGCGGCTGTACGGCGAGCCCATCGCTCGGCGTCGGCCGCGCGGATGTCCTCGGCCACGGAAGCCATCACCTGACCGGGCCGCTCGAGGTCGGTCTTGCTCGCCGCGGCGATGTCCGCCGCCCAGTCCGCCGGTACACCGGCCAGGCCGCTGAGCGCACCGGTGATCGCACCGGCCATCGACGCGATCGAGTCCGCGTCCCGGCCATAGTTCGTGCCGCCGAGGACGGCACGTCGTACGTCGCCACCGGACACCAGGACGAACCCGAGCGCGATTGGGAGCTCCTCGATCGACTTGGTCCGGCTCGGCCGGCGCGCGTCGAGCGACTGGTCCCGGTAGTCCGGGCCGACCGTGTCGAAGGGCTCGATCGCCCGCCGCAGCAGCGGAATCGCCTGCTCCCAGTCGATGATCCCGTCGGCCGCGTCGGCCACTGCCTCGACGGCCCTCCGAGTGCCGTCCCTGGCCAGCTTCAGCGCGGCGTCCACCGCCGACGCGGCGGTGGCGTCTGGAACCATCGCAGCGGCGACGGCGGCCGCGAACACGCCGGCCGCCTCCCGCCCGTAGCTCGACTGGTGCGCGCCCGCGACGTCGATCGCCTCCGCGTAGGCGCCGTCCGGATCGCCTGCGTTGGCGATCCCGACCGGTGCCATGTACATCGCCGCACCGCAGTTGACGATGTTGCCGACGCCGGCCTCCCGCGGATCGACGTGCCCGTAGTGCAGCCGGTGGACCAGCCACTTCTCGGCCAGGAACACCCGGTGCAGCAGCAGCGCGTCGGTCTCCAGCTCGGGCACCCACCGGCGCCCGCTCAGCATCTTCGGCACCAGCAGCTCCGCGATCGCGTACGCATCCAGGTGGGTACGGCGCTCGTCGTACACCTCGACCAGCGCGTGCGTCATCAACGTGTCGTCGGTGATGTGCCCGTCACCCTTGTGGTACGGCGCGATCGGCCGGGCGGTGCGCCAGTCGTCGTACCAGGGACCGACGATGCCGGTCACCCAGCCGCCGTGCCGCTCCCGGATCGCCTCCGGGGTCCAGCCCTCGACGGCACCACCGATCGCGTCACCGACCGCGGAGCCGACGAGGGCGCCAGTTGCCTTCTCCTCCAGCAGGGACATCAGCTGTTGACCTGGCCCCATCCGTCACTCAGTTTCTTGCCCAGCGTGGCCAGATCGGTCTTGTTCGCCAGGAACTCCTGCAGTGCCGGCGTGGCGATCTGGTCCTTCCACTTCGGGTAGTTCTCCACACTCTGGAACGGCGCCTTGGTCAGCTCGTTGCCGCTGGCCAGCGTCTGCTGCCAGCCGTTCTTGCCGCCGGTCGACTTCAGGATCGCGTCCCGGGCCGCCTGGGTGGTCGGGATCAGCCAGTCGCCCTGACCGACGGCGGCCAGGTTCTCGGCCTTCATGAAGTAGTCGATGAACTTGGCGGCCTGCTCGATGTGCTTGCCCTCGGCCGGGACCGACAGCGTCTGCGGGTTCGCCGCCTGCTTGGTGCTGGTGCCCTTCAGCGGCGGCAGCACCTCCCACTGGAAGCCCTTCGGCGCCTGCTCCACCATCTGCTGGGCGGCATAGTTGCCACCGACCACCATCGCGTACTTGCCGGCGAAGAAGCCGGGCAGCACGTCGGAGCCGCTCTGGGTCAGCGAGGTCGGCTCGATCGACTTGTCCGTGTAGGCCATCGCGTGGATCCGCTTCGGCACCTCGAGCTCGGCATCGCCGATCTTCGCCTTCGCGTCCCGCCCGGACCCCTCGAAGAACTGCGCGTCGAAGTTCATGCCCAGGTTCAGCACGGTCGCGGTCGGGCTCTTCAGACCCCAGCCGAGACCGTACTTGCCACCGGCGGTCAGCTTCTGGGCGTCCGCCTGCAACTGGTCCCAGCTCAGCGAGTCACCGGTCGTGGTGATCCCCGCCTGCTTGAGCAACGCGGAGTTGCCGAACACGACGTACGACTGCAGCAGCGTCGGCGCCGCCCACACCTTGCCGTCGCTGGACACCGTGTCCCAGACGCCTTGCGGTACGGCGTCCTTCGTCTCCTGGCTCAGGTACGGCGACAGGTCGGCCAGGTAACCCTGGTTCGCGAAGCCGGTGATGTCGGCGGACTCGTCGTGGATGATGTCCGGCGCCGTACCGCCCTGGAACTGGGTGACCAGCTGGTCGTGCACCGAGTCCCAGCTGCCCTGGACGTACTCGACCTGGATGTTCGGGTTGGCGGCGTTCCAGTCCGCGACGATCTTCTTGGTCGCGGCGACGGTGGTCTTCTGGAAGGCGAGGCTCTGGAACTTCAGCGTCACCTTCTCGTTCGACGAACCGGAGTCGCCGGAGCCGGTGTCGTCGTTGCCACCGCAGGCCGCGAGCGTCACCAGGGCGCCGGCCGCCAGCAGGGCGGTCACTACTTTCTTCATGGTTTCTCCTCAGGGGATGGGGCTAGCCCTTGACGGCGCCGCTCAGCAGGCCGGACGTAAGCCTTCGTTGCAGGAAGGCGAAGAAGACAAGGCTCGGCACCGTGGCCAGGACGGACGCGGCCGCGAGTGGACCGAACTGGACCTGGCCCTCGGCCCCGACGAAGCGGGCCAGGACCAGCGGCAGCGTCTTGAGCTCCGGGTCCTGCAGCAGGACCAGAGCGAAGAAGAACTCGTTCCACGCCGAGATGAAGGTGAACATCGCGGTCGCGATCAGCCCGGGTCGCAGCAACGGCATGACGATCGACACGATCGTCCGCAGCCGCCCGGCCCCGTCCACCGACGCCGCCTCCTCCAGCTCGCGCGGTACGGCGGCGACGTACCCCTGCAGCATCCACAACGCGAACGGCATCGACCAGACCATGTAGACGATCACCACACCGGGGATCGTGTTGGTCAGGTGCAGCGGCCGCAGGATCATGAACAGCGGGATCACGATCAGGATCACCGGGAACACCTGGCTGACCAGGATCCAGCCGTTGGTGACCGGCCGCAGGCGGCTGCGGAACCGGGCCAGCGCGTACGCGACCGGCAGCGACACGATCAGCACCAGGATCGTGCTCGCGACCGAGATCTGCAGGCTGTTGCCCATCGACCTGACCAGGCCTTGTTCCTCGAGGGCGGCGGTGTAGTTGGAGAAGTCGATGTCCTTCGGGAACAGCGACGGGGTGATACTGGCGAACTCCTGCGGCGACTTCAGCGAGCTGGAAATCAGCCACAGCAGTGGGAAGCCGAGGAAGATCAGGTAGACGAGGACGGCGGCGTACTGCAGGACGCGGGCGACGGGACGTGTTCTCATGCTTGGCTCCGCAACCGGTTCCGCAGGTAGAACCCGAGGAACACGATGATGATCACGACCATCACGTCACCCATCGCGGCGGCCATGCCGAAGTTCCCGTACCGGAACGCCTCGTTGTAGGCGAACAGCATCGGCAGCATCGTCTTGCCGCCCGGGCCGCCGGCGGTGAGCACGTAGACCAGGCCGAACGAGTTGAAGTTCCAGATCATGTCCAGGCTGGTGATCGCCACGATCACGGTCTTCAGCTGCGGCAGCGTGATGTTCCAGAACTGGCTCCACGCACCCGCGCCGTCCACCGCGGCCGCCTCGTACAGCGACCGGTCGATCCCCTGCAGACCGGCCAGCAGGGTCACCGTGGTCATCGGCATGCCGACCCAGATACCGACCACGATCACCGCCGGCAACGCCGTACTGAAGTCGCCGAGGAAGTTGATCGGCTGGTCGGTCAGGTTCAGCGTCCGCAGCACCTCGTTGACCGGGCCGTTGGTCGGGTGCAGCAGCAGCCGCCACATGATCGCGACCACCACCGGCGGCATCGCCCACGGGATCAGCGCCAGCGTCCGGGCCACGCCGCGGAACCTGATGTTCGTGTTCAGCAGCAGCGCCAGGCCGAGGGCGGCGACGAACTGCAGGATCGTCACCGACAGGGTCCAGATCACGCCGATCCGGAACGACGACCAGAACAGGTCGTTCTGCAGCAGCTTCTCGAAATTGCCGAACCCGATGAAGTTGGTATCAACGTTCAGGCCGGCGCGGGCGTCGGTGAAGCCGAGCGCGATCCCCCGGACCAGTGGGTAGACGGAGAGCAGCAGGACGGGCAGCAGCGCAGGCAGGAAGAGGAAGATCGCCTCCCGGTTCTGCTTGGGCCGACCGGTGTGCTTGACCGGGGTTTCCGGCGGCGCCGCGACGGTCGCGGTCATGGGGCCTCCCGGCCTGGACTGAGGAGCGGAGGGAGCGAAACGACTGGAGCGACGAGGGAAGGGCGGGAGTCAAAGCCCCATGACCCGCCGCGCGGCAGCGCGGCATTCAATACGGTCATGGCGTGGACTTCCGCACACTGAGGGACGGCTGTACGACGATTCGCCGCGGCGCCCGGCCGCTGTCCTCGATCCTTGCCAACAGCAACTCCGCCGCCCGCCGCCCCCGCTCCGCCGAGCCCAGATTCACACTCGTCAACGGCGGAAAACTCTGCTCAGCCAACTCACTGTCATCCATCCCCACCACAGCGACGTCCCCCGGCACCGTGAGCCCGCGGGCGGCCAGCTCGTGCATCACGCCGACCGCGAGCAGATCATTCGCGCACATCACCGCGTCCAGGTGTTGTTCGCCCAGCAGGTCGGGGGCTGCGGCTCGGCCGGCGGCGAAGGTGAAGTCGGTTGCCTCGGCGGCCGCGACCGGTTGCAGGTCGTGTGCCTTCAGGGCGTCGGCGAAACCTTTGGCACGGGCTGCGCCGGGCACGGTGTCGGCCGGGCCGTTCAGGAAGGCGATCCGGCGGCGGCCTCGGGCGACCAGGTGGTCGACGGCGAGCATGATGCCTTTGGGCGAGTTCGCGCGGACCGTGTCGACGCCGGCTTTGGCCGGGACGTTACCGGCGACGACGACCGGGACCTCGCACTCGCGGATCGACTTGATCAAGTCCTCGTCGACGCGAAGCGGGCTGATCACCAGGCCGTCGGCGTACCCTCGCGCCATCCCCCGAACCAGCGCGACCTCGTCCACCACGTCCGGCCCGGTCGTCGTCACCACCAGGCGATAGCCGGCCGCCGAGACCACTTCCTCGACCGCCCGCATCATCGTCACGTACACCGGGTTGCCGACATCCGCGACGGCCAGCGTGAGCTGGAACGTGCGCCCGACCTTGAGCGACCGGGCCCGCGCGTCCGGCACGTACCCGAGTTCCTCGACCGCCCGCTGCACCCGCTCGACCATCTCCTCGGTGGCCGGCAGACCGTTCAGCACACGCGACACCGACGCCACCGAGACCCCGGCTGCCCGGGCCACTCCAGCGATCGTCGGACGGCTCACGCCCGCCTCCTGTAATCGTTCTTGTAATCGTTTACAGCCCAGACGATAAAGCGCCCCCCGGCACCCGTCAACACCCGAGAGCATCGACTGTGAGGAGTCGGCCGTTGGAAAACCTTTGCATCCGGCACACTCCCCACAGTCGACGGCTTTTCGGACGTCGCAGTACGGTCGACCACCCTGCTGGCGGGATGCGGCACGGTGGCTTCGGTGGGCGGATAGGTGGAGCACGCTGGCTTCGGTGGACGGGTACGGGGAGCACGCTGGCTTCGGTGGACGGATATATGGAGCACGGTGGCTTCAGTCGCGGGAGGGCTGTGGACAGGGATCAGCATGGGGTCGGTGATATGAGGCAAGGTCAGGGGATGGGGCATGTCTCTAGGTGGCCGATGGCCAAACGACGGAAGGATCTGCTCGCCGCTGGGGTTACCCGGGCACAGTTGGAATCTGCGCCCTGGGTTTCGCCGCATTTCGGCTACCACCGATCGGCGCAGGTCAACGACTTGGTCAGGCAGCGCATCCTGGATGCGGTTGCTGTCATGCCGTCTGGCGATGTGGTCGGTGGCTGGGCTTCGGCGTACCTGCAAGGCGTGGCCTACCTAGACGGCGGCTGGGGACGCACGATTCGGGGGGATGTGCGGGTCGGCGAACCTGTACTCCTCGTGGTCCCGCCCGAAACTGTGGTGAACCGGGTGGGCATCACGACGCTACGGGCGACTCTGCAACCGGACGATGTGGTCGAGTGCCACGGTGTCAGCTGCACGACGGGCACCCGGACGGCGTACGACCTGCTCCGACTGGCGCCAAACCTGACCGAGTCCGTCGTCGCCGGCGACTGCATGCTTCATGCCGGACTCACCGATTCCAGCGCGATCTCGGCGTACGCCATCAGTCATCCAGGCCGCCGAGGCATCCGGCGGCTCCGCGAGGCGCTGCCGCTACTGAACAGGATGGCCGCCTCTCCACCGGAATCGAGGCTCAGGATGCTGTGCCGGCAGGCGGGCCTGCCTCCGCTCGAGGTGAACGTACCGGTGTTCGACGCCGACGGAACCTTCCTCGGCATCGTCGACCTGCTGGAACCGATGGCCGGTCTCGGTCTCGAGTACGACGGCGCCTACCACCGGGATCTCGGGCAACACACCGCGGACAATCATCGCGAGGAGGGTCTCGAACGCAGCGGATTGACGATCGTCCGGGTGACGTCATTGGACATGGAGAACGAGCAGACTCTGCTCAGCCGGATCCGTCGCGCTCATCAAGCGTGCTTGATCACTACACCCATCGCCGCCCGATGGACGTACCACCGCCGGACCGCGTGAGCAGGTTCGCGCCACGGAGGCTTCACTCGCGGGTTGCCCGGAGGCGGAACATCGAGTGCGGCGAGTGTGTCGTCCGAAAGCCCTTGCCAGCGGCAAAGTCCTCACACTCGATGAACTGACCGCACGGTGGCTTCAGTCGCGGGTCCGGTGCGGTGAGGTTGCCGGTCGGCGGCAGCCCCGATCTGGTCACGGGCGCTGCCGCCTGCCGCCGTACTGTCCTTAGCCCCGGTAGAGGAGCCACGCGTCGGCCATGCGTTGGGACTGGCCGGGGGTGAACTCGGTGTAGCAGGAGTCGTAGGAGTAGTCCATGTAGTTGTGGATCGGGTCCAGGCCGGGTGCCTTGCAGGTGTCCTTGCCTTCGGGGCAGCCGCTCGTCGCGGTCTTCTGCGCGGGGGTGTCGTCGACGTAGTCGCCGTGAGGGCTGCAGCCGCCGTAGAAGGTGTGTTCCAGGTTGAGCCAGTGACCGACCTCGTGCGTGCCCGTCTCGCCCTGGTCGTAGCGGCCGGCGTACGTGGTCGACGTACCCGGCATGGACTCCCAGTCGACGACCACACCGTCGAGATAGGCCTGTCCGGGCTTCGTCACGATGTCGGGCAGGTACGCCCAGCCGAGGTAGGCGCCCGCAGTGGTCGAGTAGTAGTTCAGCGCTCCCGGTCCCCCGGTGTGCAGCGCCTGCTTCATGCTGTGCTCGTTCGTGCCACCGGGGTTCGCGTAGAACCAGGCCGCGTTGTCGGTCCGGGTCACTCCCGCGAGCCGGAAACTGAAGCCGGTCCGGTCCCCGCCCTCACCGCCGGCGAACGTGTTGTTGAGCACGCTGATCTGTGCGCTGATCTGGGCTTCCGTCACCGAACCGATCGCTCCGTCGGTGACCACATGGAAGTACACCGGTACGGTCGTCTTGAACCCAGGCCCCGCCTTCCCCTTGGCCGAGGCCGGCAGATCCTGATGCACCTCCCCGAGGTCCGGCTCCCGCAGCGGTCCACCGCGCGCCGAGGCACCGGCTTCCTCCGGCCCGCACGGCGCGGTCCACTCGTTACCCGGCGAGATCGCCTGGCTTTGCGCCGCAGTCGTTCCCGAACACACCATCAGCGCGACAGCGGCGATGCCGGCCGGCTTCTTCCACCACATAACCCCTCACCCCTCCGGCGGGATCCGTCCCCGCCTGTTCCGAGGTAAGCACTCGAGGCCCGGCGGTGGAAGAGTTCACTCCTCCTCGTCGTCGGCGCCCGGACGTTCGGCCCAGGGCGTCTCCTTGGCCGGGCGGACCACGATGAGTTTGTCGCCCGCGGCAAGGACCGAGACGCTGGAGTCGTAGTACCGGTGCACTCTGCCGTCGCGGACGACCGAGACGACACGGTCCGCCACCGCCGAGGGCGGCTTGCCGACCTCGCGGCCGAGGACGGGTCGTTCGGCCACCTCGAGGCCCTCGCCGTACGTGAGCAGGTCCTCCATCACCTCGCCCAGGTTCGGGCTGACCGCCGACAGGCCGAGCAGCCGGCCGACCGCCTCCGATGACGTGACGACCGCGTCGGCGCCGCTCTGCCGCAGCAGCGGGACGTTGTCCTCCTCGCGGACCGCGACCACGATGTGCGCGTCCGCGTTCAGCTGCCGGATCGCCAGCGTGACGAGCACCGCCGCGTCGTCGCGATCGGTGGTGACGATCACCTCGCGGGCCGTCATCACCTCGGCCCGGCGCAGCACCGTCCGATTCGTCGCGTCGCCGTGGAAGGCGGCCATCTGATCGTTGCCCGCGTCACCGATCGCCTGCGCGCGCGGGTCGATCACCACGATCTTCTCGCGCTTCACCCCGTTGCTGATCAGCGTTTGCACGGCCGACCGGCCCTTGGTGCCGTAGCCGACGACGACAGTGTGGTCCTTCATGCGCTTCCTCCATCGCGTGTCGCGCATGATGCGACGACCTTCGGTTGCCAAGACTTCCAGCGTCGTGCCGACCAGCACCACCAGGAACGAGATCCTCAGTGGGGTGACGATGAAGGCGTTGACCAGCCGCGCCGTCGGTGTCACCGGCGTGATGTCGCCGTACCCGGTGGTCGTCAGGGTAACGGTCGCGTAGTAGATCGCGTCGATCAGGCCGACGCTGCCGTCGTAGTTGTCCGTGTACCCGTCACGGTCGACCACCACGATCAGCACCATCGTCGTCAGCAGTCCCAGCGCGACCAGGAACCGCAGGAACAGCTGGAAGAGCGGCGAGCGCGTGCTCGCGGGCATGTTGACCAGCAGCCCGTGCGGGTTGCGACCGATGGGAAGGGGTGGCACGAGACTGACGATATTGCACCGGCGGCCGATCCACCGCATGCGACAGGCTCTGGTCGGACAGGGCGACGGTGACCGTCAGGTTGTCGCCGTCCTGGACCACCCGGGTCCGCATCCGCAGGCCCTCGATCGTGCGCAGCATCGCGATGTTCTCCGGCTGGACCACGCAGACCGCCCGGTCGGCGCCGAGCCCGCGCGCCTCGCCGATCAGCCGGCGCAGCAACCGCGACCCCAGGCCCTGTCCCTGCCACCCGTCCTCGACCAGTACGGCGACCTCCATCGTCGTACTGCCGAACTCCTCCCAGGGCGCTGCCGTGGCCATCCCGATGACGGCGTCACCGACGGACGCCACGATCGAGATCCCGCCGGCCGGTGCGGCCAGGTGCCGCGCGGTCCGAGTGGTCAGCTTCGGCATCGGCACGTGATAGCGCCGGGTTCGACTCTCGTACGAGCACCGCTCGTGCATGGCGACGACAGCCTCGGCGTCTTCGACCGTCGCCTTCCGCAGCTCCGGTACGCCGCTGCCCGGGCGCGGCCCTTCCACCACAGTCCCGTGAAGGCGCTCGGCCAGCCGGCCGGCGATCTCCACGAGTACGTCGGCCCGCGCCCACTCGGCCGGGGTGTACTCGTCGAACCCCTGCAGGTTGCCCAGCTCCTCGTCCACGGACACCGGGTCGTCGATCAGCCGCAGTACGGCACGCAGGTAGCGGGTCGGCGCGTCACTCAGTACGTCGGCCTGGCACGGACGAACCGTCGTACGGACACACCCCGCCGCGGCGACCAACGCGGTCAGATCGGCCGCGGTCCAGCCGACCCCGGTGGAGACCACCAGCTCGTCGATGGCGCCGGTCTCGGCGGTGAACACTTCCAGGCTCAAGATGTTGATGTCGTCCGCACCACACCGTGCAGCGAGTTCGGCCAGCGCACCGGGCCGGTCGGCGAGTTCGGTCCTGATCTTCCAGAGCATGCGGACGCCCTCCCTCGTGGAAACGTCCTCCCACTGTCCGTCAGCCCTGTTGCCCGGCCGGGTCCGGGATGTTACGCCCGCGTCAACCTTTCAGCGCCGGCGCATCTTCGGCAGCCGAGGGCCGATCTTCGGCTTGCGGGCGGCCAGCACGACAGCAGGCTCGCGCTTGTCCAGGTCGGCGTGCCGGAGCAGCTCCGGATAGGTGTTCGGCGGCACCGGCGGGTACGTCGTGACGATCGCGTCACCACTGAAGACGAAGAAGACCGCCTGACCGTCCCGGATGACCTTGAGCAAAGACCCCTCGCGAACCGTCAGCGCATGCTCGACCGCCTTCTTCCGGGCGGTCCGTTTCGCGACTGCCGCCTGCACCGCCTGCTGAGCGGGTTCACGGCCGTGCTTGATCGCCTCCACGGCGAGCGGCCCGTACCGCACGCCGTACTTGACCAGATTCTTGGCCAGTCGTCCACGCCCACCACCAACACCTGCCATACCCCTCAGCGTACTGACCGCAGCGGCCACACCCCGGCGCCTCGGGCCAGCCGGGCGGCTCGGGAGGGCCGGGCCGGCTCGGGAGGGCTGGGCGGCTCGGGAGGGCTGGGCGGCTCGGGAGGGCTGGGCGGCTCGGGAGGGCTGGGCGGCTCGGGAGGGCTGGGCGGCTCGGGAGGGCCGGGCGGCGCCGGGTCGGCATGCGAGGGCTGGCCGCGTCAGGCACCATTGAGCGCGTGACCAGCCCCAACCCGCGCCGTCCGATCCTGCCCGGCAACAAGCTGTTCGAGTCGCTGCCCGGTGCCGCCGACCCGGCCGCCGTCACCGAGGTCGCGCACCGGACCGCCGAGCTGCTGGTCCGCGGTGTCCGCTCCTCGGAGGACACCGAGGTGCACGCTCGGGTGGTGAAACTGGCCGACGACTACGGCCTCGACGAGCTCGCCGAGCTCTGGTCCGACGCACCGGCCGACTCGCTCCCGGGCTCACTCTGGCGGCTGTACCTGCTGCGGTCATGGGTGCACTCGAACTCGGAGGAGGTCTCCCGCGAGTTCGCGACCGGACGCAAGTACGCCGAGGTGCACGCGGTGGTCGCGGGGGTCGCCGAACCACCCGGACCGACCGAGGTCCGCGACATGGTCGACGCCGTACTGCGGGGTGTCGCGACCGGCGACTTCGCCACCACGCTGGACCGGGCGGCCGCCTTCGCGCGGATCGTCGCCACCGGCCGCGCGCACCTGGCCGAGGAGGGGCACGCCCAGGTGCTGTCGGCGTCGAAACTGGTCGAGATGGCCGATCAGCTGCAGACCGCGGCCCGGACCGAACGCGCCGGGCAGCTCTGGTAGTTGCAGAGTTCCGGTTCGGATGCTATGGCGTCTTGAAGCCCGAGATCTCCACAGGACAAGGGGTTTTGCCAGCCGTTACACTGTTCGAGGTGTCGGGCCGGTGCAAGCCCCGGGTCCCAAAATAAGCCGCTACGAGCGGCCACGCGCCGTGAGGCGCTTCCCGGTCCGGCGCCACAATCTTTTGCCTCCACCAGAGCGCTCGAAGTCTTCTCACCGACCTCGAGCGTTTTGCCGCGAATTTGGCCAGGGCGATTGCTTTGGTGTCTAGGTTGAGGACTTGGATCTGGGTCCAGGTGGTGCGGTCGTCTGGTGAGGTCCAGGCTTTGGCGGCGGTGAGGCGGCCTGGCGTGTGCCAGTGGCCGGAGTCGACGGTGACGGTGATAGGAAAGGCGGCACACGGGGTGCGCGGTCGTTCGCTGCGCGGCGATGCTGTCGGTATCGAACACGTCCAGCGCGGTAGTCGACGAGGCCGGCTGCCCGTTCCGGTCGATTAACTTGAAGGTCACGTCGACGTACTGCGGCTCGAGGTAGGAGCCGAACGGCGTCACGACCGTGCGACCATCGTTGCCGGTAGCAACACACGTGCGCTGACCGCGCCGTACAGGCCGTAGTCCAGGGAGGCGGACGGATCGATCGTCACCGGGAGCTCGGCGGTGCCGGCGGCCGGTATGGTCAACGAGCCGGCGCCTTTGTCATTGCCGACCGCTCAGGTCCGGCTCCGGGGGGTATCGGGGGCTGATCGTGCACAGCAGCGGCATGCTCGCCTCCTCGGCCTGCTGCTGGCCGGCCTCACCGACCAGGCCGTCGCCAACCAACTTAACCTCTCGACGCGCACGGTCCAGCGCCGAGTCCGGGCCCTGATGGACATGGTCGCCGCGGACACGCGGCTCCAGTTGGGCTTCCACGCTGCCCGCCGGGGCTGGATCTGACCCGGTCAGGGGGAAGCCAGGGATAAATCCCCTATCGGTATCGCCCGAACGCGCGCAGACTCGGTGGAAGTTGTTGACCGGTCTGCCTTGGGGGTTGGCCGCTGATCAGCCGGGAGGGGCGATCGGCAATGGAGGGGACCTTGATGACGTCCGTAGTTCAAGCGGACGACGTAGTACGGGTTTATGGCGAAGGGGACACGGCCGTCCGCGCGCTGCGGGGCGTCAGTGTGCGGATCGCGCCAGGCGAGCTGACCGCGGTGATGGGGCCGTCGGGCTCGGGTAAGTCGACGTTGATGCACATCCTGGCCGGCCTGGACAAGCCGACGTCCGGCTCGGTGCGGATCGACGACACCGAGATCACCACGCTCGGTGACAACGACCTGACCCGGCTCCGCCGCAAGCACATCGGCTTCATCTTCCAGTTCTTCAACCTGCTGCCGATGCTGACCGCACGCGACAACGTGCTGCTGCCACTGACGATCGCCGGGGTGAAGCCGGACGATGCCTTCTTCGACGAGCTGATCGACCGGGTCGGGCTCGCCGACCGGCTCTCGCACCGGCCCGCCGAGCTGTCCGGTGGCCAGCAGCAGCGGGTCGCGATCGCCCGGGCGCTGGTGTCCCGGCCGACGGTGATCTTCGCCGACGAACCGACCGGCAACCTGGACTCCAGGACCAGTGGCGAGATCCTGAACCTGATGCGTGGTTCGGTCGACGAATACGGCCAGACCACGGTGATGGTGACGCACGACGCCCGCGCGGCCGCCATGGCCGACCGGGTGCTGTACCTGGCCGACGGCGAGATCGTGAAGGAGACCGGCAGCAGCAGCCAGCACGAGATCCTGCAGATCATCGACACGCTGGACCTGCAATGATCCGGTTCGCCCTCCGCGGCCTGCTCGGTCGCAAGCTCCGTACTGCGCTGACCGCGATCGGCGTCGTCCTCGGGGTGGCGCTGGTGTCCGGCACCTATGTCCTCACCGACTCCATCTCCTCGGCCTTCGACTCGATCTTCAGCGAGAACTACAAGAACACCGACGCGGCGGTCACCGGCAAGTCCCCGTTCAAGCAGACGGAGGAGTTCGACACCACGGCGCCGTCGTTCGACCAATCCGTGCTGGCCGCCGTACAGGCGCTGCCCGAGGTCGGTACGGCCGGCGGTGCCGTCATCGGGGAGGCCCAGCTGATCGGGCGGGACGGCAAGGCCGCGGTCTTCGGTGGTGCACCGAACCTCGCCTTCAGCGTGGATCCCGACCGGCCGGAGTTCAACACGCTGGCCCTGGTGAACGGCGCCTGGCCGGCCTCCGGCGAGGTGGTGATCGACACCCAGACCGCGCGTGAGAAGGGCTTCGCGACCGGCCAGACCATCGGCGTCCAGGCCCGGGGGCCGATCCAGCAGCTGCGGATCTCCGGGCTGGTCGAGTTCGGCGAGGTGTCGTCGATCGGCGGTGCGACGCTCGCCGGATTCGATCTGCCGACCGCGCAACGGCTGCTCGACAAGGAGGGCAAGCTCGACCAGGTCCTGGTCGCCAAGGAGGACGGTGTCGGGGACCAGCAACTGCTCGACGCGATCGGAAAGGTGCTGCCGGAAGGCACTCAGGTCCGTAGCGCCGAGGATCAAGCGGTCCAGGACGCCGAAGGCACCAGCGAGTTCCTCGACTTCTTCCGGACCTTCCTGCTGGTCTTCGCCGGGATCGCTCTGTTCGTCGGATCGTTCGTGATCGCGAACTCGTTGTCGATCACGATCGCGCAGCGGACCCGCGAGTTCGCCACCCTGCGCACGCTCGGTGCGTCGCGTCGCCAGGTGCTCGGCTCGGTGGTGCTCGAAGCACTGGTGACCGGACTGGTCGCCGCCGTCGCCGGGCTGTTCCTCGGCCTCGGCATCGCCAGCGGTCTGTTCAAGATCTTCGACTCGGTCGGACTCACGCTGCCCAACAACGGGCTGGTCTTCCAGACCCGCACGATCGTGGTCGGCCTGCTGGTCGGCGTCCTGGTGACGCTCTTCGCCAGCCTGCGACCGGCTTGGCGCGCCACCCGGGTGCCACCGATCGCGGCTGTCCGGGAGGGTGCGGCGCTACCGCCAGGCCGGTTCAACCGCTTCCGGCCGGTCGGCGCGGCGCTGCTCGCCATCGCCGGCGTCGTGCTGGTGGTCGTCGGGCTGTTCGTCGACGGGCTCAGCACCACCAGCGTGCTCTCCGCGCTCGGGGCTGGGGTCCTGCTGATCTTCATCGGCATCGCCCTGTTCTCGTCACGGCTGGTGCGGCCCCTGGCCGCGTTGTCGGATCCGGTGGCGCGGTGGTCGGTACTGGTTCTCACCGTGCTGGCCTGGCCGTTCTTCTCGCTCCCGTACTGGCTCCTGCGCCGCGGGGTCTGGGGGCCGGGGACGAAGGCGCGCCGTACTGCGGGATTCGTGCTCGGTGCGGTGCTCAACCCGGTGTTGCTGGTGATCGTGGTGCTGATGGCGGTACGACGCCGGGTCAGCTCGTGGGAGCCGGAGTGGCCCGCCGACTTCCCCGGCGTACTCGCGGACCGGCCCGCGACCCACATCGGCGGCCAGAACAGCCGACGCGATCCGCAACGGACAGCATCGACCGCCGCCGCCCTGATGATCGGGCTGGCCCTGGTCACCCTCGTCGCCACGCTCGGAGCCGGCATCATCAGGCCGTTCGAGGACGCGGTCGACAAGATCTTCAACGGGGACTACGCCGTCACGGCCCAGAACAACTTCAGCCCGCTGCCCCCGGCCGTGGCGCAGGCGGTCGAGGCAGTACCCGGTGTGGAGGCGATCTCCAGCGTGCGTGGTGGGCAGGCCCAGGCGTTCGACGAGGCCATCTTCATGACCGGCGTCGACACCCAGGCTCCGGCGGTCCTCAGCTTCGACTGGAAGAACGGCTCCCAGGCTGTGCTCGGCGAGCTTGGAGCCGACGGCGCCGTCGTCGACGACGCGTACGCCGAGCAGCACAATCTGCGGCTCGGATCGACCTTCCCGATCCAGACCGTCGGCGGCAAGACCCTGACGCTCACGGTGCGCGGCATCTTCACTCCGCCGCCGGGTGGCTCACCGTTCGGCAACGTGACGATCTCGACCACCGCGTTCGACGCGACCAGCCCGCAACCGCAGAACCTGTACACGTTCGTCAGCCTGCAGGGCGGTGTCACCGCCGCGAACACGGCAGCGCTGGATGCGGCCCTGGCCTCATTCCCCAACGCGAAGGCACAGACCCGCGAACAGTTCAAGAAAGCCCAGTCCGACGGCATCAAGGGGCTGCTGAACGTTCTGTACGTGCTGCTCGCGCTCTCGGTGCTGGTGAGCTTGTTCGGCATCGTCAACACACTGGTGCTGACCGTCTTCGAGCGGACCCGCGAACTCGGCATGCTGCGCGCGATCGGGCTGACCCGGAGGCAGGTGAAGCGGATGATCCGGCACGAGAGCGTCATGACCGCCCTGATCGGTGCGGTGATCGGGATCCTGCTCGGTCTCGGTCTGGCCCTGCTCTTGGCCGCCCGGCTGGATGAGATCAGTTTCGCCGTACCGACCGGCCAACTGGCCATCTTCGCCGTGGTCTCGGTGGTGGTCGGCATCTTCGCCGCGATCTGGCCGGCCCGCCGCGCGGCCAGGCTGAACCCCCTCGAGGCGCTGCAGTACGAGTAGGTCTGATCCCTTGCGGTGTTAGCTTCCGTACCCGTGAAGCGCATCGCTGCCCTGGCCGTTGTACTCATCCTGACCGGTTGCTCGACGGTCGAGTCCAAGGACGTCCGGACCAGCGGGATCACCGCCAACCTGCTCGTGACGCTCCCCGAGAACGCCGACCAGGCCGACGTCAACGCCTCACTGCGAGTCGGCACCCTGACCTTCGTCGAGCTCGGCGCGGACGACCGGATCACCGCATCAGGCGGCGGCCAGACCACCAGGCTCGACCATCACCGAGCCGCCGGCGTGACGCGCTACAGCAACCGCCTCGACGCGGCGAAGGCCGGCACCGAGATCACCTTCAGCCTCGAGCGGGACGGCGACAACGAGTCGGCTCCGAGGTCGACCGTCGTACTGCCGGAGCGCGTTCGCCTCGTTGCTCCTGCGGCCGGTACGACGTACTCCCGGCGTACGGCGATCGCGGTGCGGTTCGACAGCGGGCCGTCGCAGCAGCCGTCGATCCTCACCTGGGCGGGTGAGTGCATCCAGCCCGGCAGCCTCCAGCTGGAACCGGGCCGGACCTCGGCCACGATCGCCCGAGGGTCGATCAAGCCGGCCGCCACCACGGTGACTCCGGCTGGTTCGTCGTCGACGTGCCAGATCGACCTCACGCTGACTCGCCGGGTCGAAGGCACGCTGGACGAGGCGTTCAAGGACGGCTCCATCGCAGCCGAAAGCCAGTCGGTACGCCGGGTCGTCTCCGCTCCGTAACCGGCTGGCGACACGCGGAGATCACCTGGCGGCCTTTTGTGGGTTACCTTCACGAAGGCACAGGTATCCCTGTGGCAGTCAGCCTCAGGGGCGTCCGCCCACCCCTCGGAAGGAAGACCCCACATGCGTCGCCTTACCCGCGCGCTGCTTCCGCTTGCCCTCGTCGCCGGACTGCTGCCGGCCGCTCCGGCGGCCGCCTCCCGCGGCGACTTCGACATCCAGGCCCATCGCGGTGGCCTCGGGCTCACGGTGGAAAGCACGATCGCGTCCTTCTCGCACGGCCTCGAACTGGGCGTCAGCACGCTGGAGCTCGACGTCCAGATCACCGAGGACGGCCACGCCGTCGTCACCCACGACCGCAAGATCTCCGGCACCAAGTGCAAGGACACCGCGCCCTACACCCCGGGCGACCCCGAGTACCCGTATGTCGGGAAGTTCATCAAGACCCTCACGCTCAAGCAGGTCAAGCAGCTCGACTGTGGTTCGCAGACGCTGCCGAACCACCCCGGGCAGCAGCCCGACCCGGGCGCCCAGATGCCCGAGCTGCGCGACGTCTTCGCCCTGGTCCACCGGTTCCACGCGTACGGCGTGAAGCTGAACATCGAGACGAAGGTCGAAGCCGGCGCACCGTCCGAGACCGCGCCGCGTGAGCAGTTCGTGCAGGTCGTCGCGCAGGAGGTCCGCAAGGCCCGGATCGCCCGGCAGGTGACGATCCAGAGCTTCGACTGGGGTGCGCTGATGCGGATGGGCCAGGTCGCCCCCGAGTTGCCGCTGGTCGCGCTGACGAACTACGACTTCCTCCAGGTCGGTCAGCCGGGGAAGTCGCCGTGGCTGGGTGGGCTCGACATCGACGACTTCGGCGGCGACCTGGTCAAGGCGACGAGGTCGTTCGGCGCGTCCGCGATCTCACCGGTGCACGGCTTCCCGCAGGACGGCAAGATCACCGACTCGAACTACCGGCCGTACGTCACCGCCGACATGGTCGAGTCCGCGCACCAGGCCGGCATGAAGGTCGTCCCGTGGACCATCGACGACCCGGCGACCATGCGGTCCCTGATCGACAAGGGCGTCGACGGCATCATCACCGACTATCCCGACCGGCTGCGTGACGTCGTACGGTCGGAGGGCTTCCGCCTGCCTCGCGCGTACGACGCTCCCGCCGTACGCGCGCTGCCGTCAGCACATGCGCACAACGACTACGAGCACCGGCGGCCGCTGCAGGACGCGCTGGACCGTGGGTTCAACAGTGTCGAGGCGGACGTGTGGCTGGTCGACGGCGAGCTGCGGGTCGCCCATGACCTGGCGGACGCCGTACCAGGGCGCAACCTGGAGACCCTCTACCTCAAGCCGCTGGCCGACCGGGTGCGGCAGAACCACGGGCAGGTCTACAAACATGGGCGCGACTTCCAGTTGCTCATCGACATCAAGAGCGACGGCCCGTCGACGTACGCCGCGATCGACAAGGAGCTGACGAAGTACCGCGGGATCAGCACGGTGTTCATCAACGGGCGCGTGCTCAAGGGCGCGGTGACGTCGGTGATCAGCGGCAACCGGCCTCTCGACGTACTGAAGGCCCAGAAGGTCCGGTACGCCGGGTACGACGGCCGGCTGAGCGACCTGCGATCAGGCATGCCGGCGTCGCTGATGCCGCTGGTGAGCGACAACTGGACCAACCACTTCACCTGGAAGGGCATCGGCCCGATGCCGACCGCCGAGCGGACCAAACTGCACGACATCGTGGTGCAGGCTCACCGCGCCGGCTATCGGGTGCGGTTCTGGGCGACACCGGACGTACGCGGTGCCGCTCGCGAGGCGTTGTGGAGCGAGCTGGAGGCGGCAGGGGTCGACCACATCAACACCGATGACCTGCACGGGCTGGAAGCGTTCCTGCGTAGCTAAGGTTTGACTTCCGTGAGGGCGATGAGGTTGGCACCCTCACGGAAGGCCTTGCGTTGGCGGACGGCTCCGTTGCCGGTGGCTAGTACCCGCTGCAGGGTGTCGTCAATCACGTCGGAGTCACCCAGTTCCTGCAGAGCCGGCTCGACGTGCTCGCGCAGCCGCTTGATCACGTCGATCATCGGCATCGGTTCGGCACTGCGGACGTCGAGTCCGTTGCCGGTGATCCCGTCACGCGCGGCCAGCCAGTAGGCGGCTCGCAGGACCTCAGGCTCCAGGGTCGGACCTTGTGACCCGTCCTCGAGCGCAGTCATCACCAGCGCGCGGACGAGGGTCGCGAGGAGCACTGTCTCGTCCACGGTGAGTGGGATGTCACTCACCCGCACCTCCACCGTCGGCAGGTGCGAGGAGGGCCGGATGTCCCAGTAGACCATCTGCTCGTCGATGAGGGTCCCGGCCGCCAGGTGCGCAGCCACCAGTGCGTCGTAGTGCTCCAAGGACTCGAAGTACGGCGGTGGACCGGCACACGGCCAGCGTGTCGTCATCAGCCACCGCCAGCTCGAGAAGCCTGTGTCCTGGTCCAGATAGATCGGTGAGTTCGCTGTGAGCGCGAGCAACGTCGGCAACCACGGCCGGAGGTGGTTGCTCACTCTGACAGCTGTTTCTTTGTCGTGTACGTCGACATGCACGTGGCACCCGCAGACGCTCTGCTCCCGGGCCAGCAACCCCCACTGGTTGGCCAGCTCCCGGTAGCGCGGCTTGTTGGTGATCGGCTGGGCAGCCTTGCCGTGCGGCGGCACTGCGATCGCCAGCAGGTGGGCACCCTCTTCAGCGGCTGCCTGGGCGAGCTTGCCGCGCATCTCGGTCAGGCAGCCGCGCAGTTCGCCGGCGGTGTCGCAGACCGGGGAGTTGATCTCCACCATGGCCCGGGTCAGCTCGAGGGCTATGTCGAGGTCCTGCACGTCCGCCACGACGGCCTTGCTGCGTGGGAGGGGCTCGCCGGTGGCGGAGACCAGCAGGAGCTCTTCTTCTACTCCGATGGAAGGACGTTTCACCCTCGGCCGGTACCCGGTCACAAACGGGTGCCGACTAGGCTCTGCGGGGTGAGCCTGCCGACCGTCACCGCGACCCGCTACGTGCTGCCGTTGCGCGAGGGCGGCTCGCTGCCTGGTGTTGTCGAGGGCAACGACCTCGGCACCTACGTGCTGAAGTTCCACGGTGCCGGCCAGGGCCCGAAGGCACTGGTCGCCGAGGTCATCGTCGGCGAGCTGTTCCGCCGGCTCGGGCTGCGGGTGCCAGACCTGAAGCTGATGCGGCTCGACCCCGCGATCGGCAAGTCCGAGCCCGACTTCGAGATCCAGGAACTGCTGCTGCGCAGCGCCGGCCTGAACCTGGCCGTCGACTTCCTCCCCGGCGCCTTCGGGTACGACGGCTCGGCCGGTAACCCCGGTGACGAAGGGATGGCCCGGATCCTCTGGCTCGATGCGTACGTCGCCAACGTCGACCGCTCCTGGCGGAACACGAACCTGCTGGTCTGGCACAAGAACCTCTGGCTGATCGACCACGGAGCCGCGTTGTACTTCCACCACTCCTGGATGACGGCCGAGAAGTTCGCCGCGCTTCCGTACGACGCCTCGGACCACGTGTTCTCGGTCGCGACACCCGACGTACCGGCGGTGGACGCGGAGCTGGCGTCGCTGATCACCGAGGATCTGCTGACCGAGGTCATCGCGCTCGTTCCGGACGAATGGATCGACGACGGGGACCGGGACCGCTACCTCGGTCACCTGACCGCCCGGTTGAAGAACCGGTCCGCTTGGCTGCCGGGGGGTGTGCGGTGAGTTCCGACCTGGTTCCCTTCGACTACGTGATTCTGCGGGCGGCGCCGCGGATCCATCGCGGTGAGTTCGTCAACGTCGGCGCGGTGCTGTACTGCCGTGCGCTGGACTTCCTGGGTGCGGCCTGGGACGTGGAACCGGCGCGTCTGAGGGCTCTCGACCCCGCGGTCGACGTGGACGTGGTGTGTGCGTCGCTGGAGCACATCCGGGCCATCTGCGCGGGTGATCCGGACGGCGGACCGGCCGCGGCGACCCGGATCGGCGAACGCTTCCGCTGGCTCGCCGCACCGCGCAGTACCGTCGTACACCCCGGGCCGATCCACAGCGGGCTCACGAACGACCCCGCCGCGGACCTGGACCGGCTGCTCGACGCCTTCGTGCGTTAACCCAGCGCTTGGGACACGACTTCGCGGGCCTGGACGAACACCTGCTCGAGGTGGTCGGCGCCCTTGAAGGACTCGCCGTAGATCTTGTAGAGGTCCTCGGTGCCGGACGGACGGGCTGCGAACCACGCCGACTCCGTGGTGACCTTCAACCCGCCGATTGCGGCGCCGTTGCCCGGTGCGCTGGTCAGCCGGTCCACGATCGGCTCACCCGCGAGCTCGGTCGCCGTGACCGCGTCGGCCGACAGGGCCGACAGCTTGGCCTTCTGCTCGCGCGTGGCCGGTGCGTCCACCCGCGAGTACAGCGAAGCACCGAACCGCTCGACCAGCTTCGCGTGCGCCTGTGACGGCGTCTCGCCGGTGACCGCGGTGATCTCGCTCGCCAGCAACGCCAGCAGGATGCCGTCCTTGTCGGTGGTCCACACCGTCCCGTCGAAGCGCAGGAAGCTCGCTCCGGCCGACTCCTCGCCGCCGAAGCCGACCGATCCGTCCACCAGGCCGGGCACGAACCACTTGAAACCGACCGGCACCTCCCACAGCCGCCGGCCCAGGTCCGCGACAACCCGGTCGATCAGCGACGACGACACCAGGGTCTTGCCGACCGCGACCTCCGGACCCCACTGCCGGTTGCTGAACAGGTACGAGATGGCGACGGCAAGGTAGTGGTTCGGGTTCATCAGCCCCGCGTCCGGCGTGACGATGCCGTGCCGGTCCGCGTCCGCATCGTTGCCGGTGGCCACGTCGTACCGGTCCCGCTGCGCGACCAGCGAGGCCATCGCGTACGGCGAGGAGCAGTCCATCCGGATCTTGCCGTCGTGGTCCAGCGTCATGAACGACCAGGCCGGGTCGATCCGCGGGTTGACCACGGTCAGGTCGAGGCCGTGCCGCTCGGCGATCGCGGCCCAGTAGTCGACGCTGGCACCGCCGAGCGGGTCCGCACCGATCTTCACGCCGGCGGTGCGGATCGCGTCCAGGTTCAGCACCGAGGGCAGGTCGTCCACGTAGTGACCGACGAAGTCGTACTCCCCCGCCGCCGACCGCGCCTGCTCGAACGGCCTGCGCCGTACCTCCCGGTTGCCGCCGGCGATCAACTCGTTGGCCCGGGCCGCGATCCAGCCGGTCGCATCGGAGTCGGCCGGACCTCCGTGTGGCGGGTTGTACTTGATGCCGCCGTCCCGCGGCGGGTTGTGCGACGGCGTGATGACGATGCCGTCGGCACCGGCGCCGGCACCGCGGTTGAGCCGCAGGATCGCGTGCGACACCCCAGGTGTCGGTGTCAGCCGGTCCGCGCTGTCCACCAGCGTCTGTACGTCGTTGCCGGCCAGCACCTCGAGCACGGTCCGCCAGGCGGGCTCGGACAGCCCGTGACTGTCCCGGCCGACCAGCAGCGGTCCGGACGTCCCCTCACCGGCGCGGTACTCGCAGATCGCCTGGGTGATGGCCAGGATGTGCGCCTCGTTGAAGGCGCCGTCCAGGCTCGAGCCGCGATGTCCCGACGTACCGAAGACGACCTTCTGGGCAGGATTCTGCACGTCGGGAGTGATGTCGTCGTACGCCTTCAGCAGCGCGTCGACGTCGACGAGGTCCTCTGGCTGAGCGGGCTGGCCTGCGCGTGAGTGCATGGGAACATGCAACAAGCCCCGGCCCGAGAGCACAACTCCGGGGTGGTTCGGCTCAACTGGTGAACGGCGTCAGCAGCTGGTCGACCGGTGCGTAGTCGTCGGTGAGGATCGGCGCGTCGCCGGCGAACTCCGCCGGGTCGGGCATGATCTCCATCGCCGGCCCGAGCCGGGACGCGATCGCCTGCTGGTCGATCGGCCGGTCCGAGGCGGCCAGCACGAAATTGCCGCCCGCCTCGTTGGTCGGGGCGATCACGGTGACGTGCGCGAACTCCGCCTGCAGGGTCTTGATCTCGGCCTTGGCGAACTTCGCCTCGCCGAAGTCGATCACGTTGACCAGATAGAGACCGTCCGGTCGCAACACCCGGCGGATGTCCGCGACCAGCTCGCGCGTGGTCAGGTGCCACGGCACCGACACACCGCTGAACGCGTCCATGATGATCAGGTCGTCGCTGTCCGTCGCCTCGGACCGGATGCCGAGCCGGCCGTCGCGGACCGTGACGTCCAGATCCGGCCCGGTCCGCACCCCGAGCTCCTTCTTGTCCAGCTCGACGACGGCCCCGTCGATCTCGTACACCTTGTTGTGACTACCCGGCCGGGTCGCGGCCAGGTAGCGCGGCATGGTCAGTCCACCGCCGCCGATGTGCAGCGCGTCCAGCCGCCGGTTGTCCGGCCAGTTCCCGTTGATCGCGGCCGCGAAGCTCTTGATGTAGTCGAACTCCAGGTGCGTCGGGTCGTTCAGGTCGACGTACGAGTGCCGGAGCTGGTCCAGGTACAGAGTGCGCCCGCTCTCGCGGTTGGGGTCCGCCGCCACCCGGGCGCAGTGGTACGCCGTCTCCACCTCACACGGGCGTGGCGCAACCACAGTCAGCGTGGCACCGATGAGTGCGAGGGCCACCGGTTTCACAGCCGTCCGGGCACCTCGCAGTACGACGGTCAGCGCGGCACCGGAGACCACGAGCAGCCCGCCGAGGGTGAGCAAGATCGTGCTGACCGGAACCTCAGCCACGAAGACGAACCCGGTCAGCACCGTGCCCGCGATGCCACCGACAGTCGCGTACGCCGACAGCCGGCCGACGACAGTACCGGTCTGCGCCAGCGTCGCCAGGCGCAGCTTGGTCACCATCGGCGTCACAGCCGCCAGTAGCGCCGCCGGTGCGAACAGGGCTACCGCGAGGACCAGGAACACCAGATCGGTGCCGCCACCACGCAGTGACTCACCGGTCCAGCGCACGACCGGGAGGATCAGCATCACCAGGGCACCGCCGATCAGCACCAGCGGACCCAGCGTCTTCCGCGGCGGTACGGCGTCGGCGTACCGGCCACCCCACGCCGCACCGGTGGCGATCGCGGCCAGCGCGACCCCGATGACCGCTGTGTTCGTCTCCAGCGTCAGCCCGATGTATGGCGCCACCAGCCGCAGCGAAACCAGCTCCAGCACCATCACGGCCGCCGAACTGCCGAACGCCAATGCGATCGCCAGCCGCGACCCCACTTCACCGTTACTCACCGCGTCACCCTATCTGCCGATCCTCGCGGCCTTCGTCCGTCAGACACCGCCTAGAGGGCATCCAGTTTGGCGATCAGCGTCTTGGGAGCGATCTGCCGGTAGGCACTCTCGACGAGGTCTTCCAGGTGGTCCCAGTCCACGCCCTCGACATCGAGGTAGACCCCGAGCCAGCCGCGATGACCGACGTACGGCGGCCTGAAGAAGTGCTCGGGGTCCTCCTCCACCAAGGACTCCTGCACCCCAGGTGGCGCCGCGCACCACAGCCCGACCCGGTCGTCATGATGCTGGTTCGCGAACATCACGAACACCTTCTTGTCCCGCACGAACCATGTCGGCTCCCCGTGACTCAGCCGCTCCGTCGTCTCGGGCAGCGCGAGACACAGCTCCCGCAACCGCTCCAGCGCCTCCATGTGTCCTCCCTCAGTGGCGTGGGCCCGGCGTCACCACACCGGCTTCGTAGGCGTAGACCACGGCCTGGGCGCGGTCCCGCAGGTCCAGCTTGGTCAGGATGTTGCTCACGTGCGTCTTCACCGTCTGCTCCGCCAGCACGAGCTCGGCCGCGATCTGCCGGTTGGACAGCCCGCGCGCGACCTGCCGCAGTACGTCGGTCTCGCGCGGCGTGAGCCGGACGGGCGTGATCGGCACGACCGGCTGCACCCGAGCGAAGTCCTCCACCAGACGACGCGTGACCGACGGCGCCAGCAACGCGTCCCCCGCCGCCACGACCCGGACCGCACCCGCCAACTCATCCGGCGTCGAGTGCTTCAGCAGAAACCCACTCGCCCCCGCCCGCAGCGCGGCGTACACATAGTCATCCAGATCAAACGTCGTCAACATGACCACCCGCGCCTGCGGGTCTCCTGCCGCGAGGATGCGGCGGGTCGCGGCCAGGCCGTCCATCACGGGCATCCGGACGTCCATCAGGATCACGTCCGGCTGCAACTCAGCCGCCAATGCGACGGCCTCGGCCCCATCTCCTGCCTGGCCGACGACTTCGAGATCCGCCTGCGCGTCCAGCAGCGCACTGAACCCGGCCCGCACCATCTCCTGATCGTCAACCACCAGCACCCTGATCGCCACTCGCCACCTCCTCTCCCACCGGTATCGACGCCTCCACCAGGTAACCGCCTTCCGGGGTCGGCCCCGCGCTCACCGTCCCATCCAGCAGTGCCACCCGCTCCCGCATCCCCACCAAGCCTTGCCCACTCCCCCGCACCGGCCGCTCATCCGACTGCGCCGGACCATTCCGGACCTCGAGCGTGAGCTCACCGCCGTCACGCCGTACCGTCACCTGGACGCTGGACCTCGGCGAATGCCGCACCGCGTTGCTGAGCGCCTCCTGCACAACCCGGTACGCCGTCAACTCCACCGCAGGATCCAGTCCGGTCGGCACACCGGCCTCCAGGCGTACGTCGGCCCCCGCCTGCCTGGTACTCGCGACAAGCTCCTCCAACTGCTCCAACCCCGGCTGCGGACCTAGCTCACCCAGCGGCGGTTGCTCGAGCGGCTCGCGCAGCAACCGCAGCACTCGGCGCATCTCCGTCAACGACGCCCGCGCCGCGTCGGCGATCTCCACGAACTCTTCCCGTACGTCGTCCCGCAGCGTGGGCAGCCGATGCGGTGCACTATCCGCACGCACCACCACAACCGAGAGGTGGTGCGCGACCACATCGTGGAGCTCACGCGCGATCCGCGCCCGCTCCAGCAACCTGCTCCGCTCGGCCCGCTCCTCCTTGGTGATGACCTCCTGCTCGGCCAGCAGGCGACGTACCTCCGCCCGAGACCGCAGCAGCTCGGCGACGACGAGCGCGGCAGCCGACAGCACAGCCATCACGAACAGCCCGCTCCAGCCGCCCCGGTCGGGCGCCAAGGCAGTCACGCCCACTCCGAGGACCTGGATGATGATCCACCACGTCAGCACCTCATGCCGTTCCAGTCCCCGCGCACCGACGATCGCCAGGACCAAGCAGGTGCCGAACGCCGCGGTGGTCCCCCACGGCCAGGGCTCACCCGCGTTCGGCACAGTCACCGCGGCCGTGATCCCGGTGACGACCAGAGACACGAAGAGCGCGACCCGCGGCCGAAGCCACGCCAACGCCAGCGACAGTCCTCGCGTTAGCCCCAACGCGAGTTCGGCCCCCAGCGGAGCGCGGTAGTGCTGGCTCAGGTCCAGCGCGGTGAGGAACACCAGCGCGGCGACGCCGAACCCGGCGGCCCAGCCCCACCGCCCGCGGGGCCATGCGTAAGCGGTCACGTCCGGGACCCTAGTCCGCTCGGTTTCACAGCTGCTGGATCCAGGACCACATCAGCAGCATGCCGGTGGCGCACACCCCGATGGTTGCCGGAAGCACCCACCTCCCACCCAGCCCGTACAGCCGCCGCACCAGCCGCCCATGCAGCATCCTGATCCCGCCCATCGCGCACAACAACCCCACCACGATCGGCACCGAAATCACTGCATGCGCCACCCAGGCGCCCGCCAACGTCGGCCCACCCCACGTCCCCGGCCCCACCGGCCCCCTCTCCACGAACCCGTAGAACACCCCCCGCACCACCGCCAGCCCCAACAACCCCAGCAAGAACCAACTCACCAGCCCCAACACCGAACTAACCAACCCAAACCCAAACAACGGCCCCGGCCCAACGCCCGCACCCTCACCCCGCTCCGGCTCCACCGACCGGCCCGACCTGCCGCCGGCACGCTCGGCCCCCACCGACAACCCCGACCTACCGCCTGCACGCTCTACCCGCTCTGCCCCCACCCGCTCGGGCTCCACCGACCGCGCCAGCTGTTCGCGTCGCCAGGGCTCGGTGCGGTTCTCGCCGGTCACCGCGTCCGCCATCGTCCGCACGCCGAATACGACCAGGCGAGCGTCGTACCCCATTGATCTCAGCAGCCGGCCGGGCAACGGCCCGTCCCCGGTGAGCGGTCTCGCCGGGTGAGTCCGGGTGGTGGTTCGGATGTCCGTCATGTCTCTCCTCGGGTCTCAAATCCTGAGATCCACGCTAGAAACCAGCGGTCCGCCGTACCTCCGGCCACGGAGCCAAATCGCACCCCGTACCCGGGTAGGGGTGCGACGTGACCCAGGTCACAGTGACCACCTTCCGTGCCGTAGCGTTACACGGTCAGTGCCGGACGGCGTGCGCTGCTTCAGTGCACACCTGGGTGCCCGACGGCGCGAGCGGCTCTGCCGCGCCCGACAGGAGGTTCGGACCATCATGCGCATTCGGAACCTGGCGGTGACCGCCACGCTGATCCCGGTTTTGATGCTCGCCGGTTGCGGGAACGACAACTCGTCGGACGTCGCAGCCTCGACCCCCGGCGCCAAGAAGGCGTCGAAGAACGGACTCACCGAGCAGGTCAGCAGCGCCGCTCAGGCCGACCCGGTCGTGAACGCGTACTACGAGTACCGCGTCGCCCTCGACCTGATGATGCGCAGCGGCGGCCGGAAGACGAAACACCTCGCGCCCGTGATGACGCCGACCTTGTTCCAGTCGATCAGCGTGCAGGCGAAGTACTACCGGACCAAGCGACTGCACAACACGGGCGCCACGAAGGTGCTCTGGGCCAAGCGCACCCTCGCGTCGAGCGGTGTGATCGTCAGCGCGTGCTACGACACGACGCAAGCCCGCACCGTCGACGCGAAAGGCCGCGCCGTTCTTCCCGCCTCCACTCCGACCCGCTGGCTCGACGAGATGCGAGTCCAGCAACTCGAAGGTCGCTGGGTAGTCGACGGCGGCAGCACCACTCCCAACGCGTGCTGACCCACCCAACGCCCGCTGACACCAGCGTCCTGCCGGGCACAGCCCAGAGAGTGCCGCTTCGGTCACCTTCACTGGGCAAGCGCCAGCACCCGGCATGATCGCCGGTCACATCGTCTCCGGTTCGCTGCCATCCGGCACACCTCGCGCCCCGGAGCCGCAGCAGCGCGGAGAAACCACTTCTCCGCGCTGCTGGCATCACGGATGGCGGACCATCTGATGCAGCAGAGCCTCGACCGCATCGCGCAGCTCGCCGTCATGCTCGGGCCCCGACCAGACCACGACGCATCCCTTGTCACCCAACGCCCCCGCGACCAACTCGCGAGCCGGCGTCGGGTCACCTTGATTCAGTACGACGACCAGCCGCCGCCCGTCGCGCTGCAACCGCTCGAGCAGCGGCGGAAGCGTCGAGCCACGGAACACACCGGGGTCACTCTTCACCTTCGTCTCGACCATCACGCCACGCCCGCGCACCACCAGCAGGAAGTCGGCCCGGTCCCGCGTGTACTCGCGGTCGTGATAGATCCGCGCCTTCGGCCAGATCCGCAGCAACGCCGCGTCGACGTCAGCGTCGTAGCGCGCCGCCAGCCGGCTCACCCGCGAACTCGTCCCGCGCGTCCGGAATGCCTCAGGCGTACGCCGTCCGGCACGCCGCCGCCCGAACAGCGGCGCCAACCAACGCCTTAACCTCGTGTCGATCATCGGCGGACCCCTCGACCTAGCCGGCACTTAATCCCAGTCTCCCCACCCCGCCGTACCGGCCAACCACCCCCACCCCGATCGTGATCCCACCTCCACAAACCCACAAAGATGAAGCCCCGCAGGTGACCGCTGGTCACCCACGGGGCTGCATCCTGAGCGCGTGACGCGTGGTCACACGCGGGGTTCTGATCTGACCAGGTGACTTGTGATCACCCACGGGCCTTGGCCCACCTCGGCGGGGATCAGGTCAGCTGTTCTTGATCGCGGAGACCTCGATCTCGAGTGTGACCTTCTCGCTGACCAGGACGCCGCCGGTCTCGAGCGCCGCGTTCCAGTTGACGCCGTAGTCCTTGCGGTTGATCACGACCGAGCCTTCGAGCCCGACCCGCTGATTGCCGAACGGGTCCGTCGCCGACCCGGTGAACTCGAACGGGATGTCGATCGACTTCGTCACCCCGCGGACGGTCAGCTCACCGGTGACGGTGAAGTTCGTGTCGTCGTCCTGCTTGATCGCGGTCGACACGAACGTGATCTCCGCATGGTTGTCCATGTCCAGGAAGTCGTTGCCGCGCAGGTGGTCGTCCCGCTGGCTGTTGCGCGTGTCGATGCTCTTGGCCTGGATCGTCACCCGCCCGGACGAGTTCTCCGGGTTCTCCCCGTCGAGGTGGATCGACCCCTCGAACTCATTGAACGATCCCCGCACCTTCGTCACCATCGCGTGCCGGGCGACGAACCCGACCCGGCTGTGCGCGGTGTCGATGGTGTAGTCACCGGTCAGAGCGGCGTACTCGCTGACCATGAAGTCTTCCTCCAGAGGGTATTATAGTTGAAGTTTGCACAGTCTACTTTTCACCCGATGCGCCCAGTTGTCCACCCCCGGTGTCCGCATTCCGGGTCCGGCGCGGGCAACCAGGACACGCGCCGGACGACCAGCCGGCAGTTGACCGTTGCCACTGGCAACTAGCTGATATTCGGTTGCGGGTACGGCGGGCGGCAGGTGTGATGTGTGGTCGAAGGAATGGAGGATTGTCGTGCAACCGCTCACCGCGGAGGAGATCAGGCGCTCGTTCGTGAACTCGTCCAAGAGCCTGGTCAAGGCGATGACGCTCCCGCGAGGGTTCGCCGAGCTCCCGTGGGATTCGCTGGACTACCTCGGCTGGCGCGATCCGAAAGCGCCCAACCGGGGGTACCTCGTCGTACGGCGAGACGGCGGCGTCACCGGGATCGCACTGAACACCCAGGCGACCGGTAAGCCGCGCCGCGGGACCGGGTTGTGCGACCTTTGCTACACCGCACACCAGGTGACCGACGTGGCCCTCTTCGCGGCGCGCCGCGCCGGTGCGGCCGGCCGGGAGGGCAACACCGTAGGCCTGTACATCTGCGCGGACCTCGCCTGCTCGCTGTACGTGCGGGGGCTGCGCGACGTCGACGTACCGCAGGGCGAGACCGCCTCCCCGGAGATTCGGGCCGAGCGACTCCACTCCCGACTTGAAGGATTCGTAAATCGCGTCCTCGCTTGAGCGCGCGAAGTGGGTACCGGGAACTACGCTGGATGTAGCGGCAGTCCACACGGGCGAAGGGAGAGCGAGTCGCGATGACGGAGTTCAGAATCACGCACGAGATCCACGAGGTTCACCCGGACATCCGCGAGAAGCTCACCGCCACCACGATCGAAGCGATCAACGAGTCCAGCTCCCGGTCGGCGGAAGACGCCGCCCTGGTGCTGCGCCACAAGCTCGGTGAGATCGGCGTCCACATGAGCGACGCCGCCTGCCTGGCCGCGATCGAACGCATCCGCTCCGGCAAGCAACTCCGCTTCGAGATAGAACGCGAAACCGCCGACAACGCGGAATAGCCCACAGCCGAGCCCGGCACAACCCCTCCGCCGGGCTCGGTCTGGTCCGCTGCGCGCGCGACCGACGAGATCCTCACACGCGAAGCGCGCGCAGATAAGTCCCCGGCACGAGCTCAACCGGCTGCGCGGGTGGTGGACGCGGCGAGGTCTTCGGAGTTGAAGAGGGCGTGCAGGGTGAGGCCGGCTTCGAGCAGGGCTGTTGGTGTTGTGGGGTTGCGGTTGATGACGCAGACGGCGTGGGTGATGGTGGCGCCCTGGGCTCGGAGTTCCTCGGTGGAGAGGACTACTTGGCCTCCGGTGGTGACGACGTCCTCGACGACGGTTACCCGGCGGCCGGAGGTCTCGGCTCCTTCGGCGAGGCGGCGGGTTCCATACTCCTTGGCCCGCTTGCGCACGAAAGCGCACGGCAGTCCAGTACGGCGCCCGAGCGCGGTCACCACCGGGATGCCTCCCATCTCCAGCCCTGCGAGCACCTCGGTGTCAGCCGGCACCAACGGCACCATCGCCTCGGCGATCGCATCCAGCAACACCGGATCCGCCTCGAAGCGGTACTTGTCGAAGTACTCCCCGGTGACCTGCCCCGACCGCAGCACGAACTCGCCGGTCAGATGTGCGGTCGCGTAGATCCGCTGTGCCAACTCCTGAAGCTCCACAGACCGGCACTCTATCCGCCACCCTCAGCAGGCCGGCCGAGAACCGCCACCGACATAGGCCGGGCAGCCGACGCCCGTCCCCACGCCACTTACTGATCGGCCAGGTACGGCGTGACGTCAGACTCGCCGGCTCTGCGCGGCGACTTCGAGGACGCGCCGAGCACCGGCCTGGGTCGTCGGCACCTCGGTCAGCCCGGGGGTGGGTGGATGGGGCGCCTCGGTCAGCCGGGCGGGTGGGTGGGTGGGTTAGGCGGGTCGGCGTTCGGGTGGGGGTGAATCGGTGGCGGTGTGGGGGGTTGGCAGGAGGCGGCGGAAGTCTTCGGTGGAGATGATGGGGATGTTGTACGCGCGGGCCGCGCGGGCCTTGACCGACAGGCTGTCGACGTCGGCGGCGACCAGGAAGGTCGTGTCCGGGCGGACGGCTTCCTGGGGTACGAAGCCGGCGGCGACCGCGCGGTCCCACCACACCTCGCGCGGCTCGATCATGTCGCCGGTGAACACTAGCGTGCTCCCCGGCGGGAAGCCTTGGGCGCCAGGGCGAGCTGGTACGACGTAACGCCCGGCGCTCGCCCGGAGCAACGCGTCATCCACGTCGGACGCACGATGCCCGAGCATCACCGCGACCCTGTCGAGATCACCGCGCTGGTCCTGGGTGATCCCACCGTCACTCCACGACGCTTCGGCCAGCGCGGAGACGTAGTACCGATGCAGCTCCTGAACCTCCGACCGTGTCAGCCCCAGCTCGGTCGCGACCTGGACGAGCTGGTCGGCGTCGGCCGCGGTGATCTCCCGGTTGGCGAGGATGCCGTCGAGGAGCGCGAGGTACGAGTCGGCCTGCGGCGGCTCGGGCACCCGCGGCAACTGGTCGACGATCCGGCTCATCCACCCATGCCGGCCGCCGGCATGCACTGGTCGCACCGTCGGCGTGAAATCCGCCCCCGGTAGGTCAGGCCACCGCAACCGCCGGACTTCCTCAAAAGCCCATTGCCACGGCGGCGGTGACGGAAACGCCTGCAAATAGTGGGCAAACAGCTGCGCTGTCGCGCGAGTGTCCGCCAGAGCCGAGTGCCAGCCCTCGATTGAGATCCCGGCCGCCGCACAGCACGCGCCGAGTGTCCGTTTCGCGCCCGGATAGAGATAACCGGCCAGCGCCATCGTGCACATCGAGCGCTCGGTGATCAGGGGTACGGCGTACCCGAGCCGGGCGAACTCCGCGCGCAGAAACCCGAGATCGAACTCGACGTTGTGCCCGACAACCATCCGCCCGGCGAGCAACCCACCGAGCTCCCGCGCCGCGTCACCGAACTCCGGCGCGGCCAGCACGTCGGCGGTCAGAATCCCGTGAATGTGTTGCGGACCCATATCGCGCTGCGGATTGAGCAATGTCACCCACTCGTGCTCCACCTGGCCGCGGGCATCGAGCAGGACAACGGCGATCTCGATGACCCGATGCCGATGGCTTGGCAGCAGGCCGGTCGTCTCGGTGTCGATGACGGCATACATCCCGCGGCGCCTCCTCCGGCTCGGTTACCGACCCGGAAACAACCCAATCACACGGCTCCGACAGTTTTCAGAGCGCTGGGATGTCGACCGCGATCTCCTCGCCCAGCCGGGCACCGTGCGACAGCTTGAGATCGTCGCCGCTCCAGAACCGGCCGGGGTCGTACCAGTTCGGCGACCGCCCGTGCAGCAACCCCATCTCCTCGTACGTCACGGCCACGACCTCTGCGCAGTACGCCGACTCGAGCTCGAGCTCACGCGATCCACGCCGAAACGCCGGGACTCGTCCACACATCCACCGCGATGCCAGCCGGGCCGTCGACGGGAACGGCGTACCGTCGAGGCGCGCGACAGTGCGCAGTACGGCGTCCTCCATCTCCCGGGTGACCGGGTGATCCAGCTGCCGCAACCACGCGCGTTGACCGTATTTCCGCGCCCATACCAGCACCGCGTCCCGCAGGTCGTGCAGCTGTACGCCGCGATGGTGCTTCCCGGTCCACATGTCCGGCAGGGACCGGCCCAGCTCGGCGTGCCACATCAGCGGCGGCAGGTCCTCGATGACGATCGCCATGCCGACGTGGTTGATCGGGCTGTTCGTGGTCAACTGAATGGCCCGATCCGCGGCTTTGCCGCCGCGAAACAGCCAAATGTCACCTGTTCGTGTCAGTTCCGTAGCGTCATCCAGTGAAATCCGGCTGTCCACGTCGCTAGGTTAGTCGCCATGAAGGTATGGAAGGTGGTAGGACTTGCGGGGCTCGTCGGCGTGGCCGCAACGGGCGTGGTGATCGCGCGGGGCGAGCGGAAGCGCCGCGCGTACACGCCGGAAGAGGTGCGCGACCGTCTCAAGACCCGGGTCAAGGAAGCAGCCAACGTCTGAACCCTGGTACGGCGAAGCCGGCCGGGCGTGAGTGGTACGCCGTAACTCGGTGGTACGGCGGTCACTACCTCACGCCCGACCGGCGTCGCCTGGTCAACTGTTGCCAACCGCAACCGTCAAAGGTTGTGTAGAGCAACCTCTTCCAGTCGGCCGGATGCGATGGTCGCCGTCTGGTAGGTGCAGTACAGCTGCCGGCGCCGGTCCGTCGGCGATCCTGGGTTCAGCAACCGCAGCCCACCGGGGCTCGTCGTGTCCCACGGGATGTGACTGTGCCCGAACACCAGCACGTCCACTCCCGGGTACGCCTTCTCGCACCGCTCCTCGCGCCCCTTGGCCGGCCCGGTCTCGTGCACCACCGCGAGCGACAGCCCGTCAAGACTCACCCGGGCGACCTCCGGCAGCCGCGCCCGCAACTCCGGCCCGTCGTTGTTGCCCCAGCACCCGATCAGGCGGGCAGCACGAGCCTCCAGCTCGTCCAGCAGCGCCACGCTCACCCAGTCCCCGGCGTGGATCACCACATCGGCGCGGTCGATCGCGTCCCAGACCGGCTCCGGCAGCTTCTTCGCCCGTACCGGCAGATGAGTGTCCGAGATCAGCACCAACCGCATAGGCCCACTCTCTACGTCGCCAGTGACTCGATCAACTCCTTCTCCTTCGCGGGGCTCAGACCGGCCTTGCGATCGCGCTCCAGGCCGAGCTCGCGCTCCCACGCCAGTGTGTCCGCCAGGAACTCGCGCCGCGACCGATGCGTCAGCCCAGCCTCCCGAGCCGCCGCGCCGCTGCGACTCGACCAGCCTTCGTACCCCGGCTCGGTCAGCCACATCGCGAGCGAATCCGGCCCCATGTACTGCTCGACCTTCCGCTCCTCCAGCCACTCCCGCGGCGCAAGCACCACTGGCCCGGCGTGACCGCCGACCTCACGCACCAACTCGATCCACTCCCCGAACGGCACCACCGGGCCGCGCGTGTCGAAGATCCCGGTCCGCCCCTCGGTCGCGCAGTCCAGCAACCAGGAAGCCAGATCCCGTACGTCGATGACGGCCGTGGCCAGCTCCGGCGTGTCCGGCACCAGCATCGGCTCCTCCGGCGCCCGGGCCGCCCTGGCCACCCACGCCCCGGCGCGATCGCTCCTGTCCCCCGGCCCGCCGATCAGCCCGGCTCGCGCGATCACCAGCCGATCCCCGACCGCCTCGACCGAGGCCAGCTCGCAGGCCACCTTCGCCTCGCCGTACTGCTCCCGGTCGACGACGTCCAGCTCGGTCGGAGCCCGCAGTACGGCGGACTCGTCAGCACCGGGCGTGTCGTACTTCTCGTACACGTTGACCGAGGACACGTACGTCCAGTGCTTCGCCTTCGTCCCGAATGCCGCCAGCGCCCCACGCACGAGCCCTGGCTGCCACGACACCTCGAACACCGCGTCCCAGTCTTTGTCGGGCACAGCGTCGTACGCGTCCGGTCGACTGCGATCAGCCGCGATCAGCGTGGCGCCGTCGGCCACCTCACCGCTTTCTCCGCGCGCCAGACAGGTGACCGCATGCCCACGCGCCAGCGCCTGGGTCGCGATCTCACGACCCAGCCAGGCGGTCCCGCCGAGTATCAGTATCTCCACACGACCAGCCAATCAGTCCACCCCGGCAAATCCCACCCGCCTCTGCTAAAGGCAGAACCGAACGACAGGAGGTAGTGCTCGGTCAAGCCCTCGTCCGGCCTCAAACCAGGCGGCAAGGTGACCAGCGGCAGCCAACACCTCCTGTCGTTCGGTACCCGAACGCTTCGTGATGCAGTAGCCCTTGCGGTGGCGAGGATCCGGGCGCACTCTCGACAGAGGAGGCGCCGAATTGGGGGCCCTGGGCAAGGGGGACACATGGCTGGTTTCGTTCAGATCATCGAGTACCGGACGTCGAAGCCGGACGAGGTCGCGGCACTCATCGACGAGTTCCGCACGACCCGTGAGGCCTCCGGCGAGGGCGCCGCCCCGATCTCCGCCATGACCTGTGCCGACCGGGACGAACCGGGGCGCTATTTCGCGATCGTCCAGTTCGCGTCGTACGACGAGGCGATGGAGAACTCCAACCGGAGCGATACCAGTGAGTACGCGGCGAAGATGATGGAGCTGTGCGACGGGCCGGCCACCTACTACAACCTCGACGTGACGCAGGCGATGGAGTAGAGCCGCATCGAAGAGCCCTCGGGCCCAGCCGATACCGCGAGTCCGGCTGGGCCCGAGTCACGTCGTACCCGATGCCTTGTGCAATGGGATTCGGGCCTGCCGGTACCGGAAGGGCCCAGGATCAGACCGGGTCGGCGGCGCCGGAACCGGTCCGGCTCATCGGACACCCGGTACGACGACCAGCCGGCCGGCGCGCACCGCCGTACGAACCGCTGTCGCGAGGCCCGGTGCCGCTGACACCGGAGACGTCATGATGGCGGATCAGCCGGAACCGACGGGACGTCATTTCGGGGGTACCTCCCAAAGCCGTTCGCCCGGCAACGCACGGTCCGGGCCCGAGTCGGATTCGGGGATCGGATCATTGGTCACGCGCAAGCCGGCGAACCGCCGCGCCATGGCCACTGCGTAGCGTTCGGCCAGCTCGGCCTCCGCCCGGTAGTCCGCGACGACGTGGTCTCCGAACCACACCCGTACGCGGCAACGTTGAGGAACAGGATCGGACATCTCAATGCACCCGCCTAGCGGGCCGGCGCGTTCCCATCAGCGACATCGAAGAACAACAGTCCACAACAATCACGTCCACTTCCCTGTGGGGAGGGGTTCACAAGAGTGACGCCCCCCACAGAACTTCATGACGCGATTCCACAGAACTTTCCGCACTTCGCACTGGTGTTCGACCGCCACCTAACCGACAACCCACGGCCGCCAGGTGTCGATGTCAGGATCGTCGACGGTGACGTCGGGACCGAAATAGTGCGACCCCGCGGCTGGCAGATAAGCCGCGACCAGCATCGTCACTTGGTGCACCAACACCACTCAGCCACGTGCCCCGGCGACTCGGCGACCGCCACGAATACACAGTCGACAACAGACATCAGCTGACGACCCAGGGGCGCCAGGTGTCGATGTCTGGGGCATCGGGGCTGATCAACTGGTCGAAGGTGTTGGTGCCCACGCCAGGCAGATGGGCTGCTACGAGTGTGTCGAGGTTGTGCACCAGGAGCATGGGTACGTCGGGGCGGGCGGCTACCAGTTCGCCGAAGAGTGCCTTGGTCTCGCGCAGTTGCAGGTCTTCGTCCTTGCGTCCGACGAGACGAATGTCGAGGTCGATCGAATAGCGATCAAGTGCCGAGATCTCCTCCGGTTCGGGGTCGACCTCGACATAGTTGTTCGGGGACACCAGAACGCCGAGGTCGCCCTGAGCAGTTCGGGCGGAGGCCCGGAAGAGGAGTTCGTTGTCCTTCAACTCCGGATCGGCGACCGCCTCCAGGGCGAGCACATCCGCCAGCCACTCGGCAACCCCTTCGACAGGCTCGTCCGTCGCCAGAAACACATCGTCGCTCGTCGACATCACCGCTCCTTCGTGAAGGTGACCAACCGCCCGTCACCGAGAATGACATGAACAATCGCCGATACCGTCTTGCCGGGCTGACCACAGGCCATCCGGAATCCACGCTCGGCCATCGGCTCGGACAGGCCGACCTTCCGGCCGTCGATGAAGATCTCACCGAGCGATCCGACTTGCTCGGTCGCTTTGTGGATGTTGCGTTTCACCGCGGAGAGTGAGGCCCTGTCCAGCGTCTTGAACTCGACGATCAGGCCCTTGTCGGCCCCGTTCCGCCGCAGCGCGGCGTCCGGGTTTTTCTGCCCATGGACGCCGTGGTTCTCTGGACGAGCGTCGACGCGCCAGCCTTCCTCGGCGAGTCTGTCGGCGATGAGTCGTTCCTTCGGTTCGAACTTCACCTGCGGATCGTGGACGCCCGTGCCGAAGTCGGGGCCCAGGGGGCGGAGGCCGAAGGCTGGGTCGAAGTCGAAGGGCTCGGGGTTGGGAAGGTCGGGAAGCTCGATGTCGACGACGATGGGTTGCGGACGCTGGTCTTCGGGGTAGTCGAAGGTGGCTTCCACTCGGTCGGGGGTGATGGTCAGAAGGACGTGGTCCCAGGTTTGTTCCTGGGAGTCGGCCATGGCGGCCAGGAGGTTCTTGACTGGTTCGGTGAGGTCTACGGCGATCTGGAAGTCCTGGAGGAGGTGGTCCTCGCGTTTCTGGTCTTCCTTCTCGTCGCGTTCCTCTATGGTCAACTCCCCGGTTTCGGTGACGGTGATCTCGAGCTCGAGGGGTTCCTCGGGGAGGTCGCGGTCTTCGTCGTCTTTGTCTTGTTGCTTGCGGAACTTTTCGAAGGCTTTGCGGGCGACGGTGATGAGGGGTGGCTCGCTGTCTTCGGGGAGGTCCAGGTCTTCGCAGCTGGCGGTGAGGCGTTTGGTGCGGCCCTTGGAGTCGCGTTCGGCGACGTCGCCGCGTCCACCGGTCGCCTTGTTGCGGTCGGCGGAGTCGGTCGCGGGGCGGTTTGTCGTACGGGTGTCGCCGATCAGGCGTTCGGCCCAGGCGCGGGTCTTCGGAGGTGCCATCGACAGGTAGTGGGCCGCGGCCTCGCAGGCGCGGGCGGCCGCGTCGAGTTGCTGCGCGGCGACCGTGGCGTGGCCGCGGGACGCCATCAGGGCGACCTGGGCGTTCTCGCGGCAGCGGTCGGCGGTGCGCTGCAGGTGCTGGACCACCTGCGGCACCTCGTCGAGGCAGTCGACGAGCCCGCGCGCGACCCGCTGCAGGTCAGACGGCATGACGTCAGATCTGGTCGGCGTAGCTCTTGCATCCGGCCGAGGCGATCTCGAGGGCCTCGGCGGCCTGTTCGACCGCTTTGCCGGCCGCGTCCAGGATCTCCGAGATGTCCCGGTCGACGCCGGTCGCCGTACCGGCGATCAGGCTCTCCACCTGCTGGCTGTGCTGGGTGAAGCGGAGCTTGAACCCGGCCAGGCCGCCCGCTGCCTGCTTGGCCTCCATCGAGACCTGGTGGAGCTGTTCCTTCAGCCGCTGTACGTCGGACACGTTGACCCTCTCCCTCAACCACGCTTCTTCGGCAGCACGATCGCCGTACCGGACACGATCACAGGGACCAGGATCGCCAGCCACCAGGGCAGTCCGGCCGCCATCACCGCGACGACCATGACCGCACCTCCCCAGCCCCACCACCGGGCGCCGGGCAGCCGTGGCAGCCCGAGCACCCGCGACGCCGCCAGCATCGTGACCGCGGCGATGGCGGCGGCCTCGATACCGGCCAGGAACGACCGCGTGACCACCCATACCACCACGAACCCGACCAGCGTCAGGGCGGCGCTGATCGTACGACGCTTGCGCCGCTCCTGCTCGGCCCGGGCCTCGGCACGGACCTCTTCGAGCTGGTCCACGGTCTCGGCCAACTGCTTGGTCAGCCGGGCCGCGACGGCCTCGATGTCGGGCAGTGCGCGGATCTCGGGCAGCGCGATGTTGGCCCGCTTGCCCTCAGCCGGCAGGCCGGCCCGCTGCAGACTGACCGCCGCCTTCTCGGCCAGCGCGTTCAGCCGTACCTCCAGCTGCCGTCCCCGCTCGGCCATCGCATCGGCTTCGGCCATCGCAGTGGCCTCCGCCTTGGACTTGTGCGCCGTCAGCCGGTCCTGCGCCTGCTGCGCGTCCGCTCGGGCTCCCGCAACCTGCCGCAGCGCCCGCGCGTACTCGGCCCACTCCTGCTCTTCCGTCTTCATCGCCGTACCAACTCCACCGCGCGATCGACCTCGTCGGATCGCAGTGCCGCAAAAGGTACGACGACCTGTGCCTCCGGGTGCAGTCCGTCCCACAGCAGCGCGCGGTGTGGTTCGGACGCCCAGCGCACCAGCGGGCCACAGACAGCACGTACCCCGTCCTGCGGGTGCTTGAGGAAGAGGTGGGTCGCCACATTCGCACGCCCGTACCCGAGCTGCTCGGTGCACACATGGAGCCGGTTCCACCAGCCGAACGTGATGAGCCCCTGCGCCGGCCCGTCGCGGACGATGTCCTGCAACGCGTTCGCCGGGCTCTCGAAGAACCCCTCCGCATGCAGCTGCATCTTCGGCACGCCATGGAACCCGTAGCCGAGCAGATAGGTCTCCCCACTGATCTGCCCGTTCCGCACCGCGTCCCGCAGCGAGAACAGCCGCGGTACGACGTCGTCGTGCTTGTCGACCGTCTCGACCTCACACCCCAGCTGCCGCAACGCCTGGATCAACGCATCCTTGCCATCGGCAACAGTCGGCGACGAGTTGGTGCCGTCCATGAACACGAAGCGCGGCGGGTCCACCGCAGCGGCCGCCGCGGACAACGCCAGACCACTCAGTACGCCGAGCGCGTCGGCCGGGCCGTCACCCAGCACGAGTACGCCGGCGCCCGGCTCGGGTCGTACCTCCACCGGCACCGGCGCCTCGGTCACCGCGATCGGCAGCCCGGTCCACGGCCGGCCGAGCTCGGGCTTCACCGCGGCCGCGGTGTCCACCAACCGCGCCGGCTCGGCGAGATGGAACACCCGCGGCGGATGCGTCGTACCCGACTTGACCCACAGCTCGCGACGCAGCTCGTCCAGCACCGGTTTGTCCGCGAAGCTCACCAGCACATGCTGGTTGTCGTCCGGCGAGCCGAAGTTCGCGTTCAGCACCGCCTCACCGCGGAACTGCAGCTCGGCTGCCGCGGTGTTCCCGTTCCGCAGGATCGCCTGCGCGTCGGCGGGCGTCGTCTTCAGCGCGATCCGGTACGGCACCTGTCCGAAGATCGAGTCGCGCCGCGTCGACAACCGCTTGACGCCCTCGATCGTCTGCGTCGCGAGGACGACATGGACGCCGTACGCGCGGCCCAGCCGAACCAGCCGCTCCAGCAGCTTGGCCGCCTCGTCGGCGAGCTCGTCGTCGTCCTCCAGCAGCACCTGGAACTCGTCGAGTACGACGAGAATGCGCGGCGGCCGATCGGGACCGGGAGCCAGCTCGGCGATGTCGGCAACGTTGCCATGTGACTTGAAGATCTCACTGCGCCGCGCCAACTCGTCAGACAGATGACGCAGTACGGCGAGACCGAACGCACGGTCACTGTGGACACCGAGCACGCGCACATGCGGCAACCAGTGCTCGCGCTCCGCCGCCGGACCGAGCGCGGAGAACTCGACACCATGCTTGAAGTCGAGCAGATACATCTCCAGATCGGCCGGGGCGTACCGCGCGGCGAGACCGTGGATCATCACCAGCAACAGGTTCGACTTGCCTTGACCGACCGCACCACCGACGAGGACGTGCGGCAGGGCGGGGTTGCCGCTGCGCAAGCGCACCAGCGCCGGCGTGCGGTCGTCGTACCCGATCACCGTGCTGAGCTCGTCCTTGACCGGTTGCCACCAGGTCGAGCGGTCCGGGAGGGTGGTGTCGAACTCGATCGTCGGCAGTACGGCGATCTCCGCCAGCTCGGCCACGACGTCACAGATGCCGGCGGCAACGTTCGCGTCGAAGGCCGGGTCCAGTTTCGCGGGTACGCCGGGCAGTTGCGGGAGCTCCACCTTTTCGTTGGTGATGGCAACAGGCGTGAGCAGGTCGAGCAGCTGCTTGGTGTCGACGTCGTTCTCGGGCGTCATCGACGGGTCGTGGTGGACCAGGAAGCAGATGCCGCGCTCTCCACCGGTCGCCGCCAGCCGGAGCAGATCGCGCTGGGCGAGGGTGTCGATGCCGGCCGGGTAGTCGAACAGGATGACCAGCCGATAGGGATCGGTGACCCGGCCGGTCTCCCGGATCAGATCCTCGAACCGCTTGTGCCCGAGTTGCGCCTGCCGGCTGGCGCGCAACGACGAGACGTCGACCAGCCCGGACAGCACCGCATGCAGCTGCTCGGCGGTGTGCGTTGCCCTCGGCACCAATTGCGGGTACTTCGTGGTCAAGTGCCCGAGCAGCCCCATCGTCCCGGTCAATCGGGGGTCGAACGCGTCGATCCTGAGCCGGAAGGGTTCCGCGGCCGCGACCAGCCGCAACGCCACACTCTGCAGGAGCCGGCGGGCCGACTCGTTGCGGTCGGCGGTCACCTTCCAGCCGTTGGTGCGCAACAGCGGCGCGGCGACCGGCGTACCTGGGTCGAGCTCACCCACGCGCACGTACGCCGGGATGCCCGCGCCGACCAGTTGGCGGGATCGCCAGCGGGCGTCGTTCGGCGGGATCGACGCGAGACCGGGCGCGAGCCGATCCGCGAGCCGACGCGCCGTCGGCTCGGCGGTGGCCAGGGCCTCGGCGGTTTTGGCGTCAACCAGTGCGCGTGACTCGCGCCGGGCGATCGCTGTCTGCTCCTGTAGCTGACGATGCAGCTGCACGGCCCGCTGATGCTCGCCGTACGTCAGCCGGCGGGCGTTCTCCAGCAACTGCCCGAGCGCGTGTTGGAGACCGCGGATCCGGGCTTCCAGGAGCTCCGGTGCAGATTCTGTCGAACGCGCAGAGCGCGAAGCCGGTCCGGGCGTACTTCCCCCGTCAGGCTTCTCCGTCACGAGCACCGTCCTTCCACTTCTGCCCCGCGACACCACTTGCCTCGTGTAACCATGTCACACCACCAGCCCCTGCCGTCACTCCAGGCATCAGTAGTCTCACGTATCAGTCTGGAGCGACAATCTCGAGTTCGTAGCCGTCCTCGTTGTGCAGGAAGGCGGCGTAATGCTGCGGGCCGCCGGCGTACGGGTGGCGGTCGGCGAACATGAGGGTCCAGCCGTGCATGGCTGCCTCGGCAACGATCGCGTCGACCTCGGCCCGGCCGGCCGCGTTCAGGGCGAGGTGGTTCATGCCGGGCCGGAGCCGGTCGTGTTCCTCGGCCGACATCGCAGGGCTCCGCTCGACGACCAGGTAGGTGCCGTCGGGGGCGGTCCAGGTCATTCCGCCAGGCCAGCCATCACCGTCCTTCCAGCCCAGCCGGTTGAGGATCCAGCCCCAGCTGTTCAGTGCCCGGGACAGCTCCGGGACCCAGAGTTCGATGTGATGCACCGCGGCCGCCATCGGAGCATTATCTGTGCTCGTCGAAATGGTTCGTCACCGCCACCGAGAACAGCCCGGACAGCAGCAGCCAGACCAGCGCCGTGAGCAGCCACGGCCACCACTGCCGGCCCTGCGCGGCCTCGGCCACCGCCTTGCCGAATACACCGCCGGCGGGCGCGAAGACGAGCACGAGCAGAACCCGCGCGAACGACGTCTCCCTGGTCATTCCCCCATTGTCCGAGCCGACCGCCCGGCCCGCAGAAACCTTGGCGTTTCGCGGCTCTTTGTGCATCAGTTGAGTTCTCGGCGCGGCGACGTACTGATTCCGTGCACAAAAGTGCTCCGCCGCGGGTGGGTCGCGGGTTTTGTCCGTGGGAGGGTTTAGCGTCTCCGGTGACAGTTGACGATGGGGGACGTGGTGAGCGAGACCCGGATCGAGACGACGGCCTACGGCGCGGCCGCGCTGGAGCGCCTGCATGCCGTCGTCGCGCGGCTCAAGGCCGACGATCCCATGAAGCCTGTCACCCTCCTCCTGCCCAACAACCTCTCCGGCGTCATCGCCCGCCGCTCCCTGGCGACGGCCCCGGCTGGAATTGCCGGTCTGTACCTGGGCACGCTCGAACGTTTGGCCGAGCAGTTGGCCGCCGGCGCCCTCTCGCCACGCCGGCCCGCGACCCGGCCGATCGTGGCGGCGACCTGGCGTACGGCGCTGTCCAAAGCGCCCGGCAAATTCCAGGAGGTCGCCGAGCACCCGTCCACCATCCAGGCGCTTGCCTCAGCCCACCGCGAGCTTCGCGACCTGACGCACCCCGCGCTCGAGAAGGTCGCCGGTGCCTCCGTTCTCGGCCCCGACCTCGTCCGCCTGCACCGCGACGTCACCTCCAACCTCGCCGGGGAGTGGTACGACGAGACCGACCTGCTCCGGGCCGCGGTGAAGCGGATCGCCTCCGAGCCAGGCATCGTCGCCGAGCTCGGCGCCCTCGTTCTCTACCTTCCGCAGGAGCTCACCCAGACCCAGGCCGCCTTCGTCGAAGCGCTCGGCACCGCCGCGGCCGACCTCACGGTGATCATCGGCCTGACCGACGTACGCCGTGCCGACCGGGCCGTCCGGCGTTCCCTGGAACGGATCGGGATCGACCTGCCGCCGTCGATCTCGAAGAACTACCCGGTCGCGACCGAGGTCCTGAACGCCTCCGACGCCGATGACGAGGTGCGCTGTGTCGTCCGCGATGTCGTCGCGTCCCTCGCCCACACCCCGGCCCATCGCATCGCCATTCTGTACTCGGCCGCGACGCCGTACGCGCGACTTCTGCACGAGCATCTCGCCGCCGCCCGCATCGAGGTCAACGGTCCCGGCACCCGGCCGGTGCACGAGCGCGCGATCGCGCGGACCCTGCTCGAGGTGCTCGCGCTCGTCGACCAGGATCTGCCCCGTGCCGACGTCTTCCGCGCGCTGGCGAACGCGCCGACCCGTGACTTCACCGGCGAGCGGATCCCGGTGCCGCAGTGGGAGCGCATGTCCCGCGTCGCCGGCGTGGTTCGTGGCGACGACTGGGATGCACGGCTCGCGCGCTACGCCGAGTCCGAGCGCCGTACGGCGAATCAGGAGGAGGCGGCCGAGGATCCCCGGCCGGCCGCGATCCGGCGCGCGCAGCACAACGCCGCCAACGCCGAACGCCTGCATGCGTTTGCTTCAGAGCTCCGTCGCCGGCTGAAGGCCATCGCCGTCCTGGAGACCTGGGCTGAGCTGGCCGATAGCGCGCTGCACCTGTTCCACGATCTACTCGGTGACTACTCGTCCCTTCCGATCGAGGAGCAGTACGCCGCTGTCGCGGTCGAGGGCTCGTTGAAGGGTCTGTCGACGCTGGACGAGCTTGGTACGCCGGCCAGCCTCACGGTGCTGCGCGACGTACTGGATCTCGAGCTGCAGCAGTCGCTGCCTCGGGTCGGGACGTTCGGCACCGGGGTACTGGTGGCGCCGTTGTCGGCGAGTATCGGCTTGTCGGTGGACATCGTGTACGTCGTGGGGCTGTCCGAGGACCTGTATCCGGGGCGGGTGCACGAGGACGCACTGCTCCCCCATCGGGTCCGTGAGGCGGCGGCGCCCGAGCTGGCGTCGTTCCGGGACCGGCTGGACGAGAAGCAGCGGCATCTGCTGGTCGCGTTCTCGGCGGGGGCGCGCAAGGTGGTGGCGTCGTTCCCGCGCGGCGACCTGCGGCGGTCGTCACGGCGCCTTCCGACCCGGTGGCTGCTGGGGACCCTGCGCTCCTTGACCGGAGAGCATGCGCTCGCCGCGACCGAGTGGGACCAGGCCGAGTACGGCGATCGTCTGCTGACCTCGGCGTCGTACGCGGGCTCGTTGACGACGGCAACCATGCCGGCGACCGAGCAGGAGTGGCAGGTCCGGGCGATGTCGGCGCGGCTGTGGCTGGACGACGCGGTGGTGGTCCGGGCGCGTGAGCTGCTGCGGGGTCGGGCGAGCAACGCGTTCACCCGCTTCGACGGGGATCTGTCCGGAGTGTCGGGCCTGCCGGAGTTCGCGGTGGAGGACCGGATCGCGTCGCCGACCTCGCTGGAGGCGTATGCGACCTGCCCGCATGCGTACTTCGTCGAACGGTTGCTGCAGGTGGAGCCGCTCGAGTCACCCGAGGATCTGCTCGTCATCTCGCCGATCCAGGTGGGAAACCTGATCCACAACAGCCTGGACGCGTTCGTGTCCCGGTTGGCCGGTTCGCTGCCGGCGTACGGCGAGCCCTGGTCGGCCGAGCAGCGATCGTTGCTGCTGGCAATCGGTGCGGAGCTCGCCGACCGGTTCGAGGCGGAAGGACTGACCGGGCATCCCCGCTTGTGGCAGCGGGAGCGGCTGCGGATCCTCGGCGACCTGATGGTGTTGCTGAACGACGACGATCGCTGGCGCGCCGAGCGGGACGCATCGGTGGTCGCTTCCGAGCTGCGGTTCGGGTTCGACGGTGAGCCGCCGGTGGAGATCCCGGTGCCGTCGGGCCGTGTGCTGCTGCGCGGTAGTGCGGACAAAGTGGACCTCGGACGGGACGGGACAATCTACGTCACCGACGTGAAGACGGGCGGCTTCTCGCGGTACGAGGCGATCGAGTCCGATCCGGTGGCGGGCGGGACGAAGCTGCAACTGCCGGTCTACGCCTACGCCGCCCGCGCCCGGCTGGGTGAACCGTCCACACCGGTCGAGGCGTCGTACTGGTTCGTCCGCAAGGGTGGGAAGCGGATCCCAGTGCCACTGACCCCCGAGGTCGAGGCCCGGTACGTCGAGACGCTCGACGTGATCGTGTCGTCGATCGCGGCCGGGTACTTCCCGCCGAAGGCGCCCGAGGTGCCGGACTTCCTCTGGGTGCAGTGCCACTACTGCAACCCGGACGGGATCGGCCACAGCGAGGTGCGGGCGCGATGGGACCGGAAACGGTACGACCCGACACTGTCCCGTTTGGTCCAGCTGATCGACGCGGCCGCTCTCGAGGAGGCCGGCGATGAGTGAGCAACTGCTGGATGGGGCGGCGCGGGAGCGGATCCAGTCGGACACGTCGGCGACGCTGTTCGTCGAGGCGGGCGCCGGGTCGGGGAAGACGCATGCGCTGGTCGACCGGGTGACCACGTTGGTGCTGCGGGACGGCGTACCGCTGCGGACGATCGCGGCCGTGACGTTCACCGAGAAGGCGGGCGCCGAGCTGCGGGATCGGTTGCGGGTCGAATTCGAGAAGGCACGCAAGGGGCCGGCGCGAAAGCTGGCGGACGAGGCGCTGGACGATCTGGATTCGGCGTCGATCGGGACGCTGCATGCCTTTGCGCAGCAGCTGCTGCTCGCGCATCCGATCGAGGCCGGGTTGCCGCCGCTGATCGACGTACTGGACGAGGTGGGTTCGTCCGTCGCGTTCGAGGAGCGCTGGTCGGAGTTGCAGCAGCAACTGCTGGACGACGACTCGATCGCGGAGCCGTTGCTGCTCGCGATGGCGGTCGGGGTCGAGCTGAAACACCTGCGCTCGCTGGCCCGCTTGTTCGGGAACGACTGGGACCTGATCGCCGAGCGAGTGCTGGTCGATCCACCCGAGCTGGTGTCGATGCCCGATCTGGAGGGACTGGTCGCCGCGGCCGCGCAGATCGGTGCGGTGGCGGAGTCCTGTCTGGAGGCCGAGGATCGACTGCTGCCGAAGGTCCAGCAGATCCGTGAGCTCGGGGCGATGCTGGACGCCGCGACCGACCAGGAGACGCAGCTCGCGATCCTGCAGACGTTGCGCGGGCTGAAGGTCGGCCGGATCGGTCGCAAGGAGAACTGGCCGGACATCAGCAAGGTGCGCGCGGACTGCACCGAGGTGGTCGAAGTCGCCGGATCACTGGTCGACCTGCTCCTTGATGCTTGCCTTCGGCACCTTTCACACTGGATCGCGGAGCGGGTGCTGGAGTCGGCTCGGCTGCGCCGGGAGGAAGGGCGGCTGGAGTTCCACGATCTGCTGGTGCTCGCGCGCGACCTGCTCCGGCGGGAGGCGCCGGTGCGGTCCGCGTTGCAGGAGCGGTTCGAGCGGTTGCTGCTGGACGAGTTCCAGGACACCGACCCGATCCAGATCGAGCTGGCGGTGCGGATCGCCGGTGGCGCCGAGGCGTCCGCCGAGGACTGGCGCGAGGTGGAGGTGCCGGAGGGCCGGCTGTTCGTGGTCGGGGATCCGAAGCAGTCGATCTACCGGTTCCGGCGGGCGAACATCGCGACGTACCTGACGGCCCAGGACCTGCTCGGCGAGACGGTTGCCCTGACCACCAATTTCCGTACGGTGTCGCCGATCCTGGACTGGATCAACACGGTGTTCGGGTCGTTGATCCAACCGCAGGAAGGGGCTCAGCCGTCGTACCAGGCGCTCTCACCCCACCGCGCCGGGCCGTCCCCGGACGCGCCTCGCTCGTCCGGGCCTCCCCCGCCGCAACCGGCCGACGTCAGCGGCGACCAACTCTCCCTACTCGGCGACCTCGAGGAAGAACCCCTCGCGACCGTGCTCCCGTTCCGGCGCACCTCCGACGAGACGCCCAGCGCCGACTCTCCGGACCTCGGCGACTACGACGAGGCCGCGTCCGGTCCGGCGGTCACCATCCTCGGGGCCGAGCCGCACAACGACCTTCCCCGCGCCCAGGCCTCCGTCCTCCGCGAACGCGAAGCCGCTGACGTCGCCGCGGTCATCGAGCAGGCTTTGAGTGACGGCTGGCTGGTGTACGACGACCGCACGCGTGGCTGGCGTCCAGCGGAAGCCGGCGACATCGCCGTACTGGTTCCGGCTCGTACGTCGCTGCCGTTCCTCGAAGATGCGCTTGATCGCGCGGACATCCCGTACCGCGCCGAGGCGAGCTCTCTCGTCTACCAGACCGCGGAAGTCCGGGACCTCCTCGCCTGCGCCCGCGCGCTCGGCGACCCGAGCGACCAGCTCGCTCTGGTCACGACCCTGCGTTCGCCGCTGTTCGGCTGCGGTGACGACGACCTCTATGTCTGGAAGCGATCCGGCGGCTCGTTCAACCTGACGGCGCCGGTCCCTGACAGCCTGTTGACTCATCCGGTCGGCGCGGCGATGGAGTGGCTCCGCCGTACCCACTACGCCGCGCGGTGGATGACGCCGAGCGAAGTACTGGCGAAGATCGTCGCCGACCGCCGGATGCTCGAGGTCGCCGCGATCGGGCCGCGGGCGCGGGATGCCTGGCGCCGGGTCCGGTTCGTCGTCGATCAGGCGCGGGCCTGGTCCGAGGTGGAGCACGGCGGCCTGCGTTCGTACCTGGCCTGGGCCGCGCATCAAGGCGAAGAGGCGTCCCGGGTCGCCGAGGCAGTGCTGCCCGAGACCGACGCGGACGCCGTACGCGTGATGACGATCCATGCCGCGAAGGGCCTGGAGTTCCCGATCGTGATCCTGTCCGGCATGACCGCGGCGCCGAACCGCCAGCGCGGCGTCCAGGTGCTCTGGCCACCGGACGGCGGCTACGCGGTGAAGCTCAAGTCGTCCGTGCAGACCGAGGACTTCGATCTCGTCCAGCCGGTCGACGAGCAGATGGACGACTACGAACGCCGCCGCCTCCTGTACGTCGCCGCCACTCGAGCGCGCGACCACCTGGTGGTGTCACTGCACCGGTCCGGCAACCGCCGCCAGTCCAGCAACGCCGAGCTCCTCGCGTCCGCCGGTGGTGTCGAGGCACCGCACGTCACGCTCTTCACCAGTCCAGCGCCGGTCGAGCGCGAGCCGCGGTCGTCAGCCGACGTCACGCCGCCGATCGCCCGTACCGATTGGGAGACCCGCGTCGCGGCCGCACGGTCGGCGAGTCGCCTGCGCTCCGCGCAGAGCGCGTCCGGCCTGGAAGGCACCGGCCCGGACGTCGCCTTGGCCGACGTGGATCCCGGCACGGCCAAGGCGGCTCGTGACCTCGAGCTGCCGCCGTGGTCCAAGGGCCGCTACGGCACCGCCATCGGCCGCGCGGTCCACGGCGTACTGCAGGTTGTCGACCTTGGCACAGGCGCCGGCCTCGACGCCGCTGTCTCGGCGCAGTGCGTCGCCGAAGGCGTCCTCGAGTACGCCGATGTCGTCGCGGCCCTGGCTCGGTCCGCGCTGGCTTCTTCAGTGGTGCAACGGGCGGCCGTGCGTGAGCATTGGCGTGAGTCGTACGTCGGCACCGCGCAGCCGGACGGCACGATCCTCGAAGGATTCGTCGACCTCATCTACCGCGAGGACGACGGCCGCCTCGTCATCGTCGACTACAAGACGGACGCCGTACCCGCGGCCGCGCTGGACAGCCGGGTCACGTACTACGCACCCCAGCTCCAGGCCTACGCGACCACCATCCCGAACGCCGGGACACCGGTCCTCCTCTTCCTGCACCCGGCAGGCGCGGTGGAACGTCCGCTCTAGGCAACCAACCGCACCGCCAGGACGGCGATCACCACACTCGAGCCGAGCGCGGTCAGCAACCGGCCGAGCTGCCCGGTCAGCGCACGCCCGAGCAACGCACCACCTCCGGCGAGCAACAGTTGCCAACTGGCCGACGCCACGAACGCGGCGATCACGAACACCGCGCGCTCTGTCGCTGCCATCGAGTCCGGACCGCCCAGCACCAGCGCCGCGAAGTAGATCACCGTCATCGGACTCAACAGCGTCATCCCGAGCATGCCGACGTACGCCTTGGCCGCGCTTGGTGGCAGCTCTTGGTCGATGGTGGTCAGTCGCTGCGCGCGATACCGCCGTACTGCGGTGATGGTGCCGCGCACCGCAAGCGTGAGCAACACCGCAACCGAAACCCATCGCAGCGGTACGACGATCGGCTCGAGCACCGGCGCCAACGCCGACCCGGCAACCGCCGCCACCAATGCATAGATCCCGTCCGCGGACGCGATCCCCAATGCCGCACAAGCCCCGACCCGCCACGAACTCCTGGCAGTCAACGCCACCAAGTAGGTCCCCACGGGGCCGACCGGCATGGCAATCCCATACCCGGCCAGCAACCCGGCGACTAGCGCCCCCGTCACGACTGAACGGGGATCGACCTCCACCCACGACCACCCTGCTGCTGACCCCGCGCCGGCCCATCGGCGGGAACGATCAACAGCAACACTCCAACGGTCGTCTCCATACCCCGCATGATCAGCGCCCACCCCACCGCTCGCAACCCATTTAGACCGTTGCCTACTACAACTATTCAACTAGCGACCACGGCCGCGACCAGCTACCTCGGCGGGCGCCGCTGGGAGAAGCTGCTCAGCCGACGCACGGCCCGGATCGTCATGACGATGGCCCCCGCGATCTGTCGTGCCGCAACGCCAGCGAGATCTCGATCAAGAACGCGAATGGGACCCAGAGCAGACCATTACGTCCACGACTGGATCACCACCATCGAAGACGTCACCCCCGCCATGCACCACATCCACGGCCTGTCCCGGACCAACGCAACGGAAGCCCAGACCGCCCTCCCCACAGAACGTCCTTACCCGTTGACCGCCGCCCTGGCCGCCACATCGGCGCCACCCCGACCGACTAGCGAGCCGGCCCCCCACTGCCAACTGGGTCCCCTCGACCGATCGATCAGGAATCGAGAAGCAGCCAAGGGTGACCGGCTCATAGCGTTACCGCCAGAGACACCAAGTCGAATCAACTGGAGGTAGCCATGACTCAGAACCAGCAGACAATCAAGCGCAAGCCCGGTACCCCCGGCGCGTTCTCCCGCTGGATCCAGCGGACCATGAACGCCCGTACCAGCCGCAAGATCCATGCCGGCCGAGACAAGTTCATGGGCATGGACGTACTGGTTCTGCAGACCCTCGGTCGCCGCAGCGGCGAGCCGCGCGAAACCCCGCTGGCCTGGTTCCCCGACGGCGACAACGCCTGGCTCGTCGTCGCCTCCGGCGGCGGCAGCCAGCACCCGGACTGGCACGCCAACCTCATGGCCCACCCCACCAACGCCTCCATCGCCCTCCCCGGCCGCGGACCCCTCCCAGTCACCCCTCACACCCTTGAAGGCCCCACCCGCGACGAGGCCTGGCACCGCATCACCACCGCCCAACCCCGCCTAGCCAAGTACCAGTCCAAGTCCACCCGCCAATACCCCGTAATCCGCCTAACCCCCCGCTGACCCAAAGCCAACCACCGCCACACACCGCCGCAAAGATCGGAAACGACCTGCCATGTGTAGACCGGGCCACGCAGGCCCTCCCCAGGCCAGCAACCCCCAGCACGCCAGCCAATCCCCGCCCCTCGCCGACGAACTACCTCAGGTCGGTCCGGCCAGCACCCGATCAACCACCGCATCCCAGGATCTCCCGGCCCCACCAACCCAAAGCCCCAACCCGCTTGCCGCCAGCCCCGCCACCCACCACTGACCATCTGGCTCAGACACAGCTGGCCGTTGACGTTCCTCTCCTTGCGACGAGCCTCGAACGCCACCGGCGAGACCCCTCAACAAGAGTTCAAGCCACACTGATCTGGGCATGCGGTCCGCCGTGCTCTGTCAGCTGGCGTGGATGATCCGGAAACGTTGGGGATCCGCCGGATCTCGATCGACGACTTGGATTGGCGGCGAAGCCCATTGCCAAACGCTGATGCCTGGCGTGCGGGAGAACTGGATCTGGCCGCGGGTGCCTTTGACTGCAACCTGCGGCCAGGATTCGGCAATGCGTGCCCGGTCCGCGCCGTGAGAACGCAGTACGTCGGCGAGGACGGCGACAGTGTCGTAGCCCTCGAAGGCGACGAAGGATGGCGCTTCGGCCAGCCGCTCACGGAGGGCCGTTTCGACCCGTGCACCGAGTGGGGTGAGGCGCTCGGGCAGGTAGCGCAAGAACGGGATCGCGGCGCTGTCGTCGCCCAGCAACGTCGCCCATTCGGCGAACTCCGGTTGCCCGGCCGGAGCACCGATCATGATCTCGGCGAGGCGCTCATCGTGACGGACGGACTTGACGATCGACACTGCCGGCTCCGGGTAGCCAACCAGAAGAAGGAGGGCTGTCGCGCGATTGTCGACGAGTTCGTCGCACACCGCCGTGGGGGCGAGCGCGTGCAGGTCGAGTTCGATGACGGTGCCGCCGCGTGGAGCGAGATAGTCCCGCAGAATGCGGACCCCAGCTGCCCAGTAGACGCTCGACACGGCTGCTACGGCGATTCGACTGTGACCCGCGCTGAGGAGGAAGTCTGCGTAGATCTGCCAGCCGTGGGACTGCGGCGGGGAGAGGCGCGCGACCCATTCCGTCGGCTGTTCGGTGAGCGCGTCGAGAACCGCTGACGAGCAGAGGAAGGGCAAGCCGAGGGCGTCGGCCCGGGCGGAAGCGGCGCGAGCGACGACGCTGTGGTACTCCCCCGCCAAGGCAGCCACGCCCAGACGAGCCAACTCATCCACGGCGGCCGCCGCCCTCTGTGGATCAGCCGCGGTGTCTCGAACCACCAGCTCGAGCGGTCGTCCGACGATCCCGCCGGCCTCATTGACATCTCGAACGGCCAACTCGAGTCCAGCGAGCAAGTGTCGCCCGGCCTCAACCCAGCCAGGCCGAGTCAACGGAACAAGAGCCCCAATCTGGACCGCTGATTCCTCAGCCCGCTCCGATGGTGGCATATCCATGCGTGGCGTCTCCCGAGTGACGATTCGGTCGCCGCTTGCCCGGATCGCAGGGTGGTTGCAGTATGCCCAGACTGCACGGTGACCGTCAGTGGCGCCGAGAGTAGCCGAGCCGAGAATAGCCAGCCCCGGCGCCCCGTCCCGTGGCCCGTCAGCCAACCCTCGCGCTTCAGACCTCTTCGATGTCGGAGGCACCGGCGGCCTTCAGTAGCCAACGCAGGGCGCCAATGGGCGCCGGCGATCCATCCGTTTGCAAGAAGATCCGGAGGTCGTGTGTGTCGATCACGTTCGCACCGAGCCAGTACCAGGTGCGCTGGCCAGGTTCGAGCCACCACAGCCAGTCCGAGAGTGCCCACCGTTTTGCCTCGGTAGCAGCTGCCTGCTCATCTGGTGGCAGTGTCCTCCACCAACTCAACCACTGCCGAGCCTCCTCCGCAGTTCTCTCCGGGCAACAAGCGTCCACAAACCACCTGGGCAATTCACTCCGCCACGTGTTCAGCGACGGCCAGTCCTCCTCGTCATGCTGCAGAACCGCGAGTAGAACCGCCCGACACCGAGCGAGCAACAAGTCGCTGTCCGAAGAGCTGACAGAGAGCTCGACACCAGCTGTCACCGATGCCGACGGATGAACTGACTCGGTGAGGTGGCGCCGTTCTACATCCGGGTTCAACAGGTGATCCTTCCGCTTCCAGGTTGTATTTGTCGGACAAGCTCCGGGAAGTGGCAGCTCCTCAAGTCGACGCGCACTCGATCTCATATGACGAGATGCCAGCCAGGCAGCAGGTCATGCACAGCGACACGCGCATATCACCCGACCACGCCGCTCAAGGACGCTCACCTTCCTCCGAGCGGACAGCCAAGTCGTCGAGATCAGGCGGCATGAACTCGTCAGGCACGTACTCAGCGCCTTACCAGGCAATGGCCCGCACTTGGCCTAGCCATTCCTCCATGGTCAGTATGGGTTCCTCGCAGTGTTGGTCGGGTAGCCGATCCAAATCTGATTGTTCCGGATGAGCACCTCGATATCGATGCCGTCTCTGGTGCCGCTAACGAAGAAGTCACCCCTGCGGTTCCCCGGCCGCCGCGTCAGCGACGGATCAGTCGCGATGTCGGAAATCTCGTGACTGATTTTGCCGTCGGAACAACCGCAGGAACTCAGACTCGTTCGGTGGAGGTGGCTCCGGCGCCATTAGTAGCCAACACAGAGCAGCCTCGAGGCGCCAGCGATCCATTCATCTGCAAGGAGGTTTGGAGCTCGTAGAGCCGCATCGAAGCATCAGCCGAGTCGACCCGAATCATCACGGATGACTGCCATCTCCGCTTTGAATGCTTCGACGGCGGTCGGCTCATCGTCAAAGTAACGCTCCCAGAAGCCGCGGTCGAGCCATCGCGGTGGACCGATGTGCAGTCGGCCGCCTTCAGAGACTCGTGCCACCCAATTCGAGGGAACGGTTGGATCAGTGTCCACGAACATCTCCGAATCCCAGATGCCCGTGGAGTTGTCATCGTGAAGGATCCGGAGTGAGAGCCTCCCGTTGGGACTGCCCATCAATTCGAGAACCAGGTACTCCTCTCCCATCCGCACCCAGGTGCTGGAAGATTCCACTTCCAGAGTGGCAGGGTTGATGATCTTGACGCAGCGAACCTTCATACTCACCGATCCTCAAAGGACACAACAACCGATTCGCTGACGGCTTTGACGAGAGCTCGAGGTCATCGCTCAACAGCCGTTTTCCATCCGGCAGCGCTGGCAGGCTCCGGATGGCCCGAGGCCATCCTCACGTCGACACAGAAGCGCACAAGCGCGCACTCGTGGGACTACTTGGCTACCGCGCTCACTTGCCTGCCCGCGGGATCTGGGAGCGCCACCACTCAATGTCACGTTCGGAATCGCCCAACCGGTCCAGATACCCAAGAGCATGCTCGACAAACTCTGCTGGCAGTCGAACCTCATGATCCGCGACGTAGTGCACCAGACCATCGGGCCAATACCACGCACCGTCACTCAATTCGAGCGCGCCGTTCTGACGATCACAGAACCGGCAGGTAGATACTCCTCCGAACGCTCGGACCACAAAACCGCAGCGGAGGTAGTCGGCGATCGTGTCGCGCTCATGCCGATCCCAGGTTGGATCGACAAAGTCCCTCGGATCCGGCCAGTCTGGCGCAGTCGGACCGGCCCAATAGCCGATCAGCCTCAGCGGCGACCGACCGGTTCGAACCATCGCCACACACCTCCGTCGTAGATCTCCAGGGTCTTACCCGATCCAGATGCACCGATCTCGGTGGTTGGAGCCAATACGGTCACGCCTAGCTCATTCGCCAGGTCCTGCGCAAAGCTGCCATTGGAACAACCCGTCCAGCACGACAGCAACCTGACGTTCTGTCCGCCAATACTCGGCGCGATCTTACGCGCTATCTCGCTGGCGGACTGCCCTGCGATGTCGTTTGGTCCGCCGTGTCCGATGACGTCGTAGAAGCCTTCCATCGGGTTCCTCTCCGAATACCTCAACATGTTCTTGACGGCTGTGTCCCGCCCACCGAACATGGCGCGGCCCGACATGGTCGGCAGTCGGCGGCCGGTGCTCCCAAGCGCTGGAAAGCGGCTGGCCACGGCGCCGACGGCTATGTCGGCTGCCAGAGCTGAGCAGTTGCCCTTCACGACGCAGGCTTGGGTGTCCAGGACTCCGGCGGTGCCGGCGGAGACCATTCCGGTGGCGGCGGAGACTTGCATGAAGATGGGGATGGCGGGGGCTCAGGCTCGGACGAGGGTGCAGGTTACGGCTCCGGCCAGGGCTGCGGTGGAGGCGTAACCGGAGATGTGGGAGACGTCGGTGAGGGTGCCGTCGATGTCGGACAGGCCCTGAAGGTCGGTGCTGGAGAGGGGATTGCCGGAGGTGTAGGCGTAGGGGTTAGGTGAACCGCCTTGGTCTGGGGTGAGGAAGGTGCCGGTGGTGGGGTCGTTGGCCGAGGAGGTAGTTGCCGCTCGGAAGTTTGAGGCCGCCGATGTAGCCGGGCGAGGGCGTTTGTGCGCCCCTCGTAGGCGGGGTGGGCGGAGCGCCGACAGGGCGTGAGAGGCCGTAGGGGTCGTAAGCGTGGTGAGTGGGGGTTGGGGTGGCGGTTGTGAGAATGGACCCGGTGGGGGTGGTGGTCACTGGGGTGACTGAGGTCGAGGTGGCTTGGGCTAGGAGGCCGGTGCCGTAGAGGTAGCGGGATGGGGTGCGGCCTGTGGATGTCGACAGGATCTGGGGCGACAGGGGGTCCCACAGGTAGTTGGTGGTCTGGGGGCCGGTGGTGGAGGTGGCTCGGCGGCCGTCGCCGGTGTGGGTGTAGGTGGTCTGGGTGCCGGCTGTGGTTGAGGTGAGGGGTTTGCCGGCTGCTGACCAGGTGTAAGTGGTTTCGCCGGCCGTCGACAGGTTGCCGTCGGCGTCGTACGCGTAGACGCGGGCCTTTGGTGGGTCGAGGGGGTACGTCGCAGGGGCGGTGATGGAGGCGAGGAGTTCGCTGCCGGCGCCGTACAGGGACCAGGTGCTGCCCGTGGGCCGTTGCTCCCAGATGCGGTTGCCGATGGCGTCGTAGTCGTAGCGGATGTAGTCCTGGGCGTCGTCGGTGCACTGGTCGACGCCGTAGCAGACGCCGGTCAAACGGTTCAACGCGTCGTAGGTGTAAGACGACTTGCCGGCAATGGAGTCCTCGCTGCGGACCACATTGTCAGCCGCGTCGTACGACGAGGTAATCGACCGGACCGGCTTGCCACCCCGAGTCACCGCGAGTGACGTGGTCCGGTTCCGCAGATCGATTGAACGGGTCTCGATGAGACCGCCGGGGCGGGTGGTGGTGATCGTGCCCCGCGAGTCGTCGTAGCGGTATGACGCCAGCGGCTTCCCGTCGACGGCTGCCGAACTCAGGCGGTCAACGGCGTCCCAGGTATAGGTCTCCGTATGCCCAGCCGCCGTTCGCGCAGTCAGGTTGCCGACCGCATCCCACTGGTAGGCCACCGGCCCGCTCGAGGTCAATCGGTCGGCAGCGTCGTACCCGAACCGAGTCGTACCCAGTCCGTCCGTCATCGAGGTACGGCGGCCCACCGCATCCCAGGTGAAGCTGACCGACGGGGTCTTGTCGGAGTACGCGATCTTGGTCATCGCGCCGCGCGCGTCCAGGGTGAACGACGCCGACTTGCCCGAGGGCAGAGTGGTGCGGATCAGGCGGCCGGCTTTGTCGTAGCTGAACCGCCAGGTGCGGCCGCCGTACGTCGTGGAGGTCGTGCGGCCGGCGGCGTCGTACGCGAACGTCTGGACTCGGCCGCTGGCGTCGACCCGCTTGGTCAGTCGACCGGCCGAGTCGAACGAAGCGGTGGCCTCCGGCAACGACGGTCGGGTGACACCGACCAGTGCGCCGGCGTCGTCATACCGGAACTTAGTGGTGTTGCCACGGCCGTCGACCACGGTCACGAGCCGGCCCTGCGCGTCGTACGTCTGCCGGGTTGTGACGTCCAGCGCTCCACGCTGCTCGAGCGGTTGGTCGTCGGCCGTGTAGGTGAAGGTGCTGACGGCACCCCGCGATGAGGTCGCCTTGGTCACTCGGCCCCAGCCGTCCACCTCGTAGCGAGCGACCCGGCCGGCCGGATCCGTGACGCTGACGAGATCACCATCCGCCGAGTACGCGAGCCGCGTGACTCGCCCGAGCGGATCGCGCGCCTGTGTCACCTGACCTCGGCGGTCGTACAGGACCGAAGAAGTCCGGCTGGCGTACGTCGTACTCAGCAGGTTGCCGCGAGCGTCGTAGGAGAACGTCGTACGACGGCCGAGTGGGTCAGTTGAGCTGACCAGGTCGTTGAAGCCGTTGTACGTCCGGCGGGTGACGTTGCCGCCGGCATCCGTTGAAGCGATGACCCGGCCCAAGGCGTCGTAGCTATGACTCGCGCCGTGACCGAGGCCGTCGAAGACGCGGATGAGGTTTCCGGCCGCGTCGTAGTGGAAGGTGACCGTGGCGCCGGTCGGATCGATCTGGCGGACGAGCCAGTTCCGCTCGTACTCGTTGATCCACTTCCCGCCGGCCGGATCGGTCATCGTCGACGTACCGCGGACTCCGGCCGGGTCCCAGGACCAGGTCGACCTGCCGCCGTTCCCGTCCGTCTGGGCCACGACGCGGCCGTCGGCGCCGTACTCCGTCGCGAACGCCGGCTTGGCCGCGTCCCCGACGGTCTCCGACTGCAGTCGACCGTCGACGTACGCGTACCGCGTCCGCACGCCGCCGGGCGATGTGACCGCGGTCAGCCGCCCATCGTCGTACTCATACCGCACGGTTCGAGGCTCGACGCCCGGCCCGGACAAGCGTACCGACGCGATCAGCCCGAGTTCGTTGTAGTCGTAGGACAACGACCGCCGGCCGTTAGTCACCGTCGCCACACGCCCGGAGACGCGTTCGATCACCACACCCTGGTCGTTCCGATCGAGGATCGACAGCAGCTCGCCGGCAGCCGAGAACCGCATGCGCAGATAATCGAAACTCGTCAGCACGTACTCGCTGCCGGATCGCGCCAGGCCGAAACGAGCCACGCCGCGCTCGACCACGAACCCGGTCCCCTGCCGGTCGAACGCGATCTCCCGGCCGTCCGACGCCAGGTAGCGCGCTCCCCCGGCGTCCAGCTCGAGCCGATCGGAGTACGACGGACGCCAGCCACGCCCGAGGGGACTCGCGCCCGAGTCGTTCGAGTTGTACGTCCGTGTAACGGTGAGCGGGACGCCGAGGCCATCGACCGCCGCGTCGGTCTCGGAGGCAACCAGCGCACCCGTCAGCGAGTTGACCGGGTCGGACTGCAGTGCGAAGGGCCCGAACAGGCCGCGAGCCTGCAGGTCGGGCAGCACGAAGCCCGGCGCGCCGGCGTAGATCATCACGTTGCCGCTGGCCGAGCCCTTGTTGTTCGTCAGCGAAGCGCTCAGCAGCCCCGGCGAACTGGACAGCGAACAGTCGACCGGCACCGTCACTGTCCAGGTCAGCGATTGCGTCCGTGCAGGTTTTGGCGCTGCATGGTTCTCACATGGCCAGGCACTCACCTTCCACGTGCGGAGGTCGGTGAGCTGAATGGTGCAGATATCTCCTGACGGGGCAAAGGTTCGCGCCTGGAACGTGAACGTCTGCCCGGTGCCCGCGTGGGCGAACCCGCCGTCGTTCGCGATCTGTGGGCCTTTGGTCAGTAGCTCGCCGCTCGCCGTCACGCTGACGTCGACGTGGACGCACGTGCCCGGCGGCGCGGCGTGGGCCGGGGGACTCAGCGGGACGACGAAAAGGGCGCACCCGAGCAGGGCGAGCCAGCGCCGTACAGGGTTCATGGGCGGCTCCGCTCGGTTGATGGGGTGTCACCGAGAGTCTATGGATTTCGGAGGTTGCTGAGACCGGATGATTACAGGTTGTGGACAACGGGAAGTGACCCTGGCGTGTGGGTGAGCGCGGGGTCGCCTACGATCTGCGGAAACGGTGTCAGGGAAACGTTCGGATGATGGTCCGCCCGCTGGCGGGTCTGCCACCAAGAGTGTGAGGGTGTGGCTCATGAACATCGGTACTCGGAAGATCGTCGTTGACGAGGCGATAGCGCAGTTGCGGCTGTACGCCGAGACGAACGGCGCTGTACTGCGCTACTACGACGGTCTGCCGGGGATGACGTGCGTCGGAGGTTCCGACCCGAACCAGATCACGCTCGAGGATCTGGCCCGGACGATGGTGATCGGCTCCGACCTGCGCGCGATGGACATCCCGTGGCTGCTCGAGGTGGATGCGGAGAAGGAGCTCGCCGCCATCCCCGTCGACGCGCGACTGGAGGACGCGACGCCGGGCAGTGAGCTGTTCGAGGCGGCGATGGCGCTGGACGAGAAGTTCACCGGCCACCGCGGTTTCGGCCACGCCAAGAAGTCGAAGCTGCTGCACCTGAAGCGGCCGTACCTCTACCCCGTCACCGACAGCTTCATCCGGATGACCTACGGATCGGCGTCGGCCGGGGCGGAGTTCCTGACCGCGGTGCACAACGACCTGGTCAACCCGGCCAACGTCCGCGACTTCAAGCTGTTGCAGGTCCGTCTGATCGCCGAGCCGCCGACGTCGGCCGCGCGCCTGCTCGGCGAGGTGCCCACTCTCCGCCTGCTGGACATCCTCGCCTCACTACTCGGCGAGGCCAAATGAGCCGGCGAGGCTAGGCCTAGACGACCCCGAGCCGCGCGAGCGGCTCCACCAGCTCACGCTCCTCGTAGGACAGGTGTGAGAGCAGCGTGTCGTCCAGCAGGTCGACAGCTGCTCGCAGACCGTCGATGCCGCCGGAGCCGTCGACCAGCGCGACCAGTGCCTTGTCGACACCTTCCAGTACGTCGTGGATGACGCGGTGCTCCTGCTCCAACCGGTCCACGACGGGCACCAGCGCCGGGTCCGCTCGCCGCAGGTGCGGGAACAGTGAGGCGTCCTCCAACGAATGGTGAGTGGTCACCAGCCGGCAGTACGACTCGCAGTACGTCCCCAGCGTCCAGTTGTTTTGCCGCATGGTCATGGTGTTGATGTGTGACCGTGCCTGTCCGACACCGATCGAACCGGCAGCCACCTGCTCGACCAGGTCCCGGATCTGCTCGAGCTCAGCACGCAGATGGTCGTGTACGTCGATCAGGTGCTGACCCGACGACAGCTGGTACGGCGTGTACGTCCGCTCCGGGTCCAACGCCGGTCCGGTGGGCCGATCCGACTCATCCAGCAGTTGTACGGCGCTACGTCGTACAGCCGGAGGTGGAGTCGGTACGACGGTGAACCCGCCACCCCGGATGGTCGGCTCGGCAGGTGCACTGACCACAGCACCGGAGCGAGCCGCCTCGACAGCCTCGCGGACACCGGCTGCGACCTCAGCGAACCGGCGGATGTCCTCAGGGTTGTCAGAAGCCAGGATGTAGGTGCTCATCCCCTCGTCCAGCGTCAGGTCGGCGAGCTGGTCGATCCACAGCTCCTCCGGTCCCTGCAAGAACCCGCCACCACGCCCGTCGAACCGCCCCGACACGTTGTAGAGCCGCCGTACTGACGCAGGGTCGCGGCCCGCCTCAACCGCGGCTTCGTCGATGATCTTGTTCATCGACGTGAGCTGGTCGGGCCCGGCGTAGCCGCTGCTCGGCAGCCAGCCGTCGGCAAGCCGTCCGGTGACAGCCAGCATGCGCGGCTTGTAGGCACCGAGCCAGATCTCCACCTCGTGTGCCGGCTGCGGACCACGCTTGGCGCCGGCCACGGTGTAGTGCTTGCCAGGCAGCCGGATGCCACCGCCTTCCGGGGTCCACACCTCGCGGATGATCGCGATGGCCTCTTCCAGTGCGGTGATGCTCTGCCCGGTGGTCAGCCGGGGACCAGCGTTCGCAGCGACGGCGTCCAGGAAGCCGCCCGCGCCGAGACCGAGCTCTACCCGGCCACCGCTGATCAGGTCGAGCGTGGCGACGCTGCGGGCGAGTACGACCGGCTGGCGCAGCGGGAGGTTGGCGACATTCGTCGCGACCTTGACGCGTTGGGTCTGGGCGGCGACGACGGACAAGAGCGTCCAGCTGTCCAACAGCCGAGGCTGGTACGGATGGTCCTGGAAGGTGACCAGGTCGAGGCCGACCTGCTCGGTCAGCTGCGCCAGCGCGATCACCCGGTCCGGATGCTCGACCGCCGGGGTCAGGAACGTGCCGAAGACCAGTTCGTGGCCGTAGTCCATGGTTCACCTTTCACCCGTCTGCTTGACCATGAAACTACTTCGCTACACACATAATCTCAAGCACAGAAGATCTGCGGAGCATCACAGTAGGCTGAAGGCCTGTTCCGGGGAAAGGGCGGTCCCGGCGTCCCAGGCGATCTCGAAGTCGGCGTCACCCAGCACGGCCCGAGCGGCGGACGCGGCCCGGACGTTGTCCTCGGCCTCGGCCGGGGTGATCAGAAAACCCTCGGCGGCTCGAGTCGCGTCGGCCGCACCCAAGAGCTGTGCGGCGACGGTCTTGTCGGGCAGGCACGCGGCGATTCCCTCCAGGGCCCAGCACATGCCGCGGAGCGACTCGTACTCCTCCGAGATGCGGAAGGCCTCCACGTGCAACCCGAGAGCAGCCTCCGGCTCGCCGCGAAGCTCCACGACGTACGCGAGCTCCGTCAGGACCAGCGAGAGGTAGAGGACCGGATCCTTCTGCCGGCGGGCCGCTTCCACCAACGCACGCAGGCGGGTCTCCGCCTCCTCCAGGGCGCCAGTACGGCGGGCTGCGAAGGCCAGCACGATCTCCGCCAGGGCCTGGGTCGAGCGCTGGTCCTGCTCCGTCACCAACCGCAGCGCACGCTCGCCCTGGGCCCGAGCAGCCTCGTAGTCGCCCTGCCGGATCTCAGTCCAGCCCAGCATGCCCAGCGCTCCTGCGAGTTCCGGCCAGAGCCCCAGCTCCTCAGCCAGTTGCACGTCCTCCCGCTGCAACCGTGCAGCCTCGTCGAAGTCGCCAATCAGCTCCGCATGGGCGCTGAGCCAGCTGGTCGCTTGCAGCACGCCCCACCGATCACCCAGCGCACGGAAGATACGAGCACTCTCTGAAGCATCGGCATGCAGCGCCTCGACATCAGACCGCACGTGTGCGTGCTTGGCACGCGCCACCAGTACTGCTGCGACACCCCACTGGTCGCCGTCCGCCTCGAAGCTCTTCAGCGCGAGGTCCAGCAGCGCCTGACACGTCACCAGGTCACCGAGATCGCTACCAGTAAAGGCGATCCACCACTGCGCCCGCGCATCCGCCGACTCCAGCCACCGGTCACGCTCCCCCACCGCGTCACTGTCACCCTGGACGTACATGAACCCGACTCGCCAAGCACTCGCCCGAGCAGAATCAGGCACCGTCTCCAGCGAGCGCACTGCTTCAGCAATCCGCCCGCGCAGGTACCAGTACCAGGCGAGCGCGTCCACCAACCGCTCAGCCAAATCAAGCTGGCCTGATGCAACAGCCCGGTCCAGCGCGGACCGCAGGTTGGCCGTGTCCTCGTCAACTAGCTGCAACCACCTGCCCTGCTCACCGCCGTACAGGTACGGCCGAGCCTCCTCCGCGAAGGACGTGTAGTACTCAAGGTGCCGCTGCTGCATCGACTCCAGCTCACCAGCGGCACGCAGCTTCTCCACGCAGTACGCCGCCACGGACTCCAGCAGCCGGTATCGCGGCCCCTCGGACCCCTGCACTGGTACGACGAGCGACCGGTCCACCAGCCGTACCAGTACATCCAGTACGTCGACCCCTGGCTCGGCACACATCACCGACGCGGCGTCCGGCGTACACCCGTCAGCGTGTACGGCGAGACGCCGTAGAACGACCTGTTCGTCCGGGCTGAGCAGCTCCCAGCTCCAGTCGATCATTGCGAGCAGAGTCTGCTGACGCGGTGCAGCCCCACGGTGTCCGGTCGCCAGCAAGCGGAACCGGTCGTCCAGCCGGGCAACCAGTCCACGCACTCCCAACGCACGGACTCGGGTCGCGGCGAGCTCCAGTGCGAGTGGAATCCCGTCGAGGCGGCGGCAGAGCACTGATACGTCGGCCAAGGTCTCAGCCGACAGAGTGAAGTCACGAGAAGCGGCTGAAGCCCGGGCGACGAACAACTGCACCGAACTGCACGAGCCCACCGCATCGGGCCCGTCATCGCGTGCAGGCACTTCGAGGGTCGGCACAGTCCACACGACCTCGCCGGCCAGGCCCAGCGGCTCACGACTCGTTGCCAGGACCCGCAAGCCCGGAGCGGCGGCCAGTAGCCGGTCAGCCAGCTCGGCGACCTCCGAGATCACCTGCTCGCAGTTGTCCAGCACCAGCAGCCGAGAGCCCATCACCGCCGCCAGCCGCTCCACCACAATGTCTGGAGCGCCAGCGATCTCCCGCACGTCCAGTGCTGCCTGCACAGCATCCGTCAATGAGCTACTCACCGACAGCGCAGCAGGAGTCACCGCAGCCAACTCGACCAGCACTACTCCATCGGCGAACCGGTCAGCCACTTCTTCTGCCGAAGCCAAGGCCAGTCGGGTCTTGCCCACTCCACCAGGCCCAGTCAGCGTTACGAGCCGTGCGGATGCCAAACACGAGCTGACGTCGGTCACGGCCTCAGCACGACCGATCAGCTCGGTGAGCGGCGCTGGAAGGTTCGAACGGCGACTGGGAAGCTCCTGCGTGAGGATCGACTGGTGGAGCGCGACCAGCTCCGGACTAGGATCCAGCCCCAGCTCGTCAGCCAGCAGCCGCCGCAACTCCTCGTAGCTCTCCAGCGCCTCGCTCTGCCGACCACTCCGGTAGAGCGCCCGCATATGACTCGCACGCAGTCGCTCACGCAGTGGGTGCTCGGCAACTAGCGCGGCCAGTTCACTCACCGAGGCGTCGGTCCATGTCTCCATCGCCGTGAGCCGCTGCTCGTTCAGCCGGGCTACAGCCGTCTCCACGAACGCCTCGTCCGCGAAGTCGGCGTACGCCGGACCACGCCAGAGCTCGAGCGCTTCCTCGAGCTGTCCGTCGGCTACCCGCTCGGCAAAGGTCAGTGCGTCGTACGACGAGCTGTCGACGGTCAGCGAATAGCCGGCCGGGCCGGACTTCACCAGTGCGCGGCTGCCGGGCTCAGCGTCCTCGAAGGCGCGGCGGAGCTGGGACACCTTCGCGGACAGGGTGCCGGCCGGGTTGCCGGGGAGCTGAGAACCCCACAGGTCGTCGATGAGCCGGTCTGCCGGGACTGGACGGCCCTCGTGCACCAGGAGGTCGGCCAGCAGGGCGCGGACCTTCAGGCCCTGGATCGTGACGGGCTTCCCCGCGTCAGTCCAGGCCGTGACCGGTCCCAGCACCCCGAAACGCATGGCCGCACCCTAACCGCCAGACCGCGCACGACCTACCCCGTTTACGCCGCCGCCGCGATCGACCGGAAAGAAACCGTAAACGGGTTCCGGCAGAGTCTGGGTCATCAGGAAGGAGGCGCGCAGGAAGGAGGCAGGCAGATGCGACTGGCAGTGATCATCGGCAGCACCCGCAACGGGCGGTTCGGACCGACCGTGGCCCACTGGTTCGCCCGGCAGGCCGCCAAGCAGTTCGAGGTGGACCTGATCGACCTGGCCACCGCGAATCTGCCGACCACACTGCCCGACACCGACGACAAGACACCCGCTGAGGTCGCCGTACTGGCTCCGAGGCTCGCCACCGCGGACGCGTTCGCAGTGGTGACACCGGAGTACAACAGCAGCTTCCCGGCGCCGCTGAAGACCGCACTGGACTGGTACTACGAGGAGTGGCACGCCAAGCCGGTCGCGATCGTCAGCTACGGCCGTGAGACCGGTGGACTGTACGCCACAGCTCAGCTGCGGCAGGTCTTCACCGAGCTCCAGGCCGTCACCATCCGCAACACGGTCACACTGCCCTGCTACTGGGAGCAGTTCACCGCAGACGGCGACTGGCCGCGGCCGGCCGCCGGCTACGAGGCCCAGGCCAAGCTCATGCTCGACCAGCTCGTCTGGTGGGCCCAAGCGCTCCTGGACGCGCGCACCGACCATCCTTATCAACACTAGAAAGAGGAAGAACCATGCGGAAGCTGATCGAGTCCACCTACATGACCATCAACGGCGTCATCGACAACCCGCAGGACTGGACCGGCCCTTACTGGGACGACGAGTACCTGGCCTACAACCAGGCCCTGATGGAGAACATCGAGGCGCAGGTCCTCGGCCGGGTCACCTACGAGGGTTTCGCCGAGGCCTGGTCGCAGCGCAGCGGCGACCCGTTCACGGACAAGTTCAACGCGATGCCGAAGTACGTCGCCTCCCGCACGCTCACCGAGACGACCTGGAACGCCCGGCTGCTCGAGGGTGACGCCGCCGAGGCCGTCAAGCGGCTCAAGGAGGAGGACGGCGGCGACCTGATCAAGTACGGCACGGGTGAGTTCTCCAAGACGCTGCTGGAGCACAAGCTGGTCGACGAGTACCACTTCTGGACCATTCCGGTCCTTGCCAGTGGTGCGAAGTTGTTCGACGGCATCGACGTCGACATCACCCACCTCGAACTGCTCGGCACGACCACCTTCAAGTCCGGCATCGTCGTCCACAAGCTGGCCCCGAAGGCCTGACGCACGACAACCACGTCCGTACGGCGCACGCGTCGCACGGACGTGGTTGTTCGTTGCCTAGGGCACGATGTTCTGGTTGAGGTGGAACAGGTTGCCTGGGTCGTACTTGCGTTTGACCTCGACCAGCCGGTCGTAGTTCTGCCTGTAGTTGTCCTGGATCCGGCCCTGGTCGTCGCCGGCCATGAAGTTGATGTAGCCGCCGGCCTCCGAGTGCGGTGCCACGTCGTCGTAGTACGACCGCACCCACTGGATGTTGGCGTCGTTCTCGGCCGGGTCCGGCCACATGCCCGCGATGACGGTCGCGAAGGTCGCGTCCCGGTAGGCGAACGCGGTCGCGTCCGGTGTCACCCGGTGGCAGGCGCCGTTGATCGGATAGATGTGCACGGTCGCGTTCATCGACGGCAGCCCGGGGGCGTGCCGAAGGTGGGCCTGGATCGCCGCGTCGGTGAGCTCGGTGACGAAGTTCGCCTTCCAGTAGTGCTGCAGCCCGGGCGGGACCAGTGCGTCGAAAACGCTGTTCAGCGCCGGATACGGCATCGGGCCGACGTGCTCGGCGACCACCGGCGCGAACTCCCGGAACCTCGAGATCTCTGACTCTCCCCGGTCCGGATCACCGGCCCAGCACCCGACGATCAACGTGAACACGTCGCCGTGCCGGTCCTCGGGGATGAACGGCAGCGGTGGCGCGATCTGGAACGCCGGGAACCCGCCGAGCTGCTCGGGCGCACCGTCGATCATGTCCCGGAACCCGCTCAGTACGGCGGCCGCGTCGGACATCTCGAACAACATCGGACCGCCGAAGATCGTCGACACCGGAGCCAGCCGGAACTCCAGCGCGGTCACCACGCCGAAGTTGCCGCCACCGCCGCGCAGCGCCCAGAAGAGGTCGTCGTTCTCCTTCTCGCTCGCGATCAGGAACTGCCCGTCCGCGGTCACCACGTCGGCCGAGATCAGGTTGTCGCAGGCGAGCCCGAGGCCGCGGGCGAGGTACCCGATCCCACCGCCGAGAGTCAGGCCGCCGACCCCGGTGGTCGAGATGATGCCGCCCGTGGTCGCCAGTCCGAAGGCGTGCGTCGCCGCGTTGAAATCGCCCCAGGTCGCGCCACCACCGGCTCGGGCGGTCCGGTTGACCGGGTCCACCCGGACGTTGCGCATCCCGCCCAGATCGATCACCACACCGTCATCGACGGTGCCGAACCCGGGCACGCTGTGCCCGCCGCCGCGCACTGCCAAGTCGAGTTCGTTGGTCCGGGCGAAGTCCACCGCGGCCATCACGTCACCCGCGTTCTCACACCGCACCACGACCCCCGGGCGTTTGTCGTGCATGGCGTTGTTGACCCGGCGTGCCTCGTCGTACCCCTCGTCGCCGTCGGTCAAGACCTGACCCCTGGCGCGTTCCCTCAAGTCCTCGATCGTGCCCATGAGCCCTCCCCGGCGATCACGTCAAGATCAGCGCCGCAGCACAGCGCAGCGCCGCACAGACCTGCCGTCGCCGTCGAGCGCAGCGCGAGAACCCCCCACCCCAGAGAGCGCCTGAACCCCCCGACGGGCGGCCGGACCTCCCCCAGACCCACCCGTTCTTCCCCGAGAGTCCCGTGCTACCCCGGATTCGTCAATGTTTCGTCCGCGGCAACGCGTAGTGCGGCGGCAACTGCGGCTCCTGCCGGCGTGCGGCTGCGGCGCGTGAGCAGGAAGACCTCCCGACCGACAGCCCCCTCAGCCGACGGGCGGACCGCTACACCGGGAGCGCCGTACCCGAGCACCAAGTCCGGCAGCAGCGCACCGGCTCCCGTCGTACGGACAAGCTCCAACAGGATCAGGAAGTCGTCCGAGTTGTAGCGCACGTCGGGCTCGAAGCCGCCGAGCTCCCGGCAGACCCGCACCTGCATCTCGTGATGCCCGGTGCCGGGATGACAAGCGGCCCACGGTACGTCGGCCAGCCGTGCGAGCGACACCTGGTCGGCACCGGCCTCGGGGTGATCAGCGGGCAATACGACCTGGATACGTTCGCGCAGCAACCGCTCGCGACGCAGGTCGGCGTGCACAGCCCGCGGTTGCCCGTCGTACTCGTCACCGACCACCACATCCAACTGCTGCAACCGCAGCGCCGGTACCGCCTGCTCCACCTCGACCTCAGCCGCTTCAATTCGGATGTCGGGATGGCTCACGGCCAGCGCTCGTACCGCCGGAGCCACTACGCGCAGGAACGCGGACTGGAAGGCTGAGACCCGCACCACTCCGGCCGCCCGCCCAGCCGCGACCGTGGCCAGCTCCGCCTCCGCCGCCTCCACCCCTTCCAGCAGTACGGCGGCATGCCGCACCAGGACCTGCCCAGCGGCGGTCAGCCGGACGTTGCGCCCGATCCGCTCGAGTAGCGGCGTACCGGCTTCCCTCTCAAGCACGGCGAGCTGTTGGGAGATGGCACTGGGCGTGTACCCGAGCGCCCGCGCGGCACCGTGCACAGTGCCACGACCGTGTACCTCGCGCAGCAGGCGGAGCCGGTGCAAATCCAGCATCTGTTCAGCATAGCTACACATTTCTGTGCATGAAGCCGCGATAGACCTGAACAGTCCGCAACCGGGAGCATCGATGCCGTGGGGCGACTCTTTTGCTTACTTTCCGCTGCCGGGTTCGGGGCGATGGCTGTGTTCGGCAAGTTGGCGTACAACGCTGGTGTATCGGTGGACGCGCTGCTGCTGGTCCGCTTCGGGCTGGCCGGCGTACTGCTGCTCGCCATCGCACTGGCTCGCGGTGCGCTGCGCCAACTGCCCCGCCGGGCTGTGCTTGCCGGGCTGGGCATGGGAGTGTTCGGCTACGCGGCACAGGCCGGGCTGTACTTCTCCGCATTGGCCAGGATCGACGCATCGCTCGTGGCACTGATCCTGTACGTGTATCCGGTGCTGGTCATGGCCGGGGCGATCGCACTCGGGCGGGAGCGGGCGTCTCGGCGACGGGTCTGGGCGCTGGGCGTTGCACTGACCGGAATCGTGCTGGTGCTCAGCAGTGCGACTACAGGTCTATTCGACTGGGTGGGTGCGCTGCTGGCCTTTGGTGCTGCGGTTACCTACACCGGATACATCCTGGTCGGCGACCGGGTGACCGCGGACGTGCCTCCACTCGCTTTGGCAGCACTGGTGTGCGCCGGGGCCTTCGGCACGTTCCTGGTCACCAGCTTCCTGCGTGGCGGTGCGGTCCTCGGCTTCGAACCGGTCGGGTGGCTGTGGCTGGCAGCGCTGGCAGTAGTCAGCACGGTGGGCGCGATTCTGCTGTTCTTCGCCGGCATGGCCCGGGTCGGCCCTTCGGTGGCGTCCATCCTGTCGATCCTCGAGCCGGTGGTGACAGTGGTCGCGGCTGCGGCTGTGTTCGGGGAGACGCTCAGTGTGACGCAGTGGCTCGGCGGTTCGATGGTGCTGGCCGCCGTACTGATCGTGCAATGGCCGCGCCGACAATCGTTGTCTGGACTTTCGGCGCCTTCGGAGGAAGCGGCGGCAGACTTGAAGGTATGAACCGGCGGATGACGTGGGCGGGAGTCGTCGCGCTTGTGATGACGGCCGCGATCGCCTGTACCTCCGAGGACGACGCGGCACCCCCTGCGTCCGCTCCAAGCGCCTCCTCGACACCCACCACGTCATCCGCCCCGCCGGCATCGCCCACGCCTAGCACAACGCCCACTCCGACTGCGGCGCCCACTCCAACCGCAGCACCGCATCCTGTCTCACTGCAGGCGATGATCGCGAAGAAGTACGACGGCCGGAACCTCCGCCTCGGCCGGGTGCTCGCTCGCAACTCCGCCTACACCCGGTACTACGTGACGTACTCCAGCGGGTCGTTGACGATCTCCGGCATCCTGAACGTCCCGCGCACACCCGGCCGGCATCCCGCACTCGTGCTCAACCACGGCTACATCGACCCGGCGATCTACACCAACGGCCGCGGCCTGATGCGTGAGCAGGACTACCTCGCCCGCCGCGGGTACGTCGTACTGCACACGGACTACCGCGGACACGCGCAGTCCTCCGACGATCCGCGCGCCGACGTGAACCTGCGACTCGGCTACACCGAGGACGCGATCAACGCCGTACTCGCGCTGCGCCCCCTGCCGTCCGTCGACCCGAACCGGATCGGCATGCTCGGCCGGTCGATGGGCGGCGGGGTCACCTACAACGCGCTGGTCGCCCAACCCGGGCTGGTCAAGGCCGCGGTCGTGTTCGCGCCGGTCAGTGCCGATGCCGCGGACAACTTCAACCGCTGGATCCGCAACGACCGCCCGATCGCCGCGACCATCCTGCGCACGTACGGCGAACCCGCCCGCAACCCGGCGTTCTGGCGCAACGTGTCAGCGATCAACTTCTTCGACCGGGTCACCGATCCGGTGCTGATCCACCACGGCGAGTCCGACTCGACCTGCCCGATCACCTGGTCCCGCGAAGCGCTCGCCGCCCTCAAGGCGGCCGGCAAGACGGCGACGATGTACACCTACCCCGGCGAGGAACACGCCTTCGGCCCCGCCTGGCCGACCTCGATGGCCCGCACCGTCACCTTCCTCAAGCAGCACGGCGTCTGACGGAGCGAACATCTACCGCATCCACTCCTCGTCGCGCATCCGGAGGATCGCCCACCCCACCGCGGCGAACCCGGCTGCCTGCAGACCCCAGCCGACGAGGTCGAGCGTGTGACTGACCACCACAATCGCGGCGACCGCGTGGATCGGCTGCGAGATCGCGGTCGCCACCGCGGCCCACCGCGGCACGACGTGCGACCGCCACATCGCGATCCCGAGCAGGATCGTGCCGATCACATGACCGGCGACGAACGCGAATCCGGCAACATCCATCGACCCGTGCGTGACCTCGGCGGCCCGGGTGATCGCGGCCGGATCCAGTCCCGCCGTCCCCGCGGACCAGATGAAGATGTCGCTCGACGCCATCCACGGGAGGGCGAGATACCCCGGTACGACGAGCAGCAACGCGATCGCGGTCAACCAGGGAGCGCACGGACGGGTGAGCCGCCCGACGAAGTACACCCCCGGCACCAGCGTGAGGATCCCGACGAACCCGAGCCACAGCACCAACGAACCCCGGTCCAAATTGTCGACAACCTTATTGGTGATGGTCGACACGTCGTCAACGGTGTCATACGGCAGGACATACCGAAGTACGGCGATCGCGGCCGGCCCGATCGGCAGGATCAGCGCCGCAAACCACCGCGACACGGGGCGAAGAGCGGAACCTGTCCGTAGGACGCCGGCCGGTAGGACGTCGCCTTGCGTCGTACTGGTCACGTCCCGACTCATCGCACACGCTCCAACTCACGGGACGGCAGCAGCACCGCCACGACCCCGAACACCGTTGCCGCCACCCCGACCCCCGCAGCGGCGACAGCGGCCGCCGGTACGCCGGAGGTGAAGAACGCCGGCACGGCCAGCAGCGCCGAGGCGAGCCGCAAGGTGATGAGCGGAGCAAGTGACCACCGCTTCCCCTGCCACGCGAACCCGATCAGCACCAGACTGACCAGCCCGACCACCGCCGCCCCGATCGCGATCTCCATCGGCGGATGTTCACCGTCGGTCAGCACCGGCGTCAGCAGATCCGCCACTGACACCAGCCCGAGTACAACCAACCCCAGCTTGTACATGTTGTTCCCCTTTCTGAGGGCTCCACTGTCTGGCAGTCAGCTCGTCCGACACTTGGGCGCGCAGTCCCCCGCGACCAGGCAATTCCCCGCCCCGCCCGGGAACCCGATCCCGAGACGCCGGGACACTTCCGGGCGCACACTTCCGGTATGAAGGCCTCACAGCAACCTGCCCGACGAGGGCTCGCGGGCGGGCTCGGCGGCTTCGCAGTCGCCGAGGTGATCGCGGCGCTCGTCCTCGCCGCGATCCTGGGGTGGGGCTGGCAGATCCTGGTGGACGCGTTCGTGGTGACGAACGGGTTGATGGGGCTGACGTTCGGGCTCTGCGGAGCGGTGATCGCCTGGCACCGGCCGGGCAACCCGATCGGATGGTTGTTCATCGCCGACGGCATCGGTCACGCCACCACCGCGGTGGCCACGCCCATCGGCCAACTGCTGGCCGACGGAGACGCCCCGCTGGTCGCCCAGCGTCTGGTCGTCACGCTCGCGATGCTGGCCTGGCCGTGGTCGATCGGCCTGTTCCTCCCGCTCGCCCTCCTGCTGTTCCCGACCGGCCGCCTGCTCTCGCCCCGCTGGCGCTGGGCCGCGATCGGCATCATCGCCACCGCGCCGCTGTTCGTCCTGGAGATGGCCGGCGACGGCAGCGCACCCGGCAACGGCATCCCACCCGGGTATCTGGTCTTCTCGTCGTACGACGCTCTCCAGCCGCTGTGGACGATCACCGAACTCCGCAACCTGGTCGCGTTGCTGCTGGCAATCAGCTGTCTGGCGATCAGATACCGGCGAGCCGATGAAACGGGCCGTCGGCAACTCCTGTGGTTGCTCCTGGCATCCGTCATCGCGATCCTGTTCGTGACGCCGTGGGCCTTCATCGTCGGCACACCAGTCCTTGTTCTGCTCGCGATTCCGTTGATCCCGGTTGCCGTCGCGGTGGCAGTCGTGCGCTACCAGCTCCTCGACATCCGGCTTGTCGTGTCGCGCGCCCTGACCTGGGCCCTGCTGTCGTTGGTGGCCATCGGCGCCTACGCCGCGCTCGCCGCGATCCTGGGTTCGTTGATCTCGTCCCGAGTCGGCCGCTCCGCCGCGATCACGGTCTTCGTTGCCTTGCTCATCGCCCCGATCCTGCCGCGCCTGCAGCAGCTCGTCGATCGAGCCCTCTATGGCGACCGCGGCGACCCGGCTCGCGTCGCGTCCCGCGTCGGCGAACAACTGTCCGCCGGGCTGCCCGGCGTCGTCGCATCCATCCGCTCGGCCCTCCGCTTCCCGTACGTCGCTCTGATTGTCGACGATGCGATCGTCGCCTCGGACGGGACGCTGCCGGCCAACGTCGTACCGCTGGCGCTCGAGTACGGCGGAACGGCGGTCGGCTCACTGAACATCGGTCTGCGATCCGGCGAGTCGGAGCTGTCGTCGGCGGACCACAATGTGCTCGGGTTGCTCGCCGTACCGCTTGCCGTCGCCGTCCACGCGACCCGGCTCTCCGCCGAACTGCAGTCGTCCCGCGAGAAGCTGGTCTCCGCGCGCGAGGAAGAACGGCGCCGCCTCCGCCGCGACCTGCACGACGGCCTCGGTCCGACGCTCACCGGCGTCGCGTTCACTGCCGACGCGGCCGCCAACGTGGTTGACACCGATACCGACCAGGCACGCAATCTTCTCAGCACGTTACGCAGTGATACCCGGATGGCGATTGCCGACGTACGACGTCTTGTCGACGACCTCCGGCCGCCGGCGCTGGACGAACTCGGCCTCGTCGGAGCATTGCGGCAGCGCGCCGATCACCTGTCGTTCCGGGCAGACGGTGCGTCGATCCGGGTGGAGGTCTCGGCGGATGGGTTGCCGGCTCTGCCTGCGGCTCTGGAGGTCGCGGCGTACCGGATCGCGACCGAGGCGCTCACGAACATCGTCAGACACTCACACGCGACCCACGCCGTACTAGCGTTGCGCTGTGGCGAGGACCTGGAGATCGAGGTGACCGACGACGGACCGCCGAACGGCGAGTGGCGTCCCGGCGTCGGTCTGCACGCGATGCGGGAACGCGCCGCCGAGCTTGGCGGCCGGTTCGAGGCAGGTCCGTCGCCGAGCGGAGGCGTCGTACGGGCGAGTTTTCCTTTGGAGCACACATGATTCGCGTGGTGCTGGCCGATGATCATCCGGTCGTGCGGGCGGGGCTGTCGGCCTTGCTCACGTCGCTGCCGGGGATCGAGGTCGTTGGCGTCGCCGCGACCGGCCGTGAGGCGATCCGTGAGGTGATCACGACGCGCCCGGACGTCGCCGTACTGGATCTGCAGATGCCCGACGTCGACGGCTTCGCCGCGACCCGGGAACTGGCGCGGTCGGCGCCGGAGGTCGCCGTCCTGGTCCTGACGATGTTCGAGGACGACGACTCGGTGTTCGCCGCGATGCGCGCCGGCGCCCGCGGCTACCTGGTCAAGGGCGCCGAGCAGGAGGAGATCGCCCGGGCCATCCGCGCCGTCGCGGCCGGCGAAGCGATCTTCGGCCCGGGCGTTGCCCGCCGCGTACTGAGCTTCTTCTCGGCGCCGCCGCCCACGGCCGACCCGTTCCCCGAGCTCACCACCCGGGAACGCCAGATCCTCGACCTGCTCGCCGCCGGCCTGTCCAACGCCGCGATCGCCAACCGCCTCGACCTCGCCGCCAAGACGGTCGCCAACAACGTCTCCACCATCTTCACCAAACTCGGCCTCGCCGACCGCGCCGCCGCGATCATCCAGGCCCGCAACGCCGGCCTCGGCACAGACAAGCCATGAACCCGCGGTTTGCGGAAGGAGAGTCGTCCCCAAGCGACGATTTCTCTCCGGGAAGCAGTCAGTTGATCGCGCGGAGGTAGCGATTGCCGATTGTTTGCAGGTGCTGGACGAGTTCGGGCGGGCCGTCGACGTGGAAGTCGAGGCCCAGCATGCCGATGTAGACGGCAACGATCTCCAGGGAGTCGGCGCCGGTGACGAGGACGCTGGTGTTGTCGTCGACGGACTCGACCACGCCGACGGCGGCGTGGATCCGGGACAGGACCTCCTGGGCCGGAGCGAAGACCGTGATGCGGGCGTGCACCTTCCACCCGGTCGTCGCGACGTCCCGCAGTACGAAATCTGTGTAGTCGTCCCCCGGCATCGGGCGGGGCTCGTACCGACGACCTGTTGCCATCCGCAACGACATCCAGTCGACCCGGTACGTGCGCCAGGCGTCGGCCTCGTCCCGCGCGACCAGGTACCAGTACCGCTGCCAGCTCACCAACCGGTACGGCTCGACAAGGATGGGCAGGTCGGACGCACGTCCCGACCCCGGGCCGCGGATCGGAACACCGCTAGGGATCTCGTAGTCGAACCGGAGATAGTGCTCGTCGCGGATGCAGGCCGCGATCGCGGTCAGTACTGCCGGATCGACCTCGGGGTCCTGCACGTTCGACCCGGTGTTGTCCGGCCCTTTCTCCATGGTGCTGTGGATCGCGTTCACCTGCCGCCGGAGCCGATGCGGCAGCACCTGCTCGAGTTTCGTCAACGCCCGCGCGCTGCTCTCCGCCATCCCGGCCACACCGGCGCCGGTCCGCAGTCCGACCGCGACCGCCACCGCTTCCTCGTCATCCAGCAACAGCGGCGGCAGCTTCGCACCGACGCCCAGCTGGTAGTGCCCGGCCGGCCCGCGGGTCGCGTCGACGGGGTAGCCGAGCTCGCGCAGCCGGTCGATGTCATTGCGGATCGTTCGGGTCGTCACTTCCAGCCGCTCAGCCAGCTCCGCACCGGTCCAGGCCGGGCGGGTCTGCAGCAGCGCCAGCAGGGACAACAACCTCGACGAAGTCTCCAGCAAAATCAGTCTCCTAAATAGGAATCTAATGTTCCTATACGGATTCTACGGTAAAGCCATGAACACCAACGAGAGCATCCGGCCCTTCACCGTCGACATCGCCCAGACCGACCTGGACGACCTGCTCGCCCGCCTCGCGCGGACGCGGCTGCCCGAGCCCGTCCCCGGCGACGACTGGGACTACGGCACCCCGAACCACTACCTCCGCGAGATGGTCGAGCACTGGCAGAACGGGTTCGACTGGCGCGAGCAGGAGGCGCGGATGAACAAGTTCCCGCACTACCTGACCGAGATCGACGGCCAGACCGTCCACTTCCTGCACATCCCGTCGAAGGTCGAGGGCGCGACGCCGCTGCTGCTGGTGCACACGTACCCGGGGTCCTTCGTGGACTTCCTCGACATGATCGGCCCGCTGACCGACCCGGTCGCGTACGGCGGTTCCGCCGAGGACGCGTTCTCCGTCGTCATCCCGTCCATCCCCGGCTTCGGTTTCAGTACGCCGCTGGTCGACCGCGGCTGGACGATGGCGCGGGTGGCTCGCACCTTCGACACGCTGATGCGCCGGCTCGGCTATTCGTCGTACGGCGTCCATGGCTCCGACGCCGGCGCGATGGTCGCACGGGAGCTCGGTCTGCTGAACCCCGAGGGCTTCCTGGGGCTGCACGTGCTGCAGTTGTTCTCCTTCCCGTCCGGCGACCCGGCCGAGTTCGAGAAGTTCACGCCCGCGGACTACGCGGCGCTGGAGCACCTGCAGTGGTTCCAGTCGGTCGGCGGATACAACCAGATCAACGCGACCCGGCCGCAGACCGTTGCCGTCGGCATCTCCGACTCACCGGTCGGGCAGCTCGCCTGGAACGAACTGTTCAACAGCTTCGGCAACGGGACCAGCCTGGTCACCCGCGACCAGATCCTGACCGAGGTGTCGCTGTACTGGTTCACCAACAGCTCCGCCGCGGCCGGTCGCTACCACTACGAGGAGGCCCACTCCGGCGCCGAGCCCACCCAGAACCACGCCCCGACCGGCGTCGCCGTGTTCGCCGACGACTTCAAGACGATCCGCCCGCTGGCCGAGCGTGACAACCCGAACATCGTCCACTGGTCGACTTTCGACAAGGGCGGCCACTACGCCTCGCTCGAGCGTCCGGACGAGCTCGCCGCCGACCTCCGGAAGTTCTTCCGCAACCTGTAGACAATCCGTCGATGCCCAGTGCGGCCCATCACCTGATCAGGTGTTCGGGCCGCACCGGCATGTGGTCGGCCGGTCAGTTATCGGACCGTTTTCCTCAGCTGCCGCGGTACGTCGAGAACGCGAACGGGCCGAGCAGCAGGGGAATGTGCAGCCGGGTCGAGGGGTCGGCAACCGTGAAGGCGACGATCACCTGCGGGAAGAAACACGACTGCCCGGTCTTCGCATAATAGGCCGCGGCCTCGAAGAGCAGCCGGTGATCACCGGCCCGACCGAGCGCGGGACCCAGTTCGCCGACTCGGCCGTTCGCGTCGGTGATCCCGGAGCCGAGCACGGTGAACGGGTCAAGCTGCTCCAGTACGACCGTCATACCCTCCGCGGGCCGGCCGCTCACCATATCGAGGACATGGGTGCTGATCATTCGTCGACCACCTTTCCTCCGGCCCGTCACCGCCGTACTGCTTCTCGTTCCGCCGCGCGTCGTACTGCTCCTCGTCCCGCCGTCCGTCGTACCGCTTCTCGGTCCGTTGCCCGCCGTACTGCTCCTCCGGTGCCCGGTCTCGCACCGGACCATGCCTCAGCGTGAGGGAGCCCGGAGCGCTCGCGCACTCCGGGCTCCTTGGCTCCAACCCCCGTGGAGGGACGTCGGGGCAGAGCCACCTCCGTCGATCCCGGCCGGGTGCGGGTGCGCGGCGCTGGGGGTGGCGCCGTACCGCCCTCGATGAGGGACGACCGGCACCGGCAGGCCGGGAACGCGGAGTCGTGCGCGGGCTTGTGTCAGCACGCACGCCCGGGCGTCCAGTCTCCCCCCTTGGTGAGCCGTCCCCAGGGCGGCCACGTCGCCGATACTGCTTCGACGCTACGCTCGAACCGCTGACGGCACAACGCCCGAGGTAGCGCATCGTGCGTGTCATGGCGGGGGCGAATGGGCACCGGCGTGGCATGGCTGTTGTAGCGATCACTGGAGCCAGTGCCGGAATCGGGCGGGCTTGCGCCCAACTGTTCGCCGAGCGCGGGTACGACGTCGGTCTCATCGCGCGGGGTCCGGACGGTCTGGCGGGTGCTGTCACCGACGTGGAACGGGCGGGCTCGAGAGCCGTCGCCGTACCGATTGATGTGAGTGACGCGAACGCTGTGGAGAAGGCCGCTCAGTCGATCGAGGAGGAACTCGGGCCGATCGACATCTGGGTCAACAGTGCGATGGCAACGGTGTACGGCCCCTTCCTGGAGATCTCGGCCGACGAGTACCAGCGGGTGACGGAGGTGACCTATCTCGGTTTCGTCAACGGGACGCGGGCCGCACTGCACCGGATGACGCCGCGGGATCGCGGAGTGATCGTGCAGATCGGCTCGGCGCTGGCGTATCGCGGGATCCCTTTGCAGTCGGCGTACTGCGGGGCCAAGCATGCGATCCAGGGTTTCACCGACTCGATCCGGTGCGAGCTGCTTCACGATCGGAGCGCCGTACGCCTGGTCGAGGTACACATGCCCGCGGTGAACACCCCGCAGTTCCACGTCCAGCGCTCCAAACTCCGGCGCAAGACACAGCCCGTCCCGCCGATCTATCAACCAGAGCTGGCCGCTGAGGCCGTCTGGCACGCCGCCCACCACCGTCGCCGCCAGGTCTGGGTCGGATTCCCCACGGTCTACACCATCCTCGGCGACCGGCTGGCCGGTCCGCTCCTGGACTCCTTCCTGGGCCGGACCGGGTATGACAGTCAACAACTCGACGAGCCACGTCCCGCCGATGATCCGGACAACCTCTACGAGCCCGTTCCCGGCGACCACGGCGCCCACGGTGCCTTCGACGACAAGGCCAAACCCCACAGTCGCCAGCTGCGCTTCACCTTGTCCCGCCCGGTTGCGCGGCTGGCCGAGGCAATCGACGCCGCCAGCGCGGCCGCGGGCCGCGGGTTGGCGTACCTGGCTCAACGAAAGCAGCAACGGCCCAAGCCGACGCCTTCACCGTCATCGTCATCGTCACCGTCGCGGGAGGATGCCCCGATCCCCGGCTAGCCTTTTCGAGCGCTCCCGGGTTGTTGTCGCCGGCATCGATTCCAATCGTTTTCGCGTGGTACGTCGCACCTCTGGATTCGATGACCGCAGCAACTGTCCCCGTCGTTCGCGATCAGCACCCCTAGCCGACGCCCCCACCCGTCACGGCTCTTGCTTGCCGAGGAACGCCTCGAGGAGCTGCTCACGCTCTTTGAACGTCGGCTTGTCCACCTCGATCGAGCGGTCCCCCAATGTGAGCTTGATCGTCCCCGGACTGTGCCGCCGGCAAATCCAGTCCTTCAGTACGGCGATCAACGCCGGCACCCTGCCACCCGCCCCCACGAGTGCAACGGCCAACCCATCCCCTTTGGCACCACCCGGCGCCTCCTCAACCACGGCCTGAGTCATGAACTCCTGCTCAGCCAACTCCTTCCGCAACTGCCGAACCGCCTTCTCCACCCCCTCCTCATCCAACGCAGCCCCCACCACCCGAACCTCAACCCACCGCCCCTCACCCATACCCCCGATCATCCCGCCACCACCCGTAACCCACAACCACCCCTCCGTCACCACCCCTGTGGATAACTCAATCCGCCCACAGCGCGCCGCTCCTAAGCTGTCGGTATGGATGCCGAAACCGAGTACCTACTCCCAGGCGGCGAGCGCGTCTGGGTGCTCAACACCACGGAAGCCTCGAAACACCTTCCCAACCTCCTGACCCTGTTCCGCTCCGGCGAGACCGAGCCGTTGATCTTCGGCGACGCCGGCCAGCCCGAGGGCGTCGTCATACCGTTCGAGGTCTGGCGCGCCCTCGAAGCCGCGACCACCGACGAGAACGGCTTCGACTCCAGCTACTCCGTCCTCCGCCACCGCCTCGCACACCCCCAGCCGTCGGTTCCGATCGAACAGGTAGCCGCCGATCTCGGCTTGGACCTCAGCGAACCAGTCGACGACTCCGACCTGCCCAAGCCCCAGTGACGCAGTACCGCCTTCTGGTCCGCGAGGAGGTGCTGCAGCAGCTGGCTGTGCTCAAAAGAGCCGCCGCAACCCAGGCCCCCGGCGGTCTGCGCCGCCGCGAACACCAAGCTCTCGAGCTAGGCCTCCGCGCTCTCGTCCACGGTCAAGAAGAGCTCTTCGACGGCAAACGCCTCGGCTACGCCGCCTATGACCTCAGCGACTGCGCGGAGATCAAGCTGGCAGTCATCCCAGAATCTCGCCGCAATCACGAGCTGGGGCCCTCCCATCGGCTCCTGTACCGCGAATTCGAGGCGGAGGACGGTGGCTTGCCCTACCGTGAGGTCGTCTGCTTCGAGCCCCGCAAGGACGACCGCCCTTTTGACGTCGCCGCGGCCCGACTCGGCCGCGTCCGCGGCACCAGGATCCGGACCCTCGCCGCAGCGGCCGCTACCTCCGGCGCCGCCCCGATCCGTCAACCCCTCCCACCCGATCTCCGCAAGGCCCTAGCCGCAGCCGCCAACGTCGCGCCCGCCTCCGGAGCCGTCAACCCACGCCAGCTCACACCGCGGGTGCGCACAGGCCTCGGTCGTGGCGACCCACGCTGCCGAGACCTCTAGCCCAGACCACCGCTACAACTGAGCTAGGGACGCCTAAGTCGGACCGAAACCGGCCCGGCCCTATGAGTGCCTCCTGTTAGCCGAACTTCCCCGCCGCCCGGTGATACCGATCTCCAACCTCTTTCACCGCGGCCGCCAACTCCGGCGCGTCCAGTACCTCGAAGTCCGCATCCAGCAACCCCAGCCACAACGCCAGCTGATGTGGATCATCCGACCCCATCTCGACGATGCACGCTTCCTCGCCCACCACCTCGGGCTCGATCGGAATCGGCATCCGATTCTTCACATACTCCGCCGACGCGAACACCTTCACCCGAGCCCGATACTGCCACGACGCCTCCCCGACGGAACGCCGTACAAACTCCGCAGCATCCGCCTCAGGCAACTCCCGCGGCGTGAACCGCGGCCCATTCGGCGTCTTCAACCGCATCCGATCCACCCGAAACGTCCGCCAACCCTCCCGACCGTTGTCCCAAGCAACCAAATACCACCGCCTCCCCCACGCCACCAACCGATGCGGCTCGGCCGCCCGCGACGACTGCAACTCCCCCACGCCCGCATCCGGTGTCGGCTGGTCCGTGCCTTCCGTCCGACTCCCCCAAACCCCACCACCGCTTCCGCCGGCGTACTCGAACCGCAATCCCTCCTGATCCCGAATCGCCGCAGCAATAGCCGTCAACACCTCAGCGTCAACCCGAGCCCCACCCCCGCCCACCGCAACCGTGGCCCCCGCCACCGCGCGCACCCGATGCCGCAACCGCGACGGCAAAACCTGCTCCAACTTCACCAACGCCCGCACGGACGTCTCTTCAATCCCCGCCAGTCCTCCAGCCGCAGCGGTCCGCAACCCCACCGCAACCGCCACAGCCTCCTCGTCATCCAACAACAACGGCGGCAACTCCCCACCGGCCCCCAACCGATAGCCGCCTGCCACCCCCGCCCGCCCTTCCACCGGATACCCAAGCACCCGCAACCGCTCCACATCCGTCCGAAGCGTCCGAGTCGAAACCCCCAACCTCTCTGCCAGTTCAGCTCCAGCCCAGTCCCGCCGGACCTGCAGCAACGACAACAACCGCAACAACCGCGCCGACGTCTCCAACATCCCGCCATCGTCCCATCGACCACGGAAGATTCCCTTCCGCAATCACCCGGTCGAACCGCGCCGATGACCAAGCCACTCGGCGGAACTAGAGGTGCGGGCTCGCCCTGTGCTGCCGCATCTCTTGGGCGAACAGTCTGTTCGCCTCAATCATGGAACGACGTCGCGGTGCACCTAGCTTCCAAGCGACGCTCCCCGACGCGATTCCAGGGCGGTGATCGAGACCACCGGACTGAGCAAAGCTTTCGCGGCTTACCGCCGTCGCCCGGGTGGATCTCACCGTCTCGGAAGGTGATGTCCACGCACTGGTCGGTCCGAGCCGCGCGGGCAAGGCGACGCTGTTCACCCTGCTGACCGGCTTCCTCAAGCCGAGCACCGGCCAGATCAGGTTCGGCAGCCGGGACACCACCGGTTCGTCGAGCGGAACGCGCCTGGCTATTTGCCATCGGGAACGACAGCGGCGACTGAGGTACTGCGGGTCCGTGAGCGACTGCCGGAAGTCGGTGATGATCCCAAGGTGACCACGTGCGCATCGCCGCGAGCAGCAGCGGTACGGCGATGAGGGAAGCGGCGAGCCGCGAGTGATCCAGAGAAGCGCATGGAAGGCCTCTCCGGGCGGAATGACGGCAGGATCACAGCGTCAACCACAGCCTGTCGACCCGTGATGACCGGCGCTTAGACATGCGTTCCCCCTGCGTCAGGGCAGGAGTGCCATCCGCAGTCAGTGGGGCGGTGCCAGGAGCCGGTTGCTCCCGGCACGTCGACGTCCGGGTATTCATCCACGCGGCAGCACGTGTCGGTTACTACGGATCACGCCGTACGGATCAGTCCGCCGCTTCAGCTGGCGGAGCCGGGCGAGGGCAGCGGGCGAGAATGCCCGGGCCGGGTCGTCGTCGGCGACGAGGAAGGTGAACATCGTGCGTCCGGTGCTGTGCCCGGCGAGGGCCTTGCGGACGTCGGCGAAGCACGTCTCGATCGCCGCCTCGACTTCCGGGGCGACGGGCACGCCGAGGCAGAAGAACTGGTACGGCTCGAGCACGGCTCCGGCCGGGCCTTCGGCTGCGCTCGCCCGTGCGAGGGCGCCGCCGAGGTGCCGAATCTGCACGACCGCGAGCGGTGCGGTGCTGCCGGCGCCGACGACGTTGAGCAGCCGCTCGATTGCCGGGTCGTCAAGGTCGCGCAGCAGACCCGACATCTCGCTGGCGGGCATCGGTTCGACGGGCTCCGCCGCGATGGCGCCGAGCTCGGCCAGCGGAACGGTCCCGAGAGTGTTGAACCAGCACACCGGGAGTGTGAGGAAAGGCTCGAGCAGGGCCAGCGCCTCCTCGGCGGTACTGAGGTGGGTGACGTCGATGGAGACGAACGCCCCAGTGGCTCTGGAATCTCAGGCAACGGCGGGAACCGCAGCAAGTGGGCCCAGACCGTGAGCGTGTCCGGTGCGGTTGAAGACTGCCTGACGACACTGCGTTCCGGCCCGTTGCATGCCCGGGTCCTGGCCAGCCTGGCGATGGAGCTCACGTACGAGTGGCGGTCAGACGAGGCCGACGCGGTCGGGCGGCGCGCGGTGCAGGCAGCCCGAGCGGTCGGCGATCCCGATCTGCTCGCCGACGTTGTAGGCCTTCGAACGCTGGCACTGTGGGGCACACCCGGCGCCGCGGAGGAACGCCTGGCGCTCGCCGACGAGGTGCTCACGCTGCCGCTGTCGCACGAGCAAGAGCTCTATACCCGCTTCGGTGCGGCCGCCGCATACCTGCAGCGGGGCGACGCGAGCCAAGCCGACCGGCAGATGACCCGATGCATTGAGTTGGCCCGCCGGCTGCGGCACCCCGGCGCGGACGTACCGATCGCCTGGTGGCGGTTCCACCGCGCGCTCTCTGTCGGCGACGAGGCCGCGCGCCGGCTCGGCGAGGAGGCGCTCGAACGGCACCGGCGTAGCTCCGTCGTGGGTATCCCCGAGATGGCGCCCGTGGCGGAGCTGCGCCTCGGCGGTCCGGGCACCCCCGTCGACGACACTCATGTCGCAATAGCGCGTTCTCATGCCAACCCGGCGTACCGGGCCTTCATCGCCCATGCGCTCGCCCAGTCCGGGCGCGCTGGCGACGGGGCCATTCTCGGCCCACCGGTGCCCGATGGCGCTTGGGACTACGCCTCGATGGTCGGCGACTACCTGCGTGTCGACACGCTTGCCCCGGCCCCGGCGTACCGACGAGCTACCGACGGCGCTCGCGCGGATCGCACCGTGGGGCCACGAGTTCGCCATGTACGGCTCAACGGACTGCATCGGCTCCATCGCTTACTTCATCGGCCGCGGCCTCGAGGCACTCGGCGACGTGCAGGCGGCCCGGCATGCGTATTCACAGGCGGCCGACCGCAACCGCGCGGCCGGAATCATCCCCTGGCTGCACCGAGCCGAACAACGACTGACAGCACTCGATGCACCGGACGAGTCGCTGCAGCCGTAGAGCGAACCGGATCTCCAGCGCGCGTTCGGCCTCTTGCCAGTCGCTGCCGAGGAGTTGCGGTACGCGACCGAGCGCTGGGCAACGGTGTTGACGTGTACGTGGAGATCGTCCTTGGCGCGGGTCAGGTTGCCGCCATTGGCGAAGTACGTCTCCAGGGTCTGGATCAGCCCGGTGCCGCGGCGTTCGTCGTACTCCAGGACCGGACCGAGTACGGCGTTGAGGAACCACTCGACGCCCCGCGCTTCACCGATCAGGAACCCCCATGAAGCCGAGCTCGCGACTGCTCACCGCACCGCCCGAGCGCCGTCAGCGCCTCCAATCACCTTTTAGCCTCAGCATGCGCGGCGGGAACCCTCTCCGGTCCGGACACTGGCCCCGCTGCACCGACTGTCACCGGCTGTCCGATCGCGACCGCCAACTCCCTGGCGAGCCGCCGCGCCGCCGCCCCCGCTTCGCGCACGCCGGCTCAGCTCGTCGGAGCAGGAACGGCTGATCGATGAACTATCGAAGCGCCTGGGCTGTAGACAGGCAGGCCGGGAGGTGTCGCGGCCGTTTCAAGATTGTTCGACACCGCGGGGGCACTGGACATCGATGAGCGCGGACCAGCTATCGTCCGGTGGCGTGAGTGACGCTGTCTTGCCTGGGATGCCGTTCGACGAGCCGGATCCAGATCCGGCACGCGACGAGGTGGTGCAAGCCTTCCAGATCGCTGACCCGGACGGGAAACGAGCTGCAGCCGTATTCCGGGCAACCTACGACCAGCTGTACGACGGACAGCACACCGGGCGGTTTCGGTGGGATCAGCTGTTCAAGACTGAGAAGACTCACTATGGAACGCTGCTTGAGATCAATCTGCGGCGTGAGTTCGACGATGTCATTGATGACACTGCCGAGGGACGGCCGCTTGACTACTTGATCAGCGGCCACGACGTGGACTGCAAGTTCTCGCAGAGCTTCGGCGGGTGGATGCTGCCGCCGGAATGCTTCGGCCAGCTGCTGCTGGTGGCGTGGGCGGACGACCAGCGTGGGACGTGGAGCCTCGGCATCGTCAGAGCGTCCGAAACGAACCGCAGGCTCAGCACGAACCGGGATGGCAAGACGCAGCTCAGCGCCAAGGGCCGGGAGCAGATCGTGTGGCTGCAGTACGGGGCTGACTTGCCGCCGAATGTGCTCCTCGGACTTGCCCCGGCGACGCTAGCGAAGGTCCTGGCTGCCCGGTCCGGCCAACGTCGAGTGACCGAGCTACTGAGGCAAGTCACAGAGAAGCGGATCGGGAGGAATACGATCGCCACGCTTGCCCAGCAGGACGACTACATGGCGAGGCTAAGGGACAACGGCAACGGCGCCCGGACTATTCTCAGGGAAGAGGGCTATCTCATTCCTGGCGGCGACTACGAAGCCCATCGATCGGTTGCCCGGCGGCTTGGTGTCGTAGTGCCGGAGCCCGGCGAGGTCGTAAGCTTCAAAGTTGTGCCCACTGAGCCCGAGACCCCCTGGAGCGTCGAGCTCGAGGGCCGGCATTGGCGGCTCGCTCGCGAGGACGAGGTCGTCTCGCTCCCGGCGCCCAAGCTGCCAGATGTGCGGAGGCCAAAGAGTGCCACGCTGGCCGAACTCGCGACGACTCCGGCCGAATCTGGGACATAGCAGCGAGATGGCGAATCGTCGGACGAGCGGAGAATCGAGCGGACGGCCCGCCGTGCAGGGCTCGGTCCCCGCTGGCATCGTTACGCCGACAAGCGCGGGCCGGTCGCGGAACATGCAGGCCATTCGGCGGACCAATACGAAACCAGAGGTACAGCTGCGGTCAGCCCTGCATCGGGAAGGTTTCCGATTCCGCAAAGACTTGGTAGTCCGCACGTCGACGCGGCGGGTGCGGCCCGACATCGTCTTCACCGCGCGAAAGATCGCCGTCTTCGTTGACGGATGCTTCTGGCACTGCTGCCCAGAGCACGGCCGCCAGCCGTCAGTGAACTCCGGCTACTGGTCCCCCAAGCTCGCTAGGAACGTCGAACGGGACCGCCTGGCGGATGCTGCACTCACCCACGATGGCTGGGCTGTCGTTCGCATCTGGGAGCATGAGCCACTCGAGACGGCGATCCGTCTTGTCAAAAAGGCGCTCGAATCTCGAGTCGCCTAGCTGACCTTGGAACGCATTTGGGCGAGATACTCGTGCCGGATGTGATCGTCCTGGCCGATAAAGGCGCGAAAGCCGCCGAGCTTGAAGCTTAGTTCATTTGACCTGGACGGCTTGATGTTCATATCGAAGTCGCGCATCAAGTGCTTGAGCCGGAGGTCAATCTCCTCACGGGTGAGAGCGCCGTCAATCATGCTGAAGATCTGATCGATCGTCAGGGGCTTATCGGCGACCCGTAGAACGCGGTACACCTCGTCGTGAGTCACCGTCTCGCTCTGAAGGCGCGGCTCCCCGATGTGCTGCAACGCGGCGACAATCCGTCGGCCAATAGCCTCGGCAACCGGAGGCGGGAACGCGTTCCCAACTTGGCGGTATCTGGAGGTCTTTCGTCCAGCGAAGCGCCAACCCCAGTCGTCCTGCCACCCTTGCAGCCTGGCAACCATCTCGACTGTCAGCTTCGGATTGAAGCCTTCCGGCGTACCAGCGGGTGGAGGGGCGTCAGCGACACCGAGCGCATCGACACCCAGCTCAGCCCAAGCGCGCTTCGCGCGGGTCGGGCCGAGGTCAGCGCCTCCGTGCTTCTTCGAGCCTCCCACGATCGTCGGTGCGATCTTGTGAGCGCGCTTCGACCAATGCTCGGCATGCTCCCAGCCGTTAGAACCCATCATGTCGCGAAGCTCTTCGCCAACAGTCCGCTGCACAGGCGTTGTTTCTGGCCAGCTGAAGTAAGGCGCATCATCTTTGCTCAGCGCGACGAGTACGAACCGGGGGCGCAGTTGCGGGACGTTGAAGTCAGATGCCTGTAGCAGACGCCAGTCAGCGACGTAGCCCAGCTCATTGAGACGATCAAGGACGTGTTGCCTGTAGGCCGAGAACCTTGGCGCAGACAGACCTCTCACGTTCTCGAGCATGAGGGCTCTGGGATGCATCTGCCCACAGAGTTCGACGGCCCACGCGAACAGGTCTCTCTCATCATTCGCACCAAGCTGCTTGCCTGCGATCGAGAAGGGAGGACAAGGCACACCGCCAGCCAGCAAGTCAATACCCGAGAACTCATCGGGATCCCACACTGCTGGGTCCGCGACGTCACCTTGGCGCACGTCCCAATCTGGCCGATTATCCCGGAGGGTTTGCACAGCCATGGCATCAAGCTCGACTGCCAGCGCGTGCTCGAAGCCTGCCCGTTCAAGGCCGAGAGCCTGGCCGCCAGCGCCTGCGCAGATTTCCACAACTCGCAGCTGGTTCACCAGGCCTCCAGAGAGTCGAACGTTTGTTCGAGTGTAGAAATCAGGCATCCGCGAGTCAAATCCGGCCTGCTGGATGACCAAGGCTCCAGAGGAGCAGGTGCGCACTTGAGCCGACCACTGCCCTGCCTCGTCCTGGCGCGACTCATACCGACGGTTTCCGCTCTCCCTGGGGATAGATCAAGCAGAGCCTAGCGCCTGCCCGGCATCCCATCTTGGACACCCGCCGGCAGCACCTCGATGCTTTCCAAGCAAGACGGCACCTGCCAGCACACCATGGCGGTGTCGTGCCGGGACCTATGCCTTAACAGTCCGTCATGGACATGACACAGCATGCGCCTGAGACGCGCGGCCTCATGGATCCACGTACCCTGAATGGCGCATCGAATCGCAGCGCCGGAAGTCACTACTCACGCATCGGCCGGTATCTAGTCGGTATTGAGTGCGCGAATATCTTTGAACAACTGCGATAAATCGTGCACCCGCCTGCTCATCATTAGCCACCTCTCGTACCGGTCACGCGTCGCCGTAGGCTTGATCAGATCGGCGACAGGCACCTGGACGCGACCCTCGAACGGATAATGAACTGCGAGAAGCATGGGCAACGACACATGGTAAACGCGGTCGACTAAGGGATCCCCAACCAGCCACGAAACGATGTTTGAGTTGAAGTCCGAGACAACAAAGACCGTCTGCAGATCCGAGCGGCGTTGTTTGTAAAACCACGACTCATGCAGATAGGTACCGATACGCTCTTTCCTCAGGCTCCACTTGGTACTGATGATAAGCCGGAAGTCATTCGGGCCAAAGAGGGCAAGATCAGGTTGTGAGTGATAGCCCGGAGGAGTGAGCTCGAAGCCCTGCAAGGTGCGTAATCTTGGCTCTCGCATCGGCTCCACACCGCACAACCGAAAGACCAGTTCCTGGAGTACAACTTCGAACGTTCGCCCAGTCACGTTGTTGCGCTGCCACGACGCGGTCGGCGACTGATGCCTGCGGGCCGTTTCGTACGCTTTACCAACCTGGTCAAGATGCTCACGAGGATCTGATCTATCAGCCAGGAAGTTCTCCTGTATCCACTCCAAGCCGCGAACAGCCGCGGCCTTCCCCGCCACCGTTGAGAGCCGATCGTTCAGATGCAGGTAGTGAATACCCTTGATTTCCTCGGTCCAGAGCGTGCAAGCATAGACATACTTCCAGGCTGTCTCGTCGGTCAATTCGCCGATCAGGCCAGGCAGCTTGGTGTCAATGAGCTCCGCGATCGTGTCGGAGTACCAGCCGTCCGGCAACATGAAGACCACGCCACAGATTCTTGCAGATCGATCGGTCACGGGCGTGAAGCCCCTGGTCCCCGAGCCGCTGTCGCGCCCGGTCATCGGCTCCAATCAGCCGCAGGCAGCACACCGATGGCACAACCGGCGGGTGGACCGTGACGGCGGGAACAGCACCGCCCGGCAACCCCTGCGACCCGAGGGCGCTGGCGAGAGCCAGCGGGAGGCGATCTTGCGGATGCTCGCGGCGCTGCGCGCCGTGACCGACTACCCCGGCGATCGTGTGATCGCTGGCCACGGATTGATGGTTTCGGTGTTGACCTGGGGAGTCGGCCCCCAACGCGAGACGCTGCCGCTCTTCCTCCCTGAGGCGCCGAATGTCGAGCCCTTGGGCCGTGCCCGACGGGGAATTGACTAACCTGGTAGCGAGTCTTATCGACCGGATAGCGCTGGCAGAGGCTGACAAGTGATATCCGACAGCGATCGTCGTCGCCTGGCTGCTACCTTCGACGGCACATGTCCACTGTTGGAAACGAAGGACTCTCGCTTTGCATGATGCTCATGCTCTCATCGAGATGGGGCCCGAAGCGGTAAGTCGGTTGGCGCGACGGGGCATACACCCTGGATCTGTCGGTATTGGAGCATCTGCAGTCGCGACGGAACCGGAGTATCCATTCGATCGACGAGCTGAGAGCGGAGTCAAAGCGTGTTGCGAGCGAGGTCCAACGGGCAGCGCGGCAGGGTGATGACATCTCGGCGCTGAAAGACACCGCGCGCAAGCTCAAGGAGCAGATTCGCGAGCTTGAGGCCGAACAAGAGAAGATGCAGTCGGAGCTCACCGATCTCCTGTTTAGCATTCCGAACTTGCCGGACGATCGGACGCCTGACGGTGATTCGGACGAGTTCGCTACCGAAGTCCGGCGCGTAGGAGCGCAGCCTGCATTTGCGTTCGCACCGAAGGATCATGTGGATCTCGGTGAGGCGACCGGAATTCTCGACTTCACTCGCGCCACCAAGCTTTCCGGGCGTCGGTTCGCGGTCACTCGCGGCACAGGTGCAGCGGTGAAGCGTGCGCTGGCGGCGCTCTTCCTTGATCTGCACACCCGTCGCCACGGCTACGTCGAATACTCCGTTCCGTATCTCGCGAATCGCAAGACGATGACCGGGACGGGGCAATTGCCAAAATTCGAGGCTGACCTGTTCAAGACCGGTGTAGCGGACCGCGATCTGTTCCTGATTCCGACAGCGGAAGTTCCGTTGACGAACCTGTTCGCCGCGAGATCATCCCGGCAGCCGACCTGCCCATCGCGCTCACTGCGCACACGCCGTGCTTCCGGTCCGAGGCCGGCTCGTATGATCGCGACACCCGCGGTCTGATTCGCCAGCACCAGTTCATGAAGGTCGAGATCGTGCGGATCGTCGATCCCGAGCAGGCCGATGCCGAACTGGAGAAGATGCTCGGTCACGCCGAGGCCCGCATGAGGGAACTCGGGCTCGCCTATCGGGTCGTCATGCTGGCCGCTGGCGACACTGGATTCTCGGCGCAGCTCACCTATGACATCGAGGTCTGGCTCCCGAGCCAGAACACCTACCGAGAGATTTCCTCGGTGTCCAACTTCGGCACATTCCAGGCTCGGCGCGCCAACATCCGCACCCGCGGCACCGACGGCAAGCCGAAGTTGGTCGCCACTCTGAACGGCTCTGGTCTGCCCATAGGCAGAACCTTGGCGGCGCTGATCGAGCAGTACCAGCAGGAAGACGGCTCGATCCTGCTTCCTGAACCGCTTGTTCCCTATCTCGGCTTCCGCCGCATCGCAGCGGACGGAGGAATAGTGCTCGCCGTCTGCGCCTTCCCGAGCGATTACCCTTTCCGCCCGCCTCTTACGGCAGGATCGAGCGTCTGCTCTGGGCGGTAGCGGTGGGAGGTCGGGTCATCAGCGCCGACGTACACGTGCTCGCACCGGCCCTACGAGTCCGAGGATGTCTTGCACAGTGGCGATGGGCGCTCATAAGCACGACGTGAGCGCCGAACCGGAGGCGGCGAGTCGTACCGACGTGTTTGAACGTGCATGGGAGCGTGTGGTCGACCTCGGCTGTAAAGCGTCCACCAATAGCCGTTGAGTGAGGCACCGGTCAGTTAGCGGCCAGCAAGACGGCCGCGAGCCGAGTCTATGAGGTCGTCGATCGCTTCGGCGACGATGGTTGGGTCGTCCTTTTGCACGTAGTGGCCGCCGAAACGCGCGATCTTGTGTACGGCGCCTAGGTTTGCTGCGAGGGCTCGGTGGTGGTTTTGCCAGCGTTTGTCGAGTTCCGCCGGGGTGAAGGGGCGCCAGGGCTCGAGGTCGTCCAGGTCGAGCCAGCGCTCGACCCGGCTGGCGATGACAACGCTCGGTACGTCGAGAGGACGTCTGCTGCGTGCGACTTCTTCTGCGCTGGCAAGTACGTCGAACGACAGGTGGTCGGCCCTATCGCCATCGGCGGCGACCGTACGGGGTTTCTCGATGTCGAGGTTCAGGTGGACGTCGGTTGCGTCGACCAGGACCAGGCCGGCGAGATGCTGCGGTCGCTGCGCGGCGAAGGTCAGCGCGACGAGAGCTCCGAGCGAGTGGCCGACCAGAACAAAGGGTCCCGCAACCTCGGTCGCCACAAGTAGCCGGTGCAGCTCCTCCGCAGCTTCGCCGACCGAGCGGGGCGTTGAATCGGCTGGCCTCTCGCTTTCGCCGATTCCGGCGCGGGCGTAGGTCACCAAAGTTGTTGAAGAGCGCAGAGCCGATATGACTGCGTCCCATGCCTCACCCGCGTCGCCGCTGCCAGAGCTGAAGACGACTGCTGGTGACCCCTTCCCCGAGACCTCCGCCGCAAGCTTGTAAGTGCCGACATCGAACATGGTGGCCGCCATGACAACGAGCCTATGGGCTCAGCAACCACTCCAGCCGCGAACGCGGTGCGTCGTACTCGACTCAGAAAGATGAGTGATCGAACTGAGCGGATTCCCCTGTTGGACATGTCAGCAGCGGCGGGGGAGGTTGGAGGGTATGGAATTCACATATCTTGGGCGTACGGGACTGAACGTCAGTCGGATCGTGTTGGGGACGATGAACTTCGGGCCTCACACGGAGGTCGAGGACGCGCACGCGATCATGGACGCGGCGCATGACAAGGGCATCAACTTCTTCGATACCGCGAATGGGTACGGGCGGGCGATCTACCCTGGCCGGACTGAGGAGATCATCGGCGAGTGGTTCGCGAAGGATCCTCAGAACCGTGAGAAGACGGTGCTCGCTACCAAGGTGTACGGCGACATGGGTGCGGATTGGCCCAACACGAGTAGGTTGTCGGCGCTGAATATCCGGCGGGCGCTGGATGCGTCGTTGAAGCGGTTGCAGACGGATTATGTGGATCTGTACCAGTTCCACCACATCGACCGGGCCACTCCTTGGGAGGAGATCTGGCAGGCGATCGAGGTCGCCGTACAGCAGGGGAAGATTCTGTACGCCGGTTCGAGCAACTTCGCCGGGTGGCACATTGCGCAGGCTCAGGCCGCGGCGGAGAAGCGGAACTTCACCGGGCTGGTGAGCGAGCAGTCGCTCTACAACCTGATTGTGCGTGACCTGGAGCGCGAAGTACTGCCGGCGGCGCAGCACTACGGGCTCGGTGTGATCCCGTGGTCGCCGCTGCAGGGCGGCTTGCTCGGTGGCGTGATCCGGAAGGAGAACGAGGGCGTACGGCGCTTGGAGGGTCGCGCCAAGGAGACACTGGAGAAGTTGCGGCCGCAGATCGAGCAGTACGAGGCGTTTGCGGATGAGCTCGGGCATCAGCCAGGAGAGCTGGCGTTGGCTTGGCTCCTGCACCAGCCGGGCGTGACCGGGCCGATTGTCGGGCCGCGGACGATGGAGCAGCTGGAGTCCGCCGTACGCGCGGTGGACATCAAGCTCGACGAGAAGGCGCTCACGCGACTCGACGAGATCTTCCCGGGGTACAAGACGGCCCCCGAGGACTACGCCTGGTAGTTCACGCCCGGGACAGCCTCGGAAACCAGCTGAGACCGCGGCCTACCGACGCTTGCCGAGCGTTGGTAGGCCGCCCCAGGGAGCGCGCCGCGACAGATGTCGCCGGCGACATGGCCGGCAATCGCCTGATGAGATAGCGCAGGCCGTCGAGCGCTGGTCTGGGCCGTGGGTCGACTCGCCGCGAGGATCTAGCAGGTCGTGCGCAGGTAGCTCGCTTACTGCACCGTCTTACCGTATCGACCAGGAGCTGCATAGCCAGTGACAATGGCCCGGTACGTCCAGGTGCCGCGGCTGTAGCAGTCAGCTCACCCAACCGAGTCGACGAAGAGGTGTACTGCTTCGCGAGGGTCGGATTGGCGCCATGCTAGGGCCAATTCGGCCGGGGGAAGGCCTACCACCGGACGGAAGGTCAGGCCGGGGCGTTCGTAGAGGCGGGTGTTGCCCTCGGCAATCAAAGCCACGCCGACGCCGGCGCTGACCAGTTCCAGGACCTCGTCGGCGGCTGTGGCTTCGGCGGCGATCAACGGCGGTGTGGTGCGTGCGTCGAGAGCTAGCCAGAAGTCGCGGAGCGGGCCGGCTGCGGCGGGGAGAGCGACAAATGGTTCGTCGAGCAGCAATCTGAGGGGGATTTCGGCGCGGTCGGCAAGCCCATGTCCTGACGGCAGGGCTATCCAGCGGGGTTCGCGGACCAGGACTCGGGTGGCGATGCCGTCGAGCGGGATGGGGAGCCAGACGAAGGCGACGTCGCTGGTGGCGTCGGCCAGGCCGGCGGTGGGGTCGTCCCAGCCGACCAGGCGGAGCGAGACCGTCCAGCCGGGGGCGCGGTCGCGGAAGCGTTGGACGGCTGGGCGTTGGAGGTCGCGGCCGACGGCGGTCTGCATGCCGACAATCAGCTGGTTCGGATGATTCAGCGAGCGTGCTTCGGTGTAGCCGCTGTCCCAGGTCTCGAGCATCGTGCGTACGACGGGGAGCAGAGCGCTCCCCTGGTCCGTGAGGGCCAGGCCGCGAGGTAGGCGCACGAAGAGGTCGAAGCCGAGGCGGCGTTCGAGAGCTCGCAGCTGCTTGGACAGCGCGGGCTGGGAGACGAACAGGCGGGCGGCCGCGGCCGTGACGGTCAGCTCCTCCGCGGTGGCGACGAAGTACCGGAGTTCCCGCAAGTGCGCATCCATAGCCAACGGTTATACCAACAGGTCTTGGACGCCGTGGTCAGACGGGGCCAAAGCTGATGCCATGACAAACACACTTCCCACCCGGAGTCTCGCCGACCTCGACGTACCGGCGATCGGGTTCGGCGCGATGGTGCTCTCCCCCGGCATGTACGGCGAGATCGACGACGACCGTGGTATCGCGGCGATCCAGGCGGCGATCGGGGCCGGCGGGACGTTCATCGATACCAGTGACGCGTACGGCGCCGACGGCCACAACGAGCGGTTGGTCGGACGAGCGATTCGCGGGCGGCGTGAGGAGGTCACGCTGGCGACCAAGTTCGGGCTGGCGGTCCCGGAGGGCGCTGAGGCTCATCCGTTGAAGGTCGGCTTCGCGTTCGAGGAGTTGCAGGTGAACGCCGAGCCGAAGTACATCACGACGTACGCCGAGGACAGTCTCCGCAATCTTGGCACCGACGTGATCGATCTGTACTACCTGCACTTTCCCGACCCGCAGGTGCCGATCGAGGATTCGGTCGGTGCGATGGGTGAACTCGTTGCTGACGGCAAAGTTCGGTATCTCGGGGTGTCCAACGTGACGCCGGATGAGTTGCGGCGGGCGTACGCCGTTCATCCGATTGCCGCCGTACAGACCGAGTGGTCGATGTGGCGGCCGGTGGATCCCGAACTGCTCGAGGTGGCGCGGGAGCTTGGCGTCGGCGTCGTACCGTGGAGTCCGCTTGGGGCCGGGTTCCTGACTGGCACCGTGCAGCAGTTGGGTGCGGACGACTTCAGGAACAATGCGCCGCGGTTCGACTCGGAGAGTTTGAAGGCGAACAACGCGTCGTACGCCGCTCTGCAGGCGGTGGCCGCGGATCTTGGGATCACGCGGAGCCAACTCGCGTTGGCGTGGTTGTTGCATCAGGATGCGGCGGTGGTGCCGATTCCGGGGAGCCGTACGCCGGCGCACATCGTGGAGAACCTCGCGGCGGCCGAGATCAATCTGCACCCGGACACGCTGGCGCGGATCGACACCGTACTCGCGCGGATCGAACCCGTCGGTGCGACGCTGCTGCAGGACGCACGGTGAATGCTCTCGGGGTGAAGGGGCTCGTCGGATTGTCGGCCATGCTGTCGTTGACTGCTTGCGGTGCTGGCGGCAGCGATCCGATGGTCAACAATCCGACTGTCAGCGGTCCACCAATCGCGCGGTCGACAACTTCGCCTGCGGCACCCTCGCCGACGCCAGGGATGGAGGTGGTGCCGGCTGCGCATGCCTACGTGGATGCTGTCGGGCGGCGGGATCTCGACGGGCTGGTGAATGCGTTCCATGCCGACGGTCGGATTGTCGACGTGTCGCGGACGATCGCCGGCCACGACGCGATCCGCACGTGGGCTCGTAACGAAGTCATCGGCGGCTCCCTGCGAGTACTGGAGGTCGTCGAGCGGCGGGCCGATGGACAGAAGTTGCTCGTGCACTGGGCGCCGGCTGGGTCGGATGGGTGGCGGGCGCACTACGACTTCACGGTTCGCGACGGCAGGATCAGTGTGGCGAACCTGCAGTACGCATGAGCATTCAGCGTCCCCGGTCGACGGCGCGCGTGCGCCGGGCTACGTCCACCCTGGTAGACGGCGCGCGTACGTCGTACTAGGCGTGGACCGCGGTGGTGGGGAGCATGCCGATGAGGGCGTCGGCGGCCAGCGAGGCGGAGGGGCTGGTGGGGACGGCTACTGCGACCTGCCAGTCGGAGGCGCTGCCGGGCACCAACGGGACCGTGGCGTGGTCGCCGCGCTTGGCGGCGATGCGTTCGGGGACGAGAGCTACGCCCAGGTTGTGGGCGACCAAAGCGAGCAGCGTGTGTACGTCGTTGACCTCGATGGTGACGGGGTGGGCGACGCCGGCGGTGGCGAAGGCTCGGTCGGAGATGGCGCGGGCGCCCCAGGTCGGGTCGAAGTCGACGAAGGACTCCCCCGTGAGGTCGGCCAGCGAGACCGCGGACGCCGAGGCCAACCGGTGGTCGGGGGCGCAGACGAGGACCATTGACTCCCGCGAGAGCGGCCGGAGGTCGAGGCCGTCGACCGGGTCGCCGGCGGTGGCGACGAAGGCGACGTCGAGGCGGCCGGAGGCGAGTTCGTCGAGCATCGGGGTGGAGCCGCCCTGGCGTACTTCGATCTCGACACCGGGGTACGCGGAGCGGAACTTGGCCAGCAACGCCGGTACGTCGACCGCCCCGAGACACTGCTCGAGCCCGACGGTGAGGTGACCGCGGAGCAGACCCTGGACCGCGGCGACCGCGTCCTTGGCGGCTTCGGCGGCGGCGAGAGTACGGCGTCCTTCGCACAGCAGAGCGCGTCCGGCCTCGGTGAGCTCGACGCTGCGGGTGTTGCGGACGAAGAGCGAGGCGCGGAGCTCACGCTCGAGCGCACGGATCGAGGCGGACAGGCCGGACTGCGAGATCGACATCGCCTCGGCGGCCCGGGTGAAGTGCTTCTGCTCGGCCACCGCGACAAAGTGCTCCAAGTGCCTCAGCTCCATGACTAAGAACTGTAGTCGATCGAAGCAATACGATTCTCCTGTCGCAACTCTCAGGGCCCAGGCCAACGGAGGGGCCGGGAATTCTCGAGGCCCAGGCAGACGGAGGGGCTGGTGAGATCGGTAGGGTGAGCGGCATGGCGGATGAGGAGTTTCGGGTTGAGGTCGAGCTCGGCAGCGATGAGCACGGGCTGTCGTTCTGGGAGCGGCTGCGGGCGTTGGACTTGGACGACGACGCGCGGAAGCGGCTGGGCAGCCAGGTGACGGTGACCCGGGACGGGAACCGGATGTTGCTCTACACGCACAGCCTCGAGGACGCTCTGGAGGCCGAGCGGACGGTCAAGGACGTCGTCGCGGAGGACGACCTCGCCGCCAAGTACACGGTGACGCGATGGAATCCGGCTGAGCAGGAGTGGACGGATCCCAGCGTGCCGGTCGGCGAGCACGATGCCGCCAGCGACGCGGCGAAGAACGCCGGTGTCGAGGTGCCGGACCCGCGGTACGTCGTGATCCAGGCGTACAAGCCGGAATTCCTCCGCGACCTCGGGCTGTAGCTCCCCGGCGCACCTCGGGCTCTAAGCCGGCGCACGCAGCGGTAGTTGTCACACCCAGCCAGCTGGCCGCCTAGGCCGACGCAATGCGCGTTGAGCTGCGGCCGGTGGTTGCGGGAGATCTGGGGATGTTCCGGCAGTTTGCGGTTGAGCCGGGGCTGATCGGGCTGGACTGATCCTGACCGACTACCTGTTCGAGCACACGCCGGTGCAACGGATCCAGGCCGGGACGCATCCGGAGAACATCACCGAGCAGAAGTCGTTGGAGAAGGCGGGATTCCGGCTCGAGGGAGTGATCCGGGCCGCGGAGTTCCGGGCCGGCAAGTACCGGGATGGGTACCTGTACAGCAGGTTGCGGGACGACCCGGGACCCGTGGTCGACAACGGTTCGGTGACGGGTCCGGGCAACGACACGTCTGGGGAACCCTCGGAGCAATAGTCTCGGCGTTTCGTTGCAGGCTCGAACGACATGGTTCTGCGACTCTGACAATGCTGAGGGAGAGGGGAATCGTGTCTCGTCGACGTGGTTTGGTAGCCGGTGCCGTCGTACTGTCGTTCGCTCTGGTCGGCTGTTCCGATGTAGCCGCCACTGAGTCCGGTCCAGCCGCTACCCCATCGTCGAGTACGTCGTCGTCGAGTACGCCGGCCACCAGCACGACCCCGTCCAGCACTCCGAGCCCGACGCCGACCGCCAAGCCGACAACGACGACAAAGCCAAAGCCCAAGGTGAAGCAGAATCCGCAGTACTACGCACTGCGGGTGGAGCGCCAGCTCGACAAGCTCGGGTATCCGGTCGGCGACGTCGACGGTGACATCACCGTCCGGGCGAAGCAGGCGTTGTGTGCGTGGCGTGAGACGCACGGGATGCCGGTCAGCCGCAAGGGCCTCAGCCTGGCCGACGCGTACTCGGTGCTCAACGCAACCAGGAAGCCGACGCCGACCCGTGAGCCCGGGATCTACGTCAACAAGACCTGCCAGGTCGCGTACCAGATCGTCGGCAAGGCCTACAAGCGGATCGTCTGGGTCTCGACCGGTGCCCCCGGCCACGAAACCCCGAACCGCACCGGCAAGGTCTGGCGCAAGTGGGCCGGCGCGCACGAGAGCAGCCTCTACCCCGAGGCGTACATGTACGACTCGCTCTACTTCCTCCGCGACCGCCCCGGCATCGCGCTGCACGGCTCCCGAGTCAACTCGCTGGTCAAGCCGTACCCCGCCAGCCACAGCTGCGTCCGCGTCCCCCGCCCCGAAATCAGCCAGATCTTCAACGAGACCCCCATCGGCACCAAGGTCCAGGTCTACGGCGACTACTGACGGCACCCGCTGGAACAGCACGGCACACCGTTGGCAGAAGTCAAAGCCTCCTTCACGTCCACACCTCTGGACCGATCGATCGGCGAGACGATCACGACCTGGCCGCGACCTGTGCCGCTCGTGCGGCAGGTGGGCGATGCCGTGCCTCACTGCGCACGCTTCACGCTGCGCCAAAGGTAGGCGGGGGTCGATGACCATCGATGCCACGCGGCTTGCAGTTCCCGGCCTCACCGACGGCATAGCCGTGCGGGTTACTTTCCCCGAGCCAGGTCAGGATCTCGTCCAGTACCACCTGTACGCCGTGCGCGGCGACCATGCACTCGACTGGGCTTACGGCCCGGACCTCCCCGATGCGACCGCGCTGCAACTGGCACGCAAGGCGATCGCCAAATTCGAAGCGGCTGTCGGGTAGCCCTCTCACTCGTGGTGTTTGTCGGCGCGGCCGAGGTGGAGGCTTGGCTGGGGCTCGTAGGGGTTCTTGGGGAGGGTGGTGAGGAGGTCGGGGAGGTTGAAGGTTTCGAAGAGGGTCAGGTCGAAGAAGGCGACGGCGTGCATGATGCCGGTGGCGGTGAGGGTGAGGACCTGGATCTGGAAGGCTCGGTGGATGTCGTCGGCCGGGTCGCGCATGTAGACGGCGAAGCCGGGCTGGCCGTTGGCTTTGAGTGGGACCAGGATCTGGTCGCCGGCCTCCTTGGCCGGGCAGTGGGTGGAGATGAGCCGGCCGATGTTGCGGGCGCCGCGGAACCATGAGGTGAACGGCGGCATCTCCCAGATCGTGTCGTCGGTGAAGAACTCGACGATGGCCGGTACGTCGTACTGCTCGAAGGCCTCCTGGTAGCGGGCGAGCAGGACCGGATCCGGTGGCGGGCCCTCCCGCGAGCTGAGGTGGACCGGGGAGACGGGACCGACGAGGTCGGTGATCCGGTCCGGCGACCAGCCTTCGAGGTCGTGCAGGATCACGGCGGCGCGCTCGGGTGCGGGGAGGCGCTGGAGCGCGGCGACGTACTCGAGGTCGATGGGCCGGTCGTCGGCGAGGTCGTCGGGGATCGGTTCGAGCCAGAGGACCTCGGGGCGTTGGTGGAGTTCGCCCTCGGGGTCGTTGCTCGCGGCGGCCAGGTCGGTCGGGAGCGGGCGGGACGCGGCCAGCGGCAGACAGGCCAAGGTGGCTGCGGCCAGGCTGTCGGTCCGCGCGGCGACCTCTTGGGCTTCGGTGATGGAGCCGAGCATCCGGTAGCAGTGCGAGATCAACCCACGCTGTGGTTGGTCAGCGCGGGGCGGCGTCACCTCGTCCCAGCCGTCCATCAGACCGATGCCTCATCCCGTCGGCCAGTCTCTCCGCTCCGCCTGCTGACTGTCCAGGTACGCCGCCAATCCGAGCGCGGTCAGGTCCTGATGGTGCGGTACGGCGAGCTGCGCGCCGATCGGAAGCCCTGACGCCGACCAGCCGACGTTCACCGTGGTCGCCGGGTGCTGGGACATGTTGTACGGCACCGTGAACGCGATGTGCTCGAACGGCTTCGACGGATCGTCGGTCGGGTAGGCCAGCTCCGCCGGGAAGGCCGTGATCGGTGTGACCGGCGAGAGGATCACGTCGTACGACTGGAAGACCGTGCTGACGGCCAGAGCCATCGCACCCATCTGGCTGTAACCGTGGAACACGTCGAACCCGGACAGCTCACTGGCCGTCGCAACCCAGGCGCGGATCTCGGGAAGGACCTTGGCCCGCCGATCCTCCGGCAACGCGGCGATGTCCGCGGCCGACCGGACCCGCCAGAAGCGGTCCAGCCCGTCGAGCATCTCGCGGGTGATGATCGGTGCGATCGGCTCGACGGTCGCCCCGCCCTTCTCGAGTACGGCGGCCGCCGACGACACGGCCGCGGTCACTTCGGGATCGACCGGGAGGCCGAGGCCGGCATCGAGCAGGAGTGCCACACGGAGGCCCTGGACGGTCACCTCCTCGGTGTACGCCTCGTCCACAGCCCGCAACGAGGTGTGGTCGCGTGCGTCGTACCCGGACATCACCGACAGCGCGAGCGCCGCGTCGGCCGCCGTACGTGTCAGCGGACCGATCGCCCGCCCCGGGTACGGGTTGCCGACCGCCACTCGTCCGTGGGTGGGCTTGATGCCGACGACACCACACCAGCCGGCCGGCAGCCGGATCGAGCCGCCGATGTCGGTTCCGAGGTGCAACGGCCCGTAACCAGCCGCGGCGGCCGCGGCGGCACCGGCGCTCGACCCGCCGGCCGTCTTCGACAGATCCCACGGGTTGCGGGTGAGGGGATGGAACGTCGAGACACCGGACGAGAGCATCCCGTACTCCGGCATCGTCGTCTTGCTGAAGATCACCGCGCCGGCCTCGCGGAGCCGGGCCGCGGCCGGCGCGTCCTCGGCAGCCGGGACCAGCTCGGTCGCCGCCGTACCTTGTGGCACCGGAGTGCCCCGGGTCGCGATGTTCTCCTTGACCGTCGCCGGTACGCCGTCCAGCACCCCGGCCGACCCATCACGCCAGCGGCGTTCCGACTCGCGGGCGGCGGCCCGAGCGCCGGCCGGATCGAGCGCGTACGTCGCGCAGATCCGCGGCTCGAGCTCCTCGACCCGGGCGAGCACATCCTCGATCACCTCGACGGGTGACAGCGTTCCGTCGCGGAACTTCGACAACAACTCAGTCGCGGTCAAGTCGGCGGAGCTCATGCGCGTCCTCGCTTCGCTCCGGGCGCCCATGAGGCACGAACGACACTGTGCTCGATGATGAACTCGCTCCGCTCGTTCATGCAGGCTCCCTCAGTTGGGTGGGTCGAAGCGGCCGTCGACCGCGGTCCAGCCGCCGTCGACCGCGATCACGCTGCCGGTGACGAAGCTGGCGGCGTCGGAGGCGAGGTAGACGACCGCCCCGGCGAGCTCGTCCGGGCGGGCCCAGCGACCCAGCGCGCCCTTCTGCGCGTAGGCGTCGTACCAGGCCTTGTTCGCCTTGATCTGCGCGGTCAGCGGGGTCTCGACGACGCCGGGTGCGATCGCGTTCGCGCGTACGCCGTTGGGCCCGAGCTCGGCGGCGGCGGTCCGGAGCAGCTGCACCAGCCCGGCCTTGGTTGCCGCGTACACCGACTGGCCGGGCTCCACCGTCGTACCCCGGATCGAGCTGAACCCGATGATGCTGCCGCCCCCGCGCTCGGCCATCTGCTTGCCGAAGGCACGGATCAGCTGGAACGACGCTCGCAGGTTGAGGTTCACGACCCGGTCGAACTCTTCCCCGGTGTAGTCGAGGATCCGCTTGCGCACGTTCGTCGCCGCGGTGAACACGAGTACGTCGACCGGCCGGAGCTCACTCACCGCCCGTTCGACCGCCTCGTCATCCAGCACATCCAGTTCGTACGACGGGAGTCCGCCGGCAGCGGCTGTTTCCTTGGCGGCGGCGAGGTCGCGGTCGGCGCAGGTGACGTGGGCGCCGTGGGCGGCCAGCGCCAGGGCGCTTTCGCGGCCGATGCCGCTGCCGGCGCCGATCACCAGCGCGTGTTTGCCGTCCAGCCGGAACAGCTTGGTGTAGTCCGTCATGCTTCCCCCTTGGGCATGATCAAGTCCTCGGGCGGATGATGGCCATCCGGGTCGTGGTCAGTTCCTCGATCGCGAAGCGCGGTCCCTCCCTGCCGATGCCGGAGTCCTTGACGCCGCCGTACGGCATCACGTCGGAGCGGAACCCCGGCACCTCGTTGATCACCACGCCGCCGACGTCGAGCCGGTCGATCGCGGTGAACGCGGTGTCGAGCGAGGACGTGAACACACTTGCGTGCAGCCCGTATCGGGACGCGTTGACCGTCGCGTACGCGGTCTCGAGGTCCGGCACCGACCGGACCGCGACCACTGGCCCGAAGATCTCCTCGTCCCAGGCAAGCTGACCGGACGGCACATCCGTCAGCACGGTCGGCCCCACGAGTTCCCCGTCGTCCGAGTAGGCGACCTTGGCACCGGACGCCACCGATGCGTCGATCCACTCGCGGACCCGGGCCGTCGACTTGGGGTCGATCAGCGCCGACACCCGCGTGGACGGATCGCGCGGATCACCGACCACCACCGACGGCAGCCGCTCGTCCAGCTTCGCGAGCAGCGCGGCTCGAACGCTCTCGACGGCAACGACTCGCTGCACCGAGATGCACGCCTGACCGGACGCGTAGTACCCGCCGCGGATGATCGCGTCCGCGGCCGCGTCGAGATCGGCATCCTCGGCAACGATCAGCGCCGAGTTCGACCCGAGCTCGAGGAGTACCTTCGTCGGCGCCGCGTCCCGGGCGATCTGGTGACCGACCGCGGCCGAGCCGGTGAACGACACCGCGCCGATCCGCCGGTCCGTCGTCAGCACAGCGCCCACGTCCGCTCCCCCGGTCACCAGCTGGACGGCGGATTCCGGCGCACCGGCCTCGAGCAGGGCCGAACGGATGAGATGCACGAGCCACAACGTCGCGAGCGGCGTCTGCGGCGCGGGTTTGACGATCACCGGGCAACCGGCGGCGAGCGCCGGCGCGATCTTGTGCGATGCCAGCAGCAACGGATAGTTGAACCCGGTGATCCCGACCACGACACCGATCGGCTTCCGCACCCAGAACCCGACCAGCCCGTCGCCACTCGGCAGCAAATCGAGCGGCACCGTCTCCCCGTGCAGCCGAGCGACCTCCTCGGCCGACGTCTCCAAGGTCAACAAGGTGCGATCGACCTCGACCCGGCAGTCCACCAGCGGCTTCCCGGTCTCCAGCACGAGCAGGTCGACGAACGCGTCACGCTCGGCCGAGATCGTGGCATGCACGCTCTGCAAGGCCTTCCGGCGTACGTACGACGGCAGCCGGCCGACTGTGTCGCGAACGGCGAGGGCGAGGTCGAGCGCCCGCCGGGCCAGGTCCACGTTTCCGACGGGAGCGTCCGTCACCGTCGAACCGTCGTACGGGAAGATCACCGGCTCGGTGGCCGGTGCCTCGACCCAGGTCTCTCCGATCGGTAGGCCGGCTGGGTACTTCATCCGGGTTCTCCCTTCGCTGCGAGGAGGTCGGTGGTGGTTGCTCCGGACAACGCTCTGTGCAGGGTGGGGATGGCCGAGACAAGGCTCCGGGTGTAGGGGTGCTGCGGCGCGGCGTACACGTCACCGGTGAAGCCGGTCTCGACGATCTGGCCGGCGTTCATCACGGCGACCCGGTCGCAGACGTGCTTCACGACCGACAGGTCGTGGGAGACGAACACCAGCGTGAGGTTCAGCTCGTCGACGAGATCCGAGATGAGATTGAGCACCTGGGCGCGGACCGAGACGTCGAGCGCGCTGACCGGCTCGTCCGCGACCAGGATGCGCGGACGCGGGGCCAGGGCACGCGCGATCGAGATGCGCTGCCGTTGGCCGCCGGAGAACTGGTGCGGATACCGGTCGCCCGCGTCGGCCGACAGCCCGACCGCTTCGAGCAGCTCGCGGACGCGCTGGCCGGAGGCCGGATGTCCTTGAACGACAAGAGGTTCGGCGATGATGTCGCGGACGCGCATGCGCGGGTCGAGTGAGCTCATCGGGTCCTGGAAGACGAGCTGGAGGTTCTTGCGCAGGAACCGCAGCCGGCGTTCCGGCAGCCGGGTGATGTCGGTGCCTTCGACAACGACATGACCGGAGGTCGGATGATCGAGCGCCGCGATGATCCGGAGCAGCGTCGACTTGCCGCAGCCCGACTCGCCCACGATGCCGAACCGCTCGCCCTCCTTGACCTCCAGGTTCACACCGCGCAACGCGTGGACGACGGGAGCCGCGCGGAGCAACGACGTACGCGGGCGGGTGTAGTTGCGCACGACATCGATCAACTGGATGGCGGGCGGTGCGTCCGGCTCGTGATCAGACATGCGCAACCTCCGCGGGGTGATGGCAGGCGAAGCCCGTGGCTGGAATGCCTTCCCACTCCGGAGTGGTGGCGCAGACGTCGGTGGCGTGGCGGCAGCGGGTGCGGAACACGCACCCGGACGGGAACTGGCCGGCCGACGGCACGTTGCCCGGGATCGTGGTCAGCCGCCGTTCAGACGTTTCGAGGTCGGACGCCGCGAGCAATCCCTCGGTGTAGCGATGACGTGGCCGGGTGAACACCTCATTGACCGGCCCGGACTCGACCACGCGGCCGCCGTACATGACCAGGACGCGCTCGCACACGGTCGCGACGACGGCGAGGTCGTGGGTGATGAACAGCAAGGCGGCCTCACGCGCGACCACGCCCTTGACGATCAAGTCCAGGACGAGCGCCTGCACGGTCACGTCGAGCGCGGTGGTCGGCTCGTCGCAGATCAGCAGTGCGGGATCGTTGGCCAGGGCAAGCGCCAGTACGACTCGTTGCCGTTGGCCGCCGGAGAGTTGGTGTGGGTACGCGCGCATCGTCTCGGTCGGCAACTGCACCCGCTCGAGCAACTCGATCGCCGCTGCCCGGGCGGCGCCCCGGCCTGGACGCGTCCGGTGGATGAGCATGGCTTCCGCGATCTGGTCGCCGATGCGCATCGTCGGGTTCAGCGCGGTCATCGGCTCCTGGAAGACCATCGCCAACTGCCGTCCCCGCACTCGCGACATCCGGCGTTCGTCCGCACCGATCAACTCATGATCGACTCCGGTCACCCGGACCGACCCGGACGCGATCACGTCCTCGGGCAGCAGTCCGAGCACGCTCAATGCGGTCAGCGACTTCCCCGATCCGGACTCGCCGATCAGCCCCACCCGCTCCCCCGGCCCGACGGTCAGATCCACATCGGACACGAGCGTCTTGTCCCGCACCGTCACGGTCAGCCCGCGAACGGTCAGTACGTCGCTTGTCGCCGTCCGGACGGGCGACTCAGCCAGGGCGTCGCTCATCCACGTCCTCGCTTCGCTCCGGGCGCGGATGAGACACGAGGCGCGCTGTGCTTGATCATGAACTCGCTCCGCTCGCTCATCGGCGGTCCTCCAGTTTCGGGTCGAACCGGTCGCGGAGCCCGTCGCCCAGCAGGTTGAAACCCAGTACGGCGATCGCGATCGCCACGCCCGGGAAGATCGCCAGCCGCGGCGCGCTGAACAGGAACTCCTGGCTCTCCTGCAGCATCCGCCCCCACGAGGGCGTCGGTGGCGGTGTGCCGTAGCCGAGGAACGACAGTGCCGCCTCGGCCAGCACCGCGATCGCGAACGACACCGACGCCTGCACGGTGATCAGGCTGGTCACGTTCGGCAGCACGTGTCGTAGGGCGATCGGGAACGGCCGTCGCCCGGCTGCCCGGGCCGCGAGCACGTACTCGGTCCGCATCACCTGCATCGCCCCGCTCCGGATCACCCGGGCGAAGTTCGGCACCGAGGCGATGCCGATCGCGACCATCGCGGTCAGCGTGCTGGCCCCGAACACCGCACCGAACATGATGGCCAGCAACAACGCCGGGAACGCGAGCAGCAGGTCGTTGGTCCGCATGATGATCTCGCTCGGCCACCGCCGCGCCATCGCGGCCAGGATCCCCAGCGGTACGCCGATCACCGCGGCCACGCCGACCGCGACCACACCGACGAACAGCGTGGTCCGCGACCCGACCATGATCTGGCTGAGCAGGTCCCGGCCGAACTTGTCGGTCCCGAACCAGTGGTCCCACGACGGCTGGGCCAACCGGACCGCCGGGTCGACGAAGGTGGCGTCGTACGGCGTCCAGACGAACGAGACCAGCGCCATCACCACGATCAGCCCGACGATCACGCCGCCGGCGATCAGGCTCGGATTCAGCCGCCTCATCGTGACCCCACCCTCAGCCGCGGATCCAGCGCGACGTACAGGAGATCGACCAGGAAGTTCACCAGCAGTACGGCGAACACCAGGACCATCACGACGTCCTGGACGAGAAGCAGGTCGCGGTTCGACACACCGTCCAGCAGCAGGCTGCCGAGCCCGGGAACGACGAACACGCGCTCGACCACGACCGCGCCGATCAGCAAGGTCGCGAGCTGCAGACCGAGCACCGTCACGACCGGGACCGCTGCGTTGCGGATGCCATGCCGCCACAACGCCGGAAACGGTCGGAGCCCTTTGGCCCGGGCGGTCCGCAGGTAGTCCTCCCGCAGTACGTCGAGCACCGCACTGCGCACGTAGCGAGTCAGTACGGCGCCCTGCACCAGGCCGAGCGACAACGCCGGCATCACCAACTGCCGCAGGAACATCCCCGGATCCTGCGCCGGCGGTGTCCAGCCGTTCGCGGGCAGCCAGCCGAGCTTCACCGCGAACACCATGATCAGCAGGATGCCCGCGAGGAACGCCGGTACGGCGACGCCCACCTGGGAGATCGCGGACAGCGCCAATCCGGAGATCTTGCGGTGCCGTGCCGCCATCACCGTGCCGGCCGGCGCCGCGACCACCAGCGCGATGATCATGCCGGCGACCACCAGCCACAACGTCACCTGGAACCGGTCGACGATCTGCGGCCCGATCTCGGCCTTCGACACGTACGACGTGCCGAAGTCGCCGCGAAGCAGTCCGCCGAGCCAGTCGAAGTACTGCGTCGGCAGCGGCCGGTCGAGACCGAACTGGCGGCGCAGTTCCGCGACGGCCTGGTCGGACGCGTTGACGCCGAGGGCGACCCGGGCCGGGTCCCCGGGCAGCACCGCCAGGAACCCGAACACGAGCACCGAACTGACCGCAAGGCTGACCAGCAGCACCGCGGTGCGCTCGATCAGGCGGAGAATCATCGGTCAGTCCTCAGGAGCGGGCCAGCTTGGTCAGGTCGAAGTTCTCGGTGATCGCGTTCTGCGGCAGCCCGGTGACGTTCTTGTCCGCGACCATCAGGTTCGGCAGCAGGAAGAGCCAGTCGGCCGCGGCCTGCTCGGAGATCCGCCGGGCCGCCTTCTTCATGTTGTCGACCTGCGCCGCCTCGTCACCCGCGTCCGCCGCGGCCAGGTGCTGCTGCAGGGTCGGGTCGTCGTACCGGGTGTAGTACTTCGGGCTGAAGACCGTACCCAGGTCGCGCGGCTCGACGTGCGCGATGATCGACATGTCGTAGTCGGCGTTCTTCAGCACCGTGGTCAGCCACTGCGCCGGGAACTCCTGCTGGTCGATCGCGACCTTCAGCCCGGCCTGCTCCAGCTGGCTCTTCACCACCTGGCCGCAGGAGATCGCGTACGGAAGGGTGGGCAGCCTCAACCGCAGCGTCTTGCCCGCGGCACCCGATGCCTGCAGCAACGACTTCGCCTTGGCCAGGTCGAACGGCGCGACCCCGGTCAGATCCTCGTACCACGGGTCGGTCGGCGGGACCATGCTGCCGATCAGCTTGCCCCGGCCGGCCCAGCAGGTGTCCAGCAGGGCCTTGTGGTCGATCGCCATCCGGATCGCCTGCCGGGTCCGGATGTCCTTGAAGATCGGCTCGGAGTTGTTGAACGACAGCAGCACCTCGCCGTTCGTCGTCCCCTCGATCACCTGGTACTTGTCGTTGCTGGTGAACTGGCTGAGCGCCTCCGGCGCCTGCACGGTGCCGATCACGTTGATGGTCCCGGTGAGCAGCGCGTTGTTCAGCGCGGTCGGGTCCTTGAAGTACTTCAGCGTGATCTGGTTGAAGTACGGCTTCTCGCCCCAGTAGTCGTCGTTGCGCTGCAGCACGATCGAGTCGCCGCGGTTCCACTTCGAGAACTTGAACGGCCCCGTCCCGATCGGCGCCGTGGCCAGCGCGCTCACCCCGGTCTCGGAGAACATCGCACCGATCCGGGTCGTCATCCGGAACAGCCAGCCGTTGCTCGGCTTGGTCAAGGTGACCTGCAACTGCGTCGGCGACAGCGCCTTCGCTTCCTGTACGACGTCCATCGCGGCGGCCAGCGACGTCGTCCAGGCCGACTTCACCCGGTTGATGCTGAACACCGCGTCGGCCGCGGTGAACGGCTTGCCGTTGGTGAACTTGGCGTTGTCGACCAGGTCGAAGGTGTAGTTCTTGCGGTCCGGCGAGACCGTCCACGACTTCGCCAGGGCCGGCACGATCTTGCCGGAGTCGTCCTGCTTGACCAGGCGCTCGTACACGTTGCCCAGCAGCGCCTGCGGGATCGCGGCACCATCGGTGGTGGTGAAGTCGAGGCTGGCCGGCTCCGCGACCAGGCCGATCGACAGGGACTGATCGCCGCCGGGCGAACTGCCGGGCGTCGTACTCGAACCGGCCGAGCAGCCGGTCAGGACCAGGAGTGCCGCGGAGGCAAGGACCGCGATCGCCCGGCTCGGCAGCCTGCGTTTGATGAACTGGGACTTCATGCGAACTCCTCCAGTGCTGCCGGCTGTCCTCGCCGCATTCTGGCGATCTGTGCGGAGTCCGCCGGCCGGGGCCATGCCGATCCGGCGCGCTCCGCCGTACGGCTGTAACTGGTCCGACCAGTGGACTAGGTGTCAGTGGTCCACTAGGTTTTATCGCTACGCAGGGGTCTGTCAAGCGATTGGGGTGCTCCGGAATGACCAAAAATCCGCGATTCCAGCCGGTGCAGCCAGTCCGCGCGTACCAGCGGATCGTCGAGCAGGTCGAGGAGGCGCTCGCCCGGGGTGACCTGGCGCCCGGTCAGCGGTTGCCGAGTGAGCGCGAGCTGGTCGCGCAGTTCGCGGTCAGCCGGTCGACGGTGCGTGAGGCGTTGCGGGTGCTGGAGAGCAACGGCGTGGTCCGGTCGCGGCCCGGTGACCCGAACGGGCCGGAGATCCTGCCGTTCTCCCAGACCGCGCTGCGCAAGCAGATGGTCCGGCTGGCGCGGGTGGACGAGCTGACGCTGAGCGAGCTGATCGGCTTCCGGATGATCATGGACGGCGCCGCGATCCAGGTCGCGTCCCGGCTCCGCACCCCCGAGGAGCTGGCCGAGATGGAAGAGACGCTGGTGGCCATGCGGGCCGCGATCGACGTCGACTTCGAGGCGTTCAGCGAGGCCGACCTGGCCTTCCACGACGTGATCGCGCGGATCAGCCGCAACTCGCTGATCCAAACCTGCAACGACGTCGTCCGCGGCGTCGTACTCACCCTGATCTCGGACAAGATCGCGCACGCCCAGAACAGTCGTGCCCTGATGCTCGAATCGCTGCAGCACCACGCCGAGGTGGTCAAGGCGATCCGGGCCGGTGACGGTCACGCGGCCGCCCGGCTCGCCCGGCAGAACATGTACGACTACTACGCCGGCTACGTCCCCGAGCCGGAGCGCGAGACGCTGCGCGCGCTCATCGACGACTAGAGGCTGTCGTGTCATGCTGGGCTGACAGTTCACTGCTGTGGGGGGCACCGCGTGAGCAAACCAGCGATTCTCTCTGTCGACGACGACCCGATGGTCTCGGCCGCCATCTCCCGTGACCTGCGCCGGCGGTACGGCGCCGAATACCTTGTCGTGAAGGCGACATCGGGTGAGCAGGCCCTGGCTGCACTGACCAGACTCGCCTTGCGTAACCAGCCGATCGCCCTGATCGCCACCGACCAGCGGATGCCAGGGATGACCGGCATCGAACTGCTCGAACGCGCCCGGGAACAGGCACCGACCGCGAAGTATCTGTTGCTCACCGCGTACGCCGACACCGAGGTCGCGATCAAGGCGATCAACGACATCGGCCTGGACTACTACCTGCTCAAGCCCTGGGACCCGCCGGAAGACCAATTGTTCCCCGTCGTCGACGACCTGCTCGGCGACTGGCAGCAAGCGAACCCCGAGCACACCTCCGACGTCCGCGTGGTCGGGAACCGCTGGTCCGACCGCGCCCACGACATCAAGACCTTCCTGGCCCGCAACCACGTCCCCTATCGCTGGTACGACGTCGAGCGCGACGCCGAGGGGCAACGGCTGCGCGACCTGGCCGATGCCACAGACAACGATCTTCCGCTGGTCCTCGTCCCCGAGGGCGACACCCTCCGCTGCCCCTCCACAGTCGACCTGGCCTCCGCCCTCGGCCTGCGGACCCGCGCCGAGCAGCCGCTGTACGACGTGTGCATCGTCGGAGGCGGTCCCGCGGGACTGGCCGCAGCCGTCTACGCGGCGTCCGAGGGGTTGAGCACGGTCATCGTCGAGCGCGAGGCACCCGGCGGACAGGCCGGGTTGAGCGCGGCGATCGAGAACTACCTCGGATTTCCCCGCGGCCTGACGGGCTCCGACCTCGCCGCCCGGGCAGTGGCGCAAGCCTCCCGCTTCGGTGCCGAGATGGTGCTGGCGCGAGGCGTCGTCGGACTCGAGTCGCGCGGACCGGTGCACGCCGTACTGCTGGAGGGATCCGGCGAGATCGAGGCTCGTTCAGTGATCATCGCGACCGGCGTCTCGTACCGGAGCCTTGACGTCAACGGACTCGCCGACCTCACCGGCCGCGGTGTGTACTACGGAGCCACGGCCAGCGAGGCGAGTCAGTGCCAGGGCGACGAGGTGTACGTCGTCGGTGCCGCGAACTCAGCGGGTCAGGCGGCCCTGAACCTGGCCCGCTTCGCCAAGCGGGTCGTGCTCCTGGTCCGTGGCGAGACCATGACGACGTCGATGTCGCGCTACCTCGTCGACAAGATCACCGCCGCCGCGAACATCGAGGTCCGCTGCCGCACGGTGGTCACCGGTTGTGGTGGCGATGGGCATCTCGAGTCGCTGACACTCGCCGACCGGGCCTCGGGCCGGATCGAGGAAGTGCAGGCGAGCTGGTTGTTCGTCTTCGTCGGTGCTTCGCCGCGGACCGAGTGGCTGGGTGACACGCTGGTCCGTGACGGCAAGGGCTTCATCGTCACCGGGCCGGAGCTGGTCGCGATGGATCGCTGGCCGCTGACACGACCGCCGTACGCGTTGGAGACGAGCCTGCCGGGGGTGTTCGCGGCCGGCGACGTCCGGCTCGACTCGATGAAACGCGTCGCGTCCGCCGTCGGCGAAGGCGCGATGTCGGTCTACCTCGTCCACCGCTACCTGGCGACCGTCTGATGAACATCTCCGACCTGCGCGGGATCCCGCTCTTCGCCGGACTGACCGACGAGCAACTGGGCGAGCTGATCGACGGCAGTACCGAGGTCCCGATCGAGCCGGGTGCCAGCTTGTTCCACGAAGGCGAGCCGGCCGACTTCTGGTGGGTGCTCGTCGACGGTGCGATCGCGCTGCACCGCAAGATCGGGCGCGAGGACACCGTGATGGGCAAGATCGACGTACCCGGCCGGTGGGCCGGCGGGTTCCGGGCCTGGGACGAGCACGGCGTCTACCTCGCCTCCGGCCGTGGAATCGCCGAAGGGCGAGTGCTCCGGGTGCCGGCCGACGTACTGCGCGAGCGGATCGACGACTGGTTCCCACTCGGCGGGCATCTGATCAAGGGCGTGTACGGGACCGCGCGCGCGATCGAGTCGGCAGCGCGGCAGCGGGACGCGCTGATCACCCTGGGCACGCTGTCGGCCGGGTTGGCGCACGAGATCAACAACCCCGCCGCCGCGGCCGCCCGCTCGGTCAGCGCCCTCGACACTGCTTGTACGTCGCTGCTGTCCGCGCTGGCCCGGCTCGCCGAGGGCGAGATCACGGCCGCTCAGTTCAGCGCGCTGGACAAGCTGCGGGTCGAGGTGGCTTCGTCGGATACGACGGCTCCGGATCCGGTCGACCTGGCCGACGCCGAGAACACGATCTCGGAATGGCTGGATCGGCACGACATCGAGCGGGACTGGCTGATCGCGCCGCCACTGGCCGCCGCCGGAGCAACTCTTGAGTGGTGTGAACGGGCCGAGTCGGTCCTGGGCGACGCTTTGGAGCCGGGACTCGAGTGGGTCGCGAGCACGCTCGCAACGTCGACTTTGCTCGGCGAGGTGAAGGAGTCGACCCGGCGGATCTCCGAGCTCGTCGCCGCGGTGCGCTCGTACTCTCAGATGGACCGCGGCTCGATCCAGACGATCGACGTCACCGAAGGCATCGAGAGCACGTTGGTGATGCTCGGCCACAAACTCCGCGACGGGATCGAGGTGATCCGCGCGTACGGCGCCGACGTACCCCGGATCGACGCGTACGCCGGTGAACTGAACCAGGTGTGGACGAACCTGATCGACAACGCGGTCGACGCGATGGACGGCACCGGCACCTTGCGGATCACCACCCGGGCCGAGGGCGACCGGATCGTGGTCGAGTTCACCGACACCGGACCAGGCATGTCGCCGGAGGTCGTCGCCCGGGCCTTCGAGCCCTTCTACACCACCAAGGACGTCGGCAAGGGCACCGGCTTGGGCCTGGACATCGCCCAACGCATCATCACCGAACACCACGGCGGCACCATCACCATCACCTCCCACCCCGGCGAGACCACGGTCTCAGTCCGCCTCCCCCACCAACCCACGGCGACTTGAGCCCGGTAGCTGCCGTCTCCCAGTCGCTGGCCGTGTGGTCGCTGGCGTCTTGTGTCACCGATGGCGTGTTACAACCCGCCAGTGGTGACATAACCCGTCAGCGACGACGGGCGCGAGCGGTTGATCGCCCGGTCGAGGCGAGCTCGGAGGTGGGGTGGGTGGTTGAGGTCTGGCCAGGTGGCGCGGACGACCTCGTAGCCGAGGTCGCGCAGGCGGTCCTCGCGGACCTTTTCCGCGATCAGGGCGGCCGGAGCACCACCGCCATACTTCACGGCGCCGTCGAACTCGACCACGACGCCCCAGTCACTCAAAAGGAAGTCGACGCGTGCGACCAACCGGCCGGAGGTGTCGTAGATCTCGGCCTGCGGGATCGGGGCGGGGAACCCGAGCTCCGCCAGCAGCACCCGCAGCCGTGACTCGCCGACCGACTCTGCCCGGCCGTCGGCGAACTGGACCGCCCTGGTCGCCGACCTGATGCCGGGCCGGTTGGCGAACAGCTCCAGAGCGTCGCTCAACTGCTCCACCGTCGCCACACGCAGCCGAAGCGCCAGATCGACCACTGACACACCAACCGGGTACGACGTTGCGCGAATTGCCTCCACCACAGCTCGCGCACCACGTGTCACCCGGACGCCATCTACCTCGGCCCACTCACAAACCGGCGGACGAGCCGCGTGCTGACAAACGGAGTCACCGGACCGTCCGCTGCCCGTCAGCCTGGTCACATGCACCCGCGTGAGTTCGAGCTCAGACACCGTGACTCCATGGAGCAGCAGTGCGGACTGGTGGCTCACCACAGCCCGCCCGCCAAGACGCTGGTAGACAGCCTTGGCCGTGCGAACGTGCCGCCACACCTCCCGATCCCAGCTAGCCATGGCCTCAACCTCAGACCCGGGCTCGGCATAGGCACCGCGCGTGAGGCGCACCCACTGGCCCGAAGCCACCCGACTCCGGATCTCGGCGTCCGAATACCCCGCGGCGAGTACGTCGTCCCGCGCGAACCAGCCGCCGCGGGCAGCCGCAATCACCTTGAGTTTTCCATTCACACCCAAGAACATGCCGCATTAGGCCCACGCCCCCGCCGTCCACTTTGAACCTGTGGACAGCCTGCCGCGGCTGACCCACATCGACGGTGGCTGGCGGATGACTGGTTGCCTGTGACTGGTTGCCAATGACGGGTTGTTTGACCGCTGGCGGGTTACAGCAGGTCAGCGGTCAAACAACCGGTCAGCCGGGGTCAGGTGTCGTGCTCGAGGATTCGGACTCGGGGGACTTTCAGGACCTTGCGGGCCTTCGTGGTCCAGTCGGAGCAGAGGAAGCTCGCGGCCGTCTCCGGCCAGGCGACCACCACGACCTCGTGGCACTCGGTTCTCCTGACCAGGGTCATCAAGGCCAGCAGGACCTCGCCGTGCGTGATGGAGACGTGCACCGGACGTCCGCTGACTGTTCGAAGCCGGCGCGAACTGTGCTCGATCACCGACGCCAGGTCGACAGCGGGGTCAGCGAGCGTTCCCGCCGTACTGGACCTGCTCACAGCCGGCGGGCCGGATGAGGTTAGCGTCGCACCGAATCTCGTGGGGGGCGGGGCCGTGACAGGTTCGGCGACGGGCGAGGCGGCGGTCAGACCGGCCACGTCGGCGAAACTCGACCCCAGCAACGCCATCGGGCCACCGAATCCACTCTCCGGATGGCTGGAGACGAGCAGGTGGTACTGAACGGGTTCCTCGTACCTTGCGTGCAGGGCGGCAACGCGGCGCGCGTCGCCCTCGCTCATCTCCCGCTCGATGAGCACCACCACGTCGTATGTCATTCGTGGCTCCCTTCGCAGTCAATTCCGTTGTACCCCCGCTCCCCGGCCAGCCAAAGCAAAAGACCCCCCGCGTCACAGAATTGTCAAACTCCCCAGCCAACCCCCACCCCGCTAGTCCCACCGGGTGTACACGTCAGCTCACGGGCGCGGGTGGGCGCCAGAGCACGGGTGGACGTATCAGCCGGCGAGCGCGGCGGGACGACGCGGAGTGCACGTCGTCTCACATGCGCGGATGGGCGCACCGGCTGGCGAGCGCGGCGGGGGCGCGAGGTGCACTCAGCTCCCGCGCGGATGGCGCACCAGTTCGCGAGGACGGCGCGGGTCTGCGCATCAGCCTCGCGACCGCGGCCCCCGCCCGCACACACGTGCACACCAGCCCTCCACGCACACCCACGCTGACGTGCACCCCGCCCTCCACGCCCGCCCACACACTCATGCACGCCGCCCTGCGTGCACACCCACGCTGACGTGCACCCACGCTGACGTGCACACCCTCCCGCCGCGCCCGCATTCCGCGCCCGCCCTCGGCGCCCACACATACGCACGCCGCCCTCCGTGCAGCCCACACTGACGTGCACACCCGCCCGCCGCGCCCGCCTTCCGCACCCGCCCTCGGGCGCCCACACATACGCACGCCGCCCTCCGTGCAGCCCACGCTGACCTGTACACCGCGCTCCGCGCCCACCCACGCTGCTGTGCAGACCCGCCCTCCGCGCCCACCCACGCTCCTGTGCATACCCGGGCTGCAGCGTGCCCGTGCTGACGCCCGGTCGCGCTCTGGAGTTGACCCGCAGGCCCCGGGGGTCAGTTGGGGAGGTTTGCGGGGGTCTGGGCTCGGGTGTCGGGGGCGAGGGTGGTCAGGAGGTGGGGGGCGTCGATGAGGGTGTGGGTGGCGGGATCCAGGAGCTGGGGGTGGAGGGCGTAGACCTGGGCGCCTGCCCGTGGAGTGATGTCAGCGCTGAGTACGGCGGCGAAGTCGGAACGCTCGGCGGCGTCCTGGTCCCAGGCCCGGTCCGGCTCCAACCGGGCGGTGAGGCGGCGGGCGAAAGTCGAGAGATCCTCAGCCGGATCCCGCAGGTAGCCGACCACCGAGCCGTCTGCACACCGCACGACGACCTCGTCCGACCGCGCGGCGGCGTGCCAGCAGCAGACCTCCCACAGGCTCACCCGGTCCCCGGCGCCGTGCACTTCCTCCATCGTCGCCGCCATCAGCGCCAGGTGACGGCCGTACCGCACGATGTTGTGCCCGTACCCGGCCGCGCTGAGGTTGACGTCGTACCAGCGCAGTTCCTTCGTCTGCAGGTCCACGCCGAACGGGAGCAGGATCTTCGCCGGCCCGGCCAGGTCGAACCGCTCCCCAACCGCGGCCGGATCGAACAGCCCGGTCGGCTGCCGCATCACCCCGACGAACCCACGCTCGAGCTCGTCGAACGGCACGTTGTTGTAGCTGAACACGACGGGCAGCACGTACCGGCCGCCGACCCGCCGCACCGCCCGCAGGTCCAGATCCACGAACTCCGTCGACCCATGCGGCCCCGGCGCCGAGGTCAGATCACCCGAGTGCACCAACGCGTCCTGGTCGAACCGCAGCCGCGTGTAGTCACACAGCCCGACAAAGCCCCACCCCTCGTCGAACACCGCGACCGACAGGTCAAGATCCACACGCCGCCCGCGCGGCTCGACCCAGTGCAGGAACAACCGCAGCAACTCGTCCTGCGGGATCGGCACCGCACTCCCCCGCGTCATCCGCAGCAACGTCGACGACGCACTTCGCTCCGAGCCAGGCGCCGCCAGCCGAGCAAGCTCCTCGTCCAGGAAGACCCGCCGCAAGCGCGGCAAGCCCGTTGCCCGCCGCAACATTTCCCCCACCAGTACGCCGGACAGCGCGGTGGCGAGCTCGGTCGGCAACGGCTCCCGCTCGTCCACCGACGTCCAGATCCGTGCGGTCCCACCACGAGGGAAGAACAGCCGCAGATCGCCCGGTGGCGTGCGGACCTGACCGAGCGCCGCCGTGAGCACCACCGGCGACACGTCCGAGACAGCCGTCGCCAACGCATCCACCAGCGCACCGTGCTGATCCGCCGGCAACGCCCGCGCCAGCTGCACCAGTCGCCGTACCAACTCCCCCGGCCGCTGCCGCAACAGGTCGAGCGCATGCCCAGGCCTGGTCTCGAAAGCAGCCTCGACCCGGGACGCGAAGGTGCTCGTACTCAGCCGCCCGCCCTCCACGCGGACAAAGGGATGCCGGGCAGCCTCCCCCGCCACCGCTCGCCCTGCCGCCGTGCTCAGATCGAGATTGGTACGGCGCAGCACCGCGAACGCTAGCGCGGCGAGCGGGTGACGCGTCGCGAACTCGAACGGGTGCAGGTTCTCCGCGATCCGCTTCCAGGCCCGTTCGTGCCGGCGCATGTCCTCGATCAAGGTCTCGGCCGGCAACCGGTCGAGCCGCGCCAGCACCAGCCGCCGAATTGCCCGCGGCAACGACTTCCGCCGGACCGGCGGCGTCCGCAACCCTGGGTCGGCGTCCATGAGTGCATAGAGGAGCCGCAGTACATCGGTCGCCGTACTGGCGCGATCGATCACCTCAGGGTGGTCGCGGAGGAAGTGAGCGAGGACCAGCGCCCGCGTCTCCCGGACCGGGATCTCGTCAGGCAGCCACGAAGGGTCCGCTTCGGACAGCAGAACTTGCAGATCGGCACGATCCACAGCAGACAGCGGCGAGCGCCGTACCAGCAGGGCATCGACTGTCGTCCGGACCGCGTCGGCCGGCGCCACGGTCAGCAACCGCAGGCGGTCGGAGCGCACGTGGGCGGGCTGCACCTCGTCGAACGACGGCTTCAGGAACGGATCGTGGGGATTGATCCGGCGCAGGCACAACGGGCAGGCACTGAAGGCGGAGCCGTCCCAGCACGTCCGGCAGACCAGGTGCGCGCAGGGCGAGACGGCGTGGACCGACTTCGCATCGCCGCAGAGCACGCACGGCTGCTCCGGCTCCTGCAGCAACCGCGCGAAGACCCTGTTGATGTAGAAAGCCTCGGTGTTGCCCGGCACGCTCTCCGGGAAGCCGCGGAACAGTGGCACATGCTGCTGGTCGTGCCCGGACTCCGCGTCGAGCAGCTCGAGCAACGCGCGGCCGAAGCCCGCCAGAGCAGGCGCCGACAAACCGGAGCAGTGGCGATACAGCGCCACAGACAACAGGAAGCCGCGCTGAACCAGCTCGGCCTGCAGAGCGGACAGCCCCGACTGGATCGTGAGCGGGCGACGCAGCCATCGCCAGGCGGAACGCCGGACCGATGGAGTGAGCGTGGTCGGGTCGACCAGCCGCCGGCGGCGCAGCAGTACGGCGGCCTGCGCGTGCTGATCCGGCATCACGGCACCTCCCCAGTGGCTCCGGCTCGACTCCATGGAAGAACGCGCCAGGGGCGGAGAGCGAACGCGCTACTTGGCCTGGTGAAGGAGAAGGAAGCACGTCCAGGAGCCGCCCCTGGCACTGAGAACGCTACCGGGCGCCACCGACAGTTTTTGTCGGACCGGCCGACGACAGGGGCCGGACAAAGAAGAGCTCCGGTACCAGGGTCGGGGCCGCCCCGCCCAGACCCCGGTACCAGAGATCTCCAGAGTAGAACCTTCATCCAAATCGGGCGCCACCGGGTTCACCATGTGGCACTGATGCGCCGCGATCAAACCTTTGAACCATCCTCCTGCCGCTGCAGGGAAACCCTTTCAGTCACAGGCGGGAGGTGTCACGCCACGGATTGTGGTTAAGGTCAAAGTATGGAGGGTGGGGTGATCGAGCGTGCCCGCTGGCGGGACGTGTTCAGTCACGCGGAGTTCAGGGCGTTGTTCCTGGCCGGCGTACTGTCCGTCGTGGGCGACCAGCTGGCTCGGATCGCGCTGTCCGTGCTGGTCTTCGACCGCACCGAGTCCGCCGGTCTCACCGCCCTGACTTATGCGCTGACTTACGTGCCCGACCTGGTGTTCGGGCCGCTGCTCGCCGGGTTCGCCGATCGCTACCCCCGCCGCACTGTGATGATCGTCACCGACCTGGCTCGCGCCGTTCTCGTTGCAGCGATGGCGATTCAGGCTCTGCCGCTGCTGGTCGTCATCCTGCTCCTGCTCGCCGTGCAGGCTTTCGGTTCGCCCTTCAACGCTGCACGCGCTGCCACGCTCCCCGCCGTACTGCCAGGGGATCACTACGTGCTGGGCAAGGCTGCCAACGACATGGTCGTGCAGTTCAGCCAGGTGCTCGGCTTCGGCACCGGTGGTGTCGTCGTGGTCGCAGTGGGTACATCAGGTGGTCTGCTGCTGGACTCCGCCACTTTCCTGCTGTCCGCGGCCCTCATAGCCTTCGGCGTACGACGCCGCCCGGTGCCGACCCGTGGCACTAACGAGCCACCGGGCACCTACTTCAAAGAACTCGCCTCCGGCTTCTCACTGGTCGCCCGTACGCCAAAACTGCGCACGCTGGTCGTGCTGGCGACCATCGCCGGGTTCTACGTGACTGTGGAGGGTCTGGCGGTCCCCTACGCGCATGAGATCGGTGGAGGGACCGAAGCCGCCGGCCTGCTGCTCGCCGCGAGCCCGGCCGGTGCTGTCGCGGGTATGTGGCTGATCACTCTGCTTCCGCCTGAGCGGCGGATGGGAATTCTGGGGCCGCTTGCCGTCCTGGCCTGTGCACCACTGATTGTCTGCTTCCTGGCGCCGGGCCTGCTGCCCACGGTCGCGCTGTGGGCCGTGTCCGGTCTGGCCTCGGCGTACCACTTACCGACCAGCGCGGCCTTCGTTCAGGCCGTGCCGGACTCACAGCGCGGTCAGGCCTTCGGAGTCGCCAGCACGGCGTTGAAGAGCAGCCAGGGCGTCGGCATCCTGCTGGCCGGCCTGATCGCGGACCAGTCGTCGCCGTCGTTCGCGCTGGGCGTCACGGGCGCCGTGGGCGCGGTGGCGGCCCTGGCGGCGGGCACCGCCTGGACACGCGCCCGCCGATCCGGGACCGGCTCCCCCGAAATGGCGACCGGATGAGCGTCCGGAGATTCAGGGAATACCTCCGGACGGACTCCGTAAATTGTCAGTAAAGAAATGTCGGGAGTGTTCGGGCGGTCACCACTCGTTACCGGTGGTGAACCACTCGTTACCGGAGCCGCCCGGCCGCCGGAGCCACTCGTTGCCACTCTGCGTGAACCACTCGTTCCCGCCGCGGAACCACTCGTTCCCGCCGTGCAGCCACTCGTTCCCACCGCCGGTGAACCACTCGTTGCCGCCGTTGAACCACTCGTTGCCGGTGCTGATCTTCGACATGGTGCTGATCCTTCCTTCGCCATCCGTCAGATGGATTTATGCGGGCCCGGGGATGACCTCGCGTGAACGGGCAGTTACTATTACGGAATAACCGTTCAGGTCTATCCGTGTGAGGCCACCATGATTCTGATCGGTCGGAGCAATTGGGTGCCACCCCGCCGGTGGAAGCTCTGGTCGTTGCCGCGTCCTGCGCTGAGCTATGTGCTCGGCGTCGACGCTGTCGCAGTCATAATCACCGCCTTGGCTCTGGCCTCGACGGTCTCCGGCGCCGGAACCGGCGTCAGGCCGACCGAGTGGGCCGCTTTCGCGGTGCTGGCAGCCGCCTCGGTGCTCCATCTGGAGTCAGCCCGCGGGATCGAGCGCCGACGCGAGATGGCGGCGAACACTTCGCCTTACACCAATCTGAAGAGTCTTTGGGTCTTCGCCGGCCTGCTGCTGCTTCCGCTCAGTCTGGTGGTCGCACTGATCGTCGTGTCCTACGGGTACTCCTGGATCCGGGTCTACGGACGGACGATTGCGCACCGCAAGGTGTTCTCGGCTAGTACTTTCATCCTGGCCAGCGCGGCCGCTGCCGGCGTACTGCGTGGTGGCGGCCTGCTGACCGAGCCCCGTGTCCCGACCGGGCCGTGGACGCTGCTGGTCGTGGTGGGTGCTGCCGCGACCTGGTGGCTGGTGAACTTCGCGCTGGTGATCGGCGCGATCCTGCTCTCCTCCCCCGACGCCACCGCCCGCGGCGCCCTGGGTGACCTCGCCGACCAGCTTGTCGTGGTGGCCGGTCTCGGACTCGGTGTGGCGGTTGCCGCGCTGCAGGCGTCGTACCCGTGGGTGGTACCGATCCTGATGGTGACTGTACTGACGCTACACCGTGACCTACTGCTACCGCAGTTCCAGCGCGCTGCAGGTACTGACGTGAAGACCGGTCTGGCGACTCCGGCGTACTGGGCCAGTGCGGTGCCGGCTGAGCTGGCTCGTGCGGAGACCCTGCGCAGCTCGGTCGGTCTGCTGATGCTGGACCTGGACAAGTTCAAGGAGATCAACGACACCTACGGCCACCCGGCTGGGGACCAGGCGCTGCGTGCGGTCGGTGAGTGCGTGCGTGCGGAGGTCCGGCAGGGCGATCTGGTCGCTCGAGTCGGTGGCGACGAGCTGGCCGTGCTGCTGCCCGGTGCCTCGGAGTCTGAGGTGCTGGAGGTGGCCGAGCGGGTCCGGGACCGGCTCAGCACGTTGAGCGTGTCAGTGGATACAGCCACTGCGTCCACTGCGGTGATCACCGGTGTGCCGGCCTCGTTCGGTGCAGCGGTGTATCCGGATGTCGCTGACACCATGGACCAGCTGGTCCTCGCGGCCGACAACGCACTGCTCAGTGCGAAGCGGGACGGGCGCAACCGCATCGTCGCGGCCCGCCCGACCCCACCTGCTGTTACCGACCACTCGGACCAGCCGGTCGGCGACTAGCCTCGTACGCGGATAAGCGCCTTGCCTAGCAGGGTGCGCTGCTCCAGGGCCGTGTGGGCGTCGGCCACGTGGTCGAGGTCGTAGACCTTGTCCACCACGGGTTTGAGGTCACCGGCGACGGCTCTGGCGATCACGTCGGCCCCCGTGATCGTCGTACTGGTGGTGTCGGCTCTGAGATCGTTGATGCCCTTCACCGTGATGCCGCGTCGTTCGGCGTCGTCTGCGTCGTATGCCGCGAAGTCGCCGCTCGGGGCGCCATGGGCGGAGAACCAGCCGCCGTCCTTGACCACGGTGAACGCGGTCGCGCCGAGCTGACCGCCGGCGCCTTCGAAGACGATGTCCGCACCTTGGTTGCCGGTTGCCTCGAGCACCAACTTCTCCCAGCTCGGCTTCGAGTAGTCGATCACCACGTCCGCGCCCTGTGCCTTGCTGAGGTCGAGTTTCGCCTGCCCGCGCGCCGCGGCGATCACGTGTGCACCCGCGCTGTGGGCCAGCTGGATCAGGAGCAGACCCATGCCGCCCGCGGACGCCGTGATCAGCACCTCCTTGCCCTGCATCGGCGGAGCGAGGTCCTCCAGCATGAGTGCGGTGAAGCCATCGCCGAAGACCGCGATTGCCGTTTCCAGGTTGAGTTCGGCCGGGACTTCGACCAAGTCGGTGGCGTTGGCTCGGGCAAGCTCGGCTTGCGCGCCGAAGCCGAAGGCGCGGCCGAGTACGGTCTTGCCGATCCAGTCGGTGGACACGTCCGGGCCGACTGCGCGGACCGTGCCGGCGAGTGAACTCCCTGGCACGTACGGCGGCCTCACGTCGAAGTAGTCACTGTGCTGGCCTTGCCGGATCGCGGTGTCGACGAAGATGACGTCGGCCACCGCGACCTCGATCAGGGCCTCGCCGGCGCCCGGCACCGGGTCGGGCCAGTCCTGGGTCTTGATCACCTCGGGACCGCCGAACTCGGTTACTACAGCTGCTCGCATGGCTGCTCCTTGTGGGTTCTTGAGTGCTCTGAGACTGCAACCTCAACGTGAGTTGAGGTCAAATCCGGCGGTTGTCCACAGGTGTCGCCGATGGGCAGGAATCTGTCGGCGGTCCGGCGTACTGTGCAGGGCATGTTCGACGCCGTCTTCGTCCCAGCCGACCCGCCGCGCGCGGGCCGGTTGGCGTTGTACGGCGACCTGGCGGCGGCGGGCGAGGTCGCGGACGGGACGGTCGAGCTCGTGCTGCCGAAGGGCTCGCAGGTACGGCGGACGACGGTGCCGGCGCGGTTGCTGAGCATCTCGGAGGTGCTCGATCGGCTGGGCCAGGGATCGGACCGATCCGTCGACTCGGCCAGCTGGGAGGCTTGGCGCGCGGCGGCGCTGGCTGGGATGGGGCTGATCGCGCGGGGACGACTCGTCCCGGATCGCAGCCCGAGCGGGTACGGCGCTTGGCGGGTGGCGCCGCTGGATCCGTTGGATCGCGGCTGGTTGAAGAACCTCGGTGCCGCCATCCCGCCGTACGGGCATGCCTTGCCGATCGAAGGGACACGGCCGGTGCGGCTGGTCGATCCGGAGCAGCTGGTGCGGGCGTTCTGGGATGCGATCGCGGACACGCTGGTGCGGACGCCTGCGGCGACGGTCGCCGTACGTCCCGGTGCCGCGGCGTTCGCCTCGGCGGAGCCGGTCGAGGTGACAGGGCCGACCGCGTGGCTGGAGGAGACCGCGCAGAGCGAGGCGGCCGGAGCGCGATTGGTGCTGCGGATCGAGCCGCCGGACGACGATGCCGACTTCCGGGCGGTCTTGCAGCTGCGCAGCGGCGTCGATCCGAGCCTGTTGGTGGACGTCGAGGACGTGTGGAGTGCGCCGGCTGCGGTCCTCGCCGCGCTCGGCGAGCGGGCGGAGACCGATCTGCTGCTGGCGTTGCGGCGTGGTGCCCGGGTCTGGCCGCCGCTGGGTGCCGCACTGCGGGATGCGGCTCCGTCGGAGGTCGAAGTCGACGACGCGGCTTTGGAAGAGTTGGCGGAGGGCAGTACGGCGTTGGAAGGCGCCGGGATCGAGGTGCTCTGGCCGACCGAGTTGTTCGCGGGTGAGTTGGCTGTGCGTGGGACGGTCGCGACGCCGACACCAGGCGCGGTGACCGGGCCTGACTTCAACTTGAACGAGCTCGTGGCGTTCCGGTGGCGACCGACGCTGGACGGACAGGAGCTGACCGAGCAGGAGGTCGCGGCGCTCGCCGAGGCGAAGCGGCCGATGATCCGGATGCGCGGGCGCTGGGTGCGCGTCGACCACGACCTGGTGCGGAAGCTGCGCCGCGGTGGCACCCGGAAGCTGACCGGCGCGGAGGCACTCGGTGCGGCGTTGACCGGGACGATCGAGGTCGACGGCGAGCTGGTCGCCTTCGATCCGAACGGATCGCTGGCGTCGATGCTCGCCCGGCTGCGAGCCGCCGAGGAGCCGGTGCCGTTCGCGGAGCCGGCCGGTTTACAGGCGACGCTGCGCGAGTACCAGCGGCGGGGTGTGGCATGGATGGCCCAGCTCGCGGACCTCGGTCTGGGCGGATGTCTGGCTGACGACATGGGTCTGGGCAAGACGATCCAGGTGATCGCCCTGCACCTTCAGCTGCGGGGTCGTGGACCGACGGTGGTGGTGTGCCCGTCGACACTGCTCGGGACGTGGGAGCGGGAGTTCGCGCGGTTCGCGCCGGACGTGCCGACCCGGCGGTATCACGGTGCCGGGCGGACGCTGAGCGACCTCGCGCCGGACGAAGTCGTGCTGACGACGTACGGCGTGGTGCGGCAGGACCATCGCGCCCTCGGTGAGGTGTTCTGGCGGCTCGCGGTCGCGGACGAAGCTCAGCATGCGAAGAACCCGTTGTCCCGGACGGCGCGGGCCCTGCGGACGTTGCCATCGGCAACCAGGATCGCGCTGACCGGGACACCGGTGGAGAACCGGTTGTCCGAGCTGTGGTCGATTCTGGACTGGGCCGCGCCGGGGTTGCTGGGGACGCTGGACCGGTTCCGGCACGATGTCGCCGTACCGGTCGAGCGGTATCGCGACGAGGAGGCGACCGCCCGGCTCGCGCGGGTGACGCGGCCCTTCCTGCTGCGGCGCCGGAAGAGCGATCCGGGGATCGCGCCGGAGCTGCCGCAGAAGACCGAGCACGATGTCGTCGTACCACTCACGGTGGAGCAGGCCACGCTGTACCAGGCGGTTGCCAAGGAAACACTGGCGAAGATCGAGTCTGCCGAGGGCATCGCGCGGCGCGGGCTGGTGCTCAGCCTGCTGACGCAGTTGAAGCAGGTGTGCAACCATCCGGCCCAGTTCCTGCACGAGCCGGGTCCGCTGGAGCGACGCTCGGGCAAGCTGGCCGCGCTGGACGAGCTGCTCGACGTGATCCTGGCCGAGGGCGAGTCGGTCCTGATCTTCAGCCAGTACGTCGAGATGTGCCGGCTGATCGAGGCACATCTGGCGGCTCGGCAGATCAAGTCGTTGTTCCTGCACGGCGGGATCGGGGTGCGGAAGCGGGAGCAGCTGGTCGCGGAGTTCCAGGCCGGGGAGGCTCAGGTCTTCCTGCTGTCTCTGAAGGCCGGCGGGGTCGGGCTGACCCTCACCCGCGCGACCCACGTGGTGCACTACGACCGCTGGTGGAATCCGGCCGTCGAGGACCAGGCAACCGACCGTGCCTATCGCATCGGACAGGACCGGCCGGTCCAAGTCCACCGCCTGGTCACCGAGAACACGTTGGAAGACCGCATCTCCACCGTCATCGCAAGCAAGCGCGACCTCGCCGACGCGGTCGTCGGATCGGGTGAGGCCTGGCTGAGCGAGCTGTCGGATGCGGAGCTGACCGAGCTCGTGGAGCTGTCGACCGGGCCGGCCAAGTCGGGCTCGGCGAGCGCCTACAACCCTTCTGCGGTGGGCCGCTCGGGCGGGACGCTTCCAGCCACCCAGTCTTTGGCAGGTGAGGATGATGAATGAGCGGGTGCCGTGGCAGGGGTGGCGGCGCAAGGGCGAGGATGCGGGACTGCCCGCGGCCAGGGGACCTGGTAGCCGACGGCCGTTCGGGGCGACGTGGTGGGGGCGGGCGTGGCTCGAGGCGTTGGAGCAACGGGCTCGGCTCGACCCGAATCGGCTGTCGCGTGGACGTTCGTACGCGCGTCGCGGGAGTGTGCTCGAGCTGACGGTCTCACCCGGTGAGGTGGAGGCCGTGGTCCAGGGCAGCCGCGTCACGCCGTACCAGGTGACGGTCAGGATCCGGGCGTTCACGACGGCCGAGTGGGACGCCGTACTCGACATCGTCTCGGCACAGATCGGCCGGGTTGCCGCGCTGCTCGATGGTGAGCTACCTCCTGAGGTGGTCGACGACGTCCACGCCGCCGGCCTGGATCTGTTCCCGGGCGCCGGCGAAGTCCTCACCAATTGCAGCTGTCCAGACTTCGCCGTTCCCTGTAAACACTCAGCCGCCGTCTGCTACCTGGTAGCCGACGCTCTCGACGACGACCCCTTCGCCTTACTCCTCCTCCGTGGCCGGCGGCGAGACGAGCTTCTCTCATCCCTTCGTTCCCGGCGGTCCACCACGGCCCCGAGCGCCCCAGCCCGCCAACCACCGCCCCCGGGGATTCCGGCGAGAACAGCCTTCGCCCGGCACCTCACGCCTGCCGAACCGGCCACCGCGGCAGGCGCCGCTGCGGCAGGTGCATCCGGCTGGGCTGTGCCTGTGCCCGTGCCGCCGCGGCCGATGGGGGCGCCGGGGTTGCCGGCGGCTGTCCGGGCTCTGGACCCGCCGCGCTCGTCTGGTGTGGACGTGCGCGACCTGGTCGCCCTGGCAACCGACGCCGCCCAGCGTGCTTGGGAATTCGCCTCCGGCGACGGTGACGGCGGCCTCCACCTGACGTTCGACCAAGACCTCGCCCGCCGCGCCTCTCAACTCCTCGGCACGCCCGAGCTGGCCGACCTGGCGCACCGAGCCGGCGTGCCCGCCCGCCAACTCACCAGCTGGGCAGTCGCCTGGCGCCAGGGCGGCCCCGGCGGTCTCTCAGCCGCCGTCGACGCACCAGCCGACACCGACGAACAAGCTCTCGCCGAGGCGGCCCAAGCCCTCCCCGGCGCCACCATCCACGCCAACCGCGTCACAGCGGGCAAGATCCAGCTCCGCCTGGGCGCTGACAGGCTTTGGTACCGATTCGACCAGCACTTCAACGACTGGACCCTGACCCAACCACCGTCCGCCGACCCACGAGAGCTGGTGAGTCCTAGGCCCGAGCCTTGACGAACGCTTGAGTCAGCCGGGTGATCACGTCGTACGGGATCGGCTTGTTCAGCGGGACCTTCAACGTGCCCTTGCCGGAGCGGTAGGGCTCGATCTGCGCCGCGAGCTCGTCGTCGACCGGCGGGATCGGGTAGATCGAGATGTGCTCCTTCCACCCGCTGAAGTACATCAACGCCTTACCGTCCAGCGTGACGGTGGGGATCTGGTAGCTGATCTTCTCCCCCGCCTCGGGCACGACCGCCCGGATCGTACGCCGTACCTCCTCGAGCACCTCCTGGACGTCAGCGGGAAACGACCCGATGTACTCGTCCACGCTTGCGAACTTGTTCTCCGCCATGTCCTTCATCGTGACCAGGCCCGCCGTACCCGGCAAGCACTGGCGGGATCAGGAGCGGCGGCGGAGGGAGGTGTGGGTCTCGAGGGCGGTGATGAGGTGGTCGGCGATCTTGGCGTGGCCTGGGACCGAGGGGTGGACACCGTCGGTGGTGTCGGCCTCGGTGATCCAGCCGGTGGAGTCGACCAGGACGACGTTGGGGTCGTCGAGCGACTTGACCGCCGACTTGATCGCATCGGCGTGCTTGCCGCTGAACGGAGTCAGCGACACGATCGTCGTCCCCGGGTACGCCGACCGCACTCGCCTGACGAAGTCGGCGTACTGCTGCGGGGCCAGCGTCTCGTCGTTCACGCCGAGGTTGATCACGACCACGTCGGACGGTTCGACCCGCTCGGCCGGCGACCCGGCGAAGTTCCAGCCGAACGACTCCATCCCCGGCGGCACGTCCCCGTTGCCAGGCCGGAGAATGCCCTGGCGCCCGAAGCCGACCTGGTACGACGTTGCGCCGAATGCGCGCGCGGTCAGATAGGCGTACGACGCCGTACCGTCCGCACCCTCGGACTCCGGATGGGTGCTCAACGCAAGAACGCCCTGCGTGATCGAGTCACCGTAGAACTCGAGCCGCGGGCCGCCCGGACGGCCGCTCAGCCGCAGCCGGCTGTTCACGTCCAGCACCATCCCGGCGAACACGACAGCGCACTCGAACGGCGGGTTCCACCGGTTGACGTGCTCGTTGACGTCCTTGACCACGACCTCGACCTGGTGACGCCCGTCCGGTGCGGACAACTCGATCACCGGGTGCTCGACCAGTTGCAGTTTCGGCTCGCCGTCGTCGATCGTGATCCACAGGTGTGGCGCGACGGTGAGGCCGGTCGTGTCGAAGAGCAGTTGCAGCCGCTCACCCGCGAAGGAGAACGAGATCCGCGAGCCGGAGTTGACGGTGATCGCCACCCCCGGCTGGTGGCCCCACTGGCCCTCCAGGACGATGCGCGGATCTCCCGGGGCAACAACCTCACCTGGCTCGAACGGCACGTCTCACTCCTCGTCTTCGGTGGCGGTGCAATTCTGCCTGGCCGGTCACCACCCCTCCTTCCGAGCCCGCGCTTCGAACAGCAGGATGCCCGCCGACAGCGCGACGTTCAGCGAGTCCGCCTGGCCGAGCATCGGGATCGACACCGCCTCACACTCCTGCTCGTGCCAAGCCTTCGACAATCCGGAGCCTTCCGAGCCGACGACGAAAGCGGTCGGACCGTCGTACGCACCAGCGCGGTAGCTACCGGTGGCCGCTGGATCGGCGAGGTGCAGGCGGAAACCGTGCCCGCGCAACCACGTGGCCGCGTGAGCGATCTCGTCGAACTCGAGCACCGGAGTCGACAAGATGGTGCCGCGGCTGGCGGAGTACACCGCCGGGTGGCTCGGCCGCGCCTGCCTCCTGGTCAGGACGAGGCAGTCGGCGTTGGCCGCGTCGACGGTACGGATCAGGGTGCCGAGGTTGCCGGCGTACTCGACTCCGTCGGCCACCAGGACCAGCGACGAGTTGGTGAACCGGAACGTCTCCGGTCGCCAGACAGGCAGCCGGACGACCGAGATCAAGCCGTCGGACCGGGTCTTTCGGGCCAGCCGGGTGAGCAGCTTCTCCGAGATGCGGTAGACCTCGGCGGCGCGTTCGGCGATCCGCTCAGCGGCGTACGTCGTACCGGCCTCAGGGCACCAGAAGAAGGTCTCGATCGGGGTCTTGGTGGCGAGCAGGCGGTCGTGTTCCCAGCTGCCCTCGATCATGATCCGCCCGGGTGCGCCGTCCTTGCGGACAGTGAGCAGGTCGCGGACACGGGGGTGTTGCGCGCCGATCTGGCGCGCGTTCTGCACGGTCATGTGCAAGCTCCGGAAGGAGAGAATCAGCAAGCGCGCCGGGGACCCTGTGGTGGGTCCGCGCCGGCGTGGCGAACGCCCGAAGGCGCCGTGGTCTGGACGCGGTCTACCTGGACCGCATCAACCAAGGATTCTCTTCACCCAACGGATGCTAGGCACCCGCACCCAACCAGTCACCCCGTTTTCCACCCCCCGTCCTTCAAAGCCCGCCTTGGTCTGTCGGCGCAAGCCACCCCAGCACCACTTTGCAGTTGTCCACAGGTCGGCTGAGCCGGGTTTTGGTCTGTCGGCGCGGGTGGTTAGAGTCCCTTCTCTGGTAGCCGGCTGCTATCACACGGGAGGGAGTACCGATGGACGCGACATTGCTGGACGCCGAGGCCGAGGCGGCCGTACTGCGCGTCTACCGTCAGGTGTTTGCGGTGCTCGCCCGCGAGGCCGGCGCGATGATCGTCGACCCGGAGCTCCTCGACGTGGACCAGGCGATCCTGGACGCGTTCGCCGAGGCCGGCAGCGACGGCCTCACGGTCGAGCAGGCGACTCTCGCCTGCCGGGCCTATCCACACGACGTGATCGTGCGCCGCTTCGAGGTGCTCCGGCAGTACGGCGCCATCACCAAGCTCGTCGATCGACCCAACGAGCTGCGCCACCGCGCCGCCTTCGCGCCGTACGTGATGCTGATGTTCCTCCGCCGGATGTCGGTGCAGGGCGGCCAGGCGGAGCTGCACCAGCTGCTCACGCTGGAAGCGCACAGTGTCAGCGACCCAGGCGCGACCGAGGGCGACGGGCTGGCGTCGACCGAGCGGCTGACCAAGGTGTTCCGGCTCCTGGGCAACGAGCTCGCGATCCTCGTCTCGACCAGCACGACCGCCCAACTGCGCGAGAACGCACAACTCGCCTGGGGTAACGAGCGGCTGATCGAGCAGGCGGAGAAGGTCCACCGGATCGTCCTCGACCGCTGGCCTTCCCTACATCGCGCCTGTACGTCGCTACGGATGGCACTGGCCGCCTACGCGGACGCGGTGCAGCTCGCCGCCGGGCGCCTGGTGGAGCGAGCCGGTACGACGCGCGCACTCGGACTACTGCCGATCGAGACGTGGCTGACGTTCACACGGAGCAGCGAGCCCGACGTACTGGCGAGCGTGCTCGACGGGCTGCTGTTCGACGCGGCCGCGCCGGACTTCTCACCCCAGACCATGGTGGAAGCGGTCGAGACCGGTCGCCGGACCGGGACCGCACGGATGGCGCCGCCGCGGCCGACGGATGACGTGGTCGCGCCGGAGTCGGCAGCCGCGACGGATCGCGAGGAGTTGCGGGCCGAGGCCGAGCGAGTGCTCGCCGGGCGCCCATCTGTCGACATCGTCGAGGTGGTCGACGAGGCCGGCGACTGGGTCACGGCGCGGCGCGTGCTGGCCGAGCTGACGGCGGCGCATCTGCATGACGAGCTCGAGTACGAGCTGGTGTGGTCGGACGGGATGCGGATCGACCCGACCGCCGGGACGCCGTGGGCGACCGAAGGCGTGTTCAGGCGGGTGACACGATGAGTACGCCGTCTTCGGAGGCCGTCGAGCGGCGGCTTTACAACGCGTTGTGGTGGGCGAAGGTGCAGTCTGCGGGCCCACTGGAGGTTGCGCCGGATACGCCTGCCGTGGCCGGGCTCACGCGTGCCGCATCGCCGGATGGCTCGACGGTGTGGCTGGTGCCGACGTTGCCGTCCGGCGCCGGCCATACCGTGCTCGAGGAGTTGGACACTCCCCCGGTCGCCGTCGAGCAGCCGAACGAGACCGCGCGTGTCCTGTCGATCTGCGTCGCGTGCTGCTGGACGGATCGCAGCGGACCGGCGTGGCCCGGCTCCGTCGGCACACTCGCCCAGGTCAGATCCGTGTACGCCGGGATGCGTGGACGACCCGAGCAGTCGAGCGATCTGACGCTAATCATCGGGAGTCTGCGTCGCCTGCACGCCACCCACTGGCTGCTCTGGAACGAGAAGGCCGGCGAAGTCCGCCTCGGCCCACGCGTCATCACGTGGAACTCTGCCGATCTGGCCACCCTCCGAGACCTCTGCCGTCACCTGCCCGACCCACCCGCGGCGGTCCTCAGCAGCACTCCGCCCCAGGAGGCCGACCCCGATCCATTACCTGCATCCGATGACACCGGCGCATCCGACGACACCGGTTTGTCCGACGCCAAACCTCCGCTACCTGCCGCCGCCGAGCCTCCGGGCGGACGTCGTACGGCGGTGGCGGATGACTGAGCAGCATGCGTTGTTCGATCCGCTGCTGCAGGACTTGAGCGATCGGGCGCGTGATGAGGTGCTGGCTGCCTTCAGCGCGGTGTCGTACGCCGCTCACCCGGTGGCCGAGGTGCAGTTGGCCGGACTGCGCGACGTGACCCTACGTCGACATGTTTCGCGAATGCTGAAGCTCATCGGGCGGACCCTGGTCCACGTCGACGGCACGCACTGGACATCCGGTTATGCAGACGACATCGCCGCGGCTCTAGCCGCGCAAGGCTGGCAACCGCTGTCGGTCGTCGACCGCGCGGTGCTCGTTCTCGTGCTGATCCATTCGGTCGCGATTCCGCGCAGCGAGGGGATCCTGACCGGCGACAGCTGGAAGTCGGCCCGCCCGACCACGGTCGACGAGCTACGCACCACCAGGATCAGCGGCGAGGAACGTCGCCTCGCCCTGCAGCGCCTGCGCGCAGCCGGGCTGATCCAACTGTCGGGTGATCACTCGGGCGGGCCGAGCTACATCCCCGGCCCACAGCTCCAACGGCTCACCCCGGCAGCACGCCGCCGCCTGCAGGACCAACTCATCCTGGCCGCAGCTCCGGCCAGCCCCATCGCAGAAGCCATCCGAGCCCGCAACGGCACCTGGACCACGACGGCCGAAACGCCCCAAGCCCCCAACCCACCTGGCGACGCAGCCCAACCACGCGACGAGAGCAAGGTTTCCGGCCCGTCGGCGGCCGGCTCCCCGGAAGGCACGACCGGCGACGGTCCGCCTGCCGGCACGACGGCGGGCGCTCTCACGGATGGCGCGACAGCGACCGAGCACGCGGCTGAGCGGCGTACAGCGAACGACACCACGGGAGGACACGCATGAGCGAGGTCATCGACAAGCACAGCGCGTGTTGTGCCTCATCCGCGCCCGGAGCGAAGCGAGGACATGGATGAGCACTCCGGTGGAAGACGGTCCGTTCGACATCCTCGGGTCGAAAGTGCTGCTCGGCGTTCAGGTTGTGGACTTGTCCCGCCTGTCGACGCACCCGATCCCGATGGTCGGCCAGGGGCTCGTCACGGTCGCCGGCCAGGGCCCGACCGACTCGAACGGCGCGGGCAAGTCCTCCTGGATCGCGGCGCTAAGCCTGCTCCACGCCGACGACCAGTGGCGCCTGACCAGTGGTGCGCCCGGCGCGTCGGAGTTGCTGTTCACTGCCGAGGCCGCCGGTCAGGAGGGCAACTGGTCGAACGTCGACCGCGGCTACATCATCGGCGTCTTCTCCGATCCCGAGCTCACCGACCTGGCCGAGATCGAGGCGGCCGCGATCACCGTGTGGATCCGGATCAACCGCAAGGCGTCGTACATCGACCTGCGCTGGAAGAACGGCCTGCACGTCCCATACGGCGCGACCGAGGCCGAGCGTGCCGCGGGAGCCGACGCGCTCTGGTCGGCGCTGCCGCACTCGAACGGCCGCACAGACTTCCACGCGAACAAGCTGTCCACGGTTCTGTACGGCGGCCAGGTGCGGTGCGTCTCGTTCCTGTCGACGTCGGTCCGGTCGAGCCCGACCGCGAACCTGCTGGCCGAGCCGCTGAACGAGCTCGGCCCGGCGCGGATCTTCAACGCGATCGCGACGCTCACCGGTCTCGACCACGAGCTCGAGCAGGAGCAGGCGCACCGGTCCGCCGAGCACACCCAGCGCGAGGCGACCAAACAGGCGACGGCCGACCTGCAGCGGTGGGAGCAGGAGATGGCGGCGGTCGAGGCCGGCATCCTGCAGCGCGCCGCGGCCCGGGAGGCGCTGGCCGCCGCGAAGGAGTCCTGGCAGGCGCGCTGCGCGCGGCACCTGATCGACGGCGACGCGCGGAACAGCGAGATCCTGCAGGAACTCGCCGTACTCGATGAGCGCGTCGCCGAGCAGGAGGCGCGACGTGAAGCGGTCGACACCGAGATCGATGCCTTTGGCAACGAGGAGGTCCTGCTCCGGGACGTCCAGCTGACCCGCCAGGAGCGGGACAAGCTGGACGCACGGGACCGCGAGCTCGACCTGGCGCAGCGTTCGGTGCGCGAGCAACTCGAACGACTCGGGCAGGAGCACCGGCGCCTGCTGGACGCGGGACGTTCGGCGGACGGTCGCGATCTCGCCGCGGCCGCCGCGGAGCAGGATGAGGCTCGCGCCGTACTCGAGGAGCACATCGGGCGCGACCACGCCGCCCGGTCCGCGGTCGATTTCGCGACCGCCGAGCTGCGTGAGGCCGAGAGCGGTCAGACAGTGTCGGCGCCTCAGCAACAGGTGTTGGAGAACGCGGGCATCGAGTGCGGCGCGCTGACCGACATCACCGAGTTGTCGGCTTCGGAGCGTCCCGAGTGGGAGCCGCGACTCGCGCCGTACCGGGAAGCCGTCGTCATCGACTTCGGCGACGCCGCGGTCGCGTCATCAGCGTTGGCGGATGCTGGGTACGCCGGGTTCCTGCTGGTGCTCGCGAATCGGCCGGGTGAGCGCAAGAGTGGGCGAGGCGGGCCGAAATCCGCCGACAAGCGTTTCAAGCTGGATGCCTTCTTCGCGTCGCTGGGTGAACGTGCGACCAAGGAGAACATCGACGACGTCGCCGGAGTTGTGGCGGTTGGCCAGTTCGACGAGCCGTTGACCGGCCGGACGGCGCGAATCGAGGCGGCCCGCCGTCGGCTCGAAGCTGCGGTCGAGGCCCGTTCCGTCGCCTCCGCGGCCCTCGACCAGGCGCGTGCCCGAGTCGAGCAGGCAGAGCGTCGTACGGCGGCCGCCCGCGCGCTCGCCGACGCCGAATCGGTGCAGGAGCAGATCCTCGCGCTGCGCGAAACCATCGACCGGCACGAGTCCGACCGCGATTCGCTCGCGCCGCAACTCCAGGCCGCAAAGGAGTCCGCCGAGGCCGCGGCCGGCCAGCAACTCGTCCGCGACGAACGGCTCAAGAACCTCGAGGCGACCCGTCGCGATCACGAACGGCTCCTCGACGACCTGACCGCCCGACGGCTTGCTCTCCTCGAAGAGCAAACCTCCCTCGACCTGACCGGGCGGACCACCGCCTGGGGATCCACGCCGGCGGAGGCCGAGGAGTTCATCCTCGGGTTGCCGGATGACGCCCAGCGCCGTACGACGGCCGACTGGAACCACCAGGCCTGTACGCAACTCGACGACGTCATCCGCCGCTGCTTTCCGAACGCCCGATCGCGCGAGGAGATCCCGACCGAACTGTGGGAGATCCTGAACGGCCCGGACGGCTGGACGAACGGCACACTCGGCGCCCGCGTCGGCCTGGTCCCGGCTCTGCATCGGACGCTGAGCAGCCACCTCGCGCAACACGAGACCTTCGACCGCCTGCAACAACAGCAGATCGCCAGCCAGCGCGCCGAACGCAACGCGGCCCTCGAACGCGCCCGCGAAGGACTCGCCGAGGCCGAGAGCACGGCCCGCGCCCACCGCGCATCCCTTGCCGACGGCATCAAAGCGCGACTCCGCCTGGTGTCGCAGGAGTTCGACCGCCTCGATCAGCAGTACGGCGGCTACGGCGCGAAGCTCGAGTTCCCCGAACCCGACCCGCCGGCCGAGCCCGACAAGCCGTGGCGCTGGACGGTCACGCCGAAGTGGCGGCGTTCGGAGGGCGGGCCGTTCTCCGCGTTCAACGTGAAGGGCAACACCGCCCAGATGGACGAGAAGGCGGTCAAGCTGGTCTGCGCCGCGGCCCTCGCCGGCGGCTCGGACCGACCGCTGCTGCTGATCCTCGACGAGCTGGGCCGCAACCTGGGTTCGCAGCACCGCCGCGAAGCCGTCGCCCTGTTCGAGCAGATCGGCCGCGACCGCAACATCACCGTCATCGGCGCCCTGCAGGACGACATGGAGCGGTACGCCCTGGCCTCGTCCCGCCTGTACGTCAAGCTCCGCCGCAGCTCCGACACCATGCCGTACAACCAGGCCCCGGTCGTCAAGGGCAACGAGGAGTACGCCGACCGAGTTGAACTTCTCCGCACCTGGCTCGAGTCCTACCGAGGCCCGACCCCCACCCTCGACCTCCCGACCCCGACTCTCACCCCCTAGAGCCCACTCGCCGCTTCCGCGGGCGTGGCGGACATCTCGCCCTGCACGCGGTGCCGGTACCGCAACGGCGACTCGCCCACCTCTCGTTTGAACGCGGTGCTGAACGCACTCTCCGACGCGTATCCCAGGTCGAAGGCCAGCGATCCGACCCGGACGTCGTCGTCCCGAAGTGCGCGCTGCGCCAGCACCATCCGCCACCGGTTGAGATAGGTCAGCGGCGGTAGGCCGGCCACCGTCCGGAAGCGCTCGGCGAACGACGTACGCGACATCGCCGCGGCACGTGCGAGTTCCTCCAGACCCCACGGCTTTCCAGGTTCCGCATGCATGAGGCTGAGCGCCGGCCGAAGCCTCTCGTCGGCCAGCACGCGTAGCCATCCCGGCGGCAAATCGGCTTGGTCGATGTACGCGCGCAGCACTTCGAGCAGCACGAGCTGACTGTGCTGGCGGATCGCGAACGCGGAACCCAGTCGGTTCGCAGTGACCTCGTCGTACAGCCGGTGCAGACTCCCGCGCAGGTTGGCCGCCGTGGCAGCCGAACCCCGGACATGTCCCACCGGCGGCAGTGCCTGCAGCAGCAGTGCCTGGCCGGCCGGGTTGAGCTCGATCCGGCCGCCGATGACGATGTCGTCGGTCTCGCTGTCGGCACCGATGAGCGGAGGGGACGGAAAGCCTCGCTCGGGCACGATCTCGCGACGCGGTCCGTCGCCGGCGCCGCCTTCGAGCTCCAGCCACGACCGATTGTTCAGGATCGCGACGTCGCCCGGTTCGAGCTCGATCCGCTCGTCGATGCCATCGGTGGTCAGCCGGGCCCGGCCCCACACCATCGCGATGAACTTCAGCGGTTCGCTGAAGGCGGTGCGGGTCACCCACGGGCCGCGCATCGCGAAGCCGCCCGACATCACCCCGCGAACCTCGACGAGGTCGAACACCTCGGACAGCTGATCAGTGGCCATATCCGTACTCTCGCGCAAGAAATACGGACTGACAACTATTCAGAGTCCGGACGACTCCGAGCAGACTGGCGGCATGCCCCAGAAACAACCCCCTTCGGACCGGGTTCGCGTCTCCGACCTGAGCGAGCAGTAGCTCAGGCGTAGTACCCGTCGACCACAACCTCAGGAGAACAGATATGCGGTATCGCACCCTGGGCCGGACCGGAATCCAGGTCAGCCCGTACGCGCTCGGCGCCATGATGTTCGGGGCCGTCGGCAACCCCGACCACGACGACTCGATCCGGATCATCCACCGTGCACTGGATGCCGGGATCAACTTCGTCGACACCGCCGACATGTACTCCCGCGGCGAGTCGGAAGAGATCGTCGGCAAGGCGCTCAAGGGCCGCCGCGAAGACGTCGTACTCGCCACCAAGGCGCGGTTCCCGGTGAACTTCGATCCGAGCGGCGCCACCCCGGTCGTGCCCAACCAGTCGGGTGCGTCCCGCCGCTGGCTGATCCGTGCCCTCGAAGGCTCACTGCGCCGCCTCGGCACCGACTATGTCGACCTGTTCCAGATTCATCAGCCCGATCCCGACACCGACCTCGAGGAGACGCTCTCCGCGCTCACCGACCTGGTCCGGGCCGGCAAGGTCCGGGCCATCGGTACGTCGTCACTGCCCGCCTCGGACATCGTCCGTTCCCACTGGATCGCTGAGCGGCGCGGCCTGACCCGGTTCCGCACCGAGCAACCGCCGTACTCGATCCTCAACCGCGGCATCGAGCGCGAGGTCCTGCCCGCTGTCGAGGAGTACGGCATGGGCACCCTGGTCTGGAGCCCGCTCGCCGGCGGCCTACTCACCGGCCGCTACCGGAAGAACCGGCAGAACAGCACGCACCGGTCTCAGTTCGGCTTCCGGCACCTGAGCGACGAGCGCCGCCTGGATGCGGTCGAGCAGCTCATCGACCTCGCCCAGAACGCCGGGATCCCGCTGACCCACCTGGCCATGGCGTTCGCGATCACCCACCCTGGCGTGACGTCCGCGATCATCGGCCCCCGCACCATGGAGCAACTCGACGACCTCCTGGCCGGCGTCGACGTCACCCTCACCGACGACCTCCTCGACCAGATCGACAAGATCGTTCCCCCCGGCACCGATATCGGCACCCTGGACATGGCCTACAACCCACCCGCCATCCTCAAGCCCCACCTACGCCGCCGCCTCATCCCCAACCGCCCCGCCGCCTGACCCCAACTGCCCGCATGGTTCGGTCGCCAGGCGACACCACCGCCTGGCGACCACACCACATCAGCGTCGACCCCCTCCTGCGCCTTGCTGACCACCTCACCGGCACCTCTCGCCCACAAACCACGCCACCATCCGTTCACCGCGCCCGCGTGGCCCAGGCCGGCAGCACCGCACCATCTCGGCCCCACCGCGATCCGCTTCCCGGCTCACGGCGTACCTCACATCCCCACCAACCCACCCACGACCACCTCAGGGCCGCTCGACACCACCTGCGACCTCATCGCACGGCGCCTGGAACCCCGGGCGTCTGCGGTAGCGCTCCCACACAGGCGTCACCCCACTTCAGTCATGTATTTGCAAAAACCGGACCCCGGTGCTGACCGCCGACCTGTCGGTGCTTCAAACTGGACCGGTGGAATACCCGGAGAACCGCCCAGGCTGCTCACGCCGCGTAGGCGGAACTCTGGCCAACCGTGCGACCACCGGCGTACCGTCTGCTGCGCAGGTCCGGCCGGCTCGTGATCGGAGGGCGTGAATGGCATCCTGGCTCCTCCGCGCCCAGTGGACCCACCGAGACGAGTCCGTCGAGCACCGCGCCCTCCGGGTCGGCCGTACCCTGACCGCGGTCGCCGTGGCGTTCCCCGACGTACACATCTGGACTCAGGACGAGCGGTGGGGCTACCACGTGCTCGAGGCCGACGCCTCGACCCCACTGCAGGAGATGGTCGAGGCCACCACCAAGGTCCTCGCGAACGGCTCGAGCACCACCCGCCTGCACCTGCAGAGCACCGGCGACCTCCCATGGCTGTTCGACCTGTCGATGGGCGGGACTCTTACCACCGTCTCCGACCAGCTGACGCTGCACTGGAGTGACGAGGACGCCCTCGCCCAGTCCGAGCGCTTCGCCCAGGTGCTCCGCGCCGTCGTGACAATCTGGGAGCCCGAGTGGGCCAGCATCGCCGACACCGAGCTAGCCGCCGCGGCCGGCGTGTTCCGGCGCGGGATCCCGATGATGGGCTGGCTGACGTACGTCCGCGGCCTCGTAGCAGGTGCTCACGGCATCGACATCGACCTGACCCCGTTCGAACGCGGCACCCTTCTCCAGGCTCCGGTCGCCCCAGCGGACCTCACCCCCGTCCACATCTGCGCCGCCGCCGCGCTCGTCGGGATCTCCCCCGAGAGCTAGCCCGCCGGTACGTCGATCACCACGACTTGGTGATCCCAACGCGCCAACTCAGCCGCATCCGGAGCCTGGAACTTGGAGTTGTACGCCTCCCGGCTGATGTGAAACGTCCCCTCCGGCATTGCCGCATTGCGCGCCACCAACCGCTCCCACAGCACTTCCAGCGGCGGATTCAGTACGACGATCTCCGCACGCGCACCGAGTTCGTGCGTCCGGTTCCGGAACAGATCCCGCTCGGTCTCGGACCAGCATCCATAGTCCAGAACCACGTTCACCCCCAGCGACAACGCACGTGCGGCGACACCCCAGAGCAACTGCGACCCGAAAACCCATCGGCGCCCGCCGTCGTCACCCACGCCGAACAGCGGCTCCATCCACTCGTCCGGCGTAAACCGAATCCCCGCCCGCTCCTCCTCCAACCGCCGAGCCATCGTGGTCTTGTCGGCTCCCGGCAACCCCACAATCAACACCATCACCGCACGCTGCATACCCGACCCCTACGAACCCCCGACGTCCGAATCCTTCAAGACAGGTCCCGCTGGCTTCCGAGACGATCAAGACATGCCACACCTCAGCACAACCTCGAACCTCACCGACCTGATGAACGTCGGAAAGTCAGTCGCCGCGTACTTCGAACGCGCAGGTATCACCCGGATCGACCAACTGGTCGGCCAGGACCCCGTCGAGCTCTACGACACGATGTGCCGAATCGACAACCGCCGCCACGACCCGTGCCTCCTCGACACCATCATGTCCGCTGTCGACCAAGCCAACGGCAACCCCGCCCGCCCCTGGTGGACCTACACCCCACACCGCAAACAGCTCCTGGAGGCGACGGCACCTATTGACCATCGATAGACCTGAGCACCTTCTCGGTCGTCAACCATCGCTCAGCGGTCCAGTGGACGCCGCGCGCTGGCCGTGACCGGCTGGCCCACCTCACCGCCGAGGCACAGCGCCGTACCGCTGGCTGCCCCCAGCCTCTGTGGGCGTTTGCGGGCTGGCGGGTCAGTGCTCGAGCACGTCCGGGAAGCCGAACGTCGTGACTAGCGCGGGATCGTGGAACTTGATCACGCGGGAGACGCCGGTGACAGTCGCCGCGAGCACCACGGCGCCGTCGGCTCGGAGCACACCATCTGCATCCCGGTGATACACGACGGCGGCGGGTTGGCCGTTGGCGGCGGTGGCGATCATCCGCCAGTCGCCCGGTGTGCCCAGCACGTACGCGCCCAGCACGTGGATGCACATCGTCCGGCCCGACTGCCAGTCGCGGAATGGCGTCGCCTCCAGCGTGGCGTCAGTACGCAGCACCTGTTCCAGCAGGGCGGCATCGGAGCGCTCGAAGGCCGCGATGTAGCCGTCGAGCAGCGCGCGTGCCCGTTGATCGGTCGGTTCGAGCAGCTTCTCGGGCTCCAATTCGCCCAGCCGGGCCCGGGCGCGCTGCAGACCGCTCTTGACCGCCGCGGTGGTGGTGTCGAGGATCTCCGCGGTCTCAGCCGCGGAGAACGCGAGCACCTCCCGCAGGATGAGGATCGCGCGCTGGCGGGCGGGCAGGTGCTGCAGGCTCGCGATGAGCGCCAACCGCAGCGACTCGCGCGCGATCACGACCGCGGCCGGATCGTCGGCTTGCGGAGCGATCCATGCGTCCGGCAACGGTTCCAGCCACGAGACCTCGCTCGCCGCAACGGGACTCGGCGGACGATCGGGTCCGTCGTACGGGCCTGCCAGACCCGAGGGCAGCACCCGGATCCGCCGGGGCTCCAACGCCGTCAGGCAGACGTTGGTGGCGATCTTGTAAAGCCAGGACCGAATCGACGCCCGGCCCTCAAATCCGGCGTACGACCGCCACGCCCGCAGATAGGTCTCCTGCACCAAGTCCTCGGCGTCGTGCGCCGAGCCGACCAAGCGGTAGCAGTGCGCCAACAACTCCCGGCGGAACCGCTCGGTCTCGGCGGTGAACCGGTCTTGATTCGGTGCCGCCCGCAGATGCGATGTCACGCCGCGACCCTAGTACTGCGACATGTCTGGGCGTGGTCCACATGACGCCGCCGACAGCCCGAGGCCTGCCTCAGCCACCATCGACCCCGCGGGCGCCCTTTCGCAGAGGCGGCGTCCGCCATCAGACCTCATCGAGTTGCAGGATCAGGCCGCGGAAGGTCGCGTAGCGGGCCAGGTTCACCGCGGCATCCACGGCGATGCGATGGCCGATCTCGGACCCGAGTGCGGCTTGCAGCGCAGCCATGTCGTTCCAGTCCAGCATGACGACCATGTAGCAAGGCTCGCCGATCACGGCTGCCGGCTCATGGCTCCGCGTGTAACGACGCAGGCCTGGATACTGTTTCGCCAACGGGATGTGGACACCGCTGTAGTGACGTTCGAACGCGTCGACGTCGGAGGGGACGTCGTACATCACGACGAATCGCGCCATCTGCTTGGCGGTCGGTTCCGCGGTCGCGGTCATTCTGTTTCAACTCCTGTCATGGGAGCCTCCGGTGTGCGATGTCACCAGCTCGGTGCCTGGGGCTCTCAGGGCAGCAGGGCCAATTTGCCGACGGTGGCCCTGGCTTCCAGCTCCGCGATCACCTTCGGGCCATCGGCCAAGTCGTACGCGGTGGGTCGGCCGGGGGTCAGCACGCCGGCCGCGATGAGCGCGAACAGCTCACCCATGAGCTCGCCGAAGATCTGCGGCGCGGTCCGGATCAACACGCCGATATTGAGGCCGATGACGTGGACCTGGTGCTTGTACACCAGGTCCCAGTTGGTGATCGAGCCTTCGCCGCCTGCCAGTCCGTAGACGACGACCCGGCCGGTGACCCGCTTGGCCGCGGCGAGGCTGGCGTCGAAGGTGGCGCCGCCCGCCGACTCCAGCACCAGATCGGCGCCAACGCCGCCGGTCAGCCGCAGCACCTCGGCAGCGAGGTCGCCACCGAGGGAGTCCAGGACGTGGTCGGCTCCCAGTGCTACCACGGTCTCGTGCTTACCCGGCGAGGCGGCGGCGATGACTGTCGCACCGTAATGCTTGGCCATCGTGACCGCGGCCTGTCCGGTCGCGCCCGCCGCGGCGTGGATCAGCACGGTCTGCCCTCCAGTGATGCCGCCGAGAGGCTTGAGTGCGGCCAGCGCGGTTGGCCAGTTCACGACCAGCCCCAACGCCTCCTGTTCCGTCCAGCCGCTCGGCACCGGCATCGCCGCGGCCGCGGGCAGAACCATGTACTCGGCGAAAGCACCATTTCCGACGCCGACGACGCGGTCTCCCAATTGCAGACCGGTCACCGCCTCGCCCACCGCGACGATCTCGCCTGCCGCCTCGAACCCGGCCAGGTACGGTGGCCGGGGCCCGTCCAGGAACGTCCCGCGTGCCTTCGAGATGTCGGCAAAGTTGACGCCAGCGGCGGCAACGCGGATCAGGACCTCCCCCTCCCCGGGGCCAGGGACCACCGCGCCGGTGATCAAGCGCATGTCCTGCGGTCCGTTGAGGGAAGTCTGCTGCAGCGCGCGCATAGTCGCGGGAACGCTCATTGGCGATCAGCCTTTCTTGCTCGTCGTACATGAGAGAGATCGACCCGTCCCGCGGGCCCGCCTCTCTCATGTAGACCGCCGTTACCACACAAAGGAATCGATCTCTCCCGAACCGCACGGCGTCAGGTTCCGCCGCGATGAGCCAGCCGTTACTGTGCAGGGCCATGGCGTTTGTCCGCGCCGGGGAGCGCTGCTTGGGCCATGGGCTCGCGCCGGCAGTGGCGGTCAGGGCGTGTAGCGACGACGTACGGGTGAGGCGCCCAAGCGGCGCGCACGCCTGGCAGGGTCGGCCGACCCCACCAGTACCCACGCTGAAAGCCACAAGTTCGCTCTACCAGCCCGCCGTCGGCTAGTTCCTGCTGGCGGAACAGTTCCAGTCGACTCGCCCGCGTCGTCTCGTTACGAAGGATGGCGGAGCTCGACGCCTTCATGACCGGGGCTTGGCCCCAGGTTCTCGCACTGCGGTAACGAGCCGCGTCGTCCAGCCGCGACGCTCTGCGCCGCACTATGCCGTTCTGCTCTATGCCGCGCGGTGCTGTGTCTTGTGCTCGCTGGGACGATCGACCTGCTGCATCAAGCGGATCAGCAGACCGTCGGACACTGGCCGCGGCCCCGCACAGTACGCCAGCGCAAGCGGCAGCGCCCGCACAGCAGCGATCGGGCGATCCCGCCGTGGCCAGCGGGCGTCCCGGCGGTAGACACGATCCGGGCAATGCCCGCCGGCTGGGTGCGGGGCCTCAGGCGCCCCAGCCAGACCGTGCACGGCGGCTGGATTGCGCGAGCGGCAGCTCCGGTGAACAGCGGCCGCGGCGGACAACAGCCAGCGCAAGCGGCAGCGATCGGGCGCCCCCGTCATCGACAGCGAGCGTGGGGACAACGCCGTGGACATCGGCAGCGGACAGCAGCCAGCGCGAGCGCCAGCGACCGCACACCAGTCACCGTACGCGCCGGCCGCGGACAACAGCCGTGCACAACGGCCGCGGGACAACGCCCGGTGCGCGGCAGCCGTGGCCGGCGTCGGCAGCAGCTGACAGCCGACAGCGCTGGCGGTGCCAGCAGTTCTGGGGGGAATTGTTAAGGGCCACCCCATTGGGGTGGCCCTTAACAGTGTGAATGTCCGGCGGCGTCCTACTCTCCCACGACCTCCCGGTCGCAGT
>NZ_JBEZZH010000008.1:74090-293599 GCF_040639075.1 Kribbella sp. NPDC023972 | reverse complement strand
CTTCGCCCCTGGCTCCAGGACGGTCGCGATCGAGCCGGTGTGGGTCAAGGGTCGAAGATCCCGCAGGGACGCCGAAGGCGTCCTTGACGCACACCGCCACGACCAGCACACTCACGCAGCCCGGAGCCGCGACACCACACCCGCCCTTCCCCGGCAGCCACCACACCCGCCCCACAACCGCCCACATCCGGCGGGCACCACACCCGCCCCACCCGAGCCGTAGACACCACAGCCGCCCAACCACCGGCGACACCACAGTCCCCCGACGACACCCGGCGTACCACCTGAAAGCCCTTTAACTACACCGCTCGCAGTACGTCGAGACCCTCCGCCCAGCCGACGACGGGCTGACGAAGTACTGGTGGGTGGTCGTGAAGCTCGGCCTCAACCTGCTGCTGAGCACGCTGGTGCTCGTGTCGCTGCGACCGGGTGTGGCCGAGATCGCCGACCGGGCCGAGGCGGGCGACCTCGCCGTACCCATCGGCGACATGATCTACCCGCCGATCGTCTCGCCGGCGCTGCTGATGTTCGCCGTGGTCCTGTCGGTGTTCAGACCGTGGGGACTGCTGCGCAAGAAGAGGAGCAACTAACGCGAAGGGCCCCGCCTGGTGAGGCAGGCGGGGCCATCTACGCGGTCAGAATTCGGAGCCGACCGGCAGATCCGGAGTGGACGGGTCCTCCGGGTCGGAGGGGCCCGCGGCCAGGCCGAGCTCGGCGGGGCTGGCCAGACCCGAGTGCTTCGGCACGACGCGGACCGTGTAGCCGAACGGGCCGGTCCGGTCCAGCTTCAGCTCACCCTCGTACCGGTGCCGGTTGCCGTCGTACGTCTCCGCCAGCGACAGCGACGCGCGGACCGGGTCCGTGATCTCGTCGTTGGAGTCGACCCGGCCGTGCAGCACCTCGACGTCGATGTCCGCCGGGGACAGGTCGCCGAGCGCGGCGAAGGCACGGATGCCGACGTTGGTCCCGAGCTGCGGTACGTCGCCCAGGCCCTGGAGCTCCACGTGGTCGACCCGGATCTGCGGCCAGGCCGCCCGGACCTTCTTCTTCCACGCGGCCAGGTCGCGCGCGCCGTCGTACGTCGCGTTGAGCTGGCGCGAGGACTGCGCGGACGGGACGTACAGCCGCTCGACGTAGTCGCGGACCATCCGGGTGGCCAGCACCTTCGGGCCGAGCTCCTTGATCGTGTGCCGCAGCATCTCGATCCAGCGACCCGGCACCTCACCGTCGTAGAACCGCGGCGCGACCTGCTTCTCGATCAGGTCGTATAGCGCGTGCGCCTCGAGGTCGTCGCGGCGGTCGGTGTCCTCGATCCCCTCCGCAGACGGGATCGCCCAGCCGAACTCGTCGTCGTACCACTCGTCCCACCAGCCGTCGCGGATGGACAGGTTGAGCGCGCCGTTCAGCGCCGCCTTCATGCCGGACGTGCCGCATGCCTCGTACGGGCGCAGCGGGTTGTTCAGCCAGACGTCGCAACCCGGGTACATCGGCTGGGCCAGCGCGATGTCGTAGTCGGGCACGAACACGATCCGGTGCCGCACCTCCGGGTCGTCGGCGAACCGGACCATCTCCTGGATCAGCTTCTTGCCGCCCTCGTCGGCCGGGTGCGCCTTGCCCGCGATGACGATCTGGATCGGCCGCTGGGGGTGCAGCAGCAGCGCCTTCAGCCGGGCCGGGTCGCGCAGCATCAGCGTCAGCCGCTTGTACGACGGAACACGCCGGGCGAAGCCGACGGTCAGCACGTCGGGGTCGAGGATCGAGTCGACCCAGCCGAGCTCGGCCTCGCTGGCGCCACGGTTCAGCCAGGACTGCCGGACCCGGGCCCGGGTGTCGTCGATGAACCGCTGCCGCAGGATCCGCTTGGTCTCCCAGATCTGCGCGTCGGTGGTGTCGTCCAGCCCGGCGAAGATCCCGTCGGTCTCGGCGGTGTCGGTGGTCGCGAAGGTCAGGCCGTTGAGCTCCCGGGCCACCCAGGTCGGCGCGTGCACACCGTTGGTGATCGAGGTGATCGGTACGTCGGTCGCGTCGAAGCTCGGCCACAGCCCGGAGAACATCCCCCGGCTGACCACGCCGTGCAGCTTGGACACACCATTGGCCCGCTGCGCCAGCCGCAGGCCCATGATCGCCATGTTGAAGACGCCGGGGTCGCCGCCCTCGAAGTCCTCGGCGCCGAGCTCCAGGATCCGGTCGACCGGGACACCCTCGCCGAACGCGTCCGGCGAGAAGTGCTGCTGGATCAGCTCGACCGGGAACCGGTCGATACCGGCCGGCACCGGGGTGTGGGTGGTGAACACGGTCCCGCCGCGGGCCACCTCGAGCGCGGTGTCGAAGTCGAGGCCCTGGTCGGCGGCCAGCTCGCGAATCCGCTCGATGCCGAGGAAGCCGGCGTGACCCTCGTTGGTGTGGAACACCTCCGGGGCCGGGTGGCCGGTGATCCGGCAGTACTCGCGGACCGCGCGGACACCGCCGACGCCGAGCAGGAGCTCCTGCAGCAGCCGGTGCTCCGTCGTACCGCCGTACAGCCGGTCGGTCACCTCGCGCTCGGCCGGCTCGTTCTCCTCCATGTCGGAGTCGAGCATCAGCAGCGGCACCCGGCCGACCTGGGCGACCCAGATCTGGGCGTGCAACTGCCGGTTGCCGGGCAGGGTCAGCGTGACGGTCGCCGGTGCGTCACCGTCGCGGAGCAGGCTGATCGGCAGCCCGTCCGGGTCCACCAGCGGGTATCGCTCCTGCTGCCAGCCCTCGCGGTTCAGCGACTGGGCGAAGTACCCGTGCCGGTAGAGCAGGCCGACACCGATCAGTGGCACGGCGAGGTCGCTGGCCGCCTTGAGGTGGTCACCGGCCAGGATGCCGAGACCGCCGGAGTACTGCGGCAGCACGTGGGTGATGCCGAACTCGGGGGAGAAGTAGGCCACCGAGCTGACCGGGGAGCCGGCTTCGGTCTGGAACCACCGGTCGTCGGTCACGTAGCCGTTCAGGTCGGCTACAGCCAGCTCCAGCCGGCGTAGGAAGGCTTGGTCGTTGGCCAGCTCGTCGAGCCGGGCCGCCGGGACCTCACCGAGAAGCTTGACCGGGTCACCGCCGGTGCTCCGCCACAGTTGCGGGTCGACCGCCTCGAAGACGTCCTGCGTCTCCGGGTGCCAGGCCCAGCGGAGGTTGTTCACCAGGGTGCCCAGCCCGGTCAGCTGCTCGGGCAGGACAGGGCGGACGGAGAATCGTCGTATCGCTCGCACCGGGACACCGTACAAGCCAAAAGCCAGCACGGCACGTTCGGGATGCATCGATCTTGCAACACGAGCAAGATTTTGCAGAGCCTTTTCAGTGGCTGGTCACCAACGTTCCATGGTGTGGACCGAACCGTGACCCCTGCATGTCACGTGGAGACCGTGGGAACCGCTAACGTCAGTGCTGTAGTTCCAGGTACGTCCCCACCCGACCGGATCCGCAATCGGAAAGCGAAGGTTCGTCTACGCCATGACTGGGCGCATCCCGATCACCGACGTCACCCCGACCGTCGACGCCGGAGCGTATCCGGCCAAGGCCTCCGTCGGCGAGACGTTCACCATCGCGGCCACGGTCTTCCGTGAGGGCCATGACGCGGTGAACGCGAACGTCGTGCTGACCTCGCCGAACGGCCAGACCAGACGGATGCTGATGACACCGGTCGGTCAGGGCACGGACCGGTGGACGGTCGACGTGACGCTGCAGGAGCAGGGCGCGTGGACATTCGCGGTCGAGGGCTGGAGCGACCCGTACGGGACCTGGCGGCACAACGCCGAGATCAAGATCCCGGCTGGCATCGACGTCGACCTGATGTTCGCCGAGGGCGCCGCGTTCTTCGACCGCGCGGCCGCCGGTGTGCCCCCCGCCGTACGGGCTGACCGGGCCACGCTGAGCGACGCCGCGCAGGCGCTCGCGAACGGCGCGCTGCCGCCGGAGGCGCGGCTGGCCGCGGGCATCTCGCCGCAGGTCCGGGCCGCGCTCGGGCGGTACCCGGTGCGCGAGCTGATCACCTCGTCCGAGACGTACCCGGTGTGGGTCGACCGGGAGCGGGCGCTGTACGGCAGCTGGTACGAGTTCTTCCCGCGGTCGGAGGGTGCGAAGTACGACGAGGCGACCGGGCAGTGGACGTCCGGGACCTTCCGTACGGCGGCCGAGCGGCTGGAGGCGGTCGCGGGGATGGGCTTCGACATCCTCTACGTGCCGCCGATCCACCCGATCGGCCACTCCTTCCGCAAGGGCCCGAACAACACCCTCGACCCGAAGCCCGGTGACCCCGGCTCGCCGTGGGCGATCGGCTCGGAGGACGGCGGGCACGACGCGATCCACCCCGAGCTGGGCACCTTCGAGGACTTCGACTACTTCGTCGGCCGGGCCCGCGAACTCGGTCTCGAGGTCGCCATCGACCTGGCCCTGCAGGCGTCGCCGGACCACCCGTGGGTGACCGAGCACCCGAAGTGGTTCAGCGTCCGGGCGGACGGCTCGATCGCGTACGCCGAGAACCCGCCGAAGAAGTACCAGGACATCTACCCGATCAACTTCGACAACGACCCCGAAGGCATCTACGCCGAGGTGCTGCGGATCGTCCGGCTGTGGATCTCGCACGGGGTGACCGTGTTCCGGGTCGACAACCCGCACACCAAGCCGGTCAACTTCTGGGAGTACCTGCTCGGCGAGATCCGCAAGACCGACCCGGACGTGGTGTTCCTGTCCGAGGCGTTCACCCGGCGGCCGATGATGCACGAGCTGGCCAAGGTCGGGTTCCACCAGTCCTACACGTACTTCACCTGGCGCAACGAGAAGTGGGAGCTGGAGGAGTACCTGCAGGAGCTGACCAAGGAGACCGCGCACTTCCTGCGGCCGAACTTCTTCGTCAACACGCCGGACATCCTGACCGCCTACCTGCAGTACGGCGGGCCGGGCGCGTTCAAGATCCGGGCCGCGATCGCGTCGACCTCGTCACCGACCTGGGGTGTGTACGCCGGGTTCGAGCTGTTCGAGCACGTCGCGCTGCGGCCGGGGTCGGAGGAGTACCTCGACACCGAGAAGTTCCAGTTCCGGCCGCGGGACTGGGATGCCGCTGCCGCCGAGGGCCGGACGCTGGCGCCGTACCTGACCCTGCTGAACAACATCCGCCGCCGGCACCCGGCCCTGCAGCAGTTGCGCAACCTGTCGCTGCACACGGTCGAGGACGACGCGATCATGTGCTACTCGAAGCGGACCACCGCGCCGGACGGGCACAGTGACACCGTCATCGTGGTGGTGAACACCGACCCGCACTCGGTCCGCGAGTCGATGGTCCACCTCGACATGGCCGCGCTCGGCATGCGCCCCGAGGACACCTTCACCGTGTACGACGAGATCAGCGGAGCCACCTGGCGCTGGGGCCAGCAGAACTACGTCAGGCTCGACCCCAACGGCGAACCCGCCCACATCCTCGCCGTCCGCCGCGGCCAAGCCTGAGATGATCGGCCCCACCAACAGAGTGGGGGCGAAGATGTCAGTTCTCGAGCGGGTGCCGGCGCAGGCACGGCGGCGGACGGGATGGATCCTGCCGATCGCCGTCGGTTCACTGATCGGCATGTTCGTGCCCGAGTCAGCGCGGGTGATCGGCCAAACGGAGCGGCTCTGGTCGGGCGGGCTGGCACTGGCAGGGCTCGCGGCGGGACTGCTGTGGCAGTGGTACAGCCCCCGAGACCTCGCCGAACGGCTCTTTTTTCCATCCGCCGCCCTGATGGCGTTCGCGGTGATCTTCATGCTGCCTGGCGGTGAGTGGTCCAGCGCCTCACCGGGCTTCGCCTTCTGGTTTCCGCTCGGTGTGGTCGCCGGTCTGGTCCTGATGAGCAGACAGCAACGCCGGCCGACGCGGGAGACCGAGGTCAAAGAGGAACAGTCTCCGGGTACTTGATTCCCGTGCCCGTGTTCAGGGCGACGACTTGTTCACCGGCGTGGATCCAGCCTGACTTGCGGAGGTGGCGGACGGCGGCGAAGGTGGCGGCGCCTTCGGGGCAGATGAAGGCGCCTTCGAGTTCGGCGAGGCGGTGTTGTTCGGCCAGGATGGCTTCGTCGTCGACGGCGACGGCGCAGCCGCCGGTGTCGGCGATCGCTTGCAGGACGAGGAAATCGCCGAGCGCCTTGGGCACTGTGATGCCGAAGGCAACTGTCCGGGCCTCCGGCCAGGGTTCGCTCTCGGGCAGGCCGTTCTCCCATGCCTGGACGATCGGTGCGCAGCCGGTCGACTGTACGGCGACGAGCCGCGGCAGCGGGCCGTCGATCCAGCCGAGCTCCCGGAGCTCGACCAGTGCCTTCCAGATCCCGATGATGCCGACCCCGCCGCCGGTCGGGTAGAGGATCACGTCGGGCAGCCGCCAGCCGAGTTGCTCGGCGATCTCCAGGCCCATCGTCTTCTTGCCCTCGATCCGGTACGGCTCCTTCAGCGTCGAGACGTCGAAGTACCCGTCCTGCTCCCGGATGAAGGCCGCCGCGTCACCGATCAGGCCATCGACCAGGTGCAGCTGCGCCCCCACCACCTTCACCTCGCGCCGGCAGATCTCGGGTGCCGCCATCGGCATCGCGATCAACGCCGTCATCCCCGCGCGAGCGGCGTACGCGGCCCAGGACGAGCCGGCGTTCCCGTTGGTCGGCATGGCGATCTTCCGTACGCCGACCTCGTACGCGCGGGACACGCCGACCGCCGCACCTCGCGCCTTGAACGTGCCGGTGGGAATCAGCCCTTCGTCCTTCATCAGCAGCCGTTCGACCCCGACCTCCCGGCCGTATCGCGGCAACGGCAGCAGCGGTGTCATCCCCTCCCCCAGCGTCACCACATTCGCCGGATCACGCACCGGCAACAGCTCGTGGTACCGCCACAGGTCCGGCGGCCGCGCGGCCAGTTCGTCCTTGGTCAGCCTCACCGCGGGTACGTCGTACCGCGCCAGCAAAGGTGATCCGCACGGGCACAACCCGATCACCTGATCGGCGTCGTGCGTCCGGCCGCACTTGGGACACTCGAGATGGCTCAGCGCTGAGAACGTCACAGCTCCCGAAACTACCCCGCGCGCAGCTTGGTGACGGTCGGGCGCTGGTGATCGGTGAGGCGGAATCCGGTGCCGCGGACGGCGTCGATGGTGACGGTGGTGCCGAGCTCGTCGAGTTTGCGGCGGAGTCGTTTGACCACCGAGTGGATGTCGGCGGTGCCACGCAGGTGCCGGTTGCGCCAGACGGTCTGATGCAGAGCGTCGTACGTCCAGACCCGCAGCGGCGCCGTCATCAGCCGGGTGAGCAAGTCGTGCTCGAGCTCGGTGAGCTGCACCTCGTGACCGCGCCACCGGGCGACCGACCGGAGTCGATCAATGGTCAGTACGTCGGCATCGGGCTCACCCACCGACGTCTTCGCGAAGCTGGAGTCGACCTCCGGGGGGTCCGGCGGCTCGGGCCGTTCCGGGGCCGGCGGTGGTTGCTGGGCCGGGACGAGCAGTTTGCGGAGCTCGTCGAGACTGGAAACGAGGAGGAGCGGCGCGACGTCGTCGACGAGCTCGGCGAGCCGGACCCGTTCCTCCGGGGAGGCCGCGACCGCGATGAGCAGCGGGTACGGCTTGCGGCCGGTGGGATCGTTCGGGTTCAGATCGACGTCCGCAGGGGCGGGTACACGGGCGGTGACCATCTGATCACGATGTCAACCTCTGCCTTGGATCGTCAACGAACTGCCAACCTTTGACCACTTTGCTTGGATCTGTGCACGCCTAGTCACATCTTGCTCACGAAGTGTGCTTGTTACCACGTTGTTCTGACACATAAGGTCCACGTTAGGCTCGCGGTGTCACAGGCCGCGACCTGGGGGGCACGCAGCGTTCGCCGTACCGGTCCATCCGCCTGATGACCGGCACCGCCAACCCGCCTGCACCTCTGCACCAGATGACTCGGGGGAGTCAACTCGGGGTCGTTACCAGTGAGGGGCTGCAGAGATGTCACATCTACGACGAAGGGGACTCGCCAGATCTCTGGTGGGCGCCCTGGCGACGGTGGCAGTCGTCGCTACCGGGATGGCCGCCGCCGGCCAGGCCCAGGCCGCACCACCCACCAAACCCGGCGCCACACCGCCGGCGGGCAAGATCAAGCCGGAACTGCTCGAGAAACTCGACGGCAAGGACGCCAAGTCGGCGACCGACTACTGGGTCCGGTTCGGCGCCACGGCCGACCTGACCGCCGCGAGCAGGATCACCGACTGGAACGAGCGCGGCACCGCCGTCGCCGCGGCGCTGAAGAAGACCGCCGCGGAGAGCCAGGCGAAGGTCCGCGCCGAACTGGACGCGCAGAACGTGAAGTACAAGGCCTTCTGGGGCACGAACGCGATCCGCATCAGCAGCGGCACGCTCGAGCTGGCCCAGAACCTGGCCGCCCACAGCGAGGTCGAGGGTCTGTACAACCCGACCGTGGTCGAGGTGCCGAAGGTCACCCCGGTCGAGCGGGCCAACGAGATCAACGCGCTCGAGTGGGGTATCGCCAACATCAACGCCGACGACGTCTGGTCGCAGTACGGCGACAAGGGCGCGGGCATCGTCATCGCCAACATCGACACCGGGGTGCAGTACGACCACCCGGCGCTGGTGAAGCAGTACCGCGGCAACAACGGTGACGGCACCTTCAACCACAACTACAACTGGTTCGACGCGGCCGGCACCTCGCCGAACGCACCTTCCGACGGCAACGGTCACGGCACCCACACGATGGGCACCATGGCCGGCGACGACGGCGCCGGCAACCAGATCGGTGTCGCGCCGGCGGTCAAGTGGATCGCCGCGAACGGCTGCTGCCCGAGCGACGCGGCGCTGATCGAGTCGGGTCAGTGGATGCTCGAGCCGACCGACCTGAACGGCCAGAACCCGGACGCGAGCAAGCGACCGAACATCATCAACAACTCCTGGGGTTCGACCCTGCCGTCGAACGACCCGTTCATGGAGGACATCACCAACGCCTGGAAGGGCTCCGGCATCTTCGGCGCCTGGGCGAACGGCAACAGCGGCACCCGCGGCTGCCAGAGCAGCGGGTCGCCCGGCTCCCTGACCAGCAACTACTCGGTCGGCGCCTACGACATCAGCAACAACATCGCGTCGTTCTCCGGCCGCGGTGTCGGCCAGAACGGCACGATCAAGCCGAACATCTCGGCCCCGGGCGTCAACGTCCGGTCCAGCCTGCCCGGCAGCAGCTACGGCAGCTTCAACGGCACGTCGATGGCCACCCCGCACCTCGCGGGCGCGGTCGCGCTGCTGTGGGCGGCCTCCCCGGCGCTGAAGGGTGACGTCGACGCGACCCGTGCGCTGCTGAACGGTACGGCGATCGACAAGGCCGACAGCCAGTGCGGTGGCACGACGGAGAACAACAACGTCTACGGCCAGGGCCGTCTGGACGCGCTGGCTCTGCTGAACGCCGCTCCGATCGGCGACACCGGCACCCTGGCCGGTACGGTCACCGCGGCGACCGGCGGTACCCCGCTGGCCGGCGCGAGCGTCACGGTGAAGGCGGCCGGCCAGCCCGACCGCGTTCTCACCACCACCAGCACCGGCGCCTTCTCGTCGGTCCTGCCGGCCGGCACCTACGACCTGACCGTGGCGTCGTTCGGGTACAAGACCCAGACCGACACCGCGACCATCACCACCGGCGCGACCACGACGAAGAACTACGCGCTCGCGAGCGCTCCGCAGGTGAACGTCGGCGGCACCATCTCGGACGGCTCGGGCCACGGCTGGCCGCTGTACGCGAAGGTGAGCGTCGAGGGTCCGGGCGGCGTGTTCGACTACACGACCCCGAGCAACGGCCGCTTCAGCCTCCAGGTGCCGTCGAGCGCGTCGTACACACTGAAGATCGAGTCGCAGTACCCGGGCTACCAGACGGTCAGCCAGCCGATCGCGGTCGGCACCGGCAATCTGACCAAGAACGTCGAGGTCCCGGTCCGCGCCGACGCCTGCAGCACGGCTGCCGGTTACCGGTACGGCTCCGACGGCGTCTACCAGACGTTCGACTCCGGCGTCGCGCCGGACGGCTGGACCGTCGTCGACAACAAGGGCAACGGCCAGGTCTGGAAGTTCGACGACCCGGGCAACCGGGGCAACCTGTCCGGCGGCAGCGGCAAGTTCGCCATCATCGACAGCGACGAGTACGGCGGTGGCGGTTCGCAGGACACCTCGCTGGTGAGCCCGGTGGTGGATTTGACCGCGGTCACCGCTCCGGTGATCCGGTTCAACCAGGACCTCAACTGGCTCGGCGGCGAGAAGGCCGACGTCGACCTGTCGATCGACGGCGGGACGACCTGGAGCAACGTTTTGACCCAGGCCGCGGACGTCCGCGGGGTCAAGGAGATCGCGATCCCGCAGGCGGCCGGCAAGTCCGCCGTGCAGGTCCGTTTCCACTACTACAACGCCTCGTACGAGTGGTGGTGGCAGGTCGACAACGTGCTGGTCGGCAGCCAGATCACCTGTGAGCCGACCGGCGGCGGCCTCGTCGTCGGCCACGTCAAGGACGCCAACACGAACGGCTTCGTGAACGGTGCGGTCGTCACCCGTGACGGCAACGCCGCGGAGACCGGCACCACCGTGGCGACGCCGGAGGACACCGGCCTGAGCGACGGCTTCTACTGGCTGTACTCGTCGCAGTCCGGGGCGCAGGGCTTCACCGCGAAGGCCGGCAACTACGTCAGCTCGAGCCAGAGCGTGAACGTGGAGGCCGACTGGACCACTCCGGCCGACTACTCACTGGCCGCCGGCAAGCTGGCCATCACCCCGGGCAGCATCACCGGCAACCTGAAGCTGCCCACCGGCAAGGTGACCAAGTCGTTCACCGTGACCAACACTGGTGGTGCACCGGTCGAGGTGAAGTTCGGTGAGCGCGACGGCGGCTTCGTGCTGCAGAACGCGAACGGCACCACCACCAGCAAGAACGAGGTGCTGAACAGCACCGGTGCCCCGCTGCAGCGGCTCGAGGTCCCGACCTCGTTCGAGAGCAAACTGTCGGGCAAGATGGCCGGTACGCCGGCCTCCGCGAAGCCGCTCGCGGCGCCGTGGGCCGACATCGCCGACTACCCGGCCACCGTGATGGACAACCGGGTGGTCAACGTCGACGGCAAGATCTACTCGATTGCCGGTGGCAACGGTAGTGCGTCGACCGCGAACAGCTACAAGTACGACCCGGCCACACTGTCCTGGACCGCCATCGCCCCGCTGCCGGGTGCTCGCAACGCCATCACCGTCGGCGTCGTGGGCGGCAAGATCATCGCCAGCTCCGGCTGGGGTCCCTCCGGTCCGGACGCGGCGACCTGGTCGTACGACCCGGCCACCAACGCCTGGACCTCGGTCGCCGCCAACCCGGCTCCGCGCGCCGCGGCCGGTCAGGCCGTCGTCGACGGGAAGCTGTACGCCGTCGGTGGCTGCACCACCGCCAGCTGCCTCCCGATGAGCAACACCGTCGTCCGCTACGACGCGACGGCGAACAGCTGGGAGACGCTGCCGAACTACCCGAAGTCGGTCGCGTTCGCGTCCTGCGGCGCCATCGACGGCAAGCTGTACTGCGCCGGCGGTAACGACGGCACCAACTCGCTGAAGTCGGCGTACGTCTTCGACCCGGGCACCAACGCCTGGGCCGCGGTCGCCGAGGCTCCGGCGGACCACTGGGCGGCGTCGTACGCCGTCGCCGGTGGCAAGCTGCTGGTCGTCGGCGGAGTCCAGGCCGGTGCGGTCACCAACGCCGGCATGGCCTACGACCCGGCCGCCGACTCCTGGTCGGCGCTGCCGAACGCCAACCTGCCGCGGTACCGCGGTGGTGCGGCCTGCGGCTTCTACAAGGTCGGCGGTTCCTCCGGTGGCTTCACCGCGACGGTGGACAGCGAGGCCCTGCCGGGTCTCGAGGACTGCGCCGAGTCGTCCGCGGATGTGAGCTGGCTGTCCATCGACAAGACCGAGGCCACCCTGGCCCCGGGCGCGTCGACGACGGTCAAGGTCACGCTCACCGCGAGCGTCGACCAGCCCGGCACCTACAGCGGGTCGGTCACGATCGGCGAGAACACGCCGTACCAGGTCGCTCCGGTGGCCGTGACGATGAACGTCACCCCGCCGACCACCTGGAGCAAGCTGCAGGGCACCGTCACGGGCGTCAGCTCGACCGGTGTCACTGCTCCGCTCCCGGGCGCGATCGTCCAGGTCGACTCGTGGGCCCAGTCCTACACCTTCATCACCGATGACGACGGCAAGTACGCCTACTGGCTGGACCGTCGCAACAACCCCCTCACCCTGATCGCCGCCAAGGACGGCTACAAACCCCAGACCCGCCAGACGCGATTGGTCGCCGGCGAACCGGTCACCGAAGACTTCGCCCTGAAGTCCATCCGGTAGCACCCCAGTAGTTCAGACCGGCCCTCGCCCACCTGGGCGGGGGCCGGTCCCTTTCCGACCCGAGGTCAGGTCGTCGGGAGGAGGTGGAAGCCGACGCCGCGGACGGCGTGGATGGTGACGGTGGCGCCGAGGTGGGCGAGTTTTTGGCGGAGGCGTTTGACCACCGAGTGGATGTGCGAGCCGTGGCCGAGGTGTTCGTTGCCCCAGACGGCGTGGTGCAGGCGCTGGTAGGTCCAGACGCGGCCGGGTTCCTTGACCAGGCAGTGCAGGAAGTCGTGCTCCAGCCGGGTCAGCGGCACCTCACGGTCCTTCCACCGCACCACTCGCCGGTCCACGTCCAGGAACAGTTCCGTGTCCGGCGCCGGCACGGCGGCCGGCCGCGGTACTGCCTCGATCTGGGCAACCGCAGCGGGTGCATCCGCGGCCTGCTCGCCACCCGGCAGCACAGTCGGCGCCAGTACGACGGGACCCGCGGGCGTCGTCGCGGTGAGTTCGAGGAACGCGCGCGCCTGGTCCGCGCTGGACACCAGCAGCAGTGCCTCGGCTTCGCCCAGCAGCCGGACGAGTTGCACCCGCTCAGCCGTGGACGTGGCCACTCCGATGATCAACGACGAGTCCGACGACCGCTCCATCCGCGTCCCCTCCTGGTCAACCGCCAGGCACAAGTAGCTTTTACGACGCGAAGTAAGTCAAGGGATTCCCCGCACGCGGAGCTGGCACATATGCGACCTGTCCGAGACAGGACACAGGCCCAGGTTAAGAAAAGAAGAAACCCGAATAAAAATGAGCCCGTGATCATCAGCGCGCTCCCCGGGACCGGTGTGCGGACTGAGCGCACGGCGGAGTAATGTCCTCGCGCACGGTCACTCTTGACCGCATCCGACGGAGGAACAGTGCCCGGACTCGTTCGGCGGCCGGTCGTCGTCTGGCTGCTCGCGGCCCTCGCCGTACCCGTGCTGCTGACCGCTGTGCTCATTCCGGCCAAGGCAGGCACCACCGAGGACGACCTCCGGGACCGATCACTCGCGGCACTGCAGGCCCGCGGGATCAACCGCGCCGAGGTCGACGTGGACGGTCGGGATGCGACAGTCGCCGTACCGGACGGTGTCGATCCCGGCCTGGTCGAGGACGTGGTCGGCGGCGTCGAAGGCGTCCGGGCGGTCCGGGTCGAGAACGGCCCCCCGACTCCCCCGCCGACCGAAGCGCCCGCCGAAGAACCCGCGGTGGCACCGTTCGAGGTCGGCCGGACCAGCAACTCGATCCGGGTGCAGGCCGCGGTCAAGGACAAGACCGTGAAGGACGCGATCGCGGCCCAGGTCGACAAGGTGCTCGGCGAGGACCGTGAGTTCGACGACCGGATCACGATCGACCCTGCGACCGGCCTGGCCGACGCGACCACGGTGTCGGCGCTGATCCACGCCCTCGCGATCGGGACCGGGGACGCCTCGGTCCGGTACGACGGCACGACGATCACGCTGACCGGGAAGGTGCCGGACCAGGCGACCAAGGCCACCGTCGCACGAGCGGCGGCCAAGGCGGTCCCGGGTGCGGTGATCGCGGACCAGTTGCGGACCCCGGCGCCGCCCCGGTCTGAGCGCAGCGAGGCGTGCCGGACGTTCCAGAGCCGGCTGTCGGAGTTCAGCCGGCAGCACTCGATCATCTTCCTGTCCGGTACGTCGATCGTGAACGACGAGACCAAGCCGTCGGTCGTCAAGGCCGCGGCCCTGCTGAAATCGTGTCCGTCCACTCGCGTCGAGGTCGCGGGTCACACCGACGACCTCGGCTCCGCGGCCAGCAGTCTGCCGCTGTCCGAGCGGCGGGCGGCCGCGGTGAAAGCGACGCTGGTGCGGCTCGGGGTCGCCGAGGGCCGCCTTCTCGCGCACGGGTACGGCGAGGCCTTCCCGGTCGCTTCCAACAGCACCCCGGACGGGCGGATCGCCAACCGCCGGGTCGAGCTCCGAGTACTGCAAGGGAACCCATGAGTTGGCTGATCGCACAGACCTGGATCCTGCTGCTGGCCGCGTTCGTCCTCGGCAGCGCGGCCGCTTGGCTGCTGCACCGCCTGGTCGTGAGGGGGGCGCGCTGATGGGCTGGCTGCTGCGCCACAACTGGCTGTGGTCCTTGCTCGCCTTCCTGCTCGGTGCGGCCATCACCTGGTTCCTGCTGGTACGACGTGAACAGCAGCTCGCACCGGCTGTCGTCGACGAACCGGTGGAGGCGGAGGAGAAGGAAGAGGTCCTCGTCGGAGCATCCGTCGGAGCGGTCCACGCACCGGCTGCCGACGTACCCGCGGCGCCTGAACCGGAGCCGGTGGAAGCGGCACCGGCCTTCAGCCGGCGCATGGATGCCGAGCGCATTGCGGAACCGACACTCTTCGATGACGACACCGATGCGACCGAGCCGCAGACGCCGGCCGACTTACCGCCCGGACGCTACGGGGAGGGCTCCGCCGACGCGGTACCGCACCAGGGTCCGCCGGACGGGTTCACCATCAAGGGCAACGCCCATTCGATGCTGTTCCACACACCCGACTCGCCGTACTACGGCCGGACCAAACCCGAGGTCTGGTTCCGCTCCGAGGCCGACGCCGAACGCGCCGGGTTCACCAAGTACACCCGCCGCCCGCGCAAGTCGACGGACCCCCGCGACTGACTCCTTCGTCAAGGAGAATGTGACCGTGAGACACCAAGTCACCGTTCCCTACACCGTCGAGCAGGACGAGGACGGCATGTGGGCCGCCCAGGCTGCCCTGACCCCGGACGCGTTCGCCAACGGCCAGGGCGAGACCCGCGAGGCGGCGATCGAGGACCTCCGCGAAGCCCTCGTCGTGCTCGCCGAGGCTGTCGGCGTCCCGGACCAGCTGACCGTGACCGTCGAGGTCGGCTGATGCCGTCGGGCTGGAAACCGAAGCCGTTCCGTCAGGTCGCGAAGGACCTCAACGACATGGGCTTCGACGAGGTGCCGGGCCGGGGCAAGGGCAGCCACCGGATCTTCAAGGGCAACGGCAAGACGATCGCCGTCCCGGACCACGGGAGCAAGGACATCGCCGCCGGGACCATGCGCAACATCGCCAGCCAGGCGGGCGTCAGCCCGGATGACCTGTTCGGCACCGGCAAGGCGGGCAAGAAGCTCGAGTTGACCCCGGAGCAGGTCAACGAGGGCGTCGCCGACGCGCGGGGTGCGACGGGAGCCCCGGGCACACGCGGGCGATCCGGTGGACGGCGCGGAGTCGTGTCACCCTTCAAGCATCGGGAAGAGCGCGGACCGCGCCGCTGAGGCGGGTCCGGGGGCACTGCCCGGACCCCCCGGAACCAGTTCCAGATAGGGCGATGAGGCCCCTATTTGCCTGTACTGGCAAACGACCGTCAGACTGAGCGCAACGCCTGGCCGGACCCGCCCTCCCCCGGCGTCACCACATCACCGGACGAGATACCGGAAACGTGTGCGGTCCCCTTTTAGCAACCCCGCGACGGGGTATGGGAACCAGAGCATGCCCGGGGAAGTCCACCCGCACTGCCGCCACGATCCGTGGCGGCAGGCCGCAGTACCGCTAGGTTTGGAGACACCCGATGGAGGTGAGCGTGACCGACATGCTGCCGGAGCAGCACCACGGACTGACGAAGAGTGACCCGCTGTGGTTCAAGCGGGCCGTCTTCTACGAGGTCCTCGTGCGGTCCTTCAAGGACTCGAACGCCGACGGCATCGGCGACCTGCAGGGCCTGACCGAGAAACTCGACTATCTCGAGTGGCTCGGGGTGGACTGTCTGTGGTTACCGCCGTTCTATCCGTCGCCGTTGCGCGACGGCGGCTACGACATCTCCGACTACACCGGCGTGATGCCCGAGGTCGGCACGATCGCCGATTTCGCCGCGTTCATGGAGGCCGCGCACACGCGCGGGATCCGGATCATCGTCGACTTCGTGATGAACCACACCTCCGACCAGCACCCCTGGTTCCAGGCGTCCCGCAGCGACCCGGACGGCCCGTACGGCGACTTCTACGTGTGGTCCGACACCGACGACAAGTACTCCGACGCGCGCATCATCTTCGTCGACACCGAAGCGTCGAACTGGACCTGGGACCCGGTCCGCGGTCAGTACTTCTGGCACCGGTTCTACTCCAACCAGCCGGACCTGAACTTCGAGAACCCGGCCGTCGGCGACGCGATGATCGAGGCGCTGAAGTTCTGGCTCGACCTCGGCGTGGACGGGTTCCGGCTGGACGCGGTGCCGTACCTGTTCGAGTCCGAGGGCACCAACTGCGAGAACCTGCCGCGGACCCACGAGTTCCTCAAGCGGGTCCGCAAGGAGGTGGACGCGAACTACAGCGACCGCGTCCTGCTCTGTGAGGCGAACCAGTGGCCGGCCGACGTGGTGGAGTACTTCGGCGACCGCTCCTCCGGGGGTGACGAGTGCCAGATGGCGTTCCACTTCCCGGTGATGCCGCGCATCTTCATGGGGGTACGGCGCGAGTCGCGGTTCCCGATCTCGGAGATCCTGGCCCAGACGCCGGAGATCCCCGACACCTGCCAGTGGGGCATCTTCCTGCGCAACCACGACGAGCTGACGCTCGAGATGGTCACCGACGAGGACCGCGACTACATGTGGTCGGAGTACGCCCAGGACCCGCGGATGAAGGCCAACATCGGCATCCGCCGGCGGCTGGCCCCGCTGCTGGACAACGACACCAACAAGATGGAGTTGTTCACCGCGCTGCTGCTCAGCCTGCCGGGTTCGCCGATCCTGTACTACGGCGACGAGATCGGGATGGGCGACAACATCTGGCTCGGCGACCGCGACGGTGTCCGGACCCCGATGCAGTGGTCGCCGGACCGCAACGCGTCGTTCTCCACCGCCACCCCGGGCAAGCTCAGCCTGCCGGTCATCATGGACCCGGTCTACGGTTACCAGGCGGTCAACGTCGAGGCCGAGATGGAGAACGCCTCGTCGCTGCTGCACTGGACCCGGCGGATGATCCAGACCCGCAAGCAGCACCCATGTTTCGGCATGGGTACTTTCACAGACCTGGGGGGCTCCAACCCCAGCGTGCTGTCGTACGTCCGCGAGTTCGGTGACGACGTGGTGCTGTGCGTGAACAACCTGTCCCGGTTCCCGCAGCCGATCGAGCTGGACCTGCGCCAGTGGCAGGGCGTGGAGCCGATCGAGCTGCTCGGCGGGGTGCACTTTCCCACCATCGGGGAGTTGCCCTACCTTTTGACGCTCGGCGCACACGGTTTCTACTGGTTCCGGCTGCCGGTGAACAAGCCGGCTGACCATGAGGAGAGCGTTTAAGTGACTTCCCATCTGGACCAGGTCCAGTCCTTCTGCGCGGGCCAGAGGTGGTTCGGTGAGAAGGGACACGACGTCCATGTCGACGCGATGGCCACCTCGGTGTGGCTGTCCGCCGAGGACGCCTGGCCCGCGGTCCGGATCGGGTTCGTCTACTGTTCCGGTCCGCCCGGGTCGGAGTTCCCGATCCGGGTGTACCAACTGCCGCTCAGCTACCGCCGCGAACCGGTCGAACACCTCGGCCATGCGCTGGTCGGCGAGTGGGAGGAGCAGGACCTGGCCGACACCCAGGTCTGGGTGTACGACGCCTTGCACGACAAGGAAGCGACGCCGTACTGGCTGGACGGGTTGACGCACGGCCGGCAGCTGGAGGGGCTGGAGTTCCATCCCGTCCACGCTCCGGAGCACGCGACCGTCGTGCCGGAGGACGCGCAGTCGCTCGTGCTGACCGTCGAGCAGAGCAACACGTCGCTGGTGTTCGGCGACGTGGCACTGCTGAAGGTGTTCCGCCGGCTCGAGCCCGGCAGCAATCCCGGGGTCGAGATCGAGTCGGCGCTCACCGAGGCGGGGTCCGAACTGGTGCCCGAGGTGCTCGGGCACGCGCGGGGCACCTGGCCGCGCGCCGGCGGCGGGACCGACACCGGTGAGCTGGCGATGATGACGGCGTTCCAGAAGAACGCCACCGACGGGTGGTCGTTCGCGACGTCGTCGGTGCGGGACCTGTACGCCGAGGCGGACCTGCACGCCGAGGAGGTCGGCGGCGACTTCGCGGCCGAGTCGCACCGGCTCGGCGCGAGCACCGCGCAGGTCCACTCCGAGCTGGCCAAGGCGCTCGGCACCGACATCTGGGAGCCGGCCAAGCTGGTCGCGCACGCCGCTGCGATGCGTCGCCGGCTGGACGCGGCCGCGTCGGTGATCCCGGAGCTGGCACCGCACAAGGACGGTCTGGCCCGGTGGTTCGACGCGCTGGCGGCGTACGACCAGCCGGTGACGGTGCAGCGGATCCACGGTGACTTCCACCTCGGTCAGGTGCTGCGGACGATCGACGGCTGGAAGCTGATCGACTTCGAGGGCGAGCCGGCCAAGTCGCTGATCGAGCGGCGCGCGCTGGACACCCCGGTGAAGGACATCGCCGGGATGCTGCGGTCGTTCGACTACGCGGCCCGGTCGCTGCTGGCCGACCACCGGGGCGACCAGCAGATCGCGTACCGGGCGGCCGAGTGGGCGAGCCGGAACCAGCAGGCCTTCTGCGACGGGTACGCCGAGGTGGCGGGCACGGATCCGCGGCACCAAGGGGTGCTGCTGAGCGCGTTCCTGGCCGACAAGGTGATCTACGAAACGCTCTACGAGGCCCGCAACCGCCCGTCCTGGCTGCCGATCCCCTTGGCCGCGGCCGCCGCGTTGTCCGAACAGTGACACCCCGGATCTGCGCCAGGTAGTCCGTCGCGCGGTGCTCGCGGCCTGACTTTGTGTACGTCCGGCATCGACGGGTACGGGGGTTCGGTAGATGGCCGAATGATCGGGCAGGATGGAGTCCATGGGATCGAGCGAACACGGCACCGAAGCTTTCGAGACGCCAGTGGTAGCGACCGAAGAACCTGTGGTGACAGCGGTCCCAGTTGATCGGACCGTGCTGGAGCGGCTGGTCGGCGGGACGTTTCACGATCCGCACCAGGTGCTCGGGCCGCATCTCGGCGAGAGCGGTGTCACCGTCCGGGTGCTGCGTCCGTTCGCCCAGTCCGTCACCGTGCTGTACGACGACCAGCGGCTCGACCTGCGGCACGAGTTCGAGGGCGTGTGGGTCGGCGTACTCGACATCGACAAGGTGCCCGACTACCGCCTCGAGGTGTGCTACACCGACGGTCCCGCGATCGAGCTCGACGACCCCTATCGCTATCTCCCGTCGCTCGGCGAGGTCGACCTGCACCTGATCGGCGAGGGTCGCCACGAGCAACTGTGGACCGTGCTCGGCGCGCACGTCCGCCGGTACGACGGCCCGGCCGGAACCGTCACGGGTACGTCGTTCGCCGTCTGGGCGCCCAACGCGCAGGGCATCCGCCTCACCGCGGACTTCAACTTCTGGGACGGCCGGGCGCATCCGATGCGCTCACTCGGCGGGTCCGGGGTGTGGGAGCTGTTCGTGCCCGGCGTCGGCCCGGGCACGCGGTACAAGTTCGACATCTGTGGTCGCGACGGGGTCTGGCGGCAGAAGGCCGACCCGATGGCGAACCTGGCCGAGACTCCCCCGGCGAACGCTTCCGTCGTGCACGAGTCGTCGTACGAGTGGAACGACGCCGCCTGGATCGAGCGGCGCGCGGCGTCACAGGCCTACGCCGAGCCGATGAGTGTCTACGAGGTGCATCTCGGCTCCTGGCGCAAGGACAAGTCGTACCGCGAGCTGGCCGACGAGCTCGTTGCCTATGTCAACGAGATGGGCTTCACCCACGTCGAGTTCATGCCGGTGATGGAGCACCCGTTCGGTGGCTCGTGGGGCTACCAGGTGACGTCGTACTTCGCGCCGACCTCGCGCTTCGGCGACCCGGACGACTTCCGCTTCCTGGTCGACAAGCTGCACCAGGCCGGGATCGGCGTCATCGTCGACTGGGTGCCGGCGCACTTCCCGAAGGACGCCTGGGCGCTGGCCCGGTTCGACGGTACGCCGCTGTACGAGCACCCGGATCCGCGCCGCGGCGAGCAGCCCGACTGGGGCACGCTGGTGTTCGACTTCGGCCGGCCGCAGGTGCGCAACTTCCTGGTCGCGAACGCGCTCTACTGGGCCGAGGAGTTCCACATCGACGGCCTCCGGGTGGACGCGGTCGCCTCGATGCTCTACCTCGACTACTCCCGCTCCGAGGGCCAGTGGGTGCCGAACCAGTACGGCGGCCGGGAGAACCTCGAGGCGGTGTCGTTCCTGCAGGAGATGAACGCGACCCTCTACAAGCGGGTGCCCGGTGTCATCACCGTCGCCGAGGAGTCCACCTCGTGGCCGGGCGTCACCCGGGCCACGCACCTGGGCGGGCTCGGTTTCGGGTTCAAGTGGAACATGGGCTGGATGAACGACTCGCTGCGCTACCTGGCGCACGAGCCGGTGCACCGGCAGTACCACCACCACGAGCTGACGTTCTCGATGATGTACGCCTACTCGGAGAACTTCGTCCTCCCGCTGTCCCACGACGAAGTTGTCCACGGCAAGGGTTCGCTGCTGCGGAAGATGCCGGGTGACCGGTGGCAGCAGCTGGCGAACCTGCGCGCGTACCTGGCGATGATGTGGGCGCACCCGGGCAAGCAGCTGCTGTTCATGGGCTGCGAGTTCGGCCAGGAGTCGGAGTGGTCCGAGAAGGGCGAGCTCGACTGGTGGCTGCTGGACCACGCCGATCACCGCGGCCTGCAGCAACTGGTGCGCGATCTGAACGGCGTCTACCGCGGCAACACGGCGTTGTGGCGGACCGACCACGCGCCGGACAGGTTCACCTGGATCGACGCCAACGACGCCGGCAACAACGTCTTCTCCTTCGTCCGGTACGGCGACGACGGCGAGCCGGCGATCGCCTGCATCTCCAACTTCTCCGCCATCCCGCACCACGGCTACCGCCTCGGCCTCCCGTACGGCGGTCAGTGGCAGGAGGCGGTCAACACCGACGCGGCCGCGTACGGCGGCTCGGGGGTCGGCAACTTCGGCAGTGTCGAGGCCGACGGCCCGAGCTGGCACGGGATGGAGACCAGCACCGAGCTCAGCGTCCCACCCCTGGCCACGCTGTACCTGCGCCACACCGGGTAGCGTTCGCAGGGTGACCGCCGTATCTTCGCTGACCGATGGTGAGTTGACGCTGCGACAGTCGCGGGCCGATCGTCAGGTGATCGCCTTCGAGGTCGAACACAGCGAGGGCGAGCATGGCGGCCCGGTGGGCACCGTCGAGGTACGACGGACCACGCAGGGCGCCGCGGTGGTGACGTGGGCGATGGACGGCGGCCCCGAGATCGCGCAACGGGCCCTGCGGCTGCTGACCGAGTATGCCTTCGACGAGCTCGGACTGGAGCGGCTGCAGGTCGAGGTCGATCCGGAGCTCCACGCCTCGGCGCGGGTCGCGATCCGGTCCGGTTTCCGGCGCGAAGGCGTGCTCCGTGGTGCGGCTCTGGTGGCGGACGAACGCCGGGACGTGGCCGTGTACGGGATGCGCAAGGACGACCCGCGCCCGGACACCTTGACGGGCTGGACGGCCCTGATGGACTCCACGCTGCCGAAGAAGCGCGTCATCGCGCATGTGGTGGTGCGGGACACGACCGGGCGGGTGCTGCTGTGCCAGGTCAGCTACAAGAAGGATCTGGAGCTGCCGGGCGGTGTGGTCGAGCCGGACGAGGATCCCGCGACCGCGGCGTCGCGTGAGATGCGCGAGGAGATCGGTGTCGCTCTGCCGCTGATCGGCGTCCTCGCGATCGACTGGCTGCCGCGCTGGGAGGGCTGGGGAGACGCGGTCGAGATCCTGTACGACGGCGGGGTCCACGATCCCTCGCTCTTGGACACCCTGCATCCCGACGGCTTCGAGATCCGCAGCGTGGCGTGGCACGCGCCTGACGAGCTGGCCGGGCTGGTCTCGCCGCTGAACGCCCGCCGGCTCCCGCTGATCCTCGCGGAGCCGCCGCGCTTGCACAATCTGCGCGACGGGGAGCCGATCATCTAGGCAGTCGGTTCAGGCTGCCGACGCACCAGAGGTAGTGGCCGTCGCCCGCGTCGGCGTCGTAGATGGTCGCGGTGGTGATGGCGTACGCAGCGCGGTACAGGTACATCCGCTGCCGGTCGTGGCCGAGCCGCTCGAACCGGTCGAGCAGCAGATTGTCGAGCCTCTGCGCGTCCGGGCCGTACATGTCGAAGAACCCGGCAGCCAGCGCGGCGTCGAAGGTGTTGTCACCAGCCGTCGAGTAGAACCCCCAGTCGAGCAGGGCGGCAGTCCGCGAGCCGTCCATCAGCAGGTTGGGCGGACAGACGTCTCCGTGTACGACGCTCAGCCGGTCCGGCTCGATCGTCGCCAGTCGGGCGATCAGGTTGTCGAGCAGGTCGTCGAAGTCGGCGACGTCGCGTTTCAGATGGTGGTGGGATTCGGCGGCGCGGCGTCGTACCAGGGCTGCCAGCGCCTGACCCCAGGACAGATCGTCGCGCCAGAACGGCTGGTTGAGCACGGGGAGCGCCTTGCTGGCCGGACCGGGCACGGTCGTGCCCAGCGCCTCGACCACGGCGACGAACGCATCGAGCGCCTGCTCCTCGGTGACCTCGGCGTCCGGCAGGGCGGTGCCGGTCAGCAGGTCCTCGACACTGACCGCCAGCCCGTCGGCATCCGCGCTGATCTCGCGGATCCGCGGCGTACGAAACGGCAGCGGCGGCAGCTCGTCCAGGAAAGCCTTCAACGGGCGTACGTCGTCCGGCCGCCGACCGAACCAGGTCTTGCGCACCCGGCCGTCACCGAGATCGTAGACGGCACCTTCCATTCCCTGGCCGATCAGCTCCACCCGCGACACTCTGCCAAATCGGGCCGGGCCTGGCCACCGAGTTAACGGACCAGGCGGATGGTGAACGGGTAGCGGTACTCGTGACCGCTGGAGGCCGCCATCGTGGCCAGGATGATGACGACCAGCGCCGCGATCGCCCCGATCACCACCAGCGGGATGATGATCAGCACGCCCAGGCCGAACGTGATCAGGATCAGCACCACCGCGACCGCGGTGTAGATGAGCAACGACAGCTGGAAGTTCAGCGACTCCAACGCGTGCCGCCGGACGAACTCCGATCGGTCCCGGTACACCAGCCAGATCACCAGCGGACACAGGAACCCCATCGCGAACCAGGCCGCGACCAACACCCCGACGTGAGCCACCATCCCCCACGTCCGCTCCTCCGAGGCCGGCAACGGCGGCCCCACACCAGGCGCACTCATACATTTAGTCAAGCACGCTCAGCACCCGTCGTCACCGAGCTCAGCCGGGGAGGCCGGCCAGGCGATGGGTTAGGAAGCGGCGTTCGGTTTCGTTGGGGGTGAGGATGATGGCCAGGCGGTAGGCGTCGGCCGCTTCGGCGACGCGGCCGAGGCGGGCGAGTACGTCGGCGCGGGCCGCCGGGAGGTAGGCGTACGCCTTGAGGGCCGGCTCGTTGCTCAGGGCATCCAGTTCGGCGAGGACGGTCTCGAGGTCGGCACCTGGGACGAGGCTTCGCGCGGCGGCTCGGTTGAGCGCGACGATCGGTGTCGGCCAGCTGACCATCATCGCGTCGTACATCCTCACGACCTGACCCCAGTCGGTCTGCTCCCACGACGGCGCGGTCACGTGCAACCCCGCCACGGCCGCCTGCAGCGCGAACCTCCCCTGGCCCCGCTCGAGTGCGGCCGTCGCTCGCGACACCCCTTCCGCCAGCAGCCGGATGCTCCACCGTGACCGGTCCTGATCCGCCAGCAGCACCAACTCCCCGTCCTCGCTCACGCGCGCGTCGCCACGCGCTTCCGTCATCAACAGCAACCCCAGCAAGGCCTGCGGCTCCGCCTCGTCCGGCATCAACCGCACGAGCAACCGCGCCAACTCGACCGCCCGCCTGGTCAGGTCCGTACGGGTCAGCTCCGACCCGGCCGCCACATGTCCTGCCGTGTAGACGAGGTGCACGACCGTCAGGACGGCGTCCAGCCGGGCCGGCAACTCGTCATCGGCCGGGATCCGGTACGGGATCGAGGCCGCCGCGATCTTCTTCTTCGCCCGGGTGATCCGGGCCGCCGCCGTCGGCTCACTGATCAGCAGTCCGGCCGCCACCTCCCGGGTCGTCAGACCGCAGATCAGCCGCAACGTCAACGCCACTTGCGAGTCCCGGCCCAGCGCCGGGTGGCAGCAGGTGAACACCAGACGCAGCGGATCCGTCGGGTGCTCCACCTCGCCCGGTGCGACCGGATCCTCCACCAGCAACGGAAGCTTCCGCCGCAGGGTCGTCTCCCGCCGCATCCGATCGAGTGCGAGCCGCCGCGCGACCGTGGTCAGCCAGCCGCCCGGGTTCGACGGAAGCCCGTCCGGCCAGGTCCGTAACGCCTGGACGAAGGCGTCCTGCGTACAGTCCTCGGCCAGATCCAGATCCCGCGTCAGCCGCACCACCGACGCCAGCACCGTCGACCAGCTCTCCCGGTGTGTCCGGTCCACCACGCGGGCCACTTCGACCGCCGAAACCGCAGGCGGGCACGCCGACGGCGGGAGGTCCGTCGGAGTACCCGGCTGCTGCGACATCGGTCAGGCCGGGGGCTGGGAGTCCGCGGAGGTGTCCATCACCGGGCGGACTTCGACGTTCCCCGCCGGGCACAGCTTGGCGAGCTCGAGCGCCTGGTCCAGGTCGCGCGCTTCGATCACGTAGAAGCCGCCGAGGGCCTCCTTGGTCTCGATGAACGGCCCGTCCGTCACCAAGGGGTCGGCACCCTCGCGCTGCCGGACCGTGCTCGCGGTGCTCGACCGCTCCAGCGCCTCCCCACCGAGGACCCGCGCCCCGGCCTTCTCCACGGCCTCCATGAACGCGCCGTGCAGTTTCATCGCCTGCTGCCACTCCTCCGGCGTGACGTTGTCGTACCACTCTTCGCTGTCGAACAACAGGAACATGTACTGCGCCATCTCCGGCTCCCTTGCCTCGGGCTTGTACTGAACATCTTGCTGACGATCGGCAGCCGGCGGAATCGACAGCACCGGCAACGAATTTCCCAGTCATGTCCCGGCTCACCTCCGGTGACGCGGCGGATACGAACAGCACCATCGTGCCCACGCCACGTAGTGTTGACCAGGAACTCAACATGCACTCTCCCGGCATTTGTCAGGAACCCGGAGGCCTTCGTGGAGCACCTGGACGTCCTCGTCGTCGGCGCCGGCCTGTCCGGGATCGGCGCCGCCTACCGGCTCCAGACGCAGTGCCCGGACCGCACCTACGCCGTGCTGGAAGCGCGGATGAGCATCGGCGGCACCTGGGACCTGTTCCGCTACCCCGGCATCCGGTCCGACTCCGACATGTTCACGCTCGGCTTCCCGTTCCATCCGTGGACGGCCGCGAAGGCGATCGCGGACGGTCCGGCGATCCTGGAGTACCTCCACGAGACCGCGTCAACCTACGGGATCGACAAGCACATCCGGTTCGGGCAGCGCGTCATACGGGCGTCGTGGTCGTCGACGGATGCGCGGTGGACCGTGGAGACCACCCAGGCGTCGTACACGTGCTCGTTCCTGTATGTGTGCAGCGGGTACTACGACTACGACTCGGGCTACGTCGTCGACTTCCCGGGCCAGAGTGAGTTCCAGGGGCGCGTGGTTCATCCGCAGCATTGGCCGGAGGACCTGGACTACACCGGTGAGCGGGTAGTGGTGATCGGCAGTGGCGCGACGGCTGTGACACTCGTGCCGGCTATGGCTCGTACGGCGGCGCACGTGACGATGCTGCAGCGCTCGCCGAGCTATGTCGCGTCCAGACCGGCTCACGACGCGTTCTCCGACCGGCTGCGCGCCGTACTGCCTGAGAAACTCGCACACCGGGTGATCCGGGGGAAGAACGTTCTCTTCAGTACGGCGGTCTACAGCGCGTTCCGGAGGTGGCCGGCTCATGCCGCGTGGTTCCTGAACAGCACAGTGGCCAAGCAGTTGCCGGACTCGATCCCGGCCGACCCGCACTTCACCCCGCGCTACAAGCCGTGGGACCAGCGGCTCTGTCTGGTGCCGGACGCCGACCTGTTCAAAGTACTGCGCGATGGCTCGGCCACTGTGGTCACGGACGAGATCGAGACCTTCACGCGGTCCGGTCTGCGGCTGCGCTCCGGACGGGAACTGGAGGCCGACCTGATCGTCACCGCGACCGGACTGCGCATGGCTGCGCTCGGCAACATCCAGCTGACGGTCGACGGGCGGGCGGTGGACCCGCACGACGCCTTCATCTACAAGGGGATGATGCTGAGCGACGTACCGAATCTCGCCTGGTGCATCGGCTACACCAACAACTCATGGACGCTCCGCTCGGACCTGACCTCGCAGTACGTCTGCCGCCTGCTCAACCACCTCACGGCGACCGGCACCAGCATCTGTGTGCCCGAGATCGACCCGTCCGAGTACGACGCCCCACACCGCCCCGTCGTCGACCTGTCCTCCGGCTACATCCAGCGAGCCGCGTCGATCCTGCCCCGCCAGGGCACCCACGGCCCCTGGCGGCTGCGGCAGAACTACCCCCGGGACCTCGTCCTCCTGCGCTTCGGCCCGGTGACCGACGACTCCATGCAGTTCAAGCCCGCTGCTTGAGCCTGCGAGGCCGCCCGAGAGGGCGGCCGCACAGCAGAGCTTCAGGGAACGGGCGCAGGGGGTTGCGGACCGACGTAGGTTGCGATGGGGCGGATGATCTTGGGGTCGGTGGACTGCTCCAGGATGTTGGCGGACCAGCCGATGACGCGGCTGACGGCGAAGGTTGGGGTGAACATCGGGCGCGGCAGGCCGCAGAGCTCCATCACCACGCCGGCGTAGAACTCGACGTTGGCGTAGAGGTTGCGACCCGGCTTCAGCTCGGCGAGTACGTCGACGATGCGCTGCTCGACCGTGGTCGCGAAGTCCACCAGGTCCCCGCCCAGGCCGCGGGCGATGTCGCGCAGCATCAGTGACCGCGGGTCCTCGGTCCGGTAGACGGCGTGGCCGAAGCCCATGATCCGGTCCCCCGCCGACACCTTCTCCCGCACCCACTCGTCGATCCGGTCCGGCGTGCCGATCTCGTCCAGGCTGGCCAACGCCCGGTCCGGCGCGCCACCGTGCAGCGGTCCCGAGAAGGCTCCGATCGCACCGGCGATTGCGGACACGACGTCAGCACCCGTCGACGCGATCACCCGCGCGGTGAACGTGGACGCGTTGAACCCGTGATCCACCGTGGCAACGAGGTAGTGCTCGATGGCAGCGACCTGCGCGGCGTCCGGCTCGGCGCCGGTCACCAGGTAGAGCCAGTTGGCCGCCGCAGTGAGGTCTGCGCGAGGCTCGAGCGGCTCCTGTCCCTCGCGCAAGCGGTACAGCGCCGCCAGGATCGTCGGCGTCACCGCACACACCAGCATCGCGTCCGCCTTCCGGCGTGCTGGGTCCGCGTCCCAGAGCGGCGGCAGCTTCCGTACGGCGGCCAGCAGCGACAAGGCGGTACGGAGACCGGCCAGCGGATTGAACGAAGGACCAGCGGTCGCGATCGCGGGCAGGACCGCGCGGACCTCGTCCGGCAGCACGCGCAAGGGCGCCAACTCGGCGATGAGGCGGTCGCGCTCGTCCGCGGTCGGGAGGTGGCCCTCGAACATCAGGAACCAGACGTCTTCCAGCGTCTTCGACTTGGCGAGATCGATCGCCGAGTACTGGCGGTAGTGGTAGAACCCTTCGTCACCACGGACGTCGCCCAGGGTCGTCTCGGTGACGACGACGTTGCGCAGACCACCCGGGACATTGATTGTTGTTGACATATCTTCAGAGTTGACAGGCAATCAACTATTGTCAATATTGATCCAGTCAACATGAAGACCCACAGACGCTCGGAGGAGCGCTGGATGAGCCAGCAAGGTGACGAGAATTACCTGACCACGGCGGAGGTCGCCCGCCAGCTCAAGGTGAAGCCGGAGACGATCTACGCGTACGTGAGCCGGGGGCTGCTGACGAGCGTCCGGGCTCGAGGCCGGCGCGGCAGCCTGTTCGCCGCGGCGGACGTCGAGCGGTTGGCGAGCAAGTCCGTGGAGCATTCCGGGGTGGTCGAGCAGATCGAGTCCGAGCTCACCCTCCTGCAGGACGACGAGCTTTACTACCGCGGTCACTCGGTCCGGGAGCTCGCAACCGAGTGGCCCCTGGAGTCGGTCGCGCATCTGCTGTGGACCGGCGACCTGACCAAGCGCCAGCCGTTCCCGGCGCCGGGTGACTCGGTGCAGCTCGCCAGGTCCGCGATGAGCGTGCTGCCGGATTCGGCCCGCCTGACCGACAGGCTTCGGGTGGCAGTCACCGTGCTCGGGGCTGCCGACCCGATGCGGTTCGACCTCATGCCCCGTTCAGTGGTCGCGGCAGCGGAAAAGCTGATCGGCGTACTCGCCGCGTCTCTTCCCGGACCGCCGCGCACGTCAGACACACCACAGTCATTGGGCAAGCAACTCTGGCCGAAGCTGTCGCCCCACCCACCGCGACCCGAGCTGCTGGAAGCCGCACTGATCATGCTCGCCGACCATGGCTTGGCGGTGTCGACGATCGCGGCACGGGTGGCCGCCAGCGCCCGAGCCAATCTGTACGCCGTCGTGTCGGCCGGGCTGGGCGCGTTGGATGGCCAGTACCACGGCGCCGCGCCGACCCTGGCGTACGAATTCCTGCAGCGAGCACAGCGGGATCCGCTGCAGGCGCTGTCGGATCAGCTGCGGTCAGGTGAACCGGTGCCAGGGTTCGGGCATCGGATCTATCGCGAGCGGGACCCGCGCGCCGAGGTCTTGCTGGAGCTGCTGGGCGACCACCCCGTCGTCGAGACGGTTCAGGTGCTGGCCGCGCGGATGCCGTCGTTCCCGAACAGCGATCTGGCCGTCGCCGCGATGATGCACGCCTTCGAGTTCCGCGCAGATGCCGGCGACGCGTTGTTCGCGCTCGCGCGAATCATCGGATGGACCGCGCACGCGCTGGAGGAGTACGCGGCGCCGGCTCTGCGCTTCCGTGCCTTGGGGATCTACACCGGCCGAGGGGGTCCGGTCGAGCCGAAGGTCAGAACAGCGCGGCCATCAACCGCCGGCGGGCCTTGACCACGCGCTCGTCGTCGGTGCCGACGACCTCGAACAGCTCCAGCAGGTGCAGCCGGAGAGCGTTGCGCTCGTCGCCCGAGGTCACCTGGATGGTGTTGATCAGCCGGTTGAAGGCGTCCTCGACGTGGCCGCCCATCAGGTCGACGTCGGCGACCAGCTTCTGCGCCTCGACGTCATCAGGGTTCTCGGCCGCGCGCGTACGGATGTCCGCGGGGACGTCCTGGGTGCGCTTGACCAGCTGGACCCGGGCCAGGCCGGACTTCGCCTCGGCGTCGTTCGGGGTTTCCTTCAGCAGTTCCTCGTACGCCGCGATCGCGCCGTCCAGGTCACCGGCGCCGACCGCGTTCTCCGCCTTCTCGTAGCGCGGGTCCGGCGTGGGCTCGGCAGCCTCCTCCGACGCGGCCGCGGGACCGACCGGCTCGGCCCGCCCGGTGATGCCGTTCGCGACCGCCACCGTGAGCAGCTGGTCGAGGTACTGCCGCGCCTCCGGCTCACTCAGCGCGCCCTGGAACAGCGGGACCACCTGACCCCGCAGTACGGCGATCACCAGCGGAACCGACTGGACGCCGACCGCCTGGGCCAGCTGCGGGTTCGCGTCGATGTCGATCCGGGCCAGCAGGAACTTGCCGGCGTACTCGGTCGACAGCTTGGCCAGCACCGGGCTGAGCGCGGTCGAGGCCTGCGACCGTGGCGACCAGAACTCGACCACCACCGGCACCTGCAGCGACCGCTCGATCACATCGGCCTGGAAGGTCGGCTCGCTCACGTTCAGCACATACGACCCCGACGCGCCACCGCCGGCCGCGGGCGCGGCAGCACCCTGGCCCGGCGCGGCGCCGGCCGGTGCGCCTGGCTTGCGCAGAGACGACAGATCGATCGCCCCAGGACGGGAGAAGTTCGACTGACTCACGACTGCCCTCGCATTCCGTTCACGTTCACGGGTCCATCCTCCCCGACGCGGCTTCAGGGTGGTGTGCCCGGGTGGCCAAGAGCAGACGGGCCAGGCCGCTGCGGGTGCCGGCGACAGCGATCCGGTCACCTGGCTGGAGCACCTTGTCGTACGCCGGGGACCAGTCCCAGGTGGTCCCGTCCTGGCAAGCGAGGACCCGCAGACCACCGGCCTCGTCCAGCTCGCCCAGCCGCAGACCGCCCGCGACCGAGCCCGGCTCGACGGTGACCTCGGTGAGCAGCAGGACGCGACGACCGGCCGGCACGGTCACCTGGCTGCGCCGGTTCGCCACCGCCGCCGCGATCGCCGGAGCGACCAGCATCGACACCGACCGGCTGTGCCCGAGCCCGAGCCGCCGCTCGACCCGCTGGGCCAGGTCGTGGTCGAACATCCGCATCGTGATCCGCGCCTCGGGGTTCAGCTCGCGGACGACCATCGCGGATTCCAGGTTGGTGATGTCGCCGTTGGTGATCGCGAGCACTGACTGACACCTCTGGACACCGGCCGATCGCAACGTCTCCTCGTTGCTGCTGTCCCCGATCACCACCGGGACCCGCAACCGGTGCGCCGTCTGTACACCGGGCGCGTCCTCGTCGTGCTCGACCCCGACCACCGCGACGCCACGCTCGGCCAGGATCTCCAGCACGCGCGCACCGACCGTGCCGAGACCGCAGACGACGACATGGTTCCGCGGCCGGCCGCGGACGCCGCCGATCACCCGCGACAACCGGGCACCGATCAGCGAGTCGACGACCACCGCGGTGAGCAGGGCCATCAGCACGATGCCGGTCAGCTGTACCAGCACCGCGGCCACCTTGGCCCAGGGCTCCGCTTCGGAGAACGTGTCGTCCTCGATGCCGGCCGACGTGACCGCACCGGCGGCCAGGTAGAGCGCGCGCCACCAGTCGATGTTCGGGTGCGCGATGTAGTGCGTCAGCACCGTCCCGCTGACTACGAGGAACAGCATGACCGCGGCGATCCGCCGTACCCGGCGATCGAAGACGTCGCGCATCGCCATCAGCCAGCCGGCTCGCCGTACGTCCTTGGTCCGCCAGACGCTGCGCACACCGGTGCCGAGCACGATGTCACCGGTCGGATCGGAGCTCACGATCGGCAGCAGCTCCGGCGTCGCCGACGAGGTGGTGTCGGCCAGTACGGCGAGATGCGGCTCGCGGATCAGATCGGCCTGACCGGCGACCAGCCGGCGGCCGCCGAGATCGAGCCAGGTCAGCTCGTCGTCCTCCAGCGCGTCCGACACGAACGCCGGCGCGGCCAGCGACGGACCCGAGATCACCACACAGTCGCCCAGCAGGCTGTGCAACTGCGCGCCCAGCCGCGGGTTGACCATCTGTACGACGATGCGCAGGTCCGGATCCATGTCCCGCGCGGTCAGCGCGGTGTGGACGTTGCGGACGTCGTCGTTGTCCAGCAGCACCAGGGCACGCGCGGACGACGGGTTCCCGTCCTTCGCATCGGCGACACCCGCGCGCCGCAGCAGCGCCTCACTGACGACCCGGACGCCCAGCACGTTCGCGCCGAGCTCGCCGATCCGTTCGAAGTGCCGGGACGCGGGGTTGACGATCGCGGTGACCTGCTCGCCCGAGCTGACCAGTTCGGTGACGACCCGCAGCATCGTGCGGTCTGAGCCACAGACGACCACACCGCGCCCGTCGGCCGGACCGAGCGCGGTGTCGCCGGACGGTGCCGGTTGACTGTCTGCCGGCCCGTCCTCAGAAGCGGGCGGGCTCTCGGTACTCGCCCCAGAGCTCCCGAAGAACGTGACAGATTTCCCCCATCGTGGCCTCCGCACGCGCCGCCTCCAGCATGGGTTCGATGAGGTTCCCGGTCCCTCTGGCCGCCTCGACCAGAGCGGATAGCGTACGACGGACCCGGTCCTCGTCGCGGTGCGTCCGGCGCTCCGCGAGCACCCGGCACTGCTCGATCTCGACCTCGTGGCTGACCCGGAGGATGGACAGCTCACCGGAGACCGTGTCGGTCAGGGTGTTCACCCCGACGATCTTCTTCTCACCCTTCTCCAGCTTCTGCTGGTACTCGAACGCGGCGTCGGCGATCTCGGCCATGAACCAGCCGTCCTCGATCCCGCGCAGGATGCCGCCGGTCATCGAGCCGTCCGGGCTCATCTCCTTGATCCGGGCGAAGATCTCCTCGGCCTCCGCGTCGAGCTTGTCGGTGAGTGCCTCGACGTACCAGGACCCGCCGAGCGGGTCGGCGACGTTGGTGACCCCGATCTCTTCCATCAGCACCGACTGGGTCCGCAACGCGATCTCGGCCGACTCCTCGCTCGGCAGCGCGAGCGTCTCGTCGAGTGCGTTGGTGTGCAGCGAGTTCGTCCCCCCGAGGACGGCGGCCAGCGCCTCGACAGCCGTGCGTACGACGTTGTTGTACGGCTGCTGGGCGGTCAGCGAGACGCCTGCGGTCTGGGTGTGGAAGCGCAACGACTGCGCCTTGTCGGTCTTGGCCCCGTACACGTCACGCAGCCAGCGGGCCCAGATCCGCCGCGCCGCCCGGAACTTCGCGATCTCCTCGAAGAAGTCCAGGTGGCTGTCGAAGAAGAACGACAGACCGGGTGCGAACACGTCGACGTCGAGTCCTCGCGACAGGCCCAGCTCGACGTACCCGAACCCGTCGGCCAGCGTGTACGCGAGCTCCTGCGCGGCCGTCGAACCGGCCTCGCGGATGTGGTAGCCGGAGACACTCAGCGGCTTGTACGCCGGGATGGTCGCGGCGCAGTACTCCATCAGGTCACCGATCAGGCGCAGGTGCGGCTCCGGCGGGAACAGCCACTCCTTCTGCGCGATGTACTCCTTGAAGATGTCGGTCTGCAGCGTCCCGTTGAGCCGGGTGATGTCGGCACCCTGCCGCTCGGCCGCGACCAGGTACATCACGAACGCCGGTACGGCGGGACCGGAGATCGTCATCGACGTCGTCACGTCCTGCAGCGGGATGTCCTTGAACAGCCGGTCCATGTCGGTGGCGGAGTCGATCGCGACCCCGCAGTGGCCGACCTCGCCGAGCGACTTCGGGTCGTCGGAGTCACGGCCCATCAACGTCGGCATGTCGAACGCGACCGACAGGCCGCCGCCACCGCCGTTCAGGATCATCTTGTACCGCTCGTTGGTCTGCTCGGCGTTGCCGAAGCCGGCGAACTGGCGGATCGTCCAGGTGCGGCCGCGGTACCCGGTCGGGTACAGGCCGCGGGTGAACGGGAACTCGCCCGGCCAGCCGATCCGCTCCATCCGCGGGTCGTCGACCCCCTCGGGTGGACCGTAGACGGGCGCGACCTCGGTGCCGGAGAGCGTGGTGAAATCCGCCTCCCGCTTACGCGCCGCGTCGTACCGCTGCTGCCACCGGCTCCGGCCGGCGGCGATCTCGTCGGCATCCATCAGTCAGACCTCCTCGGGACTGCTCCCAAAATACTAGGACGTCCAACTATTTCCAACCGCCGGGGACGAACCGCCAGGCCATCACCATCACGCGCCGGCGGCGGGCCGACGCGGGGAGACGCTCAGGGCAGCGCATTGTGATGGCCTGGAGATCCGGGTCTAGGTGAAATCGCCGGCGTTGTGGCGGAGGGGTTCGAGGACGGACCAGAGCATCTTGAGCTGGTCGTCGGTCAGACCGGACAGGGCGAAGTCGGCGGCGACGAGATCGGCGGTGGCGCGTTCGACCAGCTCGCGGCCCTCGGGGGTGATCTCGCAGAGGACGGCCCGGCCGTCGTCCGGGTGCGGCGTCCGGGTCACCAGGCCGGCCGCCTCCAGCCGCCGTACGATCGACGTCACCGAGGTCGGGTGCACCTGCAACCGCTCCCCCATCTTGCCCAGCGGCAACGACCCGCGCCGCGAGAACGTCAGCAGCACCAGCGCCTCGAACCGCGCGAACGTCAGGCCGTGCTTCTTCAGGATGTCGTCGAGCTCACCGATGACGATCTGCTGGGCCCGCATCAGCGAGGTGACGGCCCGCATCTGCTCGACCGCTCCCCACCGCCGCCCCCACTGCCGCGACGCCTCGTCGATCGGATCGAACGGCAACGCCCTCTTCCTCGCCATGTCCGGAAGATTATCCGCCACAGCCCTTATCGTGGCTGACCGTGGCGACTCTCAGGGACTCCGACTTCCCCACACTCGGCACGGACTCGCCGGCCGAGGAACTGATCGCGATCAGGTTCCGCTGGTACCGCACCCAGGCGAACCGGTCACGCATCTACTACCGGCTGCTGGGCACCGTCCAGCTCATCGCGGCACTCGTCATCGCGATCTCGGTCGCCATCGGCGCCCCCACCTGGCTCGCGCCCGCCCTCGGCGGCGTGATCGCCCTGGCCGAGGGGATCCGGACGCTGTTCGGGTTCAAGGACTCCTATCCGATGTACACCCGGACCGCCGAACAGTTGCGGAACGAGGCCTGGCTGTACGCGCAGCGCGCCGGGCGCTACGCGGACGCCGAGGACCCGGTCCGGCTTCTCGCGGAGCGCGTCGTCGAGATCAGCCAGGCCGAGACCACCGACTGGGAGGCCGCGGTGAAGGCCCGCAGCATCTGATCCGCGGTGAAGGGCCGCAGGATCTGAAAAACTGTCCGGTGCGGCTGGCATGCTCGGCCGTATGACACTGGGCGGGTTCTATCTCGAGCAGTTGCGGACCGAGTCGGCGCGGCTCGGGGAGGTTGCGCGGATGGGGCTGGATGCCGCGGTGCCGAGCTGTCCAGGGTGGACGGTGGAGTCGGTGGTGCGGCACGTGGCGACGGTGTATCTGCACAAGGTCGAGGTGTTGCGGCTCGGTGCGTTGCCGGACCCGTGGCCGCCGGACTTCGGCGGTCGGGACGCGCTCGAGCTGTACGACGAAGCGCGGGTGGCGATCGTGGACGCGCTGGAGACGGCCGGGACCGAGCTGGAGACGTGGACGTTCAGCCCGGACGACAGGACCTCCGGTTTCTGGTACCGGCGGATGGCGCTCGAGAGCGTCGTGCACCGGATCGATGTCGAGCAGGCTCATGACGTGGTCACTCCGATCGATCCCGATCTCGCGCTCGACGGCATCGACGAACTGCTCTTCCCCAACCTCGGCGGCCCCTGGTGGGAGGAGGGCGACACCGAGCACCCTGTCGACGCGACAGTGCGGATCACCGTCGAGGGACGCGCCTGGACCGTCCGCGCCGATGCGACCGGTGTCGCGGTGAGTCCGGGCTCCGAGGGTGACGTGGCCGCCGAGATCTTCGGGTCGGCGGATGCCGTGTTCCTGTGGTTGTGGGGCCGGGTCGACACGGCTGCGATCCGGTCCGCCGGCGACGCGGACGTCGTACGGGAGTTCCGGGCCAGGATCGCGGAATGCACCACCTGAGCGATGTCCTGATCAAGGGTGGCTGTTCGTTCCCTTGGTGAAGGACCAGAGTGGTCCTGTTGAAGGAGGCTTTCGATGGCGCAGTACCTTGCACTGACCTACACCGCCGACGTGGACTGGTGGGCGCCCGAACAGGCGGCGGAGCTCGCCGAGTACCGCCAGTTCGGCGTGGACCACGAGGAGCAGATCAAGGCCAGCGCGGTCTTGCACCCGACCGCGACGGCGACGGTCGTCCGGGTCGAGGGGGCCCGCGGTGGCCCGGTGGTCACGACCGACGGGCCGTACGCCGAGACCAAGGAAGCGCTGACCGGCTACTACCTGATCGAGGCCGCGGACCTGGAAGAGGCGGTCGCGGTCGCCACGAAGATCCCGGCGGCCTGGAACGGCGCCGTCGAGGTCCGGCCGGTCATCCTGGCCAAGTAGTACATGTACGACGAGCTCGCCGAGACCATCCGGATCGAGGGCACGCGCATCCTCGCGACCCTGATCCGGACGGTCGGCGACGTCCAGCTCGCCGAGGATGCCGTCCAGGAGGCGTCCCTGGCGGCTCTCGGCGCCTGGCCGGTGACCGGCGTACCGCCAGAGCCGCGCGCCTGGCTGACCGTGACCGCCCGGCGGAAGGCGATCGACATCATCCGCCGCGAGCGCGCACGCCCCGGCAAGGAGCGAGACGGGCTGGAGCTGATGGAGCTCAGTCAGCCGGACGGAGACGTGCCGGACAGCGTGCTGCAGGACGATCTGCTCCGGTTGATCTTCACCTGCTGCCATCCGACCCTGTCGCCACCGACCCGGGTCGCCCTGGCCTTGCGCACACTCTGCGGTCTGTCGCCCGCGCAGATCGCCGGTGTACTGCTGACCACCGAGGTCGCGACGAACAAGCGGCTGACCCGTGCACGGCAGAAGATCGCCGCCGCCCGGATCCCGTACCGGGTGCCGCCGGCCGACGAGCTGCCTAATCGCCTCCCGGCGGTCTGCGCGGTGATCCACAGCCTCTACACCGCCGGCCACGCGCCGATCGAGGGCGAGACCGCGTACGACGTGGACGTCTGCGCCGAGGCGATTCGGCTCGCCGAGCTTCTCCACGGTTTGCTGCCGGATCAGCCGATGCCGATGGCGGTCCTGGCCTTGCTGCTCCTCACCGAGGCCCGCCGCCCGGCTCGGCTCGACGAGCAGGGCGAGGTCGTCACACTCGACCAGCAGGACCGGACGCGCTGGGATGCCGGCCTGATCGCCCGCGGAGTGGCCGTGCTCAACGACTCGCTCCAGCGCTCGAACCGGCAAGCCGACGCCTACCAGCTGCAGGCCGCGATCGCGGCCGAGCACGCCCGCGTCCCGAGCTACACCGCGACCGACTGGCGCGAGATCCTTCGCCTGTACGAGCTGCTCAACGAGGTCGCGCCCAGCCCGGCCGCACAACTGGGCCAGGTCGTCGCGGCCGCCGAAGCGGGCGACGTCACCTCGGCGTTCGCGCTGCTGGACGGCGTACCGCGTAGTCCTCGCTGGCATGCGGTGCGCGGCGAACTGCTGGCCCGGCAGGCCCGGTACGCCGAAGCCGCCGAGGAACTGGCCGAGGCCATCGCGTCCGGCGCGAACGACTCGGAGCGCACCTACCGGGAACGCCGCCGGCTGGCCTTCCTCGAGGCCGCCCGGGATACGCCCTAGTCGCGATCGTCGTCGGTCCAGTTGCCGCGTTCGCTGTTGAAGATGGACTTGGTGCCGGAGCCGGCCACCGGGCGCGCCTGGTGCGCGGCGGGCGCAGGCGCCACCGTGGTGGTGACCTCCTGTGCGGAGTCCATCCCGATCGGGCCGGTACCGTCGTCGTCGGAGTCGTCGTCGCCCTGCACCACGTCGACGCTTGCCGACGCGCGCAGACCGGTGCGCTGGATGACCCGCTGGATGGTCAGATCCCGGTCGTCCGGGCGGCTGACCCACCTGATCTCGCGGAAGCCCTGGTCCTGCGCCGCGGACTCGAAGACGAAGTGGCCGTAGCCGAAGATCCGCCCGACGATCGGCTTCTGCAGGGTGATGTCCAGGACTCGCGCGATCGGGGTGGTCGCGACCGTCTGGGAGAAGACGCCACGGATCCGCATCACCCGCATGTTGGTGACCACGAACCGGTCCCGGTGGTGGGTGAGGAACTGCCAGAAGGCATGCATCAGGAGGATCAGCACGATCGCCAGCAGCACCTGCGTGCCACCGATCGAGTCGGTCACCAGCGCCACCAGCAGGGCGGTCGCCAGCACGACCTCGAGCATCGGCACCGTGAACACCACCCAGTGCTGCCTGACCTCGTCGATGACGACTTCGCCCTCGTCCGAGATCAGATGGCGCCGGACCTTCGGGTCGAAGATCCGGAACAGGCCTATTCCGGCCATCCGCTCACTCCCCTGCTATCCCCGCTGTCGGCCACCCGGCCCCAATCGCTTCGTACAGCCAAGTGTCCCGCACGATCGCTCGTAGCGGGACACTCGGACAGCAGATCAGTTGAACAGCGCGGTCAGGAACGTGATCACGCTCCCGAACGCGTCGCCGACGGCTGAGAACGCGCCTCCCACCGCGTCGGCCGCGTTCGCCGGCTGAGTGAACAGATAGAAGCCGGCAAAGGCGATGACCGACCAGATCAACAGCTTCTTCGGCATGTCACCACTCCTCGTTCGCAACCACTCGGTCGACTGTGTTTGTGTTTGTATCACGGACCGTCACCAATTGTCACTGACTGAACACAGCCCACCGCACAATGCTCACCAGCTACAAGGTCCATTCTGTAACGGATTTGGGGGCATGGCAGCCACCGGCGCGCCGCCGTGAGACGGGGATCGCACCGTCGCGCGGAAAACGTGCGGATTTTGCCCGATTCCGGAACTGGTCTCAGTGTAGCCATTGCCGGCGACACAATGTGACAGAAAGTGGTGGAGTGTTGCACTAGAGGGCCGCAATGAGCTCGTCGGCGGCTGTGTAGGGATCGGTGTTCCCCTCGGCCACCTTGGCTGCCAGGACGTCGAGCCGGGCATCGCCGTGCAGATGCGCGAACCGGGACCGCAGCGCGGTCATCGCGATCGCCTCGATCTCGTCCCGCGCCCGGCCGCGGCGCCGCTCGTCCAGGACCCCGTTCGCCGCCATCCAGGCCAGCCGGTCCTCGATCGCCGAGACCACCTCGGCGATCCCTTCGTTGCGCGAGGCAACAGTCTTCAGGATCGGCGGCGACCACGCGCCCGCAGGCCGTTCGGCCAGGGCGAGCATCGCGCGCAGGTCGCGGGTGACGTTCTGCACGCCGTCCCGATCGGCCTTGTTCACAACGTAGATGTCACCGACCTCGAGGATGCCGGCCTTCGCCGCCTGGATCCCGTCACCCATCCCCGGCGCCAGCAGCACGAGGGTCGTGTCGGCCATCCCGGCGATCTCCACCTCGGACTGACCGACCCCGACGGTCTCCACCAGGACGACGTCGAACCCGGCCGCGTCCAGCACCCGCAACGCCTGGGGCGTCGTCCAGGCCAGCCCGCCCAGGTGTCCACGGGACGCCATCGACCGGATGAACACCCCGGCGTCCGTGGCGTGATCCTGCATCCGCACCCGGTCCCCCAGCAACGCACCGCCGGAGAACGGCGACGACGGGTCGACCGCGAGTACGCCGACCCGCTTCCCCGTCTCGCGGTACGCCGACACCAGCGCCGACGTCGACGTGGACTTGCCGACACCCGGCGAGCCCGTGATCCCGACGATGTGCGCGTTCCCGGCGTAGGGCGACAGGGCCGCCATCACCTCACGCAGCAACGGCGACTCGTCCTCGACCAGTGAGATCAGCCGGGCGACGGCCCGCGCGTCACCCTCGCGGGCCCGCTCGACCAATTCACCGACAGGAGCGGTACGTCGTGGCATCAGCTCTGTGTCAGCTCTGGGTCAGCTCTGGGGCACGCGAACGATCAGGGCGTCACCCTGGCCGCCACCGCCGCACAGGGCCGCGGCTCCGGTGCCACCACCACGCCGCTTGAGCTCCAGCGCCAGGTGCAGCACCAGCCGGGCACCCGACATGCCGATCGGGTGGCCGAGGGCGATAGCACCGCCGTTCACGTTGACCTTGTCGAGGTCGACCTGCAATTCGCGCGCCGACGCGATGCCGACCGCCGCGAACGCCTCGTTGATCTCGACCAGGTCCAGCGCGCCCGGCTCGATGCCTTCCTTCTGGCAGGCCTTGACGATCGCCTTCGCCGGCTGGCTCTGCAGGGTCGAGTCCGGACCCGCGACCGAGCCGTGCGCGCCGATCTCGGCGATCCAGCTCAGGCCGAGCTCCTCGGCCTTCGCCTTGCTCATCACGACCACGGCGCAACCGCCGTCGGAGATCTGCGAGGCCGACCCGGCGGTGATGGTGCCGTCCTTGCCGAAGGCCGGCCGCAGCTTGGCCAGCGACTCGACCGAGGTGTCACTGCGGACACCCTCGTCGCTGTCGACCACGATCGGGTCGCCCTTGCGCTGCGGGACCTCGACCGGCACCACCTCGTCGGTGAACACACCGTTCTTCCAGGCCGCGGCGGCCTGCTGGTGCGAGCGGGCGCTGAACTCGTCCTGCTCCTCGCGGCTCAGCTTCAGGCCCTCGTTGTTCGCCTGGTCGGTGAGCGCACCCATCGCCTGGTCGGTGAACGCGTCCCACAAGCCGTCGAACGCCATCGAGTCGACCAGCGGCACATCGCCGTACTTGAAGCCCTCGCGGGACTTCGGCAGCAGGTGCGGCGCGTTCGTCATCGACTCCATCCCGCCGGCCACCACGACCTCGTACTCACCGGCGCGGATCAGCTGGTCGGCGAGCGCGATCGCGTTCAGGCCGGACAGGCAGACCTTGTTGATGGTGATGGCCGGGATGGTCATCGGGATGCCGGCCTTGGCCGCGGCCTGGCGGGCGGTGATCTGGCCGCCGCCGGCCTGCAGCACCTGGCCCATGATCACGTACTCGACCTGGTCCGGTGCGACCCCGGCCTTCTCCAGTGCGCCCTTGATCGCGAACCCGCCGAGCTCGGCGCCGGTGAAGCCTTTGAGGCCACCCAGCAGCCGCCCGATCGGGGTGCGCGCGCCGGCGACTATGACGGTTTGGTTCTGCGAGCTGCGAGTGGCGTCAGACATATTGTCACGATACCTGCGACGGCACTGGTACGCCGCTGTCGATCAGGTCACACGTCCGGCCGCTTTACCCGTCGACGTGACCGGCAGGCTGCGCACGAAGGCGATCCGCCGCGGCACCTTCGGCGGAGCCAGCCGCTTCTGTGCGTACGCGAGCAGCTCGACGTCCGCCACCGAGTCCCGCCGGACCACGTGGGCCCGCAATTGAGCGCCGTACTCCTCGTCCGGTACGGCGAACACGCGCACCTCGGCGACCGCGGGGTGACCGAGCAGCACGTTCTCCACTTCGCTGGGGAATACGTTCTCCCCGCCGGTCACGACCAGGTCGTCGGCCCGGCCGTCCACGAAGAGCCGGCCGGCCGAGTCGCGATGCCCGAGGTCCCCGGAGGCGGCCATTCGACCGGCCATTCGTCCACCGACCCACAGCTGACCGACCTCCCCGACCCGCACCGGCCGGCCGTCGTCGCGCAGGACCTCCACGCGTACGCCGGCCGCCGGCCGGCCGATCGTCCCCGGCGCCTCGCGCAGATCGGCCGGAGTCGCGAGCGTCGACCAGCCCAGCTCGCTCGAACCGTAGAGGTTGAACAGCCCCGGCCCGAAGGCTTTCGTCAAGCGATCCGCCACCGCCGGATGCAACGGCCCGGCACCGCTCACCACGGCTGCCAACGGAACCATGACTCCGGTCCGGGCAACCTTCGCCAGCACAGGAGGTACGCCGGTCAGCACGGCGCCGGGGTCGTCGCGCAAGAAGCCCGCCACCTCATCCGCGTCGAACTGCCGCCGTACGACGACCGGCATGCCGAAGGCCAGCCCCAACGCGAGGAAACCCACCCCGAACCCGTGGAAGAACGGCTGAGTGATCACCAGCGGAACCCCACGCCGCAAGGGCAGTCGCCGGACCAGCGTCCCGATCGGCACGGCCTGCCCCACGCTCACCTTCCGCTCGACGACCTTCGGCGTACCCGTGCTGCCCGATGTCATCACCACCACCTGGCCCCGCTTCCCGGCCCGGTCCGTCCCCACCTCGACGGACGGTCCGCGGGGATCGACCAGGACGACGTCCGCATTGGCTCGCAGTCCGGACACCACGGCGGCCACGAACTTCCGCCCGTTGGGTTCGCGGACCGCGATCCGTTCGCCGTCGATGTGTTCGTGGGTCAGCCGGTCGAGGTCGGCGTACGTGACCGGACCGTCGTCGTCGATCAGCGCGACGTCGCCGGGATGGTTGCGTACGGCAAGGGTCAGAAGGGTGGCCAGCGTCAGGCCGTGGCGGCCGAAAGCTTCAGGCGCACGCCAGGGCTGCACGGCCGCCAGTAGCCGGCCGAGTCCGATCAGCACATCGCCCGGCACACGTTCAGTGTCGCATCGGCCACTTTCGATTGGATTCGGCCGGGCGGCTGGTCCACGCTGGCCGTATGGATCACCTCACCACCAAGACCCTGTTCGAAGCGATCGACCACGTGGGTATCGCGGTGGCCGACTTCGACGAGGCCGTGCGGTACTACGCCGACGTGTTCGGGATGACTGTCGCGCACGAGGAGATCAACGAGGAGCAGGGCGTCCGCGAGGCGATGTTGTCGGTGGGTGACTCGGGTTCGTCGATCCAGTTGCTGGCGCCGCTGTCGGAGCAGTCCCCGATCGCGAAGTTCCTGGACCAGCGCGGTCCGGGCATCCAGCAGCTCGCCTACCGGGTGCGCGACCTGGACACCGTGTCCGCCACACTGCGCGAGCGCGGCGCACGGCTGCTGTACGACGAGCCGAAGCGCGGCACGGCCGGATCCCGGGTCAACTTCATCCACCCGAAGTCGGCGGGCGGCGTTCTGATCGAGCTGGTCGAGCCCGCCTGAGCTGAGGAAACCTCACTGTCACCGCTCTCCCACACCGGGTGACGGCGCGCGCCGACACACTGCTGAGTGGCCTTGACCGGTCTACGCTGTCCGGGTGCTGACGGACAGCGCCACCGACTCTCTGGACGGTGTGCCGACGGGGTTCCAGCACGACGCCTTCGTCTACACCTCGGACGGGGAGTTCGTGCGACTCGCGACACCTTTCGTCCGCGACGGCCTGGCAACGGGTGAGGCGATCGTGGCTGCCCTGCCGCCCGCCCGGATCGCTCTCCTCCGCAAGGCGCTCGGGCCCGAGGGCGAGCAGGTCAGCTTCATCGACATGACCTCGGCCGGCCGCAACCCCGCGCGTCTCATCCCGCTGTGGCGCGACGCGCTCGAGCGGAACTCCGGTCGCCCGGTGCGCGGCCTCGACGAGCCTGCCTACACGGGGCGGAACGCGGCCGAGTACGACGAGGCCGTCCTGCACGAGGCACTGCTCGACATCGCCTTCGCCAACGACACCGGCTTCCGGCTGCTGTGCCCCTACGAGGCCTCCGTCGGAATCGATCCGACCGCTACCCACTCGGGCGCGGAAGCCCTGGCGGAGAAGACGTTCCGCACGGCGCTGACCGACGTACCGGATCGGGCCGAGCGCTGGGAGTTCGGGCTGGCCGATCTCGGGCAGGTACGGCGATGGGTCAACGCGCAGGCGTCGTCGCACGGGGTCTCGCGGGACCGGCTGGACGACCTGGCGCTCGCGTTGCACGAGATCTGCACGAACAGCATCCGGTTCGGCGGCGGGCGCGGGACGCTGTCGGTGTGGATCGCGGACGGGTCGCTGATCTGCGACGTGGCGGACCGCGGCCGCATCGACGACCTGCTGGTCGGCCGGGTGCTGCCGCCGCTCGACGGACTCGGCGGCCGGGGTGTCTGGCTGGCGAACCAACTGTGCGATCTGGTGCAGCTCCGGTCGGGTGACGACTTCACCCAGGTGCGGCTGCACACTCGCCTGCGCTGATAAGACCACTGACAACGGTGGACTGAAAAAGTGACGGTCGTCTCACCTGTCCTGCGCTGTGTCACAAGGCACAGCCAGACGGGCATACTCAGCGGTAAGTTCCGCTCACCCAGACCGCCGCTGCAGGAGGTACTTTCGTGTTGCAGATCCTCGAAGCGATTCTGTCCGGTGACACCGCGGCCGTCGGTGCGCTCGACGTACCGGACCACTACCGCGGAATCACCGTGCATGCCGACGAGACGAGCATGTTCGAGGGTCTGGAGACCAAGGAGAAGGATCCACGCAAGAGCCTCCATCTCGACGACATCCCGACCCCTGAGCTCGGGCCCGGCGAGGCGCTGGTCGCGGTGATGGCGAGCGCGATCAACTACAACACCGTCTGGACCTCGATCTTCGAACCGGTGTCGACGTTCTCGTTCCTCAAGCGGTACGGGAAGCTGTCGCCGCTGACCGCCCGCCACGACCTGCCGTACCACGTGGTCGGCTCCGACCTGGCCGGCGTCGTCCTGCGGACCGGTCCCGGCGTGAACGCCTGGAAGCCCGGCGACGAGGTGGTCGCGCACTGCCTGTCGGTCGAGCTGGAGTCCCCGGACGGGCACAACGACACGATGCTGGACTCCGAGCAGCGGATCTGGGGTTTCGAGACGAACTTCGGCGGGCTGGCCGAGATCGCGCTGGTGAAGTCGAACCAGCTGATGCCCAAGCCGGACCACCTCACCTGGGAGGAGGCAGCGTCGCCGGGGTTGGTGAACAGTACGGCGTACCGGCAACTGGTCTCGGCCAACGGCGCCGACATGAAGCAGGGCGACGTCGTACTGATCTGGGGCGCGTCCGGCGGCCTTGGTTCCTATGCGACCCAGTTCGCGCTGAACGGCGGCGCGATCCCGGTGTGCGTGGTGTCATCGCCGGAGAAGGCGGAGCTCTGCCGCGCCATGGGCGCCTCGCTGATCATCGACCGGTCGGCCGAGGGGTACAGGTTCTGGTCGGACGAGAACACCCAGGATCCGAAGGAGTGGAAGCGGTTCGGCGCCCGGATCCGCGAGCTGACCGGCGGCGACGACCCGGACATCGTGTTCGAGCACCCGGGGCGGGAGACGTTCGGCGCTTCGGTGTACGTCGCCCGTCGCGGCGGCACGATCGTGACGTGTGCGTCGACATCGGGATTCATGCACGAGTACGACAACCGCTACCTGTGGATGAACCTGAAACGGATCATCGGCTCCCATTTCGCCAACTACCGCGAGGCCTGGGAGGCCAACCGGTTGATTGCCAAGGGCATGGTCCACCCGACGGTCAGCAAGGTGTACCCGCTGGAGGAGACGGCGCAGGCGGCGTACGACGTGCACCGCAACCTGCACCAGGGCAAGGTCGGCGTACTCACCCTCGCTCCGACCGAGGGTCTTGGGGTGAAGAACGTCGCACTGCGCGAGCAGCACGAAACCGCCATCAATCGCTTCCGCAACAGGTAGTTGCCGCGGCGTTTGTCCACAGGGGCCGATTGGCTGGTCACGCCCGGGTCTGACAGGCTTAAGGTGGGGGATTCACGCTGAGCCGCCAGAAGGGAATCTCGGGAATGCCTGACGAGTCGAGCCTGCCGTTCTTCGACCGCACGGCGACCGCGGCCGGGGGCTTCCCGGTCAGTCGTCGTGGGTACGACAAGCAGGCGGTGGACGACTACGTCCGTGCCCTGGAAATGCAACTCGTCGAAGCCCGCAACCGGGCCGATCAGCTGCAGGCCAGCGTGGCCCCGCTGCAGCGCCAGGTCGAGGAGACCCGGCGCCAGCTCGAGGCCAGCGCCAACCCGTCGTACGCCGGTCTCGGCGACCGGGCGGCGCAGATCCTCCGGCTGGCGCAGGACCAGGCCTCCGAGGCGCTCCAGGAAGCCCGTCGTGAGGCCGAGGAGCTGCGGGCCGCCGCGGCCAAGGAGGCGGCGTCCGCCCGGGCGACCGGCGAGCGTGAGGCCGAGGACATCCGCACCGTCGCGCTGAACGAGGCGGACAGCATGCGCCGGACGGCCGAGGGTGACGCGGCGGAGCTTCGCCGTACCGCCGAGACCGAGGCCTCCGAGGTGCTTCAGACCGCGCGGCGCAAGGCCGAGCAGCTGATGTTGACCGCCGAGTCGCAGGCCAGCACGCTGAAGAACGGCGCCCTGCACGAGGCGGAGAAGATCCGCACCGCGATCCAGCGCGAGTCCGCCGCCCTGCGGGCCCGGCTGGCCGACGAGCGCGAGCAGCAAGCCAAGGAACTGGCCGACAAGCACCAGCAGATCGCGGCCGACACCGAGAGCCTGACCACCCAGATGCGCGAGGCCGCCGAGGCCTCGGAGCGGCGAGTCGCGGAGGCCACCGAGCAGGCCCGCAAGATCCGCGCCGAGGCCGAGGAGTCGGCCGAGCGGACCCTGTCCCGGGCCCGCCGCGAGGCCGAGCAGCTGCTCACCACCGCGCGCACTCGCGCCGAGGCCGAGCTGGCCAACGCCGCCGACGAGGCCGAGCGGTCCCGCACCATCGTCGCCCGGGAGACCGAGCGGCTGGCCAAGCGCCGCGACGGCATCCTCAGCCAGATCGCCGGCCTGAACGAGATCGCCAGCAACATCGCCCGCCAGGCCGCCGAGCTCGACTCCGAGACCGCGGCACCGGCGTACGTGAGCCCGTTCGCCCGCCCACAGACCTCTCCCGCTGCGGAGCCCGCCGAGTCCGCTGCCCCGGCTGCCTTCGCACCGCCGGCCGAGACCGTGGCACCGGCCGGCAGCCCCTTCGCGCCGCGGGACAACGTGCCCCCGGCCGAGGCCGACGCGCCGACCAGCCCGTTCGCCCCGCGGGAGGACTCCGCCGCTACCCAGAGCCCGTTCGCTCCGAAGCCGTCCGATGAAACACCGGACGACGAGGAGGACGGTCCCTTCACCGGGGCGAGCCCGTTCGTGGGTGCCGGCGCGGGGGACGCGCGGGTGGACGAGACGCGGATCGACAGCGGGCTGCGGGTGGACACCAAGGTTGCCGACGAGCCGGCCGGCAAAACCACCGGCAAAACCACCGGCAAGACCGCCCGCAAGTCCGCCGGCGGGCCCGCGAAGGCCGGCGACGAGGAGCCGGCCGACTCGACCAAGATCGACGAGTTCCGGCTGAGTGACCTCGCCGACGAGGAGACTCGGGTGCAGGCGGTTCCGGACGCGGTGGCCGACAAGGCCGACGCGGAGCCCGCCGACGACGAGAAGACCGACGAGACCGTCTCCGGCTCGCGATCCCCGAAGGACAAGATGTGACGCCATCCGGCGACGACAACTCCACAGCGACGCCCGAGCAGGACCTCGCGGAAGCTGCCCGCGAGGCCAAGGCCGCCGCTGCCGAGGCAGAAGCGGCCGCGGACAAGGCGGAGCAGTCCGCCGACGACGCCGAGAAGGCCGCTGGCGACGCGGCGGAGTCCGCGGAGGACGCCGACGAGTCCGAGGCCGAGTCGGAGGCCACCGCCACGGCGGAGGACAAGGACGCGGCCAAGGCTGCCGCCGACTCCTCGGACGAGAACCTGGCCAGCGAACTGCTGATCGACGAGCGCCATCCCGATGTCGGCATGGGCGCGCCGGGTCCGCCGCTGCGGCGGTCGAATCCGTTCATGTTCGGCTTCTTCGCGGCCCTCGGCGTACTGGTCGCCTGGGGGTTGTGGAACGCCCTCGGCCAGGCCCGCTCCGTCCTCATCCTGCTGCTGGTGTCGATGTTCATCGCGGTCGGCCTGAACCCGCTGGTCGAGTGGTTCATGCGCCGCGGCCTGAAGCGCGGCCTGTCCGTCGGTGTGGTCTTCCTGCTGATGATCCTCGCCGTGGCCGGCGTCGGCTTCGCGATCGTCCCGGTCGTCACCGACCAGATCGACAGCCTGATCACGAACGCGCCCGAGTGGCTCGACCTGCTGACCAAGTCGAAGACCCTCAACGAGCTCAACGACCGCTACCAGTTCATCCAGAAGGCCCAGGACTACATCCAGGACCCGGCGCTGGCGCAGCGCGCGTTCGGCGGCATCCTCGGTGTCGGCAAGGTGGTCGCGAACGCCCTGTTCTCCGGCTTCACCATCCTGATCCTGACGCTCTACTTCCTCGCGTCCCTGCCGTCGGTGAAGCGCGCGGCGTACAGTCTCGTCCCGGCCAGCCGCCGTACCCGCGTCGCCATCCTCGGCGACGAGGTGCTCGGCCGGGTCGGCGGCTACGTCAGCGGCCAGTTCCTGGTCGCGGCCTGCGCCGGGTTCTTCATGTTCGTGTTCCTGCAGATCGTCGGCCTGCGCGAGTACGCACTGGCGCTGGCGATCGTGGTCATGTTCACCGCCTTCATCCCGATGGTCGGCGGCCTGATCGGCGTCGTGATCGTCGCCCTCATCGGCTTCACCGACGGCCTGTGGACCGGCGTCGCCTGCCTGGCCTACGGCGTCATCTACCAGCAGATCGAGAACTACGTCGTTGCCCCCCGCATCATGCGCCGGGCCGTGGACATCCCCGGCGCCGTCACCGTGATCGCCGCCCTCCTCGGCGGCGCCCTCCTCGGCGTAGTCGGCGCCCTCCTCGCCATCCCCAGCGCCGCCGCCATCCTCCTCATCATCCGAGAAGTCTGGGTCCGCAAAGCCGACGCCTCCTAGGTCCGCCCCGGCGTACGCCGCAAGCTGAGGAACGGGCGCAGTCACCCCCGCGGGTGCTGCGCCCGCGTTATGTCATCACCGGCCCGACACGGCCCACTCCCACCCCCGCGCCCAGGCGCTCACCACATCTCGAACGCCCACCCGCACCACAACCCGCCCACCGCACCTCAACCCGCGACACCGCCGGTCCCACCCACCGGACCCATTGCCCACCCACCTCATTCGACCGCGGCGACCTCACCCACGCCGGCCTCACCCGTCCAGCCGCGCCTCAGTCGCCACCACCTTCGCAAGCGCTTCCGAAAACACCGCACCCGCCCGGCATCGCCCACCTCACCCGCACCTCATCTCCCACACGGGCCTACGCGCGCCTCAGTCGCCACCACCTCCGCAGGGTGTGCTTCCGAAGGAACCACCACACCCGCCCGACACCGCCCCTCAACAACGCGCACCACGCGCCCACAACATCTGCCCCGCCGCCCACCCCGCACCCCGGTCCCGACCGAGTCCCCACCCACATCTCACTCGCCCAGCCCCGCCCAGCCCCGCCTCACGCCACCACCTCCGCAGGGTGCTCCCGATGGCCCGCGACCGCCCACCTCACCCCTGGCTGACCTTGCCACTTCCGCCTCACTGCCCGCCTCATGTCGTCACCCGCCCGGCACCGCCTCCCCGCACCCCAGTCGCGCACCCGGAATCACTCGCCCAAACTGGCGCCTCACCCCATCCACGATCGGTCGCCTCCACCTTCCCTGGCTGCTTCCGAAGGAAGCACCTCAACCGCCAACCTGTCCCTGCATACCAGTCGAGACCCGCCATGCCGTTGTGACGTTTCCCCTTGTGGATAAGGACTTTTGGACCCCACTCAAGTTGGATACCACCATCGGGATGAGCTAATATCGAACGCATGTTCGAAGGAGATCTGACCACCCTCTCGACGGCCGACCTGCTGGAGTCCGCCGCCGAGCATCGCGCCGAGGCCAACCGGGCCGAGGCGCGGCTCCTCGAACATGCCCAGATCTTTGCCGACCGCCACCATCCCGTCCTCTGCCCGCAACGCCCGGGGCGTCGTGGCTGGGAGGGACGCGAACGCGGCGTCGTCCTCGGCGGCGACGGATGTCCGGAGATCGCCGAGTTCGCGCCCGCTGAGTTCGGCATGATGCTTGGTATCTCCGCAGGAGCCGCCGCGGCGTACATCGGCCAAGCGCTGGCATTGCGACACCGCTTCCCGCACATCTGGGCGAAGGTCCAAGCCGGTACGGCGACGCCGTGGCGCGCCGGCAAGATCGCAACCGCCTGCCTGGACCTGTCCGAAGCGGCTGCCAGATCGGTCGACAAGAGGCTCGCGCGGATCGTCGACACGGTGACTCCGCACCGGCTGGAGAACATCGTGAAGGCCGCCAAAGCCCACGCGGATCCGGAGACCGCTCGCGCGGAGGCGGAGCAGAAGGCCCGTGAGCGAGGTGTGTACGTCGGTCGTTCTGACGAGCACGGCACCAAGACCATCTACGTTCGTGCCGCGAGCGGTGACGTGATCCGGTTCGACGCGACCATCGCCAGCATCGCCGATGCGTTGAAGGTCCTGGGCGACACCACCAATCTCCGCTCGCGCCGAGCCAAAGCGATCGGCATCATCGCCGACCCCCGCTACACCGAGGAGCTTCTCCTCCAGGCACGCGACGCCTCGTCTGCACTGGATGCGACGACCGGCGACCACGCCGGTCGCCCGAGCCCACCGGTGGATGACGAGGCTGACCGAGACGCTCCTCACCCGAGCAGCACAGACCTTCCGGATCCTCTCGACGCGCCGCAGAGCGAGCCGGTCGAGACCATCTGGCCCGACCCGTACGTCGATCCCGAATCAGGCGACGCCCTCGCCCCGGACGCGGAACGAGCCCTGAACGCCAGACTCGCGCAGATCAAGCAAGACGCCCACACCACCCGGACTACCAGGGCCACCCAGGCCGCCCGCGACGGCACCGGCCGTCCCGGAGGAAGGTTGCGTCCGGGCAAGACCGAGCTCTACGTGCATCTCACCGACCACACGCTTGCCTCCGGCAACGGAATCCTCCGAGTCGAAGGCATCGGACCGATGCTCGCCGATCAGCTGACCGAGTTGATCGGGCACAGCCCGTACGTCGTCAAGCCGGTCATCGACCTCAACGATGCCGTCAGCGTCGACGCCTACGAGATCCCCGATCGCATCCGCGAACGCGTCAAGCTCACCCACCCGGTCGAGCTCTTCCCCTACGGCACCCGCGAAACCCACCGAACCATGGACCTCGACCACATCCAGCCCTACGACCCCCTCGGCCCACCGGGCCAAACCAACACTCAGAACCTCGCACCCCTGCGCCGCTTCGCCCACAGGGTCAAAACCCACGGCCACGGCTGGCACGTCCAACGCCTGACCCCCACAACACTCGAGTGGACCACCCCGCACGGCTTCACCTTCCACGTCACCCCCACCGGCACCACCCGAGCGGGCTCTCACCCCGACTGCCCACCTTGATCAGCGTGGGCTGGGATCGGAGGACCGTATCCCCCTAGCCCAAGGGCGCTGGCGGCTTAGGAGTGCGCGCGATAACGGGCGTTGAAGCCTCGGTGGTGTGGGACGCTGGCTGGCTATCTGCAGGACGTGGCCAGCGATCGGCTGACTCTCGACCTGGTCGTCGCGACGGCCGACGAAGTGGAGGCCAGCGCATTCTCGTTCCCCAGCTGATCGAGCCGGACCGCTCGCAACTGACCGCCGAGCTGGCCGGCACGAGCAAGCCAACCGCTAAGAGCGAGATCGTCCGCGGATCCAACGTCTTCGCGGCGACCATCGCCACCACGCCCACCGAGCAAGAGCCGGTGTTGAACCACAGCCTGCAGTGGGCCCGCGAACTGAACGCGAGCATCTTGCGACGCTCTACACCTCGACCGGTAAGGGTCGATGGGTCCTCAGCGCGACTACCGGGTCAGTCGCGGGGCATGGTCTTGATCTGGAACGAGAGGCCCCTACCTCTCGCCGTAGCGCAGCGTTTCGAACAAGAGCGCCCGTCACACTCAAGAAACTCGACGAGGCGGTGCCGACAGAGATCAGCCGGTGCAACTACATCGACGCCGCCTGCGAGGCCCGTACGACGCACGCCAACGGCCGGGCGCAGTCACCCGCATGGGTGCTTCAGGCATACAGCGGCATAGGACACTGGGCGGGTGAGCTTTGGACGGCGTCTCCAGGAGTATCGGGAGCATCGGGGTTGGTCTCTGGCCGACCTCTCCCGGGCCACGCACTACAGCCGGTCGTACCTGTCGAATATCGAGAACGGCCGCAAGGCACCGACCGTCGATCTCGCCCGGCGCTGTGATGAGGCGCTGCGGGCGAAGGGCGAGTTGATCTCGGCGGCCCGCGAGGATGTCGCTGCAAAGCTGGACCGCATCCCGTGGCAGACCGCCGAACTGGTCCAGCGGATGCAGGCGAGCGACACGACCTCCCAGACGCTGGAGGCCCTGCAGTCGACCATTGAGGAACTGTGCTGCCAGTACAACTACCGCGACGCCCTGGACCTGCGGCGGGAGGCCCACGACTGGCTACAACACGTCGGTGGACTGTTGCGGCGTCCGGTCGGCCTCAAGGGCCATCAGGAACTCCTGGTGGCTGAGGGCTGGCTCGCCCTGCTCGCTGGGTGCGTCGAGTATGACCTCGGCATGCGGTCGGCGGCCGAGTCCACCGGACGGCGGCACTGCAGCTCGGCCTAGAGGCCGGGCACCCCGAGATCGCCGGATGGGGCCACGAGATGACGGCCTGGTTCGCACTCACCCAAGGTCGGTTCCGGCAGGCCGTAGAGGCGGCGCAACGCGGTCGGGCGGTCGCGCAGTCGTCCAGAGTCCACGTCCAGCTGATTGCTCAGGAAGCGAAGGCGAAAGCCCGCCTCGGTGAAGCCGGCCTGACGACCCTACTTGCCTCGGGCAAAGAGATGCTTGACCGACTGCCCTACCCGGACCGCCCGGAGAACCACTTCAAGGTTGACCCGGCCAAGTGGGACTACTACGCGATGGACGTGCACCGCATTGCCGGTGACGACGAACTCGCAACGCAGTACGCCACCACCGTCATCCGCGACAACACGTCCCCGGACGGCACCGAGCTAAGCCCGATGCGGGTGTCAGAGTGCCGCATCACCCTGGCATCGTGGCGGAGGAAGGCGACCTGGAACAGGCCGTGGAACTCGGCAAAACCGGACTCAAAGCACGGCCGCCAGAGCAAATCCACCTCTTGATGGTCGCCGGGGAACTCGACCGCGAACTGCGGGACCGCTTCCCCGGCGAAGGCCTCGTGACCGAATTCGAGGAGACCCTGCACGCCGCCTGACCGAGGCTGCTTCCCGGCTACGACCCGCGAGGCACGTACAGGGGTCAGGGGCCGGCCAGCTTGGTGACCTCGGGGGTTGCTGCTGTTTGGAAGGCGCAGGCTCGGGGGTAGCCGGCTAGGCAGCCTCGGGTGGTCATGAGGGCTGTGTAGTAGTCGATGTAGCGGAAGCCGTAGGTTTCGCCGCGGGCGAAGGCCTGGTGGCGGATGGCGGAGACCCAGCGGTAGAAGGCTTCGTCGGGGATGGGGACGTAGAGAGACGGCTGGAAGCCTTCCATGTCTTCCCAGTTCTCGGTGTGCAGGAAGGTGCGGACCGAGTGGCGGGGGTGGTCGTCGAGCTTCTCGATGCCCTCGGTGGGGAGGCCGGCCAGGAAGCGAGCGCGTTCGGACAGGCGGGCCGCGTGTTCGTGGTCGCGGTGGATGCTGTGCTTCCAGTGGGTGATCAGGGTGTCGGGTTGTTTCTCCCGGATGATGCCGGCCAGTTCGACGGCGACGTCGTCGGTGTCGGGGAGGAAGCCGTCGCTGTGGTCGAGGACGATGAAGTCGGCGCCGATCGCGGTGGCGAACGCCTCGCCCTCGGCGATCTTCTGCTTCTTGTACTCCGACGGCGCCAACCGCGGGTGGCCGCGTTCGCCCGGCGTCAAGGCGATGATGGTGGCGTTGGCGCCTTCGAGCACCAGTTTGGCCAACGTGGGTCCGGCGGTCAGGTCCATGTCGCCGATGTGCGCCCCGATGGCGAGCACTGTTCTGGTCAAGTCAGTCCTTCCCGTTGGCCCGGACCAGTGGCGCCCGGAGGATGGTGAACGTGCGGGTGATGGTGAAGCCGGACTTGAGATAGAGCTGGCCGGCGGCGGACTGTTCGCCGGTCCAGAGGAACCACGCACTGTGCGCGCCGAGCCCGGCCATCCGCTCCAGGGTCAGGTGCAGGAGCACCCTGCCGAGCCCGGTGCCTCGCGATGCCGGCAGTACGCCGAACGGCCCGAACCGGTCGATCACGCCCTCGTACGTGCCGTGCATCGCCCACCCCAGCACGCGGCCGCCAGGATCACGCGCCAGCACGATCCGCTCCAGCGGCATCCCCGCCACGACGGCCTCGCGGATCGCCCGCGCCCAGTCCGGGTTGAACTCGGAGTGCGCGATCGCGATCAGCGACGTCAGCTCGTCGCCGGTCGGTGTCCCGAAGCTGTACCCGCCGGCCTTCAACTCGGCAACCAGTGACCGGACGTCGGCCGGGATCTCGTACCCGACCAGGCTCCGATCCATCGCGACCGCGTCGTACTGCCGCTCGAAACCGAGCGCCGAGAGCAGCCGGTGTGCGTTGGGGTAGCGGGCCGCGTCGAGGCCGGGCAGGAAGTAGTTCGGCGTGTACGACGAGAAGAAGGCGAAAGCCCTCCCCGCCGAACGGAGCCAGTCGAGCGCCGCGGTGAGCAACGCGCGGCCCAGTCCGCGACCACGACGATCCGGATGCACGAAGAAGAACGGAATCCATCCCGTTGACAGCTCGAGGTCGTCACCTGAGGCTGCGACCAGACGTCGTACGGCGTACGCCGCACCGACTACCTGGTCGTCCTGAACGGCGACCTTGAGGCCGGCGGGGTCGAAGTTCCGGTCGAGCAGGAAGAGATCGCGGAAGCGCTGATAACCGATCGGATCCGCCGGCGCCGCCGCGGTCCACGCCGCGGCAAGCGCCGGTCCGTCGCCAACCTCGAAGGATCGGATCATGACAGCGTCCCTCCGGAGCGCAGTCCGCCGGGGCGCGCCGAGTCCAACGTTGCTGAAGGCAACAGCACGAGGGACGCAACATGGAGCTGGACACCAGGCACCGCCTGGCCGGCGTACGTGCCGAAGGCCGGTTCGAACCAGGTACGAGCGCCGGTCCGGACCGCCATCGCCACCACCACCCAGAACGCAGGACTGAGTAGAAAACTTACCGAGACATTCAGGAGAAGGTCAATGGATTACCGGCTACTCGGGCGGGGGTGACGGAGGCGGAGCGGGGCGAGCGCGCGGCGGGAGTGTCAGGCCTGCAAGGAGGCGAAGTACTCCTCCACGCGGGACTTGATTTCCGCCTGGCTCATTTCCCGGGTTCGCAGTTCCTCGAGCCAGCCGGCCATCACCTCGTTGGAGACGCTGAACTCGAGGGCGATGTTGTCCGGGTCGCGGAAGTTCAGGTGGGACCCGAACTCCATGTCGCGGATCGGCGTGTACGGCACGCCGTACGCGTCGAACCGGCGCTCCCACTCGACCAACTCGCCCCGGCTGGCCGCGGTCAGCCCGATGTGGTCGAGCCCGGTGGTGAGCTCGGTGAACGGTTCCGTCGTACCCGCCTCGTGCTTGACCAGCGCCAGGATGAATCCGCTCGGCCGGTCGATCAGCGTGCGCGCGGTTCCGAAGTCCAGCAGCGGCATCAGCCCGAGCACGTCGGTGTAGAAGCGCTCACTCCGGTCGAGCTGGGTGACCGACAGGCTCAGATGATCGATTCCCGCGAAGCTCGGCATGCTGTGCTCCTCCCCCTACCCCGAAGGTAGGGGATCAGCGGGAGGAGAGATAGGTCAGGACAGCCATCACCCGGCGGTTGTCGTCCTCCGACGGTGGCAGGTCGAGCTTGGCGAAGATGTTGTTGGTGTGCTTGCTGACCGCCTTCTCGGTGACGAACAGAGCGCTCGCGATGGCGGCGTTCGAGCGGCCTTCGGCCATCAGGCCGAGCACCTCGGCCTCCCGCGGCGTCAGCCGGCCGATCGGCTCGTCCCGGGTGTTGCGGGCCAGCAGCTGACCGATCACGTCGGGATCCATCGCGGTCCCGCCGCCGGCCACCCGCCGGACCGAGTCCAGGAACTCCGCGACATTGGAGACCCGGTCCTTCAGCAGGTAGCCGACCGCACCTCCGCCGCCGGTCAGGAGCTCCCGGGCGTACAGCTGCTCGACGTACTGCGACAGCACCAGGATCGGCAGGCCGGGCACCTGGCGGCGGGCCTCGATGGCGGCCTTCAGGCCCTCGTCGGTGAAGGTCGGTGGCAGCCGTACGTCGACCACGGCCACATCCGGCCGGTGGTCGACCAGGGCGGGCACCAGCCGGGGACCGTTGTCGACCGCCTCGACGACCTCGAAGTCGTGCGCCTCCAGCAGGCGGATCAAGCCGTCCCGGAGGAGGGCGTGGTCTTCAGCGATGAGGACTCGCAAGGCAGCTCCATGATCACGGTGGTCGGCCCGCCGGTCGGGCTGACCACGGTCAACGTACCGTCGAAGGCGGCCAGCCGCCGCTCGATACCGTACAGACCGCCACCGGGCTTGACCTCCGCACCTCCCACGCCGTCGTCACCGACGATCATGTGCAGCTTCTCCTGCTCGTGGGTGATCTGGACCCAGGCGGTGGTCGCCCCGGAGTACTTCACCGCGTTCGCGAGCGCCTCGGCCACCGCGAAGTACGCCGCCGACTCGACCGGCGCCGCTGGTCGACCAGGCACGTCGAAGGTGACGTCGACCTTGAACGGGCAGGACAGGGCGAGCGCCTTGACCGCGCCCTCGAGTCCGCGGTCGGCGAGCACCGGCGGGTGGATGCCCCGAACCAGGTCGCGCAGCTCCGACAGCGCCGTACTGGCCGACTGACGTGCCTCGGTCAGCAGGGCCGCGGCCTGGGCCGGGTCGCGGTTCACCATCTCCTCGGCCATGCCCAGGTTCATGCTGAGCGCGGCCAGCCGCGCCTGGGCGCCGTCGTGCAGGTCGCGCTCGATCCGGCGCAGCTCGGCCGCCTGGGTGTCGACGGTCTCTGCGCGCGACTCGGCCAGCTCACGGACCCGCAGCGCCAGCTTGGCGCTCTCGGTCGGGCCTAGCAGCGAGCGGGCCACGAACGCGTTCGCCTTCAGCAGCCGCTCACCGGCCGCGTGCCAGATCATGAACGCGATCAGGGCGACCGGCAGCAGCAGGAAGCTGGTCCAGAAGTTGACCGTGAACAGCCCGCCGAAGGGTTCGGTGAAGACTCCTTCGGGCGTGACCCGGACGAGCAGCGGGTAGACCAGGTAGAACAGCGTGGCCAGGAACAGTACGGCGGACAGGATGTTCAGGGTGAACCCGATGGTCGCGTTCACGATCAGCCAGACGATGTCCCGCCAGGTGGCCGGGTCGGTCAGCGTGGTCCGCAGCCACATCAGGATGCCGGGCACCGGCGGCTTCCGGTACGGGCGCGGGATCGCCTCGCCGGTGAAGCCGGCCAGCATGGTCCGGTGGCAGTTCGCGAACCAGCGGGTGGCCGGGACGAACGCGAGCAGCATCGGGATGCCGACCCAGACCGCGATCAGCGGGACGGCCACCACGTTGAGCACGAAGAACGCGATGCCGATCTCGGCCAGGATCGCCAGGAACAGCGCGATCCACGGCTGCGCCAGCCTGGGGTATCGCATCGCCGGTGCCGCAGTGGTGATCGTCATGGCTCCATCATGACCGAGCGTGAGTCCGGTCTCAGTGGTGTTAGCTCCACTCTCGCCGGGGCACTGTCTCCCCCACGAGTTCGGGTAATAGCACTCATGTTTTCGGCCGTTAGGGCGACGAGGCTAGATGCCGTACGCTGGCCGTGGCTGTACGCCTAGGCCCCCACCGCTCTGAGACGAGGACCTGAATGGCTCAGCCACTGGTTTCACCCCCTACTGTCACCAAAGGCAGCGAGTTCGCGCCGCTGCTGCGCGAGATCAAGGCAGCCGGACTACTCGAACGGCGGACCGCGGCCTACACGATGGCGATCGGGATCAACGTCGCCTTGATGGCCGCGACCTGGGCCGGAGTGGCGATCCTGGGCAGTTCGTGGTGGGTGCTGTTCCTCGCGATCCCGCTGGCCGTCCTGACCACCCGGGCGGCCTTCTTCGGTCACGACGCCGGCCACCAGCAGATCGCGGGCTCCCGCAAGCTGCACGACCTGATCGGCATGCTGCACGGCAACCTGCTGTGCGGGATGAGCTACGGCTGGTGGAACGACAAGCACAACCGCCACCACGCGAACCCGAACCACACCGACAAGGACCCGGACGTCGGCGAGGGCGTGCTGGTCTGGACGCTCGAGCAGGCCGAGGGCCGCACCGGGCTGCATGGCTGGCTGTCCCGCCATCAGGCGAAGATCTTCTTCCCGCTGCTCACCTTGGAGGGCTTCAACCTCAAGGTCTCGAGCATTCGTTACCTGCTCGGCCGTCCGCGCCGCGAGGCCCGGTCGGAGCTCGGCCTGATGGCCGCCCACCTGGTGCTGTACTTCGGCGCGCTGTTCCTGATCATGTCACCGGGCCAGGCGGTGCTGTTCGCGCTGATCCACCACATGCTCTTCGGCCTGCACCTCGGCAGCGTGTTCGCGCCGAACCACAAGGGCATGGAGATGCCCGACGACACCACCAACTGGGGTCACCTGGAGAAGCAGGTGCTCACCTCGCGCAACGTGAACGGCGGCCTGGTCACCGACTGGATGATGGGCGGGCTCAACTACCAGATCGAGCACCATCTCTTCCCGAGCATGCCGCGGGCCAACCTGCGATTCGCGCAGCCGATCGTCCGGGCGTACTGCGAACGGATCGGCGTGTCCTACCTGAGCACCGGCCTGCTCGAGTCGTACCGGATGGGCCTGAAGCACATGCACGAGGTCGGCAGCGAGCTCCGCGCCCAGCAGTAGTCCGGTACGGCGCATGCGGGGTTCCCCTACTGCTCCGGAAAAAACTTCACGAAGTGCGGCGCCCCGAGTGGCGGATCGGTTACGGTCCAGCTCTCGGGGTCGCCCTTTGTGAGGAGAACTGCATGACCGAAAAGTCTGGTTTGAGTCGTCGTGGCCTGCTCGGCGCCGTCGCCGGAGTGACCGCCGCCACGGCTCTGCCCGCGGCCCCCGCCTGGGCCGCGGACGACCTGCGGCCCGGAGCGGTGAACCGCCCGACGCTGGACAGGTACGACCGCCAGATCGTGTCCGGCCTGTCGTCGGAACGGGCACTGCGCCACCTGCAGGTGCTGTCGGAGACCATCGGGCCGCGGATCGGTGGCACCCAGAGCGAGAAGCGCGCCGCCGACTACATCGCCGGCCAACTCGACAAGTACGGCTACGACACGCGGCTGGAGCCGTTCCCGGTCGCGGACAAGTTCACCGCCCAGATCGAGGACGTGCGCGACATCCTGCCGAACGACCTGTGCTGGCAGGCGGGTGCCGCACCCGGCGGCAAGCTGGACGTCACCGTCGAAGGGCCGGTCCGGGACGTCGGCCCGGCGACGGCTCCGGTCTGGCCGGCCGACGTGGCCGGCTCGATCGTGATCGCCGATGACACCTCGGCCGCGCGCCCGGCCCTGGTCGCGGAGGCCGCGGCGCGGGGAGCCGTCGGAGTCATCCTGTTGCCCGCCGACCTGGTGTTCCCGCGCCGGGCGTCGGCGTTCCAGCCGAGCGGGCTGACCAACGCGCCGATCCCGGTGATCGGGGTGGCTCAGGTGCAGAAGCGGCTGATTCGCGAGGCGCTCGCGGTGGTGAAATCGCTGCCGCTGCGGATCAGCACCACGGCCCACCGCGGGCTGATCTCGAACAACGTGATCGGCGAGCGGCGCGGCAAGGGTGGCGCGAACTCGCCGATCGTGGTGATCAGCGGTCACTACGACTCGGTCATCGGTGCGCCGGGCGCGAACGACGACGGATCCGGGACCGTGCTCACGATGGAGCTGGCCCGGGTGTTCAGCCGGATCCCGACCGCGGCGACGCTGCGGTTCGCGCTGTGGGGTTCGGAGGAGCAGGGCCTGATCGGGTCGCGCTACCACGTGGCGCAACTCGCGCAGGACCAGCGGGACCGGCACAAGGCCGTGTTCCAGAACGACATGGTCGCGACCAGCTGGGACCCGGCGATCACCTACTGGCTGCTGTCCTTCACCGGTCTCGCGAACACGGCGACGGACGCGGTCCGGGCGGCCGGATTGCGGCTCGGGTACGACCCGCAGATGGTCGGTCCGGTCCAGCGCGGCGCCTCGGACCACCAATCGTTCCAGGAGGTCGGCATCGCCTCGGCCAACTTCTCCTGGCGGGGTGAGATCTCGCCCGCCTTCCTGGAGCCGCCTTACCACTCGCCCGAGGACACCATCGCGAAGAACGTCAGCCTGGAGCGTCTCCAGGTCTCGATGGAGCTGATCGGCACCGCGGCGTACGCCGTCGCCCGCGGCTGAGCCGCCCGCGGGGGTGACCTGGCTGGCCCGGGGTGACATGGCTCATACGGCTAGCCTTTAAGGGCTATGTCGCGCCGGAAGCCTTCGAAATGGCAGCGGCCGGTCAATGACCGGCCGCTGCTCGGCGGTACCCAGGCGCGCGAGGAGCGGTCCGACGGGGAGTGGATCGTCCGCCGCGTGTCCGGGTCCGCGTCGAGCAAGGCGTACCGCTGCCCGGGGTGCGACCAGCTCATCCCGCCTGCCACGCCGCACGTCGTGGTCTGGCCGGAGAACCCCAGCCTGCTCGCCGCGATCGGCGGCGCCCAGTCCCTCGACGAGCGACGCCACTGGCATTCCGCCTGCTGGCAACGCCGCCGCTAACCCCAAGGGTCCTTGATGAAGCTTCCGGTCACGTCGTACGGCGAAACTGGTACGCCGGTCGTGGTCATGCACGGCCTGTTCGGCTCCGGGCGGAACTGGATGACCGCGGCCCGGCGGTTGTCCGGTGAGCATCGCGTGTTCGCCTTCGACCTGCGCAACCATGGCTCGTCGCCGCACACCGACACGATGAGCTACCCGGAGATGGCCGACGACGTCCGGGAGACGATCGAGTCCCTCGGGGTCGGACCGGTCGCCCTGGTCGGGCACTCGATGGGCGGCAAGACCGCGATGCTGACGGCACTGCGGTACGCCGAGGTCGTCGAGCGACTGATCGTCGTCGACGCCGCGCCGGTCGCCTATCCCCCAGCGTTCGTCGAGTACGCCCGCGCGATGCGTACCGCGGACCTGGCCGGAGTCCAGCGCCGGGCCGACGTCGACGCCCAACTGGCCGAGGCCGTCCAGTCCCCCGGCACGCGCGCGTTCCTGCTACAGAACCTGATCCTCGACGACCAAGGCGCCCGCTGGCGCCCGAACCTCCCAGTCATCGAGGCCGCGCTTCCAGCCATCTCCGGCTGGCCGTCGGAGGCCGAGGGCTCGAGCTACGACGGCCCGACGCTCTTCATCTACGGCGGCAAGTCCGACTACGTCCAGCAGGACCACCGCGCGACGATCGCGTCGTACTTCCCCCACGTCCAGTACGCCGAAGTCCCCGAAGCCGGCCACTGGGTCCACGCCGAACGCCTCGACGACTTCCTCGCCGTACTGACTCCGTTCCTTCCCTAGGCGGAGCCGTAAACCCGGACGAGCTCGTTGAGCCAGTGCTCGACATGGACGATCCACGCCGCGCCCTCGATCTCGTCCGCGTGCTCCAGCAGCCGGTGCCAGGACACCATCCGGTGGACCACATGCAGGGGCTCGGCGATCTCCAGCTCCCTGCGCAGTACGTCGAGTGGCGCCAGGTCCGACCACATCTCCAGGTACGCCGTCACGACCTCGTCGTCGACGTCCTCACGCACGCTGGCCAGCGTCGCGAACGGATGACCCCACACCGCGTCACCGAAGTCAAAGAACCTGAAGGGACCGGCCGGGTCGGGCCTGAAGACGTTCCGCGCATGCAGGTCGTTCTGATCAAGAGCCATCGGTATGGCGCCCGGCAGCAGCCGCTGCACCGCGGACAGGTTTTCCGCGGCTCGTCGTACGCCGGTAAGCGTCGACGGATCGGGGTGGAGCGGGTGGTCGTCCGCCAGGCCGGAGAACCAATCGGCAACAGGCTGCACGGCATCGGCCAGCCGAGACGGTGCGAGTGACGTCAGCCCGCTGGCGAGCAGCGTGCTCTCGAACGGGATGGTGTCGCGCTGGAAAGCGGCGTACTCGATGACGAGCCGGTGCCAGTCGGTGCCGTCCTGCTCGTCGAGGGTGCGGCCCTGATCGGCGGTCAGGAGCCAGCCGCGCTCCGGGTCGATCGCGAGCGGCGCGACCACGTGCTGCGCCAGCGCCTCCGCCATCGCGGCGACGAGCGCGGCCTCGAACGCCTGGCCGGGGTTGTTCTCCTTGAACCAGAACAGCCCGTGATCGGTCGGGTAGCACCAGACAGCCGCCCAGAAGCGGATCTTGTACGGCACCGGAGCGCCGCAGACCACAGCGCCCGCGGCGGCCAACCGCTCCCGTACCCAGGCGTCGGCCTCGGCGAACCAGTCCTGCCCGGTCCAGCGGCGTACCCACTGACCCTCGGCATCGGCCTGCAGCGACCGCGGAAGCGGTACGTCTCTGTCCACCCACCCAGCCTAGGCGGGCAGGCTTGCCAACTGTGGGAGTGCGCGTGACCATCAGGTCATAACAGGACGTGTGCACCCGTCCGATGGCCAGAGGAGAAGGACATGGCCGACATCGCTCAGTCAGAGCAGCACTACCCACTCGGCGTCAGCCGTCCTGATCTCGCGGTCCAGGACCTGCCGACACCGGAAGAAGTCTTCAAGGTCAGCCGCCTCGGTCCACGGGAGCTGATCCAGTTCGCCATCGGCCCGAGCCTGATCGCGCTCGGGATCTCCATCGGCAGCGGCGAGTGGCTGCTCGGCCCGTTGAACGTCGGCCAGTACGGCTTCGTCGGCGTCGGCTGGATCATCACCGTGTCCGCCGTGCTGCAAACGTTCTACAACGTCGAGTGCGCCCGGTACGTCGTGGCCACCGGCGAGGTGCCCGTGGTCGGGTGGGGCCGGGTCCCGCCGGGCTGGTTCTTCTGGGTGCCCGCGTCGGTGTTCCTGGTCATCTTCGCGTTCATCGCCGGCGGCTGGGCGGCATCGGCCGGCCAAGGGGTGTATGCCCTGGTGCACGGCGAGATCGCCCGGTCCGGTGCCGAGGAGCCCCGGATCTACGCGATCCTGCTGCTCGTCCTGGTGTTCGCCATCACCGCGGCGGCACGGCGGATCAGCCGCGCGCTGGAGCTCGCGAACTGGGCGATGGTCGTCACCATCCTCGTCGTCCTGCTGATCATCGACATCGCCATCGTCCCCGGCCGGATCTGGTGGGACGGCATCAGCGGGTTCTTCACCCCGGCCGCGCCGCCGGACGGAATCTCGGCGACCCAACTCGGCGCGCTGGCCGGCTTCACCGCGCTCGCCTCGGGCCTGAACTGGTACGTGCTCGGACACTACCGGGACAAGGGTTACGGCATGGGCCACCGGGCCGGCTACCTGTCCGGCATGCGGGGCGAGCGCAAGCAGGTGCTCGCCAGCGGTGTCACGTTCCCGGACGACGAGAAGAATCGCGGTCTGTGGCGGCGCTGGTACCGGCTGCTGCTGACCGATATGTGGGGGGTCTTCTTCATCGGGGCGATGCTGGGCATGCTGCTGCCGACGATCCTGATGACCCGGGCCGTCGAGATCAGCGGCGAGAACCCCACGACGGCCAACGTGCCGACGTTCGTCGCCGATGTGCTGGAGGGTGAGTACGGCAGCTTCGTGTTCTACCTCGCCCTGCTGATGGGAGTCTTGATCCTGTTCAGCACCCAGCTCGGCATCTTCGAGGCGATGGTCCGAGTCACCACGGACGCCTCACACGCAAGCAGTTCGAAGCTGCGGGCGCGGATCGAGGGTGATCCGCGGAAGTTCTACTACCCGTTCATGATCCTGCTGCTGGTGGTGATCTCGATCATCATCCACCTGGCGCTGCCGGTCGGCCTGATCCAGTGGTCGGCGAACATGTCCAACCTGGGCGCGCTGATCTACCCGTTCCTGCTGATGTACCTGAACAGCAAGCTGCCCGCGCCGGCCCGGCCGCGCCCGTGGCACTACCTGATGCTGGTGCTGAACTTCCTGTTCTTCGGGTTCTTCTTCGTCAACTTCATCGCCGACTTCGTCGGAGACCCGCTGGTGACCTTCTAGGCCGCGCAGTAGGCGAGGGACCGTCAGACACGGCCTAGGCGTCAGCTGTAGTCGCGGAAGCCTCGGCCGGTCTTGCGGCCGAGGTAGCCCGCGGTGACCAGGTGCTCGAGCAGCGGCGCCGGGGCGAAGCCGGGCTCGCGGAACTCCAGGTACAACGTGCGCTGGATGGCCAGTGAGACGTCCAGGCCGACCACGTCGAGGAGCTCGAACGGGCCCATCGGCAGACGGCAGCCGAGCTTCATCGCCGCGTCGATGTCGTCGACTCCTGAGTAGTGTGCCTCGAGCATCCGGACCGCGTCGTTCAGGTACGGGAACAGCAACGCGTTCACGATGAACCCGGCCCGGTCACCGCACAGCACCGGGTGCTTGCCGGCGGCAACGGCCAGCGCCGCGACCGAGTCGGCCACCTCGGCGGACGTGCTGACCGTGCTCACGACCTCGACCAGCTTCATCACCGGGGCCGGGTTGAAGAAGTGCAGACCGACCACGTCAGCCGGTCGCTTGGTCGCCATCGCCAGGTCGATGACCGGCAGCGACGACGTGGTCGTGGCCAGGATCGCGCCCGGCTTGCAGATCTCGTCGAACGTCTCGAACAGCGCCTGCTTGACGCTCAGCTCCTCGACCACGGCCTCGACCACCAGGTCGACATTCGCCAGGTCGTCGAGTTTCGCCGTACCGACGATCCGGCGCAGCGCCGCGTCGCGCTCCTCCGCCGACAGCTTGCCGCGCTGGACGCCCTTCTCCAGCGAACGTTCCAGCGCCGCCCGGACCCGGTCGACCTTTTCGGTGCCGCGGGCAACGTAGAGGACGTCGTACCCGGCCTTGGCGCACACCTCGATGATGCCGACCGCCATCGTGCCGGAGCCGACCACGCCGACCTGGCGGATCGGGCGGACCGAGATCTCGTCACCGTTGGGGTGCGGCGTGTGCTCGTCGTCCACCACGACCGGGGAGTCCGGCGCCTCGTAGGTGTAGAAGCCGCGGCCGGTCTTGCGGCCGAGCAGGCCGGCGGTGACCATCTGCTTGAGGATCGGGGCCGGCGCGTGCAGCCGGTTGCGGCCCTGCTTGTACATCGTGTCGAGGATCTCGTACGCCGTGTCCAGACCGATCAGGTCCAGCAGCGCCAGCGGGCCCATCGGGTAGCCGCAGCCGAGCCGCATCGCCGCGTCGACGTCCTCGCGGGTGGCGTAGCGCGACTCGACCATCGAGACCGCGTGGTTCAGGTAGCCGAAGAGCAGGGCGTTGGCGATGAAGCCGGCCCGGTCGGCCGCGACCACCGGGACCTTGTCCAGCCGGCGGGCCAGCGCGAGCACGTCCTCGACCACGTCGGGCTCGGTGACGACGGTCTTGATCACCTCGACGAACTCCTGCACCGGCGCCGGGTTGAAGAAGTGCATGCCGACGACGCGGCGCGGGCGCTCGGTGGCGACGGAGATCTCGGTGACCGACAACGACGAGGTGTTGGTGGCCAGGATCGCGTCCTCGCGGACGACCTTGTCCAGCGCGGCGAAGATCTCCCGCTTCAGCTCGAGCCGCTCGATCACGGCCTCGACGACCAGGTCGCAGTCGGCCAGGGCGTCCATCGAGGTGGCGAAGGTGACCCGGTCGAACAGCGCCTGCTGCTCCTCGGCCGACAACTTGCCGCGCTTCACCGCCCGGTCGGTCGAGTGCTGGATGTGCCCACGGCCGCGCTCGGCCGCCGCCTCGTCGCGCTCGACGCCGATCACGGTCAGCCCGTTGCGCGCGAACACCTCCGCGATCCCGGCGCCCATCGTGCCCAGACCGACCACACCCACCGTCTTCAGTTCCCGAGCCATGCTCCGAACTATGCCAGTCCCGCCACTGGTCCGCCCATGAGCTGAGTCACCCAGGAGGCCAACCTCACACGTCCTCGGCCCCGGTCAGGTGCGTCTTGCCAGGACGTGGAACCAGAGTCCGATCCGCGTCTCACCGCGGGTGAGGTGCTCGACAGTCCAGCCGGTGGCCGTGAGCAGGTCGCGCAGGGGATCCTCCTGCCACAGGACGAAGTGGCGGGGCAGATCGAGGTTGCGGTTGGACCACTCCTCGCCCTTGCCCTCGCGGGTGGTGAAGGCGAGCACCGGTGCGGCCCGCGGCGCCTTCCGGAGCACCTCGGCGAGCTGTGCGCGGTCGAAATGCAGGAACACCGCGTCGGCGAACACCGCGTCGTACGGGCCGCCGAAGTCGTCCGTGATCGCGTTCAGCCGGTCGGCGTCGTACCCGTCGGCACGCATCATCTCGACGAACGCCTGCGCCGCGTCGGTACGCCGTACCACGAAACCCCGCCGCTCCAGCTCGATCGCGTCGCGGCCGGTCCCGCTGCCGAGCTCCAGCACGTAGGCCCTGGGGCGGAGCGTCGCCGCGAGTGGATCGATCAGCAGCAGGTTGGGCTCCTCGGGGATCGACTCCCGGAAGCGCTCAGCGGCCTGCTCGTACGTCGCCAGCGTCAGCTCGTTGTCACTCGGCACCCGCGTCCACCCGTCGCCGGTGTGCTCGACGATCGCGGGCAGCCGGAGCCCGAGATCGACGCCGAGCACGACCACGGTCTCGCCCCGGTGCAGGTCCGCGATCGCCCGCAGCTCGTCGTCGGGACGCCGTACCAGCTCCGGTACGACGGTCAGCCGCACGCCGAGCCGATCCGCCAGCCGCGTCCCGGCGGCCGCCTCGAAGGGGCCCGCGTACACCTGAGCGACCCGCTCCCCGACCGCTGCCTCCACCAGGTCGCCTGGGAGCAGCAGAATCCGCGCGGGACACATGAGGTTCATCCGCGCACGTACTCCAGCGCCTCGGCGGCGAACTCCGGCCAGACCGCGGCCTGACTCAGCGGGATCAGCACCCACTCCTTCATCGGGCGGCCCATGCCGGGGTCGAACGGCTCCGCCCCCGGCAGGCTGAGCGCCTTCGCCCGCGGCGTCGGAGGCAGCTTGAACGTCATCGCGTCGCCGTACATCCCGGCGACCACCTTGCGCCCGATCTTGAGACACGGCATGCCGAACATGCTGCCCCGGACCACTCCGGCCGACTCCAGTCCGGCCGCGACCGCGTCGTACTCCGCCACCGCCTGCTCGCTGACCTTCGGCATCATCCCCCCAGCCTGCCACCCCACCCGGCCGGCCGGGATGGGTTCCGCCCCAATTGTCGACTACGGTGCTTTCTCGTGCGCTTGGTGATTGCTACCTGTTCTGTGGATTACTCCGGTCGGTTGACGGCTCATTTGCCGATGGCGCCGCGGTTGCTGATGGTGAAGGCGGACGGGTCCGTGCTGATCCACGCCGACGGCGGCTCGTACAAGCCGCTCAACTGGATGTCGCCGCCGTGCAGGCTGAGCGAGGAGGAGGGGGTCTGGAGTGTCACCAACAAGGCGGGTGAGGAGCTCCGGATCACCATCGAGGAGGTGCACAGCGACACGGCGTACGAGCTGGGCACCGACCCCGGCCTGATCAAGGACGGCGTCGAGGCGCACCTGCAGGAGCTGCTGGCCGAGCACGTCCACACCTTCGGCGAGGGCTGGACGCTGGTCCGGCGCGAGTACCCGACCGCGATCGGCCCGGTCGACCTGCTCTGCCGCGACGCGGACGGCAAGCACGTCGCGGTCGAGATCAAGCGCCGCGGCGAGATCGACGGCGTCGAGCAGCTGACCCGGTACGTCGAGCTGCTCAACCGCGACCCGATGCTGGCCCCGGTCCGCGGTATCTTCGCCGCCCAGCTGATCAAGCCGCAGGCGAAGGTCCTGGCCACCGACCGCGGCCTGGAGTGCCTGACCGTCGACTACGACACCCTGCGCGGCATGGAGTCCGACGTACTGCGCCTCTTCTGACCAGGAGCCGACCGGGCTGGGGTTGCTCTACTCGGTCGGTCTCCTGGCGATCATCGCCGGCCTCGTGGCCGTCGGCACCGGCAAGACCACAGCACTCGGTGTGGGGATTTCCCTCACGTTGGGTGGCAGGAGTAAGGTCCACGCCCGACACCGGTCTGGCCGCCTCCTGTCGATACAGGGGAATTTGCCCGATTTCGGGCAGATGCTTTGCGTTGGCCCGGGAAACACTGCACAGTTGACGAGTGATCAGTGAGGCGGCGGCGGGTCCGGTGGACGAACTCGCCGAACAGATCAGCCGGACCACCGGCCTCCCGCCGGACGACGCGCGGCGGGTGGTCGCCGACGTCCTGGCCTACTTCACCGAGACGACCGAGGAGTACGTCCGGCGCCGGCACCGTGAGCTGCAGACCTACGGTGCTCGCAACGACGAGATCTTCGCCCGGCTCGGCACCGAGCTCCGGCACTGGCCGGTCCGCTCACCCGAACTCTCCGCCCGGCAGCTGCGACGGATCGTCTACGGCTGACAGCGAGTACACGTGAGCCCGCCGAGCGGCGGGCCCTCTCCACGACAACCTCCGAAAGGCATGAACACATGTGCGGAATCGTCGGGTACGTCGGCACCAAGCCGGCCGCGCCCATCCTGGTGGACGGACTGGCGCGGCTGGAATACCGCGGCTACGACTCGGCGGGTGTCGCCGTACTGGGGTCCAGTGAGCTGAAGGTGCACAAGGACGCCGGCCGGGTCCGCGAGCTGGAGGCGTCGCTACCCAAGCGGTTCGGCGGCAAGCTCGGTATCGGCCACACCCGGTGGGCGACGCACGGCGGCCCGAGCAAGGACAACGCCCACCCGCACGTGAGCGGCAACGAGCGGATCGCGGTCGTGCACAACGGCATCTTCGACAACGCCGCCGCACTGCGCGCCCAACTGGAGGACGCCGGCGTCAAGCTGCGCTCCGAGACCGACACCGAGGTGCTCGCGCACCTGATCGAGCAGGCCGAGGGCGACACGCTCGAGGACAAGGTGCTGGCCAGCCTGCGCCGGATCGAGGGCACCTACGGCATCGCCGTGATCGACCTGGACTTCCCGGACCGGATCGTGGTCGCCCGCAACGGCAGCCCGCTGATCCTCGGCATCGGCGACGGCGAGATGCATGTCGCCTCCGACGCGGCCGCGCTGATCCGCTACACCCGCCAGGTCGTCTATCTGGACGACGGCGAACTGGCCACCGTCCGCGCGGACGGCTACCGCACCTTCACCCAGGACGCCCGGTCCACCACCAAGACCGCGAGCATGGTCGAGTGGACCGCCGACGAGTACGAGCGCGGCCTGCACGAGCACTTCATGATGAAGGAGATCCACGAGCAGCCGGAGGCCGTCCAGCGCGCCATCCGCGGCCGGCTGGACGAGCGCTTCCACACCGTCCACCTGGGCGGCCTGAACATGGACGCGCGGGAGGCCCGGGAGATCAAGCGGGTCAAGATCCTCGGCTGTGGTTCGGCGTACTACGCCGGCCAGATGGGCGCGCAGTTCATCGAGGAGGTGGCCCGGATCCCCGCCGACGCCGAGCCGGCCTCGGAGTTCCGCTACCGCAACCCGGTGGTCGAGCGGGACACCCTGTACATCGCGGTCAGCCAGTCCGGTGAGACGCTCGACACCCTGGTCGCCGTCCAGGAGCTGAAGCGCAAGGGCGGCCGGGTGATCGGCCTGGTCAACGCGGTCGGCTCCAGCATCGCCCGGGAGGTCGACGGCGGTGTCTACCTGCACGCCGGCCCGGAGGTCTCGGTCGCCTCGACCAAGGCGCTGACCAACATGGCGGTCGCGTTCGCGATGCTCGGCATCCACCTCGGCCGGATCCGCGACGTCTCCCCCGCCGACGGCCGCCGGCTGATCGAGGGCCTGAAGAAGATCCCGTCGCAGATCGCCGCGATCGTCGCCCAGGAGGAGGAGCTGGCCAAGATCGCCGATCGGCTGGCACAGCACGAGAGCCTGTTCTTCGTCGGCCGGACCCGCGGCTACCCGGTCGCCCGCGAGGGCGCGCAGAAGCTGAAGGAGATCTCCTACCGGCACGCCGAGGCGTACCAGACCTCGGAGCTGAAGCACGGCCCGCTGGCGCTCATCTCGCCGGACGTGCCGAGTGTCGCGATCGTGCCGGACGACGAGCTGCTCGACCGCAACATCGGCGCGCTGCACGAGATCGGCGCCCGCTCCGGTCCGCTGTACGTCGTCACGCACCCGGGCGTGGACGTGCCGGACGGGGTGGCTGCGAAGATCGTCGTACCGAAGAACGAGCCGGAACTCGACCCGATCCTGCTCACCATCCCGCTGCAGATCATCGCGTACTACGCGGCCGTTGCCCTCGGCCACGACGTCGACAAGCCACGCAACCTGGCGAAGTCCGTCACGGTCGAGTGACCATCCACTGACGTCGGCAGCCCCCGCTCCACTTGGCGGGGGCTGCGGCGTTTCAGAACCGGCTGTCAGATCTGCTGGCCGTGGGACGGCTTGCGGTCGGCTTTCACAGCAGCCACCCGGGCACCGTCGTTGCCTGCACTGGCCGCCCCGCCGCTCCGCCCGCCGCGGGTGCCCTCGAAAGCGAACCGGAACGCCACCGCCGGCCGGTTTGCGTCCTTCTGCCGGGCGCGTTCCGCGCCCAGTCCCTTGTACGGGTGCAGGCCGAAGTCGTTCACCAGCCGGCGGCAGACCTCGACGCCGCGCACCGAGTTGCCGGCCTCGTCGAGCCGGGGCGAGAAGACCACGACGGCCATCCGCTTCTCCGGCACCACCATCATCACGTTGCCGGAGACACCGCTCTTGGCGGGCAGCCCGACCACGTCTGCGAACTTGCCGGAGTCGTTGTACATCCCGCTGTGCCCCATCACGGACAACACGCGCCCGGTGGTTTCCTGCGAGAACACCCGCTCACCCGAGTACGGCGCGACTCCGCCATTGGCCAGCGTGGCACCCGCGGCGGCCAGCCGCGACGCGTCAACGCCGAGCGAGCAGACCTGGAAGTAGAACTCCGCCGCCTGCTCGGGAGTCGGAGCCTTGAGCCGATTCTCGGCGGCCATCAGGCTTGCCAGCCCACGGTTCCCGTTGCCGGTGGCCCGCTCGGCCAGGAAGGTCTCGACGTCGGAGCCCGGCGGCCGGCCGCCCATCATCGCGGTCCAGGTCCGTTTGACCGTGCCCATCCGGGTGGAATCGTCTCGGTCGGAGTCGACCAGCGCGAGAGTCGCGATGGCTCCGGCGTTGATCATCGGGTTGAGCGGCCTGCGCTGCGCGTCCAGGGAGAGCTTGTAGTCGTTGAAGGTACCGCCACTCTGCTCCTGGCCGACCCACTCGTGCACTTCGTCCGCGCCGAGCTCCTCCAGTGCCATCGCATAGCTGAACGGCTTCGAGGTCGACTGCACGCTGAACTCGAGCTGGGTGTCACCTACCTCGAACACCTGGCCGTCCGCCGTGCAGATCGCGATGCCGAACCGCTCCGGATCGGCGTTCTTCAGCGTCGGGATGTACTGGGCGACCTGGCCATCCTGGTTCGGCAGCACGTCCGCGTAGATCCGCTCGATGCCCCGGCTGAGCTCGGCGAACTCCGACGGCGACACCGCCAGGTCGCCCGCCAGGGCCCGCTGCACCACGCCGTCGCCGTGCTGCGCGATCTGGACGAACCGCTGGTAGTCGATCTGCACCGGCTGCGTGTCGATCCCCGGTGGGCGGCCGTCGGGACCGCGCAGGTCCGCGAGCGCCGCCCGGACCCTCGGGTCGCCCGGCTGGATCCCGGCACGTCCCAGCGGGCTGAGCAGCTCCCAGGTCCAGAGGTGGCCGTCAGCGTCCTTGTCGAGCGATTCGAACAGCCGGCGGTGCGCCAACTCCGACACATCCATCGCTGATGCCCCTTCCCCAGAAGACAAGTCCTCGTCACGAGCGCGCACGCGACGACGCTGTCGGGCGGAACAGCAGCCTTTCCGGTTCGTGTTTCCGGGCCGAATCCGGCGTGTTACGGCCGGATCAAACGCGCGTTGGCCGGGGGTGGTCGCGGGCCGATCAACAGTCGTCAGACACGTTGCTGACTTGTATGATGACTGGATGCCGAGTGATCAGATCCGCCACGTCCGTCTCTCGTCCGTCGTCCTCCCGCTCGACCAGCCGATCAGCGATGCCAAGGTGCTGACCGGCCGGCAGAAGCCGATGACCGAGATCGTGTTCCTGTTCGCGGAGATCGCGACCGCGCAGGATCAGCACGGCATCGGGTTCAGCTACTCCAAGCGGGCCGGTGGGCCGGCGCAGTACGCGCATGCCAAGGAGGTCGCGGCCGGGCTGATCGGCGCGGATCCTTCGGATATCCCGAAGGTGTACGACAAGCTGTTGTGGGCCGGCGCCTCGGTCGGGCGGTCGGGGGTGGCGACACAGGCGATCGCGGCGATCGACATCGCGTTGTGGGACCTGAAGGCCAAGCGGGCCGGTCTGCCGCTGGCGAAGCTGCTCGGCGCGCATCGCGACTCGGTGCGCGCGTACAACACCTCGGGCGGGTTCCTGCACGCGCCGATCGAGGAGGTCAAGGAGCGCGCGTCGAAGTCGCTCGCGGACGGGATCGGCGGGATCAAGATCAAGGTCGGCCAGCCGGACACCCGGATCGACCTGGACCGGGTCCGCGCCGTCCGCGAGCACCTCGGCGACGACGTACCGCTGATGGTCGATGCCAACCAGCAGTGGGACCGGCCGACGGCGCTACGGTTCGGGCGCGTGCTGGAGGAGTTCGGCCTGGTCTGGATCGAGGAGCCGCTCGACGCGTACGACGCCGAAGGACACGCGCAACTGGCCGCCGCACTGGACACCCCGATCGCGACCGGAGAGATGCTGTCCAGCGTCACCGAGCACGTCCGGCTGATCGACGCCCGCGCCGCCGACATCATCCAGCCCGACGCCCCGCGCATCGGCGGTATCACCCCCTTCCTCCGTCTGGCCGCGCTGGCCGACCACAACGGCCTTCAGCTGGCTCCGCACTTCGCGATGGAGATCCATCTCCACCTGGCGGCGGCGTACCCGCGCGAGCCGTGGGTCGAGCACTTCGAGTGGCTGAATCCCTTGTTCAACGAGCGTCTGGAGACGCTGGACGGCCGCATGCTGGTCCCGGACCGTCCCGGTCTCGGCTTCACCACGAGCGAGCAGTGCGCGGCGTGGACGGTCGACTCCTGCGAGTTCGGCACCCGATGAGCGCCGCGCCGGACGGGCTGGACCGCGGCGCCGCGCGCGGACTCGCGCACGAGCTGGTCGAGCGGTTGAAGGGGCGGATGCTCAGTGGCGAGCTGGCTCCGGGAGACAGGCTGCCCACCGAGAGCACCTTGGTGGCGGAGTTCGGGGTCAGCCGGACGGTGGTACGGGAGGCGATTTCGCGGTTGCAGGCCGCGGGGCTGGTGGAGACGTTCCAGGGGCGCGGGTCGTTCGTGCTCGAGGTGCCGGAACGGGCCTCCGGCCTCCGCGAGGTGCGCTCGCATCGGGATGTGGTGGAGTTGCTCGACTTCCGGATCGGGGTCGAGAGTGAAGCGGCCGGGCTGGCGGCGGTACGGCGTACCGACCACCAACTGAAGGCGATCGAGCGGGCGCTGGACGACTTCCGGCGGATCGGGGACGACCCGAGCCGGTCGGTCGAGGCGGACTTCGCGTTCCACCTGAAGGTCGCGGCCGCGTCCGGGAACCGCTTCTACACCGAGCTGATCGACTCCCTCGGGCCGATGATGATCATGCTGCCGCGCACCCGCCTCGATCCGGCGTACGAGATGTCCGACGCGACCCACCTGACCCGCGTCGTGCTCGAGCACGAGAACATCTACGCCGCGATCACCCGGTCCGACCCTGACGCGGCGCGAGCGGCGGCGCGGGTGCACTTGTCGAACACCCGCCACCGCCTCACCAGCGAGCGGTATTCGGACTGAAGTCTGGCCGCACGGTCCGCATGTACGACGTGTCGTCGCGCTTGCGGATCCCGCAGGACAGGTACTGCTCGTGCAACCGCCCGAGCTCATCGAGGTCCAGCTCGACACCCAGTCCGGGACCGTCGGGCACCCGGACGCTGCCGTCGACGAACGACAACACACCAGGTTTGATCAGGTCCTCGGTTTTCCACGGGTAGTGCGTGTCGCACGCGTAGGTCAGGTTCGGCGTCGCCGCGGCGAGGTGTGTCATCGCGGCCAGGCTGATGCCGAGATGCGAGTTGCTGTGCATCGACAACCCCATCCCGAACGTGTCGCAGATCCCGGCCAGCAGCTGCGACCGCCGCAGCCCGCCCCAGTAGTGGTGATCCGACAGCACCACCTGTACGGCGTCCGCGAGCACCGACGGCTTCAGGTGGTTGAAGGCGATCACACACATGTTGGTCGCCAACGGGATGTCGGTCTGCGCGGCGACCGCGGCCATACCGGGGATCCCGGGGGTCGGATCCTCCAGGTACTCGATCACGCCGGTGAGCTCCTTGGCGACTCGCACCGAGGTCTCGACCGTCCACGCGCAGTTCGGATCGATCCGCAGCTTGTGGTCCGGGAAGGCCGCCGCGAGCGCCCGCACCGCTTCGACCTCCTGGGCCGGCTCGAACACGCCACCCTTCAGCTTGATCGCGGTGAATCCATACTGGTCAACCATTGATCGGGCTTGATCAACAATTCCAGCCGGATCAAGAGCCGCACCCCACGCATCCGCGTCACCAGCCGGATGTGCCGCCCACTTGTAGAACAGGTAAGCACTGAACGGCACCGACTCCCGCACCGCACCACCCAGCAGGTCCACCACCGGCCGGCCGAGCTGCTTGCCTTGGATGTCCAGCAGGGCGACCTCGAACGGCGACAGCACGACGTCGGCCGGGTCCTGCAGGTTCAGCATCCCGCCGACCGTCGTACCTCCACCGGACAGCACCTCGACCACCAGGCGCCGCAGTCCGTTGAGATCGAAGACATCCAACCCAAGCAGTACGTCGGCCACCGCGCCGAGACGGGCCAGATGCGCGTCATCGGCGTACGTCTCCCCCAGCCCCACACATCCGTCATCGGTGTGCACCTGGACGATCGTGCGCAGCGCGAACGGCTCGTGCACTCCGACCACGTTGAGCAGCGGCGGATCCGCGAACGCAACCGGCGTCAGCTCAACCCTGGAAATCCTGGTCACACCAGCTCCTTCTGCCGGGACTTGCGCCGGACCAGGTGGCGCACCGCGGGGAATGCGAGTACGACGATCAGCGCGAACAGCACCGTGCCCGAGATGGGCCGGGTGAAGAAACCGGCCGGGTTGCCGCCGAAGATCAGCAGCGACTGCCGGACCGCGATCTCCATCACGCTGCCGAGCACGAACGCCAGCACCAGCGGCCCGGGCTCGAACCCGAACTTCTTCATCAGGTAGCCGAGCACGCCGAACACGATCACCAGGAAGATGTCGAAGACCTGGTTGGCCACCGTGTAGACACCCAGCAGCGTGATCAGCACCGTGATCGGCGCCAGGATCGCCGGCCGCACCCGCAGGATCCGGACGAACAGGCCGACCATCGGGATGCTCATGATCAGCAACAGGATGTTGCCGATGTACATCGAGTTCACCACACCCCAGAACAGGTCCGGGTGTTCCGACACGAGTTGCGGCCCCGGCGGAATGCCCTGGATCAGCAGTGCGCCGAACATCAGCGCCATGGTCGCGTTGGCCGGGATGCCCAACGTCAGCAACGGGATGAACGACGACGTCGCCGCCGCGTTGTTCGCGGTCTCCGGCGCCGCGACACCCTCGATCGCACCCCGTCCGAACCGCTCCGGCTGCTTGGCCCGCCGCTTCTCGACCGCGTAGGCGACCAGTGACGACAGCGTCGCCCCGCCACCCGGCAGCACGCCGAGAACGAACCCGATCACCGAACCGCGGCCGATCGCGCCCCGCGACTGGCGCAGATCCTGCCGCGACGGCCACACGTTCGCGACCTTGGCCGGCGCCTGCACCTTGTGGTGCCGCTCCTCCAGGTTGTAGAGGATCTCACCGAGCCCGAACAGCCCCATCGCGATCGGCACGAAGTCGATGCCGTCGGCAAGGTTCAGGCTGTCGAACGTGAAGCGGCTCGCTCCGGTGAAGGTGTCCCGGCCGACCGTTGCCAGCAGCAACCCGAGTCCGGCCGCGATGACCGACTTCAGCCGGCCGCCGTTGCCCACCGTCGCGACCAGCAGGACGCCGAACAGCGACAACGCGGCGTACTCCGGCGGGCCGAAGTCCAGCGCGACCTCGGCGACCAGCGGGGCGAGCAGGGTGAGGCCGATGATGGAGACCGTGCCGCCGAAGAACGACCCGATCGCGGCGATGCCGAGCGCCGTACCGGCCTTGCCCTGTTTGGCCAGCGCGAAACCGTCGAACACGGTGACCACCGACGAGGCCTCGCCGGGCAGCCGGAGCAGCACGGAGGTGATGGTGCCGCCGTACTGCGCGCCGTAGAAGATGCCGGCCAGCATGATGATCGCGGACACCGGCTCGACGCCGTACGTGATCGGCAGCAGGATCGCGATGGTGGCGGCCGGGCCGAGACCGGGCAGGACACCGATCAGCATGCCGATGACCACACCGGCGAGACAGTAGAGCAGGTTGGCCGGCTCGAGGACGACGCCGAAGCCGTCGATCACCGGGGTGAGGCCATCCATCAGATCAACCTTGGCAGCGGAATCTGCAACAGCAGCACGAACAGGACGTAGAACCCGGCAACCGTGCCCACGCTGATGGCGACCGACGGGAACCACCGCTGCCTGCCGAGGAACCGCAACCACACGAACGTCAGCAACAGCGAGGGGATCTCGAACCCGATCAACGGCAGCGCGAAGGCGAACAGCACCAGCGTCAGTACGGCGATCGCCGTCAAAACACTCGACCGGGAGAACTTCTCGGTGTCCGTCCCGCCCCGGCCGACGAGTGCCAGCACCACCGACAGTACGGCGATCAGCGCGCTGACGACGAACGGCCACAACCCAGGCCCGGGCGCTGTCAGCCGGCCGAGGCCGAGTGTCAGCGAACCGATCACGCCCGCCACGCCGATCAGCCCGGTGACGACGGCCGCGCCCAGCTGGGACCACGGCCCGGCATGCGGCGGCCGGTCCTCAGCAAGTTCCGCTCGCAAGGCCTCTTCGTCGATGACCTCGGCCATCTACTTCTTGCCTGCCAGCGAGATGCCGTACTGGTCGAGCTGTGCCTTGTACTTCGTCGCGTAATCGTCGAGGATCTTGCGCACCTCGTCCGGCGACACCTCGATCGGGGTCAGGCAGTGGCCGTCGTTGAACTTCTTGTACGCCTCGGTCGCGTAGGTCTTGTTCGCCGCGTCGGCCAGCTTCGTCTTCACGTCCTCCGGCGTACCCTTCGGCGCGGTCAGGAAGCGGTACTGCGAGACGACGACGTCGTACCCCTGCTCCTTCGCGGTCGGGACGTCGGGCAGGAACTTGATCCGCGCGTCAGAGAACACCGCCAGCGGGACGACCTTCTTGGCCTTGATCTGCTCGATGCTGTCCCCGACCTGGATCGTTGCCACGTCGACCTGACTGCCGAGCAGCGCGGTCAGCGCCGGCGCACCGCCGTCGAACGGTACGTCGGTGGACGGGATGCCGGCCTGCTTGAAGGTCAGTGCCGAGGCCAGTTGCGCGCCGGTGCCGACACCGGTGGTGCCGTACTTGATGTTCTTGCCGGACTTCTTCAGGTCGGCGATCGACGTGTGACCGGAGCCGACCGGTGCGATCAGGACGTAGTCGTCCTGGGAGATGCCGCCGATCAGGTCGAAGTCGTCGAGCTTCACCGCCTCGTTCGCGGACACCGCGAGCGGGGTGATGGTGAACAGCGAGGCGTTCTGGACGGCGATCTTGTACCCGTCCGGCTTGGCCGACTGCAGTTCCTTGGCGTTCAGCGCACCGTTCGCACCGGGCTTGTTCACCACCGGCACCGAAACGCCCATCTCCTTGCCGAGCCCCTCCGCGATGGCCCGGGTGATCAGGTCTGTGCTGCCACCGGGCGAAGCGCCGACACTCATCTGGATGTTGCCGGTCGGATAGTCGCCCTCTCCGCCGGTGGAGGTGGTCTTCACCCCGCCACAGGCGGTCAGTACGACGGATGCCGTCAGGCCGGCGGCCGCGCTCACCAGTGCGCGGCGGCTCAACTGGGTGGACATCATCGGAGATCCTCCTCCTTCGCGGAGAGTATTAGGCGGGGCCGATTGCGTGAGCGTAGGGAGGCCCGATAATGCGTGTCCAAGGCCGATAAGGCATCGAGTGATACCTTTCGGGAATCATGTTCTCGCTCGACCAACTGAGTGCCTTCGTGGCCGTCGCCGAGGAACTGCACTTCGGCCGCGCCGCCGAGCGACTCAACATGACCCAGCCCCCGCTGAGCCGGCAGGTCCAGAAGCTGGAGCGGGCCGTCGGCGTCCGGCTGCTCGAGCGGGACAACCGCCGGGTGGTGCTGACCGAGGCCGGCCGGGCCTTCCTGGCCGAGGCCCGCCGCCTGCTCGCGCTCGTCGAGACCGCCGGCGACCTGGCCCGCCGGGTCGACCGGGGCGCCGCCGGGACGCTACGGCTCGGCTTCACCGCGACCTCGGCGATCCGCACGCTCGGCCCGCTGCTCCGGCGGATCTCCGAGGAGTTGCCGGACGTGGACGTGATCCTGCAGGAGCGCGTCACGCCGGCGCAGGTCGACGGTCTGCTGCGGGGTGAGCTGGACCTGGGACTGGGCCGGCCGCCCTTCGACTCCCGGCTGCTGGACTCCCGGATCGTGTTCCGGGAGGCGCTGCGCGCCGTTGTCCCGAGCAACCATCGGCTCGCGCTGCTCGGCCGGCCGCTGACCCCGGCCGACTTCGCCGGTGAGCAGGTGATCAGCTACTCGCCGACCCAGGCCCGCTACTTCCACGAGCTGACGGTCCGGTTCCTCACCGACTCCCATCCGCGGATCGAGCAGCGGGTCCAGCAGATCCTCACCGTGATCCTGCTGGTCGCGGCCGGTCGCGGGGTCGCTCTGGTCCCCGCGTCGGCGCGCAGCCTCGGCGTCGAGGGCGTGACGTACTGCGAGGTCGGCGTACCGGGTGAGCCGGTCGAACTGCACGCGATCTGGAACCGCGAGGCAACCAACCCGGTCCTGCACCGAGTCCTCACGATGCTCTCAGAGCATGAATAGATCCAAAAATGATCTTGGACAGGCATCGGAAAGCGTTTCTACTGTGACGGCGTGACCCACTACTCCCCTGCCGAACTCGCCGCTCAGCTCAAGACCGGACTGCTGTCGTTCCCGGTCACGCACTTCCACGACGACCTGAGCTTCAACGAAGCCGGTTACCGCGAGCACCTGTCCTGGCTCAGCCAGTACGACGTGGCCGGCCTGTTCGCCGCGGGCGGCACCGGGGAGGGCTTCTCGCTGACCTCGGCCGAGATCGACACGGTCGTCCGTACGGCGGTGTCCGAGGTCAACGGCAAGGTCCCGGTGATCGCACCCGCCACCGGGGGTACGGCAACCGCGATCGCCCAGGCCCAGGCCGCCGAGGCCGCCGGCGCGGACGGTGTGCTGCTGCTTCCGCCGTACCTGACCGAAGCGGGTCAGCGTGGTTTGATCGAGCACGTGTCCGCCGTCTGCCGCAGTACGTCGCTCGGCGTCACCGTCTACAGCCGGGCCAACGCGATCCTGACCGATGTCTCGGTCGCGGAACTTGCCGAGCGCAACGAGAACCTGGTCTGCCTCAAGGACGGCGTCGGGAACATCGAGCTGATGACCCGCACCTACGCCCGCGTCGGCGACCGGCTCACCTACATCGGCGGACTGCCGACCGCGGAGACCTTCGCGCTGCCGCTGCTGCAACTCGGCGTCAGCACCTACTCGTCGGCGATCTTCAACTTCGTCCCCGAGTTCGCCCTCGGCTTCTACGCCGACGTGCTGGCCCAGGACCGCGCCACCGTGTACCGCAAGCTGAACGAGTTCATCCTGCCCTACCTGGACATCCGGGACCGGACGAAGGGGTACGCCGTCTCGATCGTCAAGGCCGGCGTCACCGCGATCGGCCGCTCCGCCGGCCCGGTCCGCCCACCGCTGCAGAACCTGACCGCCGACGAACTGGCCGAGCTCACCGACCTGATCGGCAAGATCAGGTGACACCCACCATCACGTCCGTCGAGGTCGTGCCCGTCGCCGGGTACGACAGCATGCTGCTCAACCTGAGCGGCGCGCACGGGCCGTTCTTCACCCGGAACGTCGTCATCGTGACCGACAGCTCCGGTCACACGGGTCTCGGCGAGGTTCCGGGGGGCGGGAGCATCGCGTCGACGATCTCCGAGGCGGCGGAGCTCCTGGTGGGCAAGGAGATCTCCCGTTATCGGCAACTGCTGCGCGTGGTGGGGCGGACCTTCGCCGACCGCGATGCGGGCGGGCGTGGCCTGCAGACGTTCGACCTGCGTACGACGGTGCACGCGGTGACGGGGCTGGAGTCCGCGCTCCTCGATCTGCTCGGGCAGCATCTCGGCGTACCGGTGGCCGAGCTGTTGGGCGACGGGCAGCAGCGCGAGCGTGTGCCGGTGCTCGGCTATCTGTTCTATGTCGGCGATCCCGCGAGCACGGACCTGCCCTACCTGACCGGTGACGGGTTCGGTGATCGCTGGTCGGCGTTGCGACGGCAGTCGGCGTTGACGCCGGCTGCGGTGGTGGCGCTCGCGGAGGCGGCACAGGAGCGGTACGGCTTCGCCGACTTCAAGCTCAAGGGGGGCGTGTTCGACGGCGCAGCCGAGATCGAGGCGGTGACCGCGCTGGCGAAGCGCTTCCCGTCGGCGCGGATCACGGTCGACCCCAACGGCGCCTGGCCGGTGCGCGAGGCGATCGCGTTGTGTTCGGGGCTGGACGACGTACTCGCGTATGTCGAGGATCCCTGTGGCGCCGAGCCGGGGTTCTCCGGCCGGGAGACGATGGCGGAGTTCCGGCGCGCGACGGGCCTGCGTACGGCGACCAACATGATCGCGACCGATTGGCGCGAACTGGCGCACGCGGTCCGCGCCGGCGCGGTGGACATCCCGCTCGCGGATCCGCACTTCTGGACGATGGCCGGGTCGGTGCGGGTGGCTCAGTTGTGCAACGACTTCGGGCTGACCTGGGGATCGCACTCGAACAACCACTTCGACATCTCGCTGGCGATGTTCACCCACGTCGGCGCGGCCGCGCCGGGTGAGATCACCGCGCTGGACACGCACTGGATCTGGCAGGACGGCCAGGCACTGACCAAGGAGCCGCTGCGGATCGTCGACGGCGCGATCGCCGTACCAACTGCTCCTGGGTTGGGAGTCACACTGGATCGCGATGCCCTCCAGGCCGCGCACGAGCTCTACCTGACGCACGGCCTCGGTGCACGCGACGACGCAGTGGCGATGCAGTGCCTGATCAAGAACTGGACCTTCGACCCGAAACGCCCCTGCCTGGTCCGGTGATGTTCACCGTGTGTTGCCCGGGGTAGGTTTCGATCGGTTGCAGACGTCCAGACCTCGCCGGAGGAACGCCCATGCGCTGGCAGAAGCCACTCGCCGCTGCTGTTGTCCTGACCGCCCTCACCACCACGTTGACCGCTTCGGCCACCCCGAATCCCGGTGGCGGCACCTGCTCGCCGGATGCCCGGTTCCTCGGGTTCAGTGACGCGCTGGACAAGACAGACTTCGACGGCCAGCGAGTGGCCGGGTTGTCGGCGCTGGACGTGACCGGCCGCAACAGCGCGGTGGCATTGGTCGACAACGTCGGGACGACGCCGGCGCGGGTCTTCGACCTGAAGATCAGCAGCAAGCCGACGATCAGTGTGAACGGGATGACGATCCTGCGGCGTCCGGACGGTACGCCGTACACGGGCGCTGACTTCGACGGTGAGGGACTGGTCGTCGAGCGCGGTGAGCGGACGATCCTCGCGACGTCCGAGCGGGAGCCGTCAATCCGCCGCTTCCGGTTGTCGGACGGGCTGCAGCTCGGCTCGCTGCCGGTGCCCGCGCGCTTCCAGGTCGCGCCCGCCGGCGAGGCGGCGACCAACGCGACCTTCGAATCGCTCGCGGCCGGCTTGGACGGGCGGTCGCTGTACGCCGGGATGGAAGGCCCGCTCGCGCCCGACGGCACCGACGCGGACGGACGCTCGCGGAACCGCATCATCCGGTACGCCGGCCAGCCGGGCCACGACTACCAACCGGTCGCACAGTATGCCTACAAGACTGACCCGGGGTTGTCGCTGGTCGAGCTGGCGGCGGTGGACCGGGACGAGCTGGTATCGATGGAGCGCACCTTCGTACCCGGCGTGGGTAACACGATCCGCGTGTTCACGGTGTCGCTGCGACGCGCCGTCGACGTGACCGCGCAGGCGTCACTGGCCGAGGCGCCGGAGACGGTGTTCCTGCAGAAGAAGCTGCTGTTCGACCTGGTGAACTGCCCGCCGTCGGGCGCCGTCGCCAAGCAGCCGCAGCCGAATCCGCTGCTGGACAACGTGGAAGCCCTTACTCTGGGCGGCTACCTGCCGGGCGGTCGGCGGCAGCTCTACCTGCTCTCGGACGACAACAACGGCACCAGCCAGATCACCCGCTTCTACTCGTTGGCGGTCGACCTGCACTGACGCCACGTGGCGTGAGACCGCCGGGCACGTCACAATGTGTGAATGCGCGTGATCGTGGTCGGTGCGGGCGTGATCGGGCTGAGCTGTGCGGTGCGGCTGGCCGAGGGTGGCTACGACGTGGCCGTGCTGGCCCGCGACCTGCCACTGGAGACGACCTCGGCGGTGGCGGCCGCGATCTGGTACCCGTACCTGTCCGCGCCCGGGGACCGCGTCGCGGCCTGGTCCAGGGCGTCGTACGAGGAGTTCGCCAAGCTGGCCGAGCTCGAGCCGTCCGTGCGGATGCGGCACGGGCGCGAGTTCCTGGTGCACCGTACGCCGGATCCGCGCTGGGCCGACGTACTCCCTGATCTGACCAGGGTCGCGTCGCCGCCGGCCGGGTTCGAGGACGGGTGGTCGTTCACCGCACCGGTGATCGAGATGCCGGCCTACCTTCAGTCGCTGGTCAAGCGCCTCGAGCAGGCCGGCGGGACGTTGACCCGCGCGGCGCTGTCGGCGCTGCCCACCTCGGCCGACGTGGTCGTCAACTGCACCGGCCTCGGGGCCCGCCTGACCGCCTCCGACCCGACCGTCACCCCGGTCCGCGGCCAGGTGATGACGGTCGAGCAGTGCGGGCTGACCGACTGGCTGATCGCCGATCGTGCGCCCGGCGACCTCACCTACGTCATCCCGCGCGAGAAGGATGTCGTTGTCGGCGGCACCAGCGAGCCCGGCAGCTGGAACCTCGCCGTCGACCCGGCGGCCGCGGACCAGATCCTCACCCACGCCGCGGAACTGGTTCCCCAGCTCCGCAAGGCGAAGATCCTGCGCCATCGTGTCGGGCTCCGTCCGGCCCGCCCGGCCATCCGCTGCGAGCTCGTCCGCACCACCACGGGCGAGCCCGTCATCCACTGCTACGGCCACGGCGGCTCCGGCGTGACGCTGTCCTGGGGCTGTGCCAATGAGGTCTTAGAGCTGATCCATGGAATCTGATCGGCCGATCATCCTCGACGGCGGGATGTCGAACGCACTGGAGGACCGGGGCCACGACCTGTCCGACGCGCTGTGGTCAGCGCGCCTGCTGCGGGACGCACCTGCAGAGATTGCCGCGGTCCACCGCGCGTACTACGAAGCCGGTGCGATGGTGGCCACGACGGCCAGCTATCAAGCGAGCGTGGCAGGTTTCGAGCGCTTCGGGGTCGCGCGGGACGAGGCTGAGCGCTTGATCGGCGACAGTGTCCGGATCGCCCGCGAGGTCCGGGACTCGTTGCCCGGCGAAAGGCGGCTGGTGGCTGCTTCGGTGGGGCCGTACGGCGCCGTGCTCGCGGACGGCTCGGAGTATCGCGGCAGGTACGGCGTGAGCGCCGCGGCCCTGCGTGATTTCCACGGCCCTCGGATGGAGCTGCTGATCGAGGCCGGCCCTGACCTGCTCGCCGTCGAGACCATCCCGGACGTCGACGAGGCGACGGTGCTCGTCGAATTGCTGGCCGAGCTGGACTTCCCCGCCTGGTTCTCGTACTCGATCGTGGGATCCCGGACCCGGGCCGGTCAGCCGTTGACCGACGCCTTCGCCGTCGCCGGCATCGAGCAGGTGGTTGCTGTAGGCATCAACTGCTGCGCGCCGGACGACGTACAGCCGGCGGTCGAGACGGCCGTCGCTGTCACCGGAAAGCCGGCTGTTGCCTACCCCAACAGTGGCGAGTCCTGGGACGCAGGCGGCCGCCGATGGACCGGGGACGCGTCCGGCAGTGCAGGCCTCGCGCCCGGGTGGCTGACGGCCGGTGCGACATACATCGGCGGCTGCTGCCGAGTCGGCCCGGCCGACATCCGTGCGCTGGCTCAGACGCTAGACACCTAACACCTGGCATAACAGGTCCAGGGCACCGGGGTAGGCGTGGTCGGGTGGGGTGCCGTAGCCGACGATGACTGCCTGGCGGGTGGCTGGGGTGGGGTTGAAGTGGTAGTTACTCAGGGTGGTGAGGCCGAGGCCTTGCCGGGCGGCGCGGGCGACGATGTCCTCGGCGTCGCCGGGGACGTCGAGGAGGACATGCAGGCCGGCGGAGATGCCGGCGACCTTGACTTCGGGCGCGCGGACGGCGAGGAGCTGGACCAGGCGGTCGCGGCGTCGCCGGTAGTGCAGGCGGGATCGCCGTACCTGGCGGTCGTAGTGGCCTGAGGCAATGAACTCCGCGAGGGTCAGCTGGTCCAGCGTCGCGGTCTGGTAGTCCGCGGTCCGCTTGGCGGCGACCACCGGCTCGATCAGCCGCTGCGGCAACACCATCCAGGCCAGCCGAAGCCCGGGCGCGAGGCTCTTGCTCGCGGTGCCGGTGTAGACGACCCGCTCGGGATCCAGCGCCTGCAGGGCACCCACCGCTTGACGGTCGTACCGGAACTCACCGTCGTAGTCGTCCTCGATCAGCACCGCTCCGGCTTCCCGCGCCCACTCGACAGCCGCCGTACGACGCTCAGGCGCTAGCGGGACGCCCGTCGGCATCTGGTGCGCGGGAGTGAGCAAGGCACCCTGACCGGACAGGCCGGAGACACAGGCGCCCAACTCATCGACCGGGACCGGCACCGGCTCGAGACCCCGCGACCGGACCACGTCCAGGTGCAACGTGTACCCGAACTCCTCGACCGACACCGTCGTGCCGCCCTGCGACTTCAGCACCTCGCTGAGCAGGCTCAACGCCTGCACATAGCCCGAGCAGATCAGGATCCGCTCCGGATCGGCTCGGACTCCGCGGGCCCGGGCGAGGTAGCCCGCGAGCATGCGGCGCAACTCGATCCGGCCGCGCGGATCGCCGTACCCGAAGGCCTCGTTGGGTGCCGAGGGCAACGCCTTGCGCGCGGCGGCGAGCCACTCACTCCGCGGGAACGTGGACAGATCGGGCGCACCGGGCGTCAGGTCGTACCGGTAGCTCTTTGCCTTCGACAACGAAGCGGACAGCGACGGTACGGCGTCCGGCGGCGGGCCGGCGCGGTTGGCCACGACCGTGCCGGAGCCCTGGCGAGCGGTCAGCCAGCCCTCGGCGACCAGCTGCCCGTACGCGTCGGCGACCGTGTTGCGGGCGATGCCGAGATCCTTCGCGAGCGACCGCGACGACGGCAGCCGGGTCCCGGCCGGCAGTCGCCCGCTCCGGATCGAGTCGTGCAACGCCCGGACCAGGTCGTTCCGCCCGCGCGTCGCCGCCAGATCCAGATGCAGGTCAGCTCCGGCAGCATCAGGCGCTGAATCCTCCATGGAAGTGGAGCTTATGTGACCCGGCGTCGGTCGTTACCAGTCCGAGCCGCGAACCGGAAGCCGCGTGCACAGGAGCTGAGCACGACAGGAACATGCCTGCCGGCGCAGCGTCGAGGCTGACGATCGCCGGGCCAGCGACCGCTCCCACCGGTACGGCGGCGACTGCGAGCAGGTGGCACGGATCGATCGGCGAATATTGCCGGAACGGATGATGCGAAAGGATTTCACGGCGGCCCCCTCAGGATACTTGTTTGATGCACCGCCGGGGACGGAAGTTATCTCTTCGGCTGGTGATTCCAGTAGTATTTCCGGCCGAATCGGCATGAGCCTGGACCTGCTGCACAACGGCAGCAGGTCCAGTAACTCGAGCATTACCAGCGGTGGGCGACGTCCACCACGATGCGACTGGTGGAGCCTTGACCGGCGAGGGTGAAGACCCGGAACGGCAGCCGGGCACGGACGCCGAGCCCGATCGTGGTCTCACCTTCGAAACTGCCGGCATCCGCGACCTGCCGGAAGGTCCGGTAGCCGCGCACGTTGGTCAGTTCGTTGTGGTTCGCCGGGTTGTAGGTGCTGCGGTAGTCGTTGTCGTACGACGGCACCGAGAGGATGATCTCCAGCTTGGCGCCTCCGCGCAGCGGCACGAGCCTGCCTTCTCCCACGGTGTAGACGTTCGGAACGTAGCGCACGAGGAACCAGGACGGCTTCCCCTTGACGTCGAACACGATGCGGTCGAAACAGGCATGCTGACCGGTCCAAACGTTCGTCAGGTGGCCGGCACCGCGGAGGTTGCTTGATTCGGGCAACGATCCCCAGCCGGTGGGGCAGGTGCTGGTGGCGGCTGTCGTGACGACTGCCTTGGACGGCCCGGCCAGCGCCGGCACGGCGACGGCGCCCGCCGGGACCGCAGCGACGGCCAGGATGGCAAAAGCAGTGCGGATCGGTCGGTGAATCGGCTTTCGGATGGCGTGGATCAACTTCACAATTTGTCCCCCCTTTGAGACACCTGTTAGATGCGCCCACGTGGCGCGAAGTTGCACAACGCCACAAGGATTTCAGGTGCCCGAGCCGCCACGCAGCGCGATCAGTCCCGCTTCCACTGGCGGGTCGCGTGGGGAATATTTTTTCGATCGGGCGGTGTTTCAGCCTATAGACACTGATTTGCCGTCATCGTGACCAGCGCCTGGACCCGCGCAGCGATGCCATCCAAGCGCCGGCGGCCAAGCCGGCCATCACGATTCGAGGACCCCGATGGCACCGACCACTGCCCTGGTGCGCCGCACCACCAAACCCCGAGGCAGCGACTTCGCTCCGCTCCTGCGCGAGATCAAGACCTCCGGCCTGCTGGAACGCCGTACCGGCCGCTACCTTGTCTCGATCGTCGTCAACCTGCTCTGCCTGGCCGCGGTCGCCGCCGGACTGCTCCTGCTCGGCAACTCCTGGCTCGTGCTGCTGCTCGCCGTACCGGCCGCGATCTTCACCACCCGGGCGGCCTTCTTCGGCCACGATGCAGGCCACCAGCAGATCGGGCGCTCCCGCCGTCTCCACGACGCCATCGGCCGACTGCACGCCAACTTGTTGCTCGGGATGAGCTACGGCTGGTGGAACGACAAGCACAACCGGCACCATGCCAACCCGAACCACACAGACAAGGATCCGGACGTCGCGGCAGGCGTACTGGTCTGGACGCTCGACCAGGCCGAAGGCCGCACCGGCCTGCACGGCTGGCTCAGCCGCAACCAGGCGCGGATCTTCTTCCCACTGCTGACCCTCGAAGGGATCAGCCTGAAGATCTCCAGCATCGCCTACCTGCTCGGCCGCCGGCCGCGTCGTACCGCCGCGGTCGAACTCGGCCTGATCGCCGTCCATCTGACTGCGTACTTCGGTGGACTACTGCTCATCATGTCGCCGCCGAAAGCCATCGCCTTCGCCCTGCTTCACCACGCCCTGTTCGGGCTTCATCTCGGCAGTGTGTTCGCCCCGAACCACAAGGGCATGGAGATGCCCGCGGCCGGCACCCAGTGGGGTCACCTCGAGAAGCAGGTCCGCACGTCCCGGAACGTCAACGGCAACCTGGTCACTGACTGGCTGATGGGCGGCCTGAACTACCAGATCGAGCACCACTTGTTCCCGAACATGCCCCGCGCCAATCTGCGCCACGCACAAGGCGCCGTCCGTGCCCACTGCCAGCACATCGGGGTTCCGTACCTGTCCACCGGGATCATCGACTCCTATGCCCAGGGGTTACGCCACATGCACGCCGTCGGTGACCGCCTTCGCCAAGCGACCACCCTCCCGGCCGCGACGGCTGCGACAGCGGCGCAGACCTCATGAGGATGGCTGATCAGCTGGTGATGGTGAGGCGCTCGCCGCGTCGATCCCGGCTAGCGGGCGCTTTCTGGTCCAGACAGGCGTACTGTGGGGGCAGTTCCGGAATCGACGGCACCCTTCTCGGTGCCGGCCACCCCGGCCCTGCCGTAGGGGACCCCATGTCCGGACGTCACTCCAGCTCGACCACGCCCGAATCTCCGACCCCGGCCACGCCGCCGTCGGCCGTGGACGAGCTCTCGAAACCGCTACCGCGCCGGGCGCCACGTGCCGGGCTCAAAGCGACCGGGCTCGGGATGTTGCGCCGCGTCCTGCGCCGTCGTCAGCACTGAGGGGGCTCTCGTGAGTCTCACCGCCGACGACGGCACAACAGTCACGCCCGCGACCGAGCCGTCGACGCCACGATTGCGGCTCCAGCCCGACGCGTCCGCACTTCTCGACGGTGGCTGGTGGCCGCGCTCGACCGATCCCACCGCCGAGATTCCCGGCCTGGTCCTGGCCATGAACGCCGTACATGGGCCGATCACCCGGGTGATGCTCCACGGCAACGACTGGGACAGCCACCCGCGCCGCCTGGCCGTCGACGGGCGAATGGTGCAGGTGGGCTACTTCGCCAGCCAGCCGGCGGGCCTGCTCACCGCGCTGTCCGGCAGGGCCGGCGCTCGCGTCGACCTGGCGATCATCCCTGCGGACACCGCAGCGGACACGGCCGATACGGCGATGACGCTCGCCGCCACGAGTGGAAACCACATCCGCGCCGAGGACCTCGTCGCGAGTGTGGTCAAGGGTCGCACCCTCAACTGACGGCCGCAAGGTGCGGGTCCGCACCTGAATTGGCCCCTGTATCTGCCATGGAAGTGGACCATCCGCCTGGGCCGATGCCCGCATAGCGTGGGGGTATGAGCACAACGACGACGCGGCGGGTCAAGCTCGCCAATCTGGTTCCCGACTTCTACCAGGCGATGATCGCGCTGGACGCGGTGTCCGACACCGGGCTCGACCCCAGGCTCGCACACCTGGTCCGGATCCGCGCCTCCCAGTTGAACGGCTGCGCCTACTGCACGGACATGCACTCGCTCGACCTGCTGCACATCGGTGACGACCAGCAGCGGATCAGCCTGCTGCCGGTCTGGCGGGAATCGCGCAACTTCTACTCCGAGCAGGAGCAGGCCGCGCTGGAGCTGACCGAGGCGATCACGTTGATCAGCGTTGATCACGTGCCCGACGAGGTGTACGACGTCGCGGCCAACGTCTTCGACGACAAGGAGCTTGCACAGTTGATCGCATTGATCATCACGATCAATGCGTGGACCCGGATCGGCGTCACCGGGCGGATGGAGCCCGGCCACTACAAGCCGAGCTGAGCCCACCATGACATCCACGGCAGCAACAAAGGCCGAGCTGTTCCGCGCGATGCATCACGGCGGTACGCCGCTGGTCCTGCCGAACGCCTGGGATCCGGTCAGCGCCCGGCTCGTGGCCGAGGCCGGTTTCCCCGCGGTCGCGACGAGCAGTGGCGCGGTCGCTCGCGTCCTCGGGTACGACGACGGGCAGCTGACGCCGGCGGACGAGATGTTCACCGCGGTGGCGCGGATCGCTCGCGCGGTCGACGTACCCGTGACGGCGGACATGGAAGCGGGCTATCGCCTGCCGGCCAAGGAGTTCGCCGAGCGACTGCTCGAGACGGGAGCGGTGGGCTGCAACCTGGAGGATTCGGTCGACGACGTGCTGACCGACCCGGCGAAGCAGGCGGACTACCTGGCCGAGGTCCGGGCGACCGCGGGTGCGGACCTGGTCATCAACGCCCGCATCGACAACTTCGTCGTCGGCGGAGCCGGTGATGTCGCTGACGCGGTGCGAAGGGGCCGGGAGTACCGCCGGGCCGGCGTTGACTGCACCTACCCGATCCTCGCCCCGCTGGACGTCCTGCCGGAGTTGATCGCCGGGATCGGCGGTCCCGTCAACGCCCACGCGGCTCCGGGTGGGCCGACGCCGGCTGAGCTGGCCGCGGCCGGCGCCATCCGGATCTCGTACGGCACCAGCGTGCACAAGCACCTGATGACCAGCCTCCGCGAGCTCCTGCCGACGCTCGGCTGAAACCGGGTGGGGCCGCCCCCAGGACGGCCCCACCGATCAGCTCGAGGTCACTTCAGGCCGTCACCACAAACCCCTGAGTCAGCAGACCGGTGACGGCGATCAGTGGATTCGCCGGCCCATCGATGTCGAGGACGGCTCGCCGGCTTCGTCCCCTGGGTGAGAACAACCTCCCGATGGAAGGATGCGAGCCATGGACAAGCACGAGATCGCCGAGACCCTGGCCAAGCCGTACGCCCAGCAGCTGCTCAACGGCCCCGAGCCGGCCCGGTTCGCCTACGACGGCCTGGACGGCGACCCGCGGGTGATTCCGATCGGGTTCTGGATCGAGGGTGAGCGGATCGTGATGGCCACCGTGCCGAAGTCGGCGAAGGTCGCGGCACTGCGCAAGAACCCGAAGGTGGCGCTCACCATCGACACCGGCGCGTTCCCCCCGAAGGTGCTGCTGATCCGCGGCACGGCCGAAGTCGAACTCGTCCAGGGCGTGCCGGACGGCTACCTCACGGCCGGCCACAAGGTGATGACCGACGAGCAATACCCCGGGTGGGAAGCCGGCGTCAAGGCGCTCTACGACGAGATGGTGCTCATCACCGTCACCCCCACCTGGGCCAAGCTCCTCGACTTCGAAACCACCCTCCCGAAGGCCGTCGAAGACCTCCTCCAGGAGAAGGCAGCCGGCTGAGACCCCCGGGGGTCAGGACCACCACTTCTGGGTCCGGGCCAGTGCGTCCGGGGTCTGGTCGGTGGTGTCGAGCGAGTCGAGCGCGGAAACGGAGTCCTCGTCGAGTTCGAAGTCGAACACGTCGAAGTTCTCCACGATGCGTTCGGAGTGCGTCGACTTGGGGATGACCGACAACCCCTTCTGGATCGCCCACCTGATCAGGACCTGGGCGGGCGTGCGTCCGGTGGCCGAGGCGATCCGCTCGACGACCGGATCCCCGAGGTGCCGTCCGGTTCCCAGCGGGCTGTAGGCCTGGGCGACCACACCCGCGTCCGCACAGGCTTCGACCAGGGACCGGCGGTACTCGAACGGGCTGAACTGGATCTGGTTGACCGTCGGCGGGATCTGGCTCACCTTCAGGAGCTCCTGGAGTTCCGCGGCGCTGAAGTTCGAGATTCCTATCCCCCTCGCCAGGCCTGCCTCACTGGCCCTCTCCATGCCTGACCAGGCCCAGGTCGGCCCTCCCTTCGGCCAGTGGATCAGGTACAAGTCGACGTAGCCGGTTCCGAGCCGCTCCAGACTTCTCTCCACCTCGACCAATGGATCCCGGCTTCCCGGGTAGAACTTCGTGGTGAGGAAGATCTCCTCGCGCGGAATGCCGCTGCTCCGGATGGCCCGCCCCACACTCGATTCGTTCCGGTATGCCTGGGCCGTGTCGATCAGCCGATATCCACTCTCGAGGGCCGAGGAGACAGCCCGCTCGCACTCACGGCCGTCGGGCACCTGCCAGACCCCCAGGCCCACCACCGGGATCTCCGCACCGTTCAGAAGTGTCCGGGTCGCCTGAGCGTTGTTCGCTGTCATGCACCCCTTCTACCACGTCAGATCGGCGGTCCCCCGCCGTTGCCTACGTGGGTAGGTGCTCAGAGCTTGTTCGCTCGGCGGATTACGTCGACGACGTTGGACATCATGCCGGTCAGGTCGTAGTCCTTGGGGGTGTAGACGGCTGCGACGCCCGCGGTGAGGAGTGCGCGGGCGTCGGCGTCGGGGACGATGCCGCCGACGACGACCGGGACGTCTTCGAGGCCGGCTTCGCGCAGACCGGTGACGACCTGCGGGACGAGTTCCATGTGCGATCCGGACAGGATCGACAGGCCGACGCAGTGGACGTCCTCGGCAACGGCGGCGGCGACGATCTGTTCGGGCGTCAGCCGGATGCCCTGGTAGATCACCTCGAAGCCGACGTCACGCGCGCGTACGGCGACCTGCTCGGCACCGTTGCTGTGACCGTCGAGTCCGGGCTTGCCGACCAGCAACCGGAGCCGTCCGCCGAGCTCCTCGGAAGTGGCCGCGACCTTCTCGCGGACGGCGGCGATCGCCTCGCCGCCGGCGGAGACGCCGACCGATCCGGAGACCCCGGTCGGCGCGCGGTACTCGCCGAACATCTCCCGCAGCACGCCGGCCCACTCCCCCGTCGTCACGCCCGCGCGGGCGCACTCGAGGGTGACCGGCATCAGGTTGTCGGTGCCCTTGGCCGCCTCGCGCAACTTGGCGAGCGCGGTCTCGACCCCCTTCTCGTCCCGCTCGGCGCGCCACCTCCGCAGCGACTCGAGCGCGGCACTCTCGGCGGCCGGGTCCACCGTCTGGATCGCGGTGTCGAGGTCGGCGGTCAGCGGCGACGGTTCAGTGTTCTCGAACTTGTTGACGCCGACGACGATCTGCTCACCGGACTCGATCCGCTGCCGGCGTTCGGCGTGTGCCGCGACCAGCGCTTGCTTCAGGTAACCGCTCTCGACGGCCGCGACCGCGCCGCCCATCGCCTGGACTCGATCGATCTCCTCGCGTGCACCGGCGACCAGCTCGTTCACCTTCGCCTCGATGACGTGCGATCCGTCGAAGATGTCGTCGTACTCGAGCAGATCCGACTCGTAAGCCAACACCTGCTGCATGCGCAGCGACCACTGCTGATCCCACGGCCGCGGCAGCCCGAGGGCCTCGTTCCACGCCGGCAACTGGACCGCGCGGGCCCGGGCATTCTTGGACAAGGTGACGCCGAGCATCTCGAGCACGATCCGCTGGACGTTGTTCTCCGGCTGCGCCTCGGTCAGGCCGAGCGAGTTGACCTGGACGCCGTACCGCAACCGGCGAGCCTTCGCGTCGGTCACGCCGTACCGGTTCAGGGTCAGCTCGTCCCACAGGCGCACGAACGCACGCATCTTGCAGGTCTCCTCGATGAACCGCACCCCGGCGTTCACGAAGAACGAGATCCGCTGCACCACCTCGCCGAACCGCTCCGGCGGCACCTGGCCGCCGTCCCGGACCCGATCGAGTACGGCGATCGCCGTCGACAGCGCGAAGGCGAGCTCCTGGACCGGGGTGGCACCGGCCTCCTGCAGGTGGTAGCTGCAGATGTTGATCGGGTTCCACTTCGGCACGTTGGACACGGTGTAGGCGATCAGGTCGGTGGTCAGCCGCAGCGACGCGTCCGGCGGGAACGCGTACGTGCCGCGCGACAGGTACTCCTTGACGATGTCGTTCTGCGTCGTACCGGTGAGCTCGTCGGGCAGCGCGCCCTGCTCCTGCGCGGCGACCTGGTAGAGCGCGAGCAACCACATCGCGGTCGCGTTGATCGTCATCGACGTGTTCATCTGCGCGAGCGGGATCTGGTCGAACAGCGCCCGTACGTCACCGAGATGAGCGATCGGTACGCCGACCTTCCCGACCTCCCCCTTCGCCAGCGGGTGATCCGCGTCGTACCCGGTCTGCGTCGGCAGGTCGAACGCGACCGACAGCCCGGTCTGGCCCTTGGCCAGGTTCCGCCGGAACAACGCGTTCGACTCCGCCGCGGACGAGTGGCCCGCGTACGTCCGCATCACCCACGGTCGATCCTTCTCGGTCGCCATGTACCCGAGAGTAGGACCGCGCTCCCTGGTGAGTCCGCACCTCGTGACCGGTGTCACCAGGGGCTTACATCACAGTCAGGCGCTGATCGGCATGGGCGTGCGTTCGACGTTCAGGATCCGGTGCAGGCGGGTGACCGCGAGGATGCGGACCACCGACGGCATCGGGTGCCACAGCACCAGCTGACGGCCCAGCAGTTGGGTACGGCGATGCGTGGCGACCAGGAGACCGAGGCCGGTCGCGTCGACCGCGTCGACTTCCTCCAGGTCGACGATCACGTCGCCGACCGAGGTGTCGATCATCTGGTTGAGAGTTTGACGGACGTCGCCCACCGAGCGAACGTCCAGGATTCCGGTCAGATGTACGACGTTTTGTGGTGTCGTCTGTGCTGTTGTGTCGTCGTGGGTCGGTGCGAGCATGTCCGTGCCCTCCGCTCTCCCGGCGGCCCCCGAGCCATCGGCCGCACTGCAGCATGTGCCTGCTGTGTTGGTAAAGACTCCCTGGGGACCCGGAAGGTTGCCAAGACCTCACGACTTTTATTTTCGCGAGACAATATGTCCGTGTTCGCCGAGCAGTATTTCCTCTTCCCGGTGGTCGCCATCGCGCTGGCCGGGCTGATGGTCCTGCTCTGCCGCTGGGCTTTCTCGAAGGCGAAGGGCGGCTCGCTGGTTCGGCGGGTCGACCTGCGCCCGGCGGACCGGGACTCGTTCGGACTCCTCATCGACATCCGGACGGTCCACACCTACAACGAGGCCCGGGTGAAGGTGTCGATGCTGAAGGACTTCGGTATCAAGGCGACCGCGGCCCGGACCAAGGACGGCTGGACGGTGTACGTCTGGCCGCAGGACGAGGCCGCGGCCCGCGGACTCCTCGACGCTTCCTGACTCCTGTCCTCCGCAGCGCGTTCTCGCGCGTCCATCACCCAGTGGATCGACGCGCGAGAAGGGGTGGGGCGACATCGGACAAGAAGAAGGTGAGCCGACCGGCACACCAGACGTGAGGAGTTCGATGACGTCCGACCTGGCCTTGGCGACCCTTGCCTTCCCCGGCCGGCTGCCGGCTGCCGCCGTACCCGCGGAGGCCGACGAGGACGGCCGGGTGCTGGAGGCGTCGGTGCGGGAGCCGGACCGGTTCACGCTGATCTTCGACCGGTACTTCGCGCAGGTGCACGCGTACGTCGCCCGGCGGCTCGGGACCGACATCGCGGACGACCTGGCGGCGGAGACGTTCCTGATCGCGTTCCGGCAGCGGGACCGGTTCGACCGGCGGAACGGGGTCGTGCGCGCGTGGCTGTACGGCATCGCGACGAACCTGATCCGCCGGCACCGCCGCGACGAGGTGCGCGCCTGGCGGGCGATCGCGAAACTCCCGCCGCCGACGGAGTCCGGTGGACACGAGGACCGGATCGCCGCCCAGGTCACCGCCCAAGGCACCGGCCGCGAACTCGCCGCCGCCCTCGCCAAGGTCTCAGCCAAGGACCGCGAGGTGTTGCTCCTGGTCGCCCTCGGCCAACTCACGTACGACGAAGTCGCGGCAGCCCTCGGCATCGCGTACGGCACGGTCTGCTCCCGCCTGTCCAGAGCCCGCCGCGTCCTCCGGGACTCCCTCGGGTCGCTCGGGCCGCTCGGAGGTGAGGAGTGACGAACGAACTGGACGCGATTCGCAAGGCGTTCCCCGAGCAGGGGGAGCCGTCCACCGAGGCGACTGCCGCCGCGCGGCGGCAACTGCAGGCGTTGATCCACGAGGCGGACAACGGCGCCAGTTGGCGGGAACGATGGTGGAGTGCCGCCCGGTCGGGCCGCATCGGTGTCGCGCTGACCGCGGCCACCGCTGCCGTGACGGTTGTCGCGCTGAGCGTGCCACTCCTCCGCGGAACCGACGGCTCCGGACCTGAGGCGGCACCCGCGACGATCACACCTGGCGCGCCGAGGCTCGCGACCGCGAGCCAGGCGTTGATTGCGGCGGCTGTGCAGCAGGAGACCGATGAGAAGGTCTCGGGGAAGTTCTTCCGGGTGCGGAGTTTGCAGCTGAGCGCGATGACGCGGGTGGGGAGCCCGAAGTACACGCTGGAGCGGCGGTCGATCAGCGAGAGCTGGATGCCGATGAAGCCGTGGGTCAAGTCGTGGTTCGGCTGGGTGAACCTCGGTTACCGCCCCGCCACGCCTACCGACACTGCCAAGTGGCGAGCGCAGGGCTCACCACGATCGTGGCAGCTGGGCTACGAGGAAGACCCGATCACCATCGCTCCGAGCGAGCCGGTGGTGGACAAGATGGCCTTCGACAAGGCCCCGCCCGGCTACTACCTGACCGGCGACAAGCCGCTGACCGCGCAGCAGATCGCCGCCCTCCCGACCGACCCCGTCAAGCTGCGCGCCGTCCTCGCTCGCGGCGCCGCTCCCGGGGCGACCGCGGACCTGCGGAACTACGTCGTCTTCGCCGCGGCCGGCCGGCTGCTGTTCGAGATGCCGTCACCACCGAAGCTTCGCGGCGCGGCGCTCCGAGTCCTCGCTGCCCTGCCCGGCACCGAGATCCGCACCGGCGTCGAGGACCCGATCGGCCGCGTCGGCACCGAGATCACCATCGACGTGGACCCGAAGATGCCGAGCGGCGACAAGACGTTCCTGTTCCGCAGCGGCGCCCGCTACATCATCGACCCGGCGACTGGCCGCCTGCTGAGCTCGTCGTACGGCGGTGGGAAGCCCGGCACCATCGTCGTCCTCGAGTCCGGCTGGACCGACGAGAACCCCAGTCCGCCGTCACCGGTCATCCGCTGATCCCATCGGCCGAGGCTCGGCGAGCCGCCGGTCAGGTCATGTCAGCTGTGGTGTCAGGGCCGTGTCAGGGGGGTGGCGGGGCAGGCGCCGATGGTCTTCACATGACTAGCTCAGCGATCGCGGCCTCAGGGCTGCGGAAGGCGTACAAGGACAAGGTCGTTCTCGACGGCATCGACCTCGATGTTGCCGCGGGCACGGTCTTCTCGCTGCTCGGCCCGAACGGGGCGGGCAAGACGACGACGGTCAATGTGTTGACCACGTTGATCAAGGCCGATAGCGGCACGGTCCGCGTGGCCGGCCATGATGCGGAGACCGAAGCCAAGGCGGTCCGCGCGGCGATCGGGGTCACCGGTCAGTTCGCGGCGGTGGACGAGCTGCTGACCGGGCAGGAGAACCTGCAGCTGATGGTCGACCTGAATCGGGCGGCCTCCGGCAACGGCCGGCGGATCGTCACCGAGCTGCTCGAACGGTTCGACCTGGTGGAGTCGGCGCAGAAGCCCGCCTCGACCTATTCCGGGGGTATGCGCCGGAAGCTGGACCTGGCGATGACGCTCGTCGGCAACCCGCGGATCATCTTCCTGGACGAGCCGACGACCGGACTGGACCCGCGCAGCCGTCGCACGATGTGGTCGATCATCGGTGAGCTGGTGGCCGACGGGGTGACGATCTTCCTCACCACCCAGTACCTCGAGGAAGCCGATCAGCTCGCCGACCGGATCGCCGTACTCGATCAAGGCCGCCTGGTCGCCCAGGGAAGTCCCGACGAGCTCAAGCGCCGGCTCCCCGGAACTCACGTCCGGCTCCGGTTCACCACCGTCGCCGAACTCGACGCGGCCGCGCGGCTGTTCCCCGACTCCACCCGGGACGACGAGGCACTGGCCCTGCGAGTGCCCAGCGACGCCGGGACGAAATCGCTGCGGGCGCTGCTGGACCGGCTCGACGAGTACTCCATCAGTGCCGAGGAGTTCTCCGTCCACACCCCGGACCTCGATGACGTTTTCCTCGCCCTGACGGGCCACACCACGGAGGTTGTCGCGAAATGAGCACCACATCGGACTCGCTCGTCATGTTGCGGCGCGACTTCAAGCACATCGCCCGGAATCCCACCTCGGTGTTCAACGCGGTCCTGATGCCGATCATCATCATGCTGATGTTCGTGTACATGTTCGGCGACGCTTTCGACGTCGGCGTCGACTACATCGACTACGCGACGCCGGGACTGATCCTGCTGGCCATCTGTTACGGGCTGGGCGGCACCGCCACGTCGGTGAACGCCGACATGACGAAGGGCATCATCAACCGGTTCAAGGTCATGGACGTCTCCCGTGGTGCGGTGCTGACCGGTCACGTCGTCGCCAGTGTGCTGACCAACCTGATCGCCATCGCGGCCCTGGTCGGAGTGGCCTTCCTGCTCGGATTCAGCCCGTCGGCGAGTCTCCTCGACTGGCTCGGCGTGGCCGGCATCGTCGTACTGCTCGGGTTCGCCGCCGGCTGGCTCACGGTCGCTTTGGGACTGGCGGCGAAGTCTCCGGAGACGGCGGGTATGGCCGCCGTGCCGCTGGTCATGCTGCCGTTCTTCAGCAGCGCGATCGTGCCGGCCGAGACGATGGGGCCGGGCCTGCGGCAGTTCGCGGAGTACCAGCCCTTCACGCCGATCATCGAAACCGTCCGCGGGTTCCTCAACGGCTCACCGCACACCGGCGACCTGATCGCCGCGCTCGCCTGGTGCATCGGGATCGCCCTGGTCGGCTACCTGTGGGCGTCGTCCACCTTCAAGAAGCGAGCCTGACCTACCACGAGGGTTGAGCCCACCAGCCGATCCAACGACGACGTACGAGGAGAGTTGTGATGCCTACATTCGTCACGCCAGGGCCCATCGCCGCCACCGTGCAGGTCGCCGGTGCCCGGGTGCGGGTCATCGCGAGCGAGCGGACCGACACCGTGGTGCTGGTCGAACCCGTCAACGCGGCGGGCCGGTCGGACGTCAGGGTGGCGGACAAGACCAAGGTCGGTTTCGCCGGGGGTCAACTCTCCGTCAAGACGACTGTCCCCGGCGGCAAGAACGGGTCGGTCGCCATCACGATCGACCTGCCCACCGGCTCCAGCCTGGTCGCGTACCTGGCGCACTCGGAGGTTCGCACTGACGGTTCCCTCGGCGAGTGTGAGCTGCACCTGGCCTCGGGCCGGGTCGCGCTGGATCGCATCGACGCCCTGCAGGCGAACATCTCGGCTGGCCAGGTCGCGATCGGCCACCTCGCCGGGCGCGCCGACATCGACGGCGCGCGCGGCCAGGTCTCGATCGGCCAGGTCGGTGGGCACCTGGGCCGGCCGCAGCAGGCTGACCGTCAGGAAGCGAGGGTGACCTCGACCAGCTGAGACCAGTCCGATTGCCTACCCTCCTGCGTCACCTCGGCGAAGCGTTCCTCGCCGAGGTGACGTCGCACGTCCTGCTCGATCCTGCCCGCATCCGGGTGCGAGCGATCCGGCCGGCCGAGTACGCCGTCTCTGGCCGCGAGCAGCCGCGCTGCCTCTTCGTACTGGTCGAGGCGAACGGCCAGGTCCGCGACCCCAACGAGCACTCGGGCGATCATGGTTGCGGTTCCGGCCTTGGACACCGCCTGCCAGGCAGCCACGCGATGGGTACGGGACTCCCGGGGATCGTCGGCCAGGTAGCCGAGCAGGTCATGGATCTCTGCCCGGATGTGCGCGTACTCCGCGGCATCGCCCAGCAGCGTGGTCGCGAGGCCGAGTTGACGGCGGGCCTCCTCGGGATCACCGCCCAAGCGAGCAAGCTCCGCCTTGGCGAGCGCCAGGTCGACCAGAGCGTACGGCCAGGTGACACCGTCGGCGCTCCGCTCGGCGTCAGCGATGGCGGCAGCGCTGGCATCGCGATCGCCGTTGAGCCAATACAGCAGGGCCTGCTGGGTCCGCACTTCGATGACATCCTCGACGGCGCCGAGCTCGGTGAGGACTGTGATCGCCTGTTCGTAGTACTCGCAGGCACCGCCGAGTTCGCCTCGTTGGGCAAGTTGGCCCGCCAACTCGGACAGGGCCAGGAAAATCCCGAACCGTTCGCCGAGTGTCCGGAACTCCGCGAGCGCCAACTCCAGATCCGCCTCCACCTCCCGGCCGCCCTGGCCGAAGATGGTTCGCAGCTTGCCGGCCTGCCACCGCGCCATGGCGCGTACCCAGGGGTCGACGCTGTCCAGCAACGACTCGAACGCGGTCACTGCCTCCTCGGGTGCCTGCAGAAGGCGTTCCAGCGGGACCACGAATTCCAGCAGCGGGTTGTCGTGCTGACTTTGCTGGCTGAACCGATACGCCTTGTGGATCCACTCCGCGCCGAGTTGTTCGTCACCCCGCCCCGAGGTCACGTAGAGCACCACCAGCCCGTACGTCATGGCCCGGACGTCATCGGTCACCTCGCCGGGGAGGTCGGCGGCAGCGATCAGCAGCTCCAGGCCCTCGGCCCGGCGCCCGCCGAGCCACCAGTACCAACCGGCGGCGGCCGCGAGCCGCATCGCCGCCTGTGCGTCACCGGCCGCGATCGCTCCTCGCATCGCGGCGTCGATGTTGTGGTGGTCGGCCTCCAGCGTGGCGAGCCATTCCAGTTGCTCGGCGCGGCGCAGATGTGGCTCCGCGGTCTCGGCGAGCTCGGTGAAGTAGTGGAGATGCGCCTGGCGAGCGAGGTCCGACTCGCCCGCTTCGGCGAGCCGATCCGCGGCGTACTCCCTGATCGTGGTGAGCATCCGATAGCGCGGGACGCTGCCCCCCTCGGTGACCAGCAGCGACTTCTCGGCCAGCGAGGTGAGCAACTCCAGTACGTCGTCCTCCTCGACCGCATCACCGACACAGACCCGCTCCGCCGCCTCCAGGCTCGCCCCGCCCGAGAACACCGAGAGCCGGCGCAGAACCATCCGCTCGGCATCGGTGAGCAGCTCCCAGCTCCAATCGACCACCGCGCGCAGCGTCTTGTGCCGCGGCAGCGCGGTGCGGCTGCCGCTGGTCAGGAGGCGGAACCGGTCATCGAGCCGGTTGGCGAGCTGATCGATGGACATGGTGCGCAACCTGGCCGCGGCGAGTTCGATCGCCAGCGGCATCCCGTCCAGCGCCCGGCAGATGCGCGCCATCGTCGACAAGGTGTGGTCGTCGACCCCGAGATCCTTGCGCACTGCGCCCGCCCGGTCCCGCAGCAACCGGACGGCCGGCGAGGATTCGATCTCACCGGCCCCGGCGTCAGCCGGCAAGGCCAGCGGGTCGACCAGCCACAGCGCCTCACCGGTGATGCCGAGCGGTTCCCTGCTCGTCGCCAGGATCCGCAGCCGCCGGCACTCCCCGAGCACTCGATCGGCGAACTTCGCCGCCTCCTCGATCACGTGCTCACAGTTGTCCAGGATCAGCAGCGCCTCCCGCTCACGGATCGCGGCAATGAGCCCGTCCGTCGGGTCCGCGTCCGGTGCGGAGCCGAGCAGAGCGTCCCGGAGGCCGAGCCCGGTGAGCGTCGCCTTGGCGACATCCCCGTCAGGGCCAGTGGGGGCGAGCTCCACCAACCAGGCTCCGTCCGGCAGGTCGCCGATCATCGTGCGCGCGGTTTCGGTGGCCAGTCTGGTCTTGCCTGAGCCGCCCGGCCCGATCAACGTGGTCAGCCGATGCTCCGCGACGAGTTCGCGGACCACGGCCACATCGGCGTCCCTCCCGACGAAGCTCGTGAGCTCGGCCCGCACGTTGGTCTTCCGGTTCTCGTCCCGCCGTCCCAGCTCCCCCCGTAGCAGCGCGACATGCAGGGCCGACAACTCCGGCGAGGGGTCGACGCCCAGCGCCTCGGCCAGGGCCTCCCTCGTACGTTCGTAGGTGAGCAGCGCCTCGGAATCGCGGCCGGCTGCCACCAGGGCCCGCATCTGCGCTGCGACCAGCCGCTCCCGCAGCGGGTGCGCGGTCACCGCGTCGGTCAGCTCCGCGACCAGCTCCGCACCGTGGCCGAGCCTGACCTCCGCATCGAACCGATCCTCCATCGCCGCCAGATGCAGCCGCTCGAGCCGGGTCACCGCCGCGTCGAACGCCGCGCTGTCCTCCAAACCGACATCCTGCAGCGCCGCACCCCGCCACAGGGCGAGGGCATCGCGCAGCAGCCGTACCCGTCGTGAATCCTCCTCATCACGGGCCTGACCGACGAGGCGCTCGAACCGCAGGGCGTCGACAGCATCCGGCTCCACCGTCAACCGGTAGCCGCCCGTCTGTCCTTCGACCACACCTCCGGGCAGCGCCTTCCGCAGTCGCGAGGCCAGGCGCTGGAGGGCATTCGTCGCGTCGGCGGGCGGGTTCTCACCCCAGATCCAGTCGATCAGCGTCGCCTTCGACACGACGCGGCCTGGTTCAAGGGCCAGAGCGACCAGCAACGCGCGCAACCGGGCGCCCGGCACGTCGGCCAGGATGCCGTCGTCCGTGCGAACTTCGAATGATCCGAGCATCCCGATCTGCACCGGCAGATTCTCCCACGGCGACGGGCCGCCGAAGTCGGCCTGACAGCGCCTCCGTTTGTACCAATTGGCATCACCTCGTCACTGTGTGTGCTTGGCGCAATGCCCCGGCAAGTGCGGTCCCGGCGGGTGGGACATCACCGCCACCAGTCGCCGCTCGGCTCTGCCGGGCGGGGGCGTTTTCTTGTTCGTGGCGTCTAGGGTCGTTGTATGGGGATTCTGCTCGAGCTGGATCTGACCCGCGGTGTCCTCGAGACACCGCCCGCTTCACCGGTGGCGGCGTTCCGGGCGCGGCACGTGCCGACGCTGCGCGAGCTGGTGGCGGCCCTGCGGAAGGGCGCGCGCGACGACAGTGTCGTCGGCCTGGTCGCCCACCTGGGCGGTCAGCGGTTGTCGCTGGCCCAGGTGCAGGACCTGCGGGAGGCCGTCGCGGACTTCCGTACGTCGGGCAAGACCGCGGTCGCCTGGACCGAGTCGTTCGGCGAGACCGGTCACGGGACCGTGCCGTACTACCTTGCCACCGCGTTCGACGAGATCTGGGTGCAGCCGTCCGGCGAGCTCGCGATCACCGGTATCTCGGTCCAGGCCGTCTTCGTCCGCGGCGCGCTCGACAAGGCCGGCGTGATCCCGCAGTTCGGCAAGCGCCGCGAGTACAAGACCGCGGCGGACACCTTCACCGAGAAGGAGATGACCGGGCCGGCCCGGGAGATGGCCTCGCGGCTGGCCGAGTCGGCGTACGAGCAGATCGTCGAGGGCATCGCCGTACGACGCCGGCTGGATACCGCGCGAGTGCGAGAGCTCGTGGACAGCGCACCGCTGCCCGCGAAGACCGGACTCGAAGTAGGGCTGGTCGACCGGCTCGGCTACCGCTCCGACGTGTACGACGAGCTGCGCAAGGCGCTCGGCGAGCCGACACGGCTCCTGGCCGAGCGGTACATCCGCCGTGGACCGCGGACGCTGCAGGACCTGCGCAAACAGCTGCCGTGGCCACAGAAGCCAGTGGTGGCCGTCGTCCGGGTTTCCGGCGCGATCAACGTGGGCCGCAACTCCAGCAGCCCGCTCGGTGGTTCCGGCTCGGGCTCTGACACAGTCGGCGCTGCGCTGCGTGCTGTGGCCGACGACGACAAGGTGAAGGCTGTCGTACTGCGGGTGGACAGCCCGGGCGGCTCGTACGTCGCCTCGGACGCGATCCGGAACGAGGTCCTGCGTGTGCGGTCCACCGGGCGTCCGGTGGTCGTGTCGATGGGCAGTGTGGCGGCGTCCGGCGGGTACTTCGTCGCCATGCCGGCCGATGTGATCGTCGCGCAACCCGGGACCATCACCGGGTCGATCGGCGTACTGTCCGGCAAGGGCGTCGTACGGGACGCACTCGGCCGGATCGGGATCTCGCAGCAGGCCGTGTCGGAGGGCGAGAACGCGCGGATGTACTCCCCGCAGGAGGAGTTCACCGACGAGCAGTGGGCGCGGCTGGAGGAGACCCTCGACCGCATCTACAAGGACTTCGTGGCCAAGGCGGCCCAGGACCGTGGCCTGCCCGAGGGGCAGCTGGAGAGTCTCGCCCGCGGCCGGGTCTGGACGGGTGCTGACGCACACGCCCGCAAGCTGGTGGACGAGCTGGGCGGCTTCCAGCACGCGCTGACGATCGCCTGCAACCGGGCTGGTCTGGACCGCGACAACATCGCCCTGGCCACCGTCCCCCACCGCAACCTGCTGGACCAGCTGCGCGCACCGACGACGACCGACGACCTGGCTGTCCGGGCGCAAGCCTTGACGCTCGACGGCCTGACCACCGGCCTCTACAGCGCTCTGGGCCTGCCGCCGGAGGGGTTGTTGCGGATGCCGCTCAACTGGCAGCTGGTCTGACCAGGGCGGATGTCGCCGTACCGGGGCATGGCCGGCCGGCGAACCGCCTCGTACTCGGCGGAATCCGGCCGGAGCCACCGGGCGGTCACGGTGTGCGTTCGCCGCCTGGGACCCAGAGGACGTCGCCGCCGGAGGAGAGGTTGGCGACGCGGCCGAGGATGAACAGCAGGTCGGACAGGCGGTTGAGGTAGGTGATGGCGAGCAGGTTGACCGACGGGCCGTGAGCCTCGACAGCGGCCCAGCCGGCGCGTTCGGCCCGGCGGACGACGGTGCGGGCGACATTGAGGTAGGCGGCGCCCTCGGTGCCGCCGGGCAGGATGAACGAGCGGAGTTTGGTCAGCCGGCTGTTGTAGTCGTCGCACCAGCCCTCGAGCCGGTCGATGTAGTCCTGGGTGATCCGCAGCGGCGGGTACTCCGGATTCGGCGTGATCGGGTTGCACAGGTCGGCGCCGACGTCGAACAGATCGTTCTGGATCCTGGTCAGCAGCACGACCAGCGTGCTGTTCAGGTGCCCGGCGGCGATGGCCACTCCGATCGCGGAGTTCGCCTCGTCCACCTCGCCGTACGCCGCCAGCCGCGGATCGGTCTTCGAAGTCGTCGAGTTGTCGCCCAGGCGGGTCTCGCCGGCGTCACCGGTCCGTGTGTAGATCCGCGTCAAGTTCACAGCCATGGCAAGGACTCTACGCAAAGCCGAGGAGCGTTAAACGCTACAGTCGGCGGGTGGAACGGTTTCGGATCGCGGGTGAGGCACGGCTCGAGGGAGTCGTGGAAGTTGCGGGTGCGAAGAACAGCGTGCTCAAGCTGATGGCGGCGGCGCTGCTGGCGGAAGGTACGACGCTGCTGCGGCAGGTACCGAGCATCCTCGACGTCACTTTCATGGCTCAACTGCTGGACACGCTCGGGTGCGAGGTGACGGTCGACGCGGACGAGCGGACCGCGACGATCGCCGTACCGGGCGAGGTCGGGCACCAGTGTGACTACGAGCTGGTGCGCAAGCTCCGGGCGTCGATCTCGGTGCTCGGACCGCTGCTGGCCCGCTGCGGCCAGGCGGAGGTGGCGCTGCCGGGCGGTGACAACATCGGCTCCCGCGGGCTGAACATGCACGTCGCCGGGCTGGAGGCGATGGGCGCGAAGGTGCACATCGAGCACGGTTTCGTGATCGCCGAGGCGCCGCAGGGCCTGCACGGGGCCGAGGTGTGGCTGGACTTCCCGAGCGTCGGCGCGACCGAGACCATCATGATGGCGGCGGTGCTGGCCCGCGGTACGACGGTGATCGAGAACGCCGCCCGCGAGCCGGAGATCCAGGACATCGCCGCGCTGCTGGTCGCGATGGGCGCCCAGATCGACGGCGCCGGGTCGCCGCGGATCGAGATCACCGGCGTGACCGGGCTGCTCAAGCCGGTCGAGCATGTCGTCGTACCGGACCGGATCGTGGCCGGTAGCTGGGCGTTCGCGGCCGCGATCACCAAGGGCGACGTGACGATCACGAACGGCCATGCCGGGCATCTCGAGCTGCCGCTGGACAAGCTGCACAAGGCCGGCGCGGAGATCAGCGTGCTGGACTCCGGTTTCCGGGTCCAGATGCACGACCGGCCGAAGCCGGTGGACGTCGTCACGCTGCCGTATCCCGGTTTCGCGACGGATCTGCAGGCGTTCGTGATCGCGTTGAACGCGCTGAGCGACGGCGCGGCGATGGTGACCGAGAACCTGTTCGAGGGCCGATTCACCTTCGCGCAGGAGCTGACCCGGCTCGGCGCCCAGATCCAGACCGACGGCCACCACGCGGTCGTCCGCGGCGTACCGCGGCTGTCGGGTGCTCCGGTCGTCGCCTCGGACATCCGGGCCGGCGCGGCCCTGGTGCTCGCGGGTCTCGCGGCCGAGGGCGAGACGCTGGTGTCCGCCGCGCACCACGTGCACCGCGGCTACACCGACTTCGCCGGCAACCTCCGCCGCCTCGGCGCGGATGTCACGGTCGAGCCGGACGACGTGGAAATGTACTGGAACTGAACCGGCATTTTCCGCGCATTCTCTGAGCACTCCGGCCGGTCGGGGCGTTCGAGCGGGTTAGGGTCGTCCGCATGAGTGAGCGCGTGATCAAGCCCTTGGGCCGTGGATTCCTTTTCCTGGACTCGCATCCGGCAGGTTGTGCCCAGGTCGTCCGTGACCTGGCCGGCCAGGTGGAGCGACGTACGCCGGAGCGCCGCGTCGCGCTGGTGATCGGGTCCAGCTCGGGCTACGGCCTGGCCGCGACGATCGCGGGTCTCGCCCGCTACGGGATCGACGGGGTCGGGGTGTCGTTCGAGAAGGCGCCGACCGCTCGCCGCACCGCGACCGCCGGCTGGTACCGCACGGCCGAGACCGCGGCGCTGGCCTCGGAGCTCGGCCGGGAGTTCCACTTCGTCAACGCGGATGCCTTCGCGGACACGACGAAGACCGAGGTGCTCGACCTGATCGCCGAGCGGTGGTCCGGGATCGACCACCTGATCTACAGCGTCGCCGCACCGCGTCGCGTGGATCCGCGCAACGGCGAGACGTACCAGTCGGCGATCAAGGCGATCGGCGCCCCGCACACCACCAAGAGCCTCGCCTTCGAGGACGGTCAGCCGATCCTGCAGGAGGTCGGCATCGAGGTCGCCACCGACGACGAGATCGCCCAGACGATCAAGGTGATGGGCGGCGAGGACTGGGCCCGCTGGGTCGAGGCGCTGTCCGGGCGCGGCCTGCTGAAGCCCGGCTTCAGCACCGTCGCCCTCACCTACATCGGCTCCGAGCTCACCGGCCCGATCTACCGCCAGGGCTCGATCGGCGCCGCGAAGGCCGACCTCGAGCAGACCGCGCTGACGCTCGGCAAGGACGGCGTCCAGGCGATGACGTCGGTGAACGGTGCCGCCGTCACCCAGGCGTCCTCGGCGATCCCCGGCATCGGCCTCTACGTCAGCCTCTTGCACAAGGTCCTCGGAGACGGTCTGCAGACCCCGATCCAGCAGTCGACCGCGTTGTGGGACCAGCTCACCGGCGACACGCCATGGGACCTCGACGAGGAAGGTCGCATCCGTCTCGACCGGTGGGAGCTGGCCGAGGAGGTGCAGGCAGCCGTCCGCGCCCAGTGGGAGGCAGCGACGCAGGGCAACATCGCGGACGTCGCCGACACCGCCTGGTTCTTCGCCGAGGTCCGGCGGCTGTACGGCTTCGACGTACCGGAGGTCGACTACGAGGCTCCCACCGAGGTCGACGTCAGCTGGCCTACAAGGGCTTGAACGAGACCATCTCGAGGACCAGGTCGCCGGCCTCGTCGGAGGCGGCCAGGTCGACGGTCGCGGTGATGCGCCAGTCGTGGTTGCCTTCCGGGTCGTCGATGATCTGCTGGACCTCCCAGTAGCCGGAGTGTTCCTCGACGATGAACAGGGCCGGGCCGCGGGCTGCCGGGCCGGTGTTGAGGGTGGAGTGTTCGGCGTAGTACGCCGTACCTGCCTCGGCCCAGCGGGCGGCGTCCCAGCCGGAGTCGGCGTCGAGTTGGCCAAGCTCGGCCCAGCGGTGCAGGGAGACCAGTTCGACGCGGCGGAACATCGCGTTGCGGACCAGGACGCGGAATGCCCTGCTGTTCAAGGTGATCCGGCGCGGCCCGGCCGGGGTCGGCTCGGCGACCTCCTCGACCGTCGGGTTGGTCAGCTCCTCCCACTCGTCGAGCAGGCTGGAGTCGGTCTGCCGGACCACCTCACCGAGCCACTCGATGATGTCGGTGAGATCCTCGTTCACCTTGTCCGGCGGGACAGTCTGGCGCAGCGCCTTGTACGCGTCGCTCAGGTAGCGCAGCACGATGCCCTCGGACCGCGCGAGCCCGTAGAACCCGATGAACTCGCCGAACGTCATCGCCCGCTCGAACATGTCCCGGACCACCGACTTCGGCGACAGCCCGGCGTCGGCGATCCACGGGTGCGTCTGCCGGTACATCTCGAACGTTGCCTCGAGCAACTCATTGAGCGGCTTCGGCCAGGTGACGTCCTCGAGCAGTTCCATCCGCTCGTCGTACTCGATGCCCTCGGCCTTCATCGCGTTGACCGCTTCACCCTTGGCGTGGTGCTCCTGGGCCCAGAGCACCGCGCGTGGGTCTTCGAGCGTCGCCTCGATGATGGAGACCACGTCCAGCGCGTACTCCGGGCTCTCCGGGTCGAGCAGGTCCAGTGCCGCCAGCGCGAACGTCGACAACGGCTGGTTGAGGCTGAAGTCCTTCTGCAGGTCGACGGTCAGCCGCAGCGTCCGGCCGTACTCGTCGGGTTCGTCGAGCCGCTCGACCACGCCCGCGGTCAGCAGCGTCCGGTAGATCTGGATTGCCCGGCGGATCAGCCGGACCTGGGTCTTGGCGTCTTCGTGGTTGTCGCGGAGCAGGCGTCGCATGCTCGCGAACGCGTCGCCGTCGCGGGCGATCACGTTGAGCAGCATCGCGTGGCTGACCCGCATCCGCGATTTCAGCGCCTCGGGCTCGGCCGCGACCAGCCGGTCGAAGGTGTCCTCGCCCCAGGTGACGAACCCTTCCGGCGGCTTCTTCCGCTGCACCTTGCGCTGTTTCTTCGGGTCGTCACCCGCCTTGGCCAGCGCCTTCACGTTCTCCACCACGTGATCCGGCGCCTGTACGACGACAGTCCCCGAGGTGTCGTAGCCGGCCCGTCCCGCGCGTCCCGCGATCTGGTGGAACTCCCGCGCCTTCAGGATCCGCTGCCGGCGTCCGTCGTACTTGCTCAGCGCGGTCAGGACGACGGTGCGGATCGGGACGTTGATGCCGACGCCGAGGGTGTCGGTTCCGCAGATGACCTTGAGCAGGCCGGCCTGGGCGAGCTGCTCGACCAGGCGGCGGTACTTCGGCAGCATGCCGGCGTGGTGGACGCCGATGCCGTGTTTCACCAGCCGTTGCAGGGTCCGGCCGAAGCCCTTGCTGAACCGGAAGTTGCCGATCAGCTCGTTGATCTTGTCCTTCTCCTCCTTCGAGGAGACGTTGATACTCGTCAGCGCCTGGGCGCGTTCGAGCGCGGCGGCCTGGGTGAAGTGGACGACGTACACCGGCGCCTGGTGCGTGGTGAGCAGTTCCTCGAGCGTCTCGTGCAGCGCTGTGGTGACGTACTTGTAGATCAGCGGCACCGGGCGCTCGGCGCTGGACACGATCGCGGTCGGGCGACCGGTCCTTCTCGACAGGTCGATCTTGAACCGCTCGACATCGCCGAGGGTCGCCGACATCAGGATGAACTGGGCGTTCGGCAGCTCGAGCAGCGGCACCTGCCAGGCCCAGCCGCGATCGGGCTCGGAGTAGAAGTGGAACTCGTCCATCACCACCTGGCCGACGTCGGCGGCGGCTCCCTCGCGCAGCGCCACGTTGGCGAGTACTTCGGCCGTGCAGCAGATGATCGGGGCACCGGCGTTCACCGACGCGTCGCCGGTCAGCATGCCGACCTTCTCGGCCCCGAAGATGTCGCACAGCGCGAAGAACTTCTCCGACACCAGCGCCTTGATCGGGGCGGTGTAGAAGGTCCGCCGGCCGTCCGCGAGCGCCGCGAAGTGCGACCCGGTGGCGACCAGGCTCTTCCCCGAGCCGGTCGGCGTCGACAGGATCACGTTCGACCCCGTCATCACCTCGATCAGCGCCTCCTCCTGCGCCGGGTACAACGAGATCCCCTGCTCCCCCACCCAGCTCGCAAAGGCGTCGTACAGGGCATCGGCATCAGCCCCCGCAGGAACTTGCTCAGTCAGCGTCATCACCAACCATTGTCCCTTACCCGCTGGAACGACGACCGCTCGGCTCGGGGAACCGGCCGTTCGGCGCTGCAACAGCTGCAACTCGTTGAGGTTATATCTATTCAGCGGTGACTTGGCAGAATGAATACTTCCTGGTGGCGCCGAGCGGGCGCGAGTGTGCTGGTGATGGCGGTGGGGGCGGCGGGCCTGGTGGACGCCGCGGCCCCGGACGGAGCGGACGACGGCGGTCAGGGCACCGAACTGGTGACGACCTGGGGTGCCAGTGACGACATCGCCGGCGGGACGTTGAGCAACATGACGGTGCGGAACATCGTGCGGACAAGTGTCGGCGGGTCGGATCTGCGGATCCGGTTGTCGAACGCGTACGGCGATCAGCCGCTGGTCACCGATTCGGTGTACGTCGGCCGGCATCAAGCCGGGGCGAGTGTCGTACCGGGGACGAGCCGGCGGTTGACGTTCGGCGGGAAGACGTCGCTGCGAATTCCGCCGGGAGGGATGGCGATCAGCGATGCGTTGCCTGGTCAGGTGCCCGCGCAGACAAGTCTCACCGTGAGTGTGCACGTGGTGGGCACGACCGGTGTGATCACCGCGCACAACCGGGCGATGCAGCACAGCTACAAGTCGACCTCTGGTGATCACGCCGCGGACGAGTCGGCAACGGCGTACCAGACTGAGTCCTCGGCGTGGTTCTTCCTCAACGCGGCGATCGTCACCGCGCCGCGGCAGGTCGACACCGTGGCCACCCTGGGCGATTCGATCACCTCGTCGGTCGGTACGACGATCGACACGAACCGCCGGTGGCCGGACGTCCTCGCCGATCGGTACGCCAAGCTGCCCGAGCACCGGCGGCTCGCGATCTCGAACGAAGGGATCTCCGGCAACCGGGTGCTCAACGGCATCGCGAAGGCCGGCAGCGCCGGGCCGAGCGCACTCGCCCGGCTCGATCGGGACGTGCTCACGAAGCCCGGCGTACGCACGGTTCTGGTGCTGGAAGGGATCAACGACATCTACGCCGGCGCGACCGCGGACGAGCTGATCGACGGCTACCGGCAGCTGATTGCCCGAGTGCACGCGTCGGGTCGCTGCATCGTCGGCGGCACGATCACACCGGTGGGCGGATCGTTCGTCTACACGCCGGAGAAGGAGGCGGCGCGGCAGGCCGTCAACGAGTTCATCCGGACCAGCGGTGAGTTCGACGGCGTGGTCGACTTCGACGCCGCCACCCGGGACCCCGCCGACCCCACCCGCCTGCAAGCCGCGTACGACGGTGGCGACGGCCTCCACCCCAACGACGCCGGCAACCACGCCATGGGCAACGCCGCCGACCTCGACACCCTCCGCTGCAACTGAAGAACGCCGCACGCACTGCCCAGCGGGCGGTGCGTGCGGCAGTCTTGCGGGTCAGCTCAGGTGCCAGCGGGGTTCGGCAGTGCGCTCGCGGGCCAGGAGTTCGAGGTGGGCTCGGGCCATCCGGACGGTTTGCAGGCAGAGGCCGCCGAAGTCGCCCAGCTGGGTGCCGATCTCGCCGGCCAGCTCACGGACTGTCAGCGATCCCTTGGTGCGCAACAGGTTGGTGGTGAAGGTGTGGACCTCGTCGACCCACTCCAGGCTGTCGGTGATGCGCTTGCGTCCGGCGTCCGCGTCCAGTACGTCGCCGTGCGACGGGACCAACGCGTCGAAGTCCAATGACAGCAGGCGATTCAGGCCGGCGACGTATCGATCGACGTCGGTGTAGAGCGGCGCCAACCAGACCGAGTTGTCGAGGAACGGTTGCCCACGGCCCTGGACGTCGTCGAACGAGAAGAGGGTCCGCGACGTCTCGTCCAGTACGGCGATGTGTCCAGGACTGTGACCACTTGTAGTCACCACCCGCAGTGGACGCTCAGCCGGGAGCAGATCGTCGTCACGCAACAGGACGTCCACCCGGACCCGCTCGTCGAGCATGCCGAGCAGCTCGTCACGCTCGGTCGGGGAGAGATCGAGCGCCGCCGGATCCGACCCCCACAGCTCGGTCAGCAACGTCTCGTTGTCCTCCAGCCAGCCCACCTCAGCCGCCGGAGCCGCCACGCGCGCACCGCTCATCCGCTTCAGTACGGCGTTGCCGCCCATGTGGTCGGGATGCGCGTGACTGTTCACCACCAGCGTGAGATCCGCCAGGCCCAGCCCGAGCCTGGCCAGTTCCGGCGCCGTCGCCGCCTCGGGCGTGGACGCGATTCCGGCATCCAGCAGCACGAGCTCCGGCCCGGCCTCGATCACGTGCAACCACAACGGCAACCCGCAGACGTGCGGATAGTCCGTCCCCAACCGATGCACTCCGGGTGCGATCTGCACGGGCACAAGCTCACCGTCCTTCGAAGTCGCCGGTACGACGTTCCGCGAAGGCTGCCCGGCCTTCGGCTGCGTCCCGGGTGCCGAGAGCCACTGCCTGCAACTCCCGCTCGTACTGGATGGCCGGCTCGAGACCCATCGACAGGGCGGCGCGCAGGTTCGCCTTCGCCGCCTGGGCCGCGATCGGCGGCCGCTCCGCGATCCGGTGTGCCAACTCGATTGCTGCCGGCAACAACTCGTCAGCCGACAGCACACGACTGATCAATCCGATCCGCAGCGCTTCGGCGGCATCGATCGGGTCACCGGTCAGCAGCATCATCGCCACGTCACTCGCCGGCACACTCGCGGCCAGCAACGCGGTCACTCCGCCGCCACCGATCCACCCCAACTTGATCTCCGCGGCGGCGAAGCTGGCCGTCGACGCGGCCAGCCGGATGTCGCACGACAACGCCAGCTCCAGGCCGCCGCCGTACGCATAACCGTTGATCGCGGCGACCACCGGCGTCCGCAGGCTGCGCAGGGCGTCGCAGTAGTCGCGGCGGTTGCGGAACTGCCAGGGGCCGTCGTAGGCATCGAGCTCCCCCACGTCGCTGCCGACGGAGAAGGACCGGTCACCGGCTCCCGTCAGCACCACCGCACGGATGGAGGGGTCCTCGTCGATCCGCGGGATCAACTCGAGCAACTCGGTGCTCATCGCGCGGGTGGCCGCGTTCAACTTCGCCGGCCGGTCGAGCGTCAGCAAGCCGACCCGGCCGTCCTGGTCGAAGCGGATCCGGCCGTCATCCATGGCTCGCCCTCCGGTAGTCGTCCTCGATCCGATCGACCGCCGCGGCGGCATCGACCGAGCTCTGCAGCACCTCGCGCACGCGCACCGACAACTCGTCCTGGAAGGCGATCCAGCCGTCGAACCGCGGCCGGATGTACGCCGTCGTCAGCGTGCCGAGGGTCGCCGAGTAGTGCCCGTTCCAGGCCTTGTCCACCACATCGGACGCCCACACGGCCGCGGTCGCCGACTGCCCACCGACCGCCGACACGAGGTCGAGCTGGACGCCGATGTCGAGCAGGCCCCGCACGTACTTCGTCACGGCCAGCACGCGTGCATACGCCCGCGGCGTCACCGCCAGCCCGGTGCCGCCGAGCGTGCTGTTGGCCAACCGATCGTCAGCACGGAGCCGCGGCGCGGCCGACCACGCCAGCGGCACCCGGTCCTCCGACACGCCGCCGTAGTACGCATAGCTGTAGACCAGCGGGCAACACATCAGCTCGTTGCTGTCAGCAAGCAGCTCGTGGATGCCGATCGGGTCGAGCGAAGCCGCACTCTGGTCGCTCCGCCGCCACACGGCGCGCAGCACCTCGAGCGCCTCGATCGCACGGGACCGATCGAGCAGACCGGCACCAGTCCGGTCCCCGGCCAGACCGAGCAGCATCAACCCGGCATGTGGGCCGGCAACACACAACACCACGCCGGACATCGACAGCACCTCAGCCCAGTCACCCGGTGGCTTACTCAACCGATCAGGCCGGTAGAGAAAGGTCTGCGTGGCCGCATCCAGCGGTAACGCCCAGCCATACCCGTCGATCCGGTAGCTCTCCCACGTCGGTACGACCGCGCGCTCCCGCCACACCTTGAGATCACGCGCCGCGAACACGTCCTCCACCGGCAGGATCGCCCCGGCCTCGATCGCCGCTCCGAGCCCCGGATGATCCACGACCAGCAAGTCGTACCGCTCGGCCAACTCGGACAGCGGCGTTGACTCGAAGCCCGTCAAGGGCTGCCGGTCCCAGACCACCTGTACGCCGGGCGCCTCGAACGCCTCCAGCGGTCGATAGCCCCGCGGATGGTCCCAGGTCAGTCCGCGCAACTGAACGGTCATCGCGACACCACCACGCCCCGCCGCACGAGCTCGTCACGACGTTCGGCGGGCACACCAAGCTCAGCCAGCAACTCGGCAGTGTGCTCACCGGTCAGCGGAGCGGGCCGTCGTACTTCCGCGGGTGTCCGGCTGAACCGATACGGGAATCCCGGCGTCGTCACCGTCCCCTCGGTCGGATGCTCGTACGTCACGAACGACCCGTTGTGCAGCACCTGCGGATCGGTCTGGAGATCGGCATAGGAGTAGACGGGACCACACCAGATGCCGCGTTCTCGCAGCTTGTGCAGCCAGTGATCCGTCGACTCTGTTCTCAGCGCCGCCGACACCGCCGACGAGATCTCGTCCCGCCGGGCGAACCCATCCCGCTCCGCATCGAGCTCAGCCAATGAAGGCACATCGAGCACCTCAGCCAGGACTGGCAGATCGGCGAAGGCCAGGGAGAGGTAACCGTCGGCGGTGCTGAAGATGCCGTAGGGCGCCCGGATGTAGCTGTGTGCGTGCACCTCCTCGGACCGTGTCTGGGCGACGTGACCGACGGTGTGCACGGACAGCTCCTGCATCTGCAGGGCGATGACGGCATCGAGCATGTTGACCTGAACCAGCTGTCCTTCGCCAGTGCGCTCGCGATGAAGGAGGGCGGCCAGGACGCCCTCGAACGAGCTGTAGGCGGTGACAGCATCAGCCAGGAAGTACGGCGCCGCGACCGGCGGCTCATCGGGACGACCAGTGCTGAACAACGCACCGCTCATCGCCTGCACGAGCAGATCCTGACCGGGCCAGGATGCGTACGGACCGGTTTCGCCGTACCCCGACACCGAGACGTACACCAGATCGGGCTTCAGCGCACGCAAGGTCTCGTAGTCCACGCCCAGCCGGGCGGCGACTCCGGGCCGATAGTTCTGCAGGAACACGTCGGCCGTGCGCACCAACTCGTACAACAACTCCCGACCTTCGTCGGACTTCAGGTCCACGGCCAGGCTGCGCTTGTTCCGGTTGAGCGACAGGAACGACGCGTTCACCTCGACACCGGTCGCACCGCCCGCGGCCGTGTGGCGCTGCCACTCACCGGTGATCGGCTCGACCTTGACCACGTCCGCGCCCAGATCGCCGAGCCGCATCGCGGCCAGCGGGCCGGCCATCGCCACCGACAGGTCGAGCACGCGGTAGCCGTTCAAGACGCTCATTGGGCGGTCCACCCGGCGTCCACAGGCAGTACGGCGCCGGTGACGAACGAGGCGTCGTCGCTGGCCAGGAAGGCGATCGCGGCGGCCACCTCGTCCGGTTGCCCGATCCGCCCGAGCGCGTGATGCCGGTCGACCATCGCCTGCATCGCACCCGGATCGTCCTCACCGCCGACCTTGCCGTTGCGGATCAGCGGGGTGTCGATCAGCCCGGGTGCCACGCAGTTCGCCCGGACGCCGTCCCGGCCGTGGTCCAGCGCCATCGCGCGGGTCAGGTTCTCCACGCCGGCCTTCGCCGCGCAATACGCCGACCGGTTCCGCTCCCCGACCGTGCCGATCGCCGACGAGATCGTCACGATCGCACCATTGCCTTGAGCAATGAACCGGGGCAGCACCGCTCGGCAGGAGTTGTAGACGCCGGTCAGGTCGACCTCCAGGATCGTCTGCCATTCGGACGGCGTCGTGTTCGGCACGGTGTCGCACACGTCGACCCCGGCAGCGCTGACGAGGACGTCGACACTGCCAAGAGCTGCCGTCACCTCCGCGACCACCTCCTCGGTGCGGTCCAGGTCGGTCACGTCCAGCCGATAGCCGCGCGCGGCGCCGCCCAGTTCGGCGGCGACCTTCTCCGCAGCCTCGCCGTCGCGATCGCAGACGACGACCGTGCCGCCCTCGGCGACGATCCGGTGGGCGGTGGCCGCGCCGATCCCGGAGGCACCTCCGGTGATCAGCGCGACCTTGCCCGCAAATCGTTCCTTGTCCATAGCTACTCGGGAACCTCAGGGCTTCTCGTAGGGGAAGGACGGCAGTACGCCGATCCGGTCGTACTGCATCCGGGAGTCGTCGAACCCGTCCTCCCAGCTGACGTTCTCGAACGTGGAGCACGGTCCGGCCGACGGCCCGTGGTACGGGTCGCTCTCGGTGTTGGTCACCTTCACGTCGGAGAACGCGAATCCACAGCCGCCGAAGTCCATGTGCACGCCGTACGGCTTGCTGTCGGGCATCGAGGGATCGGCGTTCGCGTCGTCGATGATCAGCTGCGACACGGCCGCGTCCGGTGTGTACGGCGGCTGGTTGCGTACGCCGTACGCGTAGAACGGACCGGTGTCACCGCTGTCCTTCGCCAGGTGCGACAACCGCACGTGATGGACGGTGTTGCCGCCGGTGTAGTTGTCCTCGTTCGGGATCTCGGGTCGCGACTCGATGCTGATGCCGTACCGGGCGCCGTGCTCGACGACGGTGTGACTGATCTCGTTGCGGCCGCTGTTCATGATCTCGACGCCGGCCGAGTCGCCCGGGACGAGTTCGCCGAGGTGGTGGATGTAGTTGTTGGTGAAGGTGTTCCGGTGAGCGAGATCGCCCTCACCCGGCCAGCCGCCCTCGACCTTGATGCCGTCGTTGCCGAGATGTTCGAGCAGACTGTCGGACACAGTCGTCTTCTCGTTGGCGAACAGCAACTGGATCGCGGTGAAACCGGTCCTCCGCAGGTGCAGCCGGGTCAACGTCACGCCGCGGGTATTGGTCAGCGTGATCGCGCCCCACCGGTTCCGCGGCAGCTCGATCTGCGTGTCGTACTTCGGGTACTTGTGCTTGAACCCGGAGTCGCCGGTGCCGTTCCAGCCGTACCGGTACCACTCCATGAAGTCGCTGTGCTGGATCGACAGACCGTCGAGGGTCAGGTTCTCCACCCGTCGGCTCGCCGAGGCGCCGGCGATCCTGAACACCTCGGTGACGACCGGACGCTGGACTTTGACGCCGTCCATCGTCCCGCCGGCGGGCTTGTAGTACAGCATCTTGGCCGGGTAGTCCAGGTAGTACTCCCCCGCCTGGTCGAGCAGGCTGAGCGAGTTCTGCACGAAGTACCGGGAGCCGCCGCCGGAGTTGATGAACCCGTACCGCGCCGGGTAGATCAGGGTCGTCCGCCGCTTGGTGAAGTTGATGTCCAGCAGCGGCACGGTGTCGGTGAACCACGACCAGGATCCGCCCGACCAGACCGTGACCTGGGCCGGCCACGACGTACCGAGCCGCAGGTCCCAGGACGGATCCCAGTCACCGGTGTTGAAGCCGATCTGGTCCCGGACGGCCTCCTTGGTCGGGTCGAACAGGATCGACCGCAGGTACGGCGCCCATTCGTCGTCCGACCGCCGATTCGGGTAGCGCGCGGTGGTCGCCCGCTTCCCTTCGGCGTACAGCGTGTAGAACGGCTTGTCCACGTCCACCGGGGCCTTGAAGATCCCGTCCCGGTACGGCGTCCAGCCGGTCACCTCCTCGGCTGCCTCGAAGACGGCCTTCGCGGGACCGTCCACACTCCGGTAGACGACCCGGTGGCCGTTCGACCCGGAGTCGCGGTCGTCGAAGGTGATCGTCTTGTCCACCTGGTAGGTGCCCGCCTTCAGGTTCACCACCAGGTCACAGGACAGCTGCCGGTTCAGATTCCGCGCGCGGATGGTGTCACGAGCGTGTTCGACCGTGCGCCAAGGTTTGGACCTGGTCCCAGGTGCCGAATCGTTCCCGTCCGGCGACACCCAGAACGACGTACACCCAGCCCGGTCAGCACCCGGCGCAGCGCCGGCACCCAGCGCCGAGCCGCCGATGACCGCCGCGGGCACCAAAAGACCGACCGCGAGCCCGATGATCAATCCTGAACGTGTCGACATCCCGGATCACCGTCCCGCCACGTCGTACGGGAAGCTCGGCAGTACGCCGATCTTGTCGTACTCCATCTTCGAGGTGTCGAAACCCTCGACCCAGTTGGCGTTGCTGACCTGGTTGCACTTGTACGACTGGTACTTGTCGTCGGAGACCTTCCCGACCTCGATGTTGGCGAAGGAGAACCCACAGCCGCCGGCGTCCATGTGCACACCGCGGGTGCCACCGGCATCCGGCATCGACGGGTCGGGAATCACGTCGCCGACAACCAACTGCTCCACGGTGTTCTGCACTGGATGCGGCTCCTGGTTGTCGATGCCGTAGGTGTAGAACGCACCCATGTCACCGCTGTCCAGGCCGGTCTGCTCCAGCCGGATGTACTTGAAGCTGTTGCCGGACGCGTACTGCTCGCCGTCCTTCACCTCGGGCCGCGACTCCAGGCTGATGCCGTAGCGCGCGCTGTGCTTCACGACGATGTTGGAGATCGTGTTGTTGCCGGTGTCCATCAGCTCGATGCCGGCCGCGTCACCCGGCACCAGCTCACCGACGTGGTCGACGAAGACGTTCGAGATCGTGTGGTGGTTGCTCAGGTCGCCTTCACCCGGCCAGCCGCCTTCCACCTTGATGCCGTCGGCACCGATGTTCTCCAGCAGGCTGTCGGTGATCCGGGTGTGGTCATTGGCGAACAGCAGGTAGATCCCGGTGAAGCCGGTGTCGGACAGCCGCAACCGGGTCAGATCGATGTTGCTGGTGTTGGTCAGCCTGATCGCGCCGAACCGGTTCCGCGGCATCTCGATCTGGCGGTCGTACTCCGGGTACTTGTGCTCCACCCCGGCGTCGCCACTGGACACCCAGCCGTTGCGGTACCAGGTGACGAAGTCGGAGTACTGCACCCCGAGACCGTCGAAGGTCACGTCGTGCAGCCGGTCCTCGGCCGACGCGCCGGCCAGGTCGAGCACGGTCTTCACGGTCGGCCGGAGCACCTTGACGCCGTCCATGGTGCCGCCGCGCGGCTTGTAGTAGACCTCGCCGGCCTTGTAGTCCAGGTAGTACTCCCCCGGCTGGTCGAGGAAACTGAGCGAGTTGTGGAAGAAGTACCGGGAGCCGCCGCGGCTGTTGACCATCGCGTAGCGGGTCCAGTGCTTCAAGGTCGTCTGGGTCTTCTTGAAGTTCGTGTCCAGCAGCGGGATCGTGTCGGTGAACCACGACCACGAACCACCCGACCAGATGGTGACCGACGCCTGGCTCAGGTCCCAGCTGGGGTCCCAGTCACCGGGCTTGCCCCACATCCAGTTGCGCACGTCCATCTTGTCCTCTTCGTAGAGGATGGACGTCAGGTACGGCGACCAGGTGTCCTCGGTGCCACGATTCGGGTACCGCGCGTTGGTGGCCCTCTTGCCGTCCTCGAACAGCGTGTAGAACGGCTTCGACGGGTCCACCTTCGCCTTGAAGATCCCGTTCCGGTACGGCGTCCAGCCGGTGATCTCCTCGGCACCGGACAGGGTCGCCTTCCCCGGTCCGTCGACGCTGCGGTAGACGACGCGGTGGCCGTTGGCCCCCGAGTCACGCTGGTCGAACTGAATGGTGGAGCTGACCGGATACTGACCGGCCTTGAGATTGACGGTGATGTCACAGCCCATGTGGGCGGTGTCGTTGAGTTTCCGGTTCCGGATCTCGTCGCGGGCCCGGGTGACGGTCTTCCACGGGTCCTTCTCGGTGCCCTTGCCGGCGTCGTCGCCGTCGGGTGCGACGTAGAAGCTGTCGCACCTCGCCGCACCGGCGGGTTGGGTGTTCAGCTGGACGGCCGCGACGGTCACCAGGGCAGTCGCGACCACTCCGGCTCCGACGCTCAGCGCCGTACGCGTTCTTCTGTTGTTGGACATGGTGGGCGGGGTCCTCTCAGGTCAGTCGCCGGCTGCGCCGTTCTGGGTGGCGCGCCAGTGCTCGTACTCGAGGCGGGTCTTCTCGGTCAGGGGGTAGTAGTCGCGCAACGGCGCGCCCTCGTCGATCCGTCGACGGCTGAACTTCTCCCACGCGTCGTGCTCGGCGGCCGCCTGGACGACGGCCTCGGCACGCTGCCGGGGTACGACGACAGCGCCGTCGTCGTCGGCGACGACCAGGTCACCGGGCAGCGCCAGTACGCCGCCGACCGCGACCGGGACGTTGTACGCCCACGGGAACAGTTCGGACTGGGATGCGTAATGCGGGGTGGCGCCGGTGGACCAGATCGGGACGTCAAGCTGCGACACACGGGGCACGTCGCGGATCCGGCCGTCCACCACGATGCCGGCGCCACCACGAAGCTTGAAGTAGCGGACCAGCATGTCACCGAAGCAGCCGGTGGTGTGGCTGCCGTAGGCCTGGACCACGAGCACGTCGCCGGGCTGTACCTCGTCGAGCACCGCCCACAGCGCCGTACTGCGCTCGATGTACTCCTGCGTCTGGCCGTCGGCGATGTCTTCGCGCTGGGGCATGAACTGCAGGGTCAGGGCGCGGCCGACCACCTTCTGGCCGGGGAACATGCTGGTCGGTCCGTCGACGAAGGTCCGGCGGATGCCCTGTCCGTGCAACCGGGCGCAGGCGGTGGCCGACCCGATCTGGGACAACCGCGACACCAGGCCGGGATCCGGTGCCGGCGGGTCCTCGCCGCGCACCGGCAGGTCCCAGACCGGCGCCACCGGGGCTTGTTCGATACCGCTGCTCATATGTCTCCTCAGTCAAGCGCCACGTGCGCGGCGCGATAGGCGTTACGGGTCAGCCGCAGGTCGAGCCGGATGGTCCGGCCCGGCGGCATCGTGACGTCAAGTCTGTTGCCACCGACAACGATCGTCTCGGTGCCGGGAGCCGGCGGCGGCGAGGTGTACGCCGGGGCCGGGCCGGGGTACTCACCGGTCGCCGTGGTCACCGTCGCCTCGTCTATACGGTCGGTGCCGAAGCTGCCGGCCTGGACGATCACGCGACGGGTCTGCGTCGCGGACAGGTTGACCAGCTGCAGCCCGGTGCGGTCGGGCTCGACCGTGTCGACCAGGGCGGCGACATCGGCCGGCAGACCGGGACGGCTCCGCTCGGGGTCGAGGTACAGCACCCGCAGCGGCAGAAGGCCACCGTTGTAGAGGAGTTGCGGCGTACCGGTGGTCAACTGGAGCAAGGCCTCGGTCGCGACCGGGTTGTGCCGTTGCCAGTGGTGGATGTTCAGCTCGGCCGGATCGACGGTATCGACGGCCATCAGGTCCATCCGGCGCTGCACCTGGGACAGCGCGACACCGAGCATCGCCTCGGGATAGCCCGGGTTGTCACCCGCCAGATAGGCCAGCCAGGGCGCCTCGTGCCCGGCATCCTCCTTGTTCCGGAAGTCGCGCACGGTCCGCCAGTCGTACCCGCTGCGCTGCCTGAGCCGCTGCAGCCGTTCACGATCCGCGGACTCGAAAGCCGCCTGCCACAACCAGGTCGGCAGGCCTAGCTGCGGCGGCTGATAGTCGAACCATCCGTCGTCGCCGTGTCGGTTCGGGATCAGCAGTGTCGGATTCGCGCAGTCCTCACCGAGCTCGGCCTGCCACCGGTCCCGGATGCTCAACTCGGTCTCGTCCACACTGCCCGTGATGCCACGCTCGTACAGGTGGTCCAGCAGCTGCCGCGCGATGTCGAGCCGTCGCGAGTCGCCGGTCAGCAGTACGCCGTTCAGCGCCGCGATGCAGGCGGCGGAGCCGACGCTGTAGACGCCATGTGGCCAGTTCCAGCCGTAGTTGCCGCCGTACCAGCGTCCGCCGTGCAGCTCGCCGACCTCACCACTGGGCCCGACGTTGTCCGGGAGCAGGCCGCCGTTGGCCGCGGCGCGTTCCTGCCACGCATCGAGGTACTCCAGGGTCCAGGCCGCGAACCGGTCGTTGTGGTCGTAGAGCCAGGCGTTGGCGGTCAGCGTGGTCGCGGCCAGGTTGACCGCCACATCACCGGCGCCGAGCCGCCGAATCATCTCCGCGCCCATCAGGTCGGCCTTGGCCGGGTCCTTGAGGTCGTCCCAGGTCTGGATCCCCGGCACGCCGGGCAGCGGCAGACCGAAGATCCGCATATTGGTGAGATCGGCGCCGTACGAACGCCACTCGTCGTTGATGCCCCAGCGCGGACCACCGCCGCCGTTGTGCGGGGCCCGGATCGTGCGAGTGGCGGCGTCGTAGTTGCCGGCCGGCGAACCGGGCAGGTAGAGCTCGGCGAACCGGTACGCGCGCTCCCGGAAGACCTCGTCACCCGGGTCGGCGGCACACAGCGAGTAGAAGAAGATCATCGACTCACCGATGTGGAACCAGTCGTAGCCGCGCTCGAACTCGTCCACGAGGAAACCGAGATCGGTGAGCTGGCGGGTGACGCCTTCCCAGTGCCACTTGGCGACGTCGATCAGGTCGTCCGCGCCACCGAGCTGGTAGAGCACCGGCCAGTTCACGAACGCCTCGTAGAAGTCGTCCGCGCCGTCACGGCTCGGCACGGGTCCGGCGTACCGGAGACTGCCGTCCGGCAGGCAGTAGCGTTCCCGGAACAGCCACCAGCCCTCGTCCATCACGTCGAACAGGCGGCGTTGCATGATCGCCCACGCCGGCGGGCTGCCGACCGGCGTCTGCGCGACGACGCGGGGCGGAGCCGCGGCAGCGGTTGTGACATTGGCTGTGACAGTGGCTGTGACAGTGGTCGAGACGGAGTGGGCGGTCATCGTCGTCATCCCTTCGTCGCTCCTGCGGTGAGGCCGCTGATCACGTGCCGCTGCAGCAGCACGAAGACCACCAGCAGTGGCGCCACCGCGAGCAGCAGCGTCGGGAAGACGACCGTGTAGTCGGTCGAGTACTGGCTGACCGCCGCGTAGACGCCGGTGGTGACGGTGTAGAGGCCGCTGCCCGGGCCGAGGATGATCTGCGGGTTCACGAAGTCGTTCCACACCGAGAAGGTGTTCAGGATGACCATCGTGACCACGGCCGGTTTCATCAGCGGGAACACGATCGACCAGAAGATCCGGTGCTTGCCGGCCCCGTCGACCGCGGCCGCCTCGTCCAAGCTGGCCGGGATCGTCATGATGTAACCGGCGTACAGGAAGATCGAGAACGGCAGCGTCAGCGTCGTCTCGAACAGCACGAACCCCGGGATCGTCCCCATCAGTCCGAGGAACTTCAGCGTGTAGACGACCGGGATCACCAGCACCTGGCTGGGGATGAACGTGCCGGCCACGAACAGCAGCAGGAGCACGCGGTACCGGCGTTCGCCGCGGCGAGCGATCACGTACGACACCGGGCCGGCGAGGGCGACGGACAGCACGTTCACCGAGACCACGAACAGCGCGGTGACGGCGTACCCCTTGAGGATGTTGAAGTCCGGGTTGGTCCAGGCCTTCTGCAGGTACTCGGTGGTCAGCAGGTCCGGCGACAGCGAGAACGGGTGGGTCAGGATGTCCTGCTGCGACTTGAATGCGCTCACCACGAGCAGGTACATCGGCACGAGCATCAGCACACTCGTCACGACCAGGAACGCGATCCGGCCGGCGCCCCTGATGCGCACAGGTCTCGGCTGGACCACCTGCGTCTTCACCCGAGGAAGGCGGATCACACTCATGCCTTCACTCCCTGATCCACCTTCGACCGCAGCCGGGCGACCGTGAGGGCGAGACCGGCGGTGACGATCATCAGTACGACGGACTGGGCCGAGCCGAAGCCGAGCGCGTTGTTGTGGAACGAGTCCCACAGAATCAGGTACGCCGCCGTCTGTGTCGAGCCGGCCGGACCACCGCCGGTCAGCGACACGACCAGGTCGTACGTCTTCAGCAGGGTGACCAGCGACAGCACCAGGTTGACCGTCACCACCGGCGCGAGCGCTGGCAACGTGACGTTGAAGAACGTCTGCCGCGGCGAGGCGCCGTCGATCCGCGCCGCCTCGAGCAGATCACGGGAGACCGTCTGCAGACCGGCCAGGTAGAGCACCACATTCACACCGAACCCGGCCCAGACCAGTACGCCGATCAGACTCGCCAGGGCCCAGTTCGGGTTCGACAGGAACGGCAGCACCTCGGCGCCCTTGGAGGTCAGGAAGCCGTTGACCACGCCGGACGTCCCGAGTACGGCGCTCCACAGAAAGCCGACCACGAGCGCGCTCAGCACGTGCGGGTAGAACAGCACGACCCGGAAGAACGCGTTCAACCGCGACGCACCGTTCACCAGCAGCGCGAACCCGAGACCCAGCACGCTGAGCAGGACGGTGCCGACGGCGGCGATCAGCAGGGTCACCCACCCGGCACGGATTGCCTCCTCGCTGCGGGCGAGATCGAGGTAGTTCTGCAGCCCGACGATCGCCGGGCTGGCGCTGTACCCGTTCCAGTCGGTCAGGCTCAAGTAGATCGACAGGCCGACCGGGATGACGAGCATCACCACGAAGAGCAGCAGCGCGGGACCGACCATGCTCGCCGTGGTCAGCCGGTCCCGCAGGCGGGTGGCTGCCGCGGGACTGCTCACGACTTCGACCCCATCCAGCTGTCGATGCGCTTGGCGACGTCGGCCGCGGACTTGCCGGTGTAGAGGCTCTGGACCGCCTTGTTCCATTCGCCGTTGAAGCCTTGCGGCAGCGTGTTGGCGCCGTACCCCTCACCCTGCGCGACGTGTTTGGGCGCCTGGTCGAGGATGTCCTGCACCTGCTTGCCGAGCGGCGTCAGCTTGTCGGTGAAGCCCTTACGGAAGTTGCCGTCCTGGGCGAGCTGGCTCTGCACCGCCTTATCGTCGGTTGCCAGGTACTGGACCAGCTTCACCGCGAGGTCGCGCTGCTTGGTCGACTTCAGCACCATGTACGGCATGGCCATCGTGACGCCCTGCGGACCCGGATACGTCTGGCCGGCCTCGGTCGGGGCGGCGAACACACCGAGGTCGAAGGTGGGTTTCTGGGTCTCCGCCGTACGGACGAACCAGCTGCCCATGATGTACATCGCGGACTTGCCGGACAGGAAGTTGGTCTGCGCGTTGACGTCGTCCAGGCCGAGCGCGTTCTTGTCGACGTATCCGTTCTTGATCCAGGACTCGTAGCGCTGCAGCAGCGGCAGCATGGTCTGGCCGACGCTGAGCTGCTTGGAGTTGACCTGCTGGTACCAGTCCGGGTGCTTCGTCGCGATCGACGGGTCGCTGAGTTGCAGCAGCTGCAACCCGGTCACGTAGTCGCCCGCGGTCTGCAGTGGCAGGTAGCCGGCCGCCTTCAGCTTGCCCATCGCGGCGGTCAGCTCGTCGAGGTTCTTCGGCAGGGCGCTGATACCGGCCTTGGCGAACGCCTCCTTGTTGTAGTACACCAGCGACTGCGCCTGCTGGCCGACGCCGACGGTGTAGACCTTGCCGTCCAGCGCGGCCTGTTCGACCAGCGGGGTGTCCTTGGTCCAGGCCTGGTCGGTCAGCTCGAGCATCTGCGGGGCGAGCGTCTTGTCGACCATCAGCGTCTCGACCACGTCCGGCGCGTTGCCGGCCGCGAGCAACTGCGGCAGCGTGTCCTTAACGCCCTGGCCGGTCGGCGCCTCGATCTTCACGTCGACGCCGGGGTTGGCGTCCTCGAACGGTTTGACCAGCTCCTCCCAGTAGCCCTTGGTCAGGTTGGGGGTGATGTTCACCAGCATCCGCACCTCGCCGGTGCTGCCACCGGCCGACCCCTCGTCACTGAACCCGCCGCCGCAGCCCGTCGCGCCCACCAGGATCGCGACCGCCGCCGGCAGGACGGCCTTCCACCGTGACAACTGTCGCCGTGACGACTGTCGCCGTATCGAACGAGCCATTTCCGGGTCCTCCTCGGATCGTCCCGGCGTCGGGGGCGGCCGGGCGTCGTTAGCGATCGACGATGCAGAGAGCCACGCTGAAGTGTCAACGTTTAAACGGCAAAGTGGACGCTCCGAGTCAGAAGTCCGCGCCATAAAGGGTTGGCAGATCGTTGTGGCCCGGGTCACCATGCAGCCATGCCCGATGCCGGACGTCCCAAGTCGCCGCTGACCTTGTCGGCGGCCGAGCGCGCCGCGCTCACCGACCTCGCCGCCGCGAACGGAACCAGCCCGGCGATGCGCCTGCGCAGCCGGATCGTGCTCGCCTGCGCCGAAGGCCGGTCGAACAAGGACGTCGCCGACCTGCTCGCGGTCACCCCGGGAACGGTCGGCAAGTGGCGGCGGCGATTCCTGCGGATGGGGATGGCCGGTCTCGACGACGGGATGCGCAGCGGCCGGCCGCGGATGGTCGACCGGGTTCGGCTCGGTGCGATCGGCTCCGGATCGATGGCCGATTCCGGACACCCGCTGTCGACGCGCGAGATCGCGGCCGCTCACGGAGTGTCGCAGTCGACCGTCGCGCGCCGTCGCCGCGAGGAGATCCACCGGCATCGCACCGGCGGCGGACTGGCGTTGCGCTCGATGCAACCCGCACCGCCGCCGTCGACGGACAACGAGCTGCTCTCGGACCGGGTCTACGAGGCGATCCGCGGCTGGATCCTGTCCGGCGAGCTCGCACCCGGGATGCGTGTGGTCGAGTCCGAGATCGCCCGCGTCCTCGGCACCAGCCAGACCCCCGCCCGGGAAGCGGTACGACGACTCGCGCACGAAGGACTGGTGACGTACCGGCCGCGGCTGGGCAACTTCGTCACCGAGATCTCACAGGTCGAGGCCCGGGAAGCGCGTGAGGTGCGCGTGCTCCTCGAGAGCGCGGCGGCCCGGCGCGCCACCGGTCACGTGCCGCCGGAGGAGCTGGACCTGCTGCGGATCGAGGTGCAGCGGATGACCGAAGCGGCCGACCACCACGACATCGGCGCCTTCCGTGAGGCCGACCTGCGGTTCCACCGGCAGGTGCTCGCCACCAGCGGCAACTCGATGCTGCTGAAGGTCTGGCGCACGCTCGAGCCGGCGCTGTGGAACCTGCAGGTCGTCTCGAACGCGATGTACGCCGGTGACTGGGGGCTGATGGCGCGTCGGCACATCGACCTGGTCGAGGTGCTGGCCGGCACCGACCCCGAAGACGCGGCCCGCCTGTTCTCGGCCCACGCCCGTGGCGAGTCCTCCATCACCAGACCCGCGGGCCGCCATGCCTGATGCACCCGACAACCGCCCACCCCCGCCCGACATCCCCCTCGACTCCCACGTCCACCTCTGGGACACCCCGCGCCGCAGGCTTCCTTGGCTCCCCACCGGCCACCCGTTGCGCCGCGACTTCGCCCTCCCCGACCTCGCCGAAGCTTCCGGTGGCCGGCTCCCGGACACCATCATCGTCCAGGCCGACGCCGACCCCCTCGAAGTCACCGACCTGCTCGACCTCGCCGCGACCACACCCTCCGTCCTCGGCGTCGTCGGCTGGTTCGACCTCACGTCCGAAGAAGTGGGGACACGGGTGGCCACTTCTTCGGACGTGAGCGGCGGCACTGGGTCGAAGCTGGCCGGGATTCGCTGCCCGCCCGTGGACCAGGCCGATCCGGACGCGCTCACCGATCCCGCGTTCCTTCGCGGCGTGCAGGCCGCCGCCGACGCCGGCCTCGCCATCGACCTGCTCCTCCGACCACCCGCCCTCACCGGCGCCGCACGGCTGGCAACCGCCGTACCCGACGCCCGCCTCGTGCTCGACCACCTGGGCAACCCGGTCAGCGCCGATGCCGACTGGCACACCGGGATGAAAGCTCTCGCCGACTGCCCGAACGTCAGCGTCAAGCTCTCCGGCACCGCCCACCTCCCCTCCGACACCCTCGCCGAACTCATCGGCGTCGCCCTCGACCTCTTCGGGAGCGACCGGTTGATGTTCGGCTCCGACTGGCCCGTGTGCACGCTCTTCAGCACGCGCGCCGAGGTCATTCGCCGTACCACTGAACTGCTTCCGGCGGCCGCGCACAACGACGTGTTCCGCGGCACCGCCGAGCGCACCTACCGCCTCTAGGGAGACCGCCCATGACCGAGTACACCCGACGCCAGGTCCTGCGCACCGCCGGCGCCGCGGCCGGCACCGCTGTCGTCGCCGGCGCCCTGACCGACCCTCTCACCGCCGCCGCCGAACCCGAATCGCCCGGGAGCGACACGAACCCGCTGAAGCTCTGGTACACCCGCCCCGCCACCGAATGGCTGCAGGCGCTTGCCGTCGGCAACGGTCGGCTGGGGGCGATGGTGTACGGCGGTATCGCGACCGAGCAGCTCCAGCTCAACGAGGACTCGATCTGGGCCGGCGGTCCACACCAGTACGACGACCCGGCCGGCAAGGAGGCGCTACCGGAGATCCGCCGGCTGATCGCCGAGGAGGAGTACCTCGCCGCGCAGAACCTCGCCGACGAACACTTCATGGGCCGTCCGACCGAACAGATGCAGTACCAACCGGTCGGCGACCTGAGGCTCACGTTCCCAGGCATCACCGAGGCCGGCGTGACGTCGTACCGGCGCGAGCTCGATCTGACCACGGCGATCACCTCGGTGAGCTACGTCGCCGACGGAGTGCGTTACACGCGTGAGGTGTTCGTCAGCCATCCGGCGCAGGTGCTGGTGATGCGGCTGGCCGCTGACCACGACGGTGCGGTGTCGTTCGACGCGAGCTTCACGACACCGCAGGCGGCGACGGTCGATCGGTTCGACGACCGGACGCTGGCGCTGAACGGGATCAGCGGGGACGCCGAGGGCCTGAAGGGATCGGTGAAGTTCTGCGCGCTGATCCGGGCTTTCGCCGAGGGCGGGACGACGAAGGTTGCCGACGGCAAGCTCACGGTCGCCGGCGCGGACGCGGTCACGCTGGTGCTGTCGGTCGGGACGAGCTACCGGAACTACCTCGACGTCAGCGACGACCAGGTGGCGAAGGCGACGGCGCCGTTGCCCTCGGTGCGTCCGGCGTACGGTCTGCTGCGCAGGACGCACGTGGAGGACTACCGGCGGCTGTTCGGGCGGCTCGACATCGACCTCGGGACGTCGGACGCGATCGCGCTGCCGACCGACCAGCGCGTGATCGCGTTCCGGAACGGCGGCGATCCGCAGCTGGCCGCGCTGTACTACCAGTTCGGTCGCTATCTGCTCATCTCCAGCTCGCGCAGTCCGGGGCAGCCGGCCAACCTGCAGGGCATCTGGAGTTACAAGATGCTGCCGGAGTGGCAGTCGAAGTTCACGCTGAACATCAACTGCGAGATGAACTACTGGCCCGCGGGCCCAGCCAACCTCGCGGAGTGCTGGGACCCGCTGTTCCAGATGATCGCCGAGCTGGCCGAGTCCGGCGCGCGGACGGCCGCGACGATGTACGACGCTCCCGGGTGGGTCGCGCATCACAACACCGACGGGTGGCGGGGTACCGCTCCGGTGGACTTCGCGTTCTACGGTGTCTGGCCGACCGGCGGTGCCTGGTTGTCGCTGCTGTTCTGGGAGCGGTACGAGTACACCGGCGATCTGGCGCTGCTGCGGAAGTACTACCCGGTGCTGCGTGGGTCGGTGGAGTTCTTCCTCGACCAGTTGCAGACCGATGCGAAGACGGGCTATCTGGTGACCAGCCCGTCGCACTCGCCGGAGCTGAAGCATCACGACTACGACAACGAGGGCGTCAGCATCTGCGCGGGTCCGACGATGGACAGCGAGATCCTGCACGACCTGTTCAAGGTGTTCGGCCAGGCGGCCTCATTGCTGGGCACGGACGCCGCGATGGCTGCTCGGGTGGCCGAGGCGAAATCCCGGCTGGCGCCGATCCAGATCGGGTACCTCGGGCAGATCCAGGAGTGGCTGATCGACTGGGAGGAGGCGGCAATGGAGACCAGCCGCCACGTCTCGCATCTGTGGGCCCTGTTCCCGAGCGACCAGATCACCCCGCGCCGTACGCCGGAACTCGCCGACGCGGCCCGCAAGTCGCTGGAACTGCGCGGCCCGGCGGTCACGGCCGGCTGGTCGCTCGCCTGGAAGCTGAACATGCGGGCCAGGTTGCTGGAACCGGCCAACGCCTACAAGCACCTGACCCAGCTGCTGGCCCCTGGCCGCACCGCGCCGAACCTCTTCGACCTGCACCCGCCGTTCCAGATCGACGGAAACTTCGGCGGCGTCTCCGGCATCACCGAAATGCTGATGCAAAGCCACTCCGGCGAGGTCGCCCTCCTCCCGTGCCTCCCAGCCGCCTTCGCCACCGGCAGCATCCGCGGCCTCCGTGCCCGCGGCGGCTTCGACCTCAACCTCACCTGGGCCGACGGCAAGCTGACCCGAGCCCGTATCCACTCCTTGCTGGGCAACCGCCTCAAGCTCCGCACCGGCGTACACGTCGACGTGAAGTCCACCGCCGGCCCGGTCGCCTTAGCCCGCCCCGAAGAGGGTGTCGTCGAGTTCCGCACCCGGGCCGGCACCGATTACTTCATCGAGCCCCGCGCATGACGCTTGCCGTTAGCAACCTTCTCCGCCCCGAAAGGTTCACTCATGCTTCGCCTGACCCTGCCTCTGCTCGCCACACTGCTTGCGGTCGGCACCAGTTCGATCCCTATCGCTGCTGCCGGCCAGGCCGCCGACCAGCCGACCACCGCCTGGCGTGACGGCGCTCTCCGGACCGACCCGGCCGGGCTCGTCTCGCGCTCGGACCTGGTCCAGGAAGGTCCAGCGTGGCGCGCGTACCAGGCGATGCCACTCGGCAACGGCGTACTCGGTGCCGCGGTCTGGGCCGAGAAGGGTTTCAGCGCCCAGCTCAACCGCGTCGACACCTTTCCTGAACTCAAGTCCGCCGGGCGCCTCGTCGTACCCGGGCTCGATCCGCTGATGCGTGCGGCCGACTACACCGGCCGGCTCGCGATGTACGACGGCCAGCTCGTGCAGCGAGGTGGCGGTATGTCGGCCCGCTCATACGTGCGCGCCGACGCCGACCAGTTCGTCCTGGAAGTCACCGGCGCCGATCCCGGCAAGACGCAGACCGCGGACCTCAAGCTGTGGGAGGGCCGCACGCCGACCGCCACCGCGACGGGTGCTGTCGCCGCACTGGCCGAGACCTTCCGCGACGCCGCCGCGGGTAGCCTCACCGGCGCGGTCGCCGCGTTGACCGCTCGGGCCCGGGACGTCTCGGCGTCTGTCGTCGACCCGCTGACCGTCCGGATCACCTTCCGCCCCAACTCCGACGGCTCGTTCCGGCTGGTCGTCGGCGTACCGTCGTACAAAGGTGGCGATGTCGCCACCGCCGCGCGTCGGGCGATCGTCGAGTCGCCCAGCAAGCATCTGGAGTGGTGGCACGCGTTCTGGGCCAAGACCGCGCCGATGCGGATCACCTCATCCGACGGCACCGGTGAGTATGTCGAGAACCTGCGGACCCTCCAGCTCTACACGATGGCCGCGTCGATGCGGTCGTCGGTGCCCAGTACGCACGGAGCCGTCGTCCGGATGTTCTCGTCGGCCAAGGACCAGGCCGACTGGGCGCAGGACTCGTACTGGCACTTCAACCTGCGAATGCTGGTGTCGTCCAACCTGGGTGCGGGTATCGGCGAGTTCAACGCGCCGTACTTCCGCTTCTACCTCGACCGCGCCGCGCTGATGAAGAAGTGGACCCACGACCACTGGATCGGCGCGAAAGGGACATGCGTGCCGGAGTTCCTGCGGTACGACGGAACCGGCGACGGCTGCGACAACATGTCCGAACCGGGCTGGGTGAAGCGCATCCTGAGCAGTGGACCGGAGTTGGTGAACAACATCTGGTGGCAGTACCGATACACCGGCGACCGTGCCCTGCTGGATCGTGCGTACCCGTTGATGAAGGAGATCGCGGAGTTCCACCTGGCCGCGCTCACCCCGGGTGCGGACGGGTACCTGCACCTGGAGCACGTCAACGCGCTCGAGGTCCAGTGGGACACCAACGACCCGGCGCCGGACTTGGCCGCGATGCGGGTGATCTTCCCGATCGTCGCGGACCTGGCCCAGTCGCGTGGTGATGCCGAGTTCGCCGGGCAACTGCGGGCTGCCGTTGGGAAGCTGCCGCCGTTCCGGACCGTGCAGCGCGGCGCTGAGGAGGTGCTGGCATGGTCCGGCACCGACGAGGAAGCGCACAACACACAGAACCCGGAGATGGAGGTGCTCTGGCCGTGGGGGCTGTTCGACGAGACCTCCGAGCTGATGCAGGCGACGTACCGGCAACGGGTCTACCCGCAGGACAAGGACTGGGGCATGGACACCACCTGGGCCGCACGCCTCGGGCTGGCTGATGAGGTGAAGCGGCTGATGCTGAAGGGGATCCAGGACTTCCAGATCTTCCCGAACGGCTTCACCGTGCACCGGACCGGCCGCGAACCCGTCCGCCAGCAGAGCTTCTACAACGAGTGGGGCGGTGTGCTGACGACCGGTCTGCAGGAGGCACTGGTCCAGTCGTACGACGGGGTCGTGCAGGTCGCGCCGGCCTGGCCCAAGGAGTGGGACGTAGCCGGGTCGGTGGAGATCGAAGGTGGTCACCGGATCAGCACTGAGGTCCGTGACGGCGTACCGAGTCTGGTCGGGATCCAGGCCGGCAGTCGGGAGTCGCTCCGCGTCCGCAACCCGTGGCCGGGGCAGGAGGTGCGCGTGATCGACGCTCGTGGCCGGACTGTCGTCGAAGCCACGTCGGCGGAGGTCGTGACCGTCCCGGTTCTGCCGCATGCTTCGTACGTCGTCGAGCGGGTGGCTGTGCCGTTGTCGTCGTTCAAGCACGTCACGCTAACCGGAGAGCACGCGTCGGCAGTCAAGACGGTTGGCACGCGCATGCTCGGCGTACCGCGCAGTGAGCCGCCGATGCTGAGCGAGCTGGTCACCGTGCGGAGGCCGGACAAGCTGTCCAACCTCGTGAAGGCGCAGCCCGGTGCGGAGATCTATGTCGACCGCAGCTACAAGATCACCGACCTGCCCGCCCACCTGACCGGCCAGGCGATGGTCCCAGGCTCCAACGACGACTCCAAGGCGACCACCCCACCCGACTACCTCACCCTCAACCTCACCGCCCCCGCCACCGTCTACGTCGCCTACGACCCCCGAGGCGAGAACGACTGGTGGCCCACCTGGCTCAGGTCGTTCACAAGGACGGGCGAAACCGTGGGCACGACTGACCAACGGCTGATCCTCTTCAAGCGTGACGTGCCGGCCGGGGAGTTGGCCCTCGGCCCGAACGCAGGCATCGCCGGCAAGGGCAACTCCAGCTACATCACCTTCGTCACCCCACGCTGACAGGCGCGCGCCGGTGTGGTCGGCCACCCTCCGACCATACCGGCCAAGACGAAACGCGCGGATGTTCCACCACAAACCCCGACGACTACCTCATGAGGAGGCGGGGGAGTTTGTAGTTGATGCGGTGGATGACCTGGGCGCCGAGGCGGACGTGCTCGTCGGAGTCCCACTCGAAGTCGAGGGCGTTCGCCAGGCGGTTCATGACGTTGAAGATCAGGTTCACGTACAGCGCGTCGGCAATGGCTTCGTCGGGTACGCCTGCGGCGCGGACGGCATCGACGTCGGATCGACGGATGCCGGCAGGATCGCGGGTCGTCTTCTCCAGCAAGGGCAGCACCGCCGCCAGTTGCGGCCGAACCGACCCGATGTCGTCGACGTCCAGCCGCCCGGCCGACTCGACCCGGGTCGTCTCCGTGTGGATTCGCACGCAGAACGGGCACTCGTTCAGCCGCGACGTGAAGACTGCCAGATACTCACGCTCGGCAGCCGTCCAGTACGACGGTCCGCGCAGTACGTCGCTGCCGAAGGCAAACATCGGTGCGCCGAAGAACCGGGGACGGTAGAGCGCCGTCTGCGCGACCGGGTCCAGCCGTTGGCCGCTCAGTCGCCGGACCGACCGCATGAACAAGCGAGCCCGCCATCTGTGCCCGCTCTCCAGGATCGCCAACCGCATCGTCAGGCCTCCTCGCGGAGCACCCGCAGCCCGGCGTCCAGACGGTAGCAGGCAGCGCCGAGCGCGGCCGCGACGGTGAGCTCGAAGATCTCGTCCTCGCTGCAGCCGGCCGCTCGAAGCTCCGCGACATCCGCGTCCGTCACCCGATAGGAATCGTCCCGGACTTTGGCGGCGTACGACCGCATGGGCTCGGCCAGCGGACCACCACTCCCAGCAGCCGTCCGGACGGCGGGATCGGACCGAGCCGGCCCCTCGAAGACGACGCGCCGAAGCTCGGCCAGCAACGCGGCCCTCCGCGCCACAGGCCCTTCCACGCCGGCTCGCCGTCCCAGGCCCATCATTCCCCGTCCTCATTTTCAACTATGCCACGAACGCCGAGGGCCAGCCTGCTCAGCGACGAGAATGCGGGGCAGTCGACAACCGGCGGGTGCAGACTGCCGGTCACCGTCTTCCGTCGCCACTCACGCCGACGGAGGGGTATGTCGACCACCGACTTCCCCGAACGTCAGCGTGAAGGTGCGCTGGGTGACTTCCAGCGTGTGCCCAGGTGTTGCCTGCGGGCCGCAGGAGGCGCTGCCCAAGCCGTGCTGGGCCAGGTCCAGGTTGATGTAGACGCGGTCGCGGGGCTTCAGGTCGCCGCGATGACGAGCGCGCTCCAGATCCTGCGTCGTCCACCGACGAGCGGTCAGCTGGAAGTGCGGCGCTCCTTCGACCCGCAACCCGTTGCCGTCGGCATCCGTCAGCTCTGCCCACCGGACGTCGATCCGCGACCCGTTCTCCTGCGGTACGACGTACGGCGTCTGCAACTCGTCCACCGTGCAGGCGTACTGTCCGACGCGAGCGGCCTCCCGACTGTCGGTGTACGCCTCGCCAGGTCCACCACCGAACCAACGCACGTCCTGCATGGTCTTGGGCAACGCCATTCGCACGCCGAGGCGCGGCCAGCTCCCACACCGCGGTGTGATCGCCGTCCCGTCCCACTCCCCTTCCGGCACCACGTCCACAGTCAGCCGCAACCCGTCCCCCACGGCCCGCCACCGATACGTCACCCGCACGCCGAGTCCGAGCCCATCGGGCGCAACGCGTCCTCGAACAGTCAACTCCTCCCCGACCACGACCTCGTCAACCTGATGCTCAAGCCGATCGAGCCCCGCGGCCCGCCACTCGGTCACCACGGCGTTGTTCCCACCCTGCCCGTTGTCGTTGTCCGTAGGCGCGCGCCAAAGATCCAGCCACGGCCCCTCAACCGGAACGCCGAACAACCGAGCCAGCTGCCCCGTTCGACCGTCGAACTCCCCGCCGCCAAGCACAAGCAGGTCGTCACGCCGCACCGCCACCCGACCACTCGCACCTGGCCGATCTCCCGCCGGCACGCTCGGCAACTGGAACTGCGTCCATGCCACCTCGTGCCCCGCGGCAGCCCAGGCCTGATCCTTCGCCAGCACCGCTCGAACCGTCAACCACCGTTCGCGACCAGCACGCTCGATTGCCAGCCCTGCTGGCATCGCGACCTCGACCGACGCCCCTGGCGCGATCTCGGGCACCTCCAATCTCCCGGAGGCCACCTCAACGCCGTCTACCTCTTCCACCCACCAGAACTCCAGATGGTCCAGCGCGCCGAAGGCCTGCAGGTTGTGGATGGTGAAGTCGCCGGCAAGCGTGATTCGGACCGGCTCGATCACCTTCTTGTACTCGATCAGCCCCGGCGACGGCGTACGGTCGGGGAAGAGCAAGCCGTCGATGCAGAAGTTCGACCCATGCACGCGTTCGCCGAAGTCGCCGCCGTACACATAGTCGGTTGCTCCCGGCAACAGCAGGCCGTGATCGATCCACTCCCAGACGAATCCGCCCTGCAGCCGCGGGTACCGTTCCAGCACCCGCTGGTAGTCCGCCAGCCCACCCGGACCGTTGCCCATGGCATGGGCGTACTCGGCGAGGATGAACGGCAACCCCCGCCGGCGCTCCTCCAGCGCGGGCTCGTCGACGACCACGTCCTCGGTGCGGGTCCCGATCCGTTCCAGCTCGTCCAGCGGCGTGTACATCAGGCTGTAGACGTCGGAGTGCTGGTAGCTCCGGTCCCGCTCGTAAAACAGTGCGCGGCCGGGATCGCGTTCCCGCGTCCACTCGGCCAGGGTGCCGAAGTTGCGGCCGTGATGGCTTTCGTTCGCCAGGGACCAGATGACCACACTCGGATGGTTCTTGTCGCGTTCGACCATCCGGCGCATCCGGTCCAGCATCATCGGCGCCCAGTCCGGATCGTCGGCCGGGTTGCCGCGCCAGTCGGTGTAGATGAACCCGTGCGTCTCGATGTCGCACTCGTCGATCACCCACAGCCCGAGCTCGTCGCACAGGTCGAGGAACGCCGGGTGCGGCGGATAGTGCGCGGTCCGGACCGCGTTGATGTTGTGCTGTTTCATCAGCACCAGGTCCTGCCGCATGGTCTCGACGGTGATCGCGCGGCCACGCTGGGGATCGTGCTCGTGCCGATTCACGCCGCGGAAGAACAGCGGTCGCCCGTTCACGGTCAGCAGCCCGTCGACCATCGCGACCGTCCGGAACCCGATCCGCAGCTCGGCCGTCTCCCGGCCGGCCACGACCTGAGCGTCGTACAAGCGCGGGACCTCGGCCGACCACGGCTCGACCCCGGGGAGGTCCACGGTCTCGCCCGGCGCGCAATCCAGGCCCAGCTCCGGAACGACGATGCGGGCGTACGGCGGATCGACGTCCACCCGCAAGGTCCCGCTCCCGGTGACGTGGTCATAATCCGCGTGCACGAACGCGTCCTCGACCACCGGCCGGGCCAGCAGGGTGACGTCGCGGAAGATGCCCGGCAACCACCACATGTCCTGGTCTTCGAGGTAACTCCCCGACGACCATTGATGCACTCTGACCGCGAGTAAGTTCCGCCCGGGCCGCAAGTACTCACCGACGTCGAACTCACTCGGCAGCCGGCTCCCCTTCGCCGTACCCACCTCGGCCCCGTTCACCCACACCTTGAAGCACGAGTCGACCCCTTCGAAACGCAGTACGGCGCCGTCCCGCGGCCAGTCGTCCGGCAGGTCGAACCATCGCCGGTGATCGCCGGTCGGGTTGACGTCCGGCGTCCGCGGCGGCTCGATCGGGAACGGGAACGCGGTGTTCGTGTACCGCGGCCGGTCGTACCCCTGCAGCACCCAGTGCCCCGGCACCTCCAACTCGTCCCAGCCGTCATCGTCGAGCCTCAGCGGCTCGGCCGGATCGGTGGAGAACCTGAACTGCCAGCGCCCGTTGAGGCTGAGCCTGGGATTCGACGACCGCAACCATGCCCGCGGCGTGCGCATCCCGGTCCCCGGCGACAGGTCCTCGTAGTACGCCCTCATGTCCGCTCCTCCCTCAGCACGCGCACATCCCGGCTATCCAGCTCGAGCTCCGTGCCAGCCGCAACGACCACGTCCCGCAGCACGTCCGTCAGCGTCATCGGCGCCCGGACCGTGACCCTCGCTCCAGACCAGTTGTGCACAAACCACAACCGCTCCCCGGCGGGGTTCACCGCAGACATCGCGGTCACCGACGCGGGCAACTCTGGCCACAAGGTGGTCGCGGCCCGACTGAAGATCGATCGAGCCAGCGCGGCATCCGGCACTGTGCCAACCAGCGTCACCCGCCCGGAGCCGAACTCCTTGGTGGTGACGATCGGCCGGCGGCCACCACCCGGATGCTCGAACGACGCGACCACTTCGGCGTGATCAACGATCAACCTCTCGGCCCACCGCGTCGCACGCCCGTCCAGGCCCACCACCGGCTGCGGGTCCAGCAGGTTCTCGTACTCCAAGTAGTGAACGCCGGCCGCCTCACGCAGCCGTCCAGGCGCCACCTCCGCACGTGCTCGCGCCTCGAGATCCGCGTACGCCGTCCGTGGCCCCACGACCAGATGACCACCGGCCCGCGCATAGTCCACCAACAGGTCCAGCTGCTCATCGGACGCGACGTACAAGGCGGGAACAGCTAACACAGGTACACGCTCAGCCAGGCCGACCGGATCGTCGAGCCGCTCGACCGGCAGCACGCCCGGACGCAACCCGGCGTCGATCACGCCGGTGTAGAACACGGTGACGATCGTCCGGTACGACGACTTGTCCGGTGCACCACCCGGATGCGCGAGCGGCGGCTGGAACTGCAACGCCCAATCGCTCTCCGTCGACCACACGATCGCCACGTCGACGTCCGGCCGCAACTCGGCCACCGTCGCCCCGGCCTGCGCCAACTCCGCACCGATCGCCGCGATCTCGTCGTACACCCATCCGGGCTGCAGGCTGTGGCCGAGGATCCCGCCCCAGAACGTCTCCGCGCCGTGGTGGATCGAGTGCCAGTGCCAGTACTGCACCATCCGCGCACCGCGGGACACCATCGCCCAGGCGAGTTGCCGGAGCTGGCCGTCGTACGGCGGATGGTTGAGCTGCGAGCCGCCGATCGAGGTCGCGTTCGTCTCGGTGATCAGGAACGGTTCACCGCGCGATCCGTGGACGCGGTCCGCCGCGAGGTACAGCTCGGCGACACTGCGCCCGATCCAGCCGGGCTCGAACCGCGGCGGTCGGGCCGGCCGCTCCAGCCCGTCCTGGACGTGGACGTAAAGGTTGCCCGCCGCAACATCCAGCCGGGACGACAGAGGTACGTCGGCGACCGCGGCTCGGTCGTACGCCAGACACGTCGTGACGAACTGCTCGGGCCTGCGCAATTCGCGGACCAGGTCGGCCTGCCAGCCGATGAACTCCGTCGTCCGCTCGGCCTGGAACCGCCGCCAGGCCAGGTCGTACGACGGAGTGCTGTTGCCGTCCGGCCGCCAGAGCTCGGACCAGTCGCTCAGCCGATGTGACCAGTAGGTCAGGCCCCACACCTCGTTTAGCGTGTCGATGTCGCCGTACTGCTCCTGCAACCGCGCGACGAACGCCTGGAAGGTGCTCTCGTTGTGCGGCAGCAACAAGCCCGGTTCATTGTCGACTTGATAGCCGATCACGGCCGGGTGGTCACGATAGTGCTGGACGATCCGCCGGATCACCCGCTCGGCGTGGAACGTGAACGCCGGCTGGTGATAGTCCACCTCCTGCCGCACACCCCACGGCACTCGCTCACCGGTACGACGCTCGGCCGCGATCTCCGGGTGAGCGCGCTGCAACCACGGGGGTACGGCGTACGTCGGGGTCCCCAGTACCACGCCGATGCCACGCTCACCGGCCTGATCAAGCACCGGCCGAACCCACTCGAGGTCGAACACCCCATTCCGCGGCTCCCATGTCGACCAGACCGACTCCCCAACCCGGATGGCGCTGATCCCCGCCTTCACCATCAGGTCCAGATCAGTCGGGACCCGATCAGCCAGCTCACGTGGCAGGTACTCCGGGTAGTAGGCCGTCCCCAACACAACACGTGGCGGCAGCATGAGAAGAAGTTAACTCATGCAACCTGCGTCGTGCAATCGTTTGCAAACGGAGTTCTAGCGCTTAGCTGGGGCGGATGCGGGCCCGGCGGCGGGCTGGGCCGGTGCTGGCGCGGACTACCAGCTCCGGGGTCAGCAGGTCCGGACGCGGCCAGTCCTCACCTGACAGGCGTGCCGTCAGTTGGCTCCAGGCCAGCTCCCCCAACCGCGCGCGTTCGTTGCGGAGAGAGGTCAGCGGTGGGCGGGAGTACGCCGCGATGGGGATGTCGTCGTAGGAGGCGACGGAGAGTTCGGTGGGGACGTCGACGTCGTTGTCGTGGAGCCAGCTGAGGAGGCCGACGCCGACCAGGTCGTTGAAGGTGATCACGGCGGTCGCGCGGCTCCGCAGTACGGTCGGGCCGGCGTCGTACCCGTGGTGCCCGGCCCAGCCGCCCTCGATCTCGTCCAGGGTGACGTCGAGGGATCGCGCCGTACGACGCAACGTCCGCCGGCGCTCGCCGTCCGACCAGGACGTGGAAGGCCCACCGACGTACAGGACCCGGCGATGGCCCAGACCGGTGAGGTGCTCGAGCAGAATCCGGCTCGCGGCGCGATAGTCGATCGCGACCACACCGGCGTTCTTGACCGTCCGGTTGATGCACACGACCGGCACCGGCAGCGCGAGCGCCTTCTCCAACCCGGCCCGGTTCAGCCGCGAGCTACAGAGCACCAGCGCACCGGAGTGGTCGACGAGCTCCTCGACGAGCCGCAGCTCCTCCTCCGGATCCTCGCCGCTCTCCCCGATCAGCAGCCGGTAACCACCGGCCCGAGCGGCGGCCGCGAGCCCCTTCAGCACCTCGGAGAAGAACGGGTTCGTCAGGTCCGGCACGGTCACCCCGACCGTCAGGGGGCGACCCAGCTTGAACTCCTGTGCCCGCTTGTCGGCGCGATACCCCAGCTCACCGGCGACCGCCCGCACATGCGCGACCACCTCGGGTGAGATCAGGTCGGAACCGTTCAGCGCCCGGGACACCGTCGACACCGACGTGCCCGCCTCGCGTGCCACGTCGATCAGCCGAACCCGCTCCGCCACGCTCACCTCTTGCCTTCTACGGGCGGGGTGCCGTCACCCCACCCGGTCGCCTCCGATCCACACGTTCCGGATCGTCACGTCATCGGCGTACTGTACGACAGCTTCCGCCGCGACCACGTCGAACCGGCTGTTCGTGACAGCGACGGAACGAATCCGCCGGCTCTCCGCTCCCAGCATGCGATACGCCCGTTCGGCCCGGGCCACCCGGACCCGGTCGAAGCGAATATCGCTCACCTCCGGAAACAGCGACTGGTTGCCACCACCCATGTAGCTGAAGGTGATCTCGAGGGGACGATACATCCAGGCGCGCGAGTCGACGTCGTGCACGTCGATGTTGCGCACGTACCCGCCCCGGGTCGAGGTCGACTTCACGCACAGCACCCACTGCATCCAGGCCTCGTCCGCGGCCGGATCCGCCGGCATGGACAGGCGTCGTACCCAGACGTCTTCCACGCCGCCGCTCATCTCGCTGCCGACCGCGACCGCCGCGCCGCCGCTGACGAAGGTGCAGTCCTCGATGATGATGCCGCGAGAAGGCAGCCCGAGCCGGCGGCCGTCGGCGTCCCTGCCGGACTTGATCGCGATGCAGTCGTCGTGGGTCTTGAACGTGCAGTGCCGAATCAGTACGTCGGAGCAGGACTCCGGGTTGCACCCGTCGCCGTTCGGGCCGAGGTTGTCGACCGTGACGCCCTGGACGGTCACGTTGCGGCACTCCAGCGGATGGATCGTCCACATCGGCGAGTTGCGCACGGTCACGCCCTCGATCAGGACGTTCGTGCACCGGAACGGCTGGATGAAGCTCGGCCGGAGGTAATGGCCGGCACCGAAGACCCGCTGGTCGACCGGAACCTGCTCGTTGTTCATCCGCTCCAGCTCGCCCCAGTCGGCCCGCTGGTTCGGCAGGCCGGGTCGCCAGCCGTGCTGACCACTGCCGATCCAGTACCACCAGTGCTCGTTGTCGCCGGCGCCGTCGAGAGTCCCCGTACCGGTGATCGCGATGTCGGTCTGGCCCTCGGCGCGGATCAGCGGCGAGTAGTTGTAGACCTCAACGGCCTGCCAGCGGGTCCGAACGACCGGCAGGTAGTCGGCCGGGTCGGTGCTGAACCGGAGCGTCGCACCCTCCTCCAGGTGCAGGTCGACCTTGCTGAGCAGGTTGATCGCTCCGGTCTGCCAGACACCGGGCGGTACGACGACATGGCCGCCGCCGGAGTCGTGACAGGCCCGGATGGCGCGGGCGATGCCAGCGGTCGCGTTGTCCGGCGTAGCGCCGTACGCCGTGATCGGGAACCACGCGTCCTGGAAGCGCGGCGGCCGGATCCTGGACCGCACCGACCACTCCCGGTCGTCGGTAGCGACCGCGGCGGCTGGAAATCCGGTGCCTACAGCAACAACTCCGCCGAGACCGAGACCGAGCAGCTGACGACGAGTGGGAGGCATGGGCGGGTACCTTCCGGAGAGAGCTGAAGGGGTAAACCTTTGCACGCAAGTATCCAAGAGATTTCGGACCGGTCAAGGTTTCGTGGCGTCCAGCCGTTGACACCATGAGCCCTCCCGGGCACGATCGGTTGCAATCGTTTGCACCCGTAGGAGGTCACGGATGTCCGAACAGCTCCGCCGCCGCACGCTGCTCCGCACCAGCGGAGCGTTCGCAGCCGGTGCTGTCCTAGGCGGCGGCACCGCCCCGGCCGCCGCCTCGAACGGACCAACCGCCACACCACCACCAGCACCGGACGAGGCTGCCGCGGATGCTCAGATCGCCCGGATCCTGGGTCGGATCAGTCCACCGCGGTTCCCCGATCGCTGGTTCGACATCACCAGGTTCGGCGCGGTCGGCGACGACGCGACCGACTGTACGGCCGCGATCCGGGCCGCGATCGAGGCGTGTCACCGAGCCGGCGGTGGCCATGTCGTCGTACCAGCGGGCGACTTCCGGACGGGCGCCGTACACCTGCTCAGTGGCGTGGACCTGCACCTCGCCGCCGGATCGAGGCTGGCGTTCAGCCAGGATCCAGCGGCGTACCTGCCCGTCGTGCCGACGCGCTACGAAGGCACGGAGTGCTACAACTACTCGCCCTTCGTCTACGCCTACCGGCAGCGCGACATCGCCGTCACGGGATCAGGTGTCCTCGACGGCCGGGCGGACGCCACCCACTGGTGGGACTGGACCGGCGGCCCACCGCCGAACGAGGGACCCGACAAGACCCTGCTGCTGGACATGGCCGCGCACGGCGTACCGGTCGAGCAGCGCGTGTTCGGCGAGGGCCACCACCTCCGGCCGAACCTGCTCCAGTTCAACCGCTGCCAGAACATCCTGCTCGACGGCATCACGGTCAAGGACTCGCCGATGTGGAACATCCACCCGGTGCTGTGCCGCAACGTCACCATCCGCGGCGTGACCGTCGACAGCCCGCACGGCCCGAACAACGACGGCATCGACCCGGAGTCCTGCACCGACGTACTGATCGAGCGCTGCACGATCTCCACCGGCGACGACTGCATCGCGTTCAAGGCCGGCAAGGACGCGGACGGCCGCCGGGTGAACGTGCCGGCCCGGTACGCCGTCGTCCGCGACTGCGAGATGGCCGACGGGAACGGCGGCGTGACGGCCGGCAGTGAGACCACCGGTGGGGTGATGGACATCTTCGTGCGGGACTGCCGGATGAGCAGCCCGCGGCTGGAACGCGCGATTCGGATCAAGAGCAACCCGCAGCGCGGCGGCACGATCGCGAATATCGACGTACGCCGGGTGACCGTCGGGCAGGCCGCGGACGCGGTGATCGAGATCGTGCTCAACTACGCGAACGTGATCACCGGCGCCTACCCGCCGGACGTGCACGGCATCACCATCAGCCACCTGACCGCGGCCGCCGCACCACGCGCGCTGAACCTGCTCGGCCTGGCCGACAACCCGCTTCGCGACATCCGGCTGCACGCGTGCCGGTTCGACGGGATGGAGGAGGCGAACTCGATCCAGTACGTCGATGACCTCCGCCTCGACCAGGTCTGGATCAACGGCGTCCGGGTCGACAACTGATGGGCTGGGAGTACGCCGACCGCATCCTCGCGGACGTTTCCCCGCCGACCTTCCCGGACGCCGACTTCCCGATCACGGCGTACGGCGCGGTCGGTGACGGCCGGACCGATGCGACCAAGGCGATCCGGGAGGCGATCGAGGCCTGCCACTCCGCCGGCGGCGGGCGGGTGGTGGTGCCGGAAGGCACGTTCCTCACCGGCGCCATCCACTTGAGGTCGTACGTCAACCTGCACGTGGTCGGGACACTGCGCTTCAGCACAGACCCCGCCGACTACCTGCCGATCGTGCAGACACGGTACGAGGGTCTGGAGGTGCTCAACTACTCGCCGTTCATCCACGCGTACGGCTGCACCGACATCGCGATCACCGGGCCGGGGACGCTTGACGGGCAGGCGAGCTGGGACAACTGGTGGGGCTGGTTCCACCAGTGCGACGAGGACTTCACGAATCTGCGGGACCAGAGCGCTTTCGGCGTACCCCTTGATCAGCGCGTGTACGGCGACGGGCACTATCTTCGGTCCAGTTTCATCCAGCCGTACGAGTGCATGAACGTGCTGATCGAGGGGGTGACCATCGTCCGGTCGCCGTTCTGGGAGATCCACCCGGTACTCTGCCGGAACGTGACGGTGCAGGACGTCGTCATCGACACCCAGGGCCCGAACAACGACGGCGTGGACGTCGAGTCATGCCGGTCGGTGGTGATCCGCGGCTGCACGTTCGACGCCGGCGACGACTGCATCGCGATCAAGTCGGGCCGCGAGGCGGACGGGCTGATGATCAACGTCCCGTCGGAGGACATCCTGATCGAGAACTGCGTGATGCGGGTCAAGTACGGCGCGATCACGCTTGGCTCCGACATGACCGGCGGCGTACGCAACGTCTTCGTCCGCAACTGCACGATCGGCGGCCCGTCGCTGTACTTCGGCCTCTACATCAAGACCAACTCGATCCGCGGCGGCTTCGCCGAGAACATCTACCTCCGCGACCTCCAGATCTCCAACCTGCTGAAGGAAGTTGTCCAGTGCAACTTCGACCGCGGCGAAGGCGACACCGGCCCGCTCACCCCAACCGTCCGCAACGTCGAGCTCCGCGACACCACCGTCGACCACGCCCGCAACGCCCTCATGCTCCGCGGCTACCGCCGCTCCCCCATCCAAGACTTCCGCCTGATCAACTGCCACTTCACCGTCGAAGCCCCCAGCACCATCCAACACGCCACCCTCACCTTCGACAACGTCACCGTCAACACCCACCCCATCACCAACGTCCACCAACTCCGCTAACCCCACCCCAAGCCTCCGGCGGCCTACGTGCCCGAAGACGCCTCCTCGAACACCAAGTGGGGGCCTCGAACACCAAGTGGGGGCGCCTTGAACACCAAGGGGGCGCCTTGAACACCAAGCGGGGGCCCTGAACAGGTTATTTCCTGTTCACGGCCCCCAGCCGATGTCCAAGCCCCCGCCGTTCACCACTCCCAGCCCGGATCGATCATCGAGTCGTCAATTCCGGTGGAGAAACCCCCACATCCACAACCATTTTCGACGACTCGATGAACTCCACCCCGGTCCAGACGCCGGAGCGCTCCACGAACACTCCGATCCGTCTGGGCAGCCAGCCCCGGCACACGAGCCCGGGGACAACGAACACCCCGATCCGTCCCAGCAACCAGCCGCGCGAGCCGGCCCGCCCGCAACCAGGCCCTCGAACTCGGCCCGACCAACCCGCCCCGCCAGCCCACCAACTCGGCCCGACCAGTCGCCCCGTCGGCCTCCAACACGGCCGACCAACCGCCCGGCAGCCCGGAACCAAATCACCCAAAACCATCCACCTACCCCGGGTCACACCTCCCGCGGGCTCCGCATAGCTGCGTCCTTCCTGGTCGGTGCGGTGTGGGTCAAGGGTCGAAGATCCGCGAAGCGGACGCCGAAGGCGCCCTTGACGCACACCGCACCGACCAGCACCATCACGCAGCGGAGCCCGCGATACCACACTCACTTCTCCACCCAAACCAACGCCGGCGGGACTGCTCACGGCGCAATCCCGGGGGGCGGGGGGCTGTGGCACAGGGGTGTGGTCCGGGGGCTACGGTCCGGGGGAACTGCGGTCCGGGGGCTGTGGATGGGGTGGCGGACACCAACCCCGCCGACTACCGGGGCGTTGACCACCCTCCGGCCACCCGGGACAGGCTATTTCCTATCCCAGCCCCCGACGTCCTGTTCAAGCCCCCACATCGGGTCCACCCCCACGTCCTGTCCCCCGTCCTGTCCCACCCCCCAACGCCCTGGCCCTCTCCCCAAGTCCTGCTGAAGCCCCCGCCTCACGGCAGGTGGGCGCAGTGGACGTCCAAGTCCCACAGGATGACCGACAGCGCATACGGGCTGATCGTGTGGTCGCCGTGGGTGGCGTCTTCCAGCAGCTCCCAGTGACCGTTGGACTCGTTGCTCACGGCATCGGTGCCGATCAGCGTGATCCGCTGCCGTACGACGGCCTCGTACGAACGATGCCCAACACCGTTGAAGCAGCAGTCGTCGAAGCGGTTCAGAATCTGCATCTGCCGGCGGTGACGCCCGACCGAGCCGAGCGCATAGATGTCCGGGAAGTCGGCGAGCCCGTAGAACCCCGGCTGCTTGTCCGCCCGCTGTTCCCAGTCGCCCCGGGTCGGGCTCGGCTTCGGCGACCCCGGCCGGACGAAGAACGGCAGTGAGCCGGCGGTCGGATACGACCGGGTGATCCGCGGATCCAGCGCCGGGTAGATCGTCGTCGCCCACCCACCACCGGACAGGCCGATCATCTGCACCGACGACGGCCGGTACGTCGCCTCCACGTGGTTCATCGCGACCGCGAGCGGCTCCAGGAACAGCGCCAGCGGTGAGTACGACGCCGACTCCCACAGATTGAGATCGTTGTGCGACGGCTGCTGCTGCACCGTCGGATCAACCGGATCCTGCAGCGTCTTCGGGTTCCAGTGGTAGAACGGCATCGCGAACAGCAGCACGACGTATCCATGGTCCAGCAAACCCTGCGTCACCCGCTGCAACGTGTCGAGCGGTTCGCCATGCCCGTTGTGGTAGAACGCGACCCGGCGGTGCGTGCGCTGTACCGGCTCCACTACGAAGACACTGGCGACATACCCGAACGGCATCGCCACCTCGAGCCGGTCATATCGCCGTACGCCGGTCAACGCGGGCAACTCGGCCGGTACGCCGACATCCCGGCGTACGGTCGGAAGCCCAGTCGGCAACACACCAGTGTCCTTCCACACCTGCGCGACGAGCTGTGGACGCAAGGCCTCCGCGTCGGCCGCGGTGTGGATCTTCATCAGGTCCTCGACGTCGACGCCGACGACTACCTGCGGCAGCGTCTTGTACGCCGCACTGTGCGCCGCCGCGATCTCGGCGTTCACCGGAGCGACCGGCCGAGGTGCCGGATGCGGGCGCACGCCGGTCGGCGCATCGGGCGTAGTGGACGTGCCCGGTGTGTCAGCGGCGGCCGCCGTTGCCGGCCAGCCAGTGGCGGCCGCGGTGGGCAGGCCGGCAGCGAGGGCGCCGAGGAGGGTCCTGCGGTTGACAGGGTTCATGAGGGTTCACCTTTCGGGGCGGGGGACGACCGGCTGCCAGCCGCTGAACACGTTCGACGGGTCGCGCAGCCAGGCCGCCTCGTCGTCACTGAGTTGCCGGGAGCACGCCAGCCGCGCGCTGGTGTCGAGCGGCCGGCCGGACAGGTCGGTACTGCGGTACTCCCAGAACCGGACCTGACCGGCGGCCGCGCAGTCGTTGGGGTTGGTGATCTGGAAGCCCACCTTCTTCACGTGGGCGTCCATAGCGGAGTCGATGAACACGACCTGGCTGGTCGGGAACCTGTTCAGCTCCACTCGGCCGAGAAACACGCTGTCGTCGGGTACGTCGGGATCGCGGGTCAACCGCACGTTCACGAAGATGTTGCCCGGCCCGTTGTCGCTGTTGCGGACCTGGTTGTAGTAGCCCTCGTGCAGCGCCTTCAGCTCCGAGTTCTGGATGAAGACGCCGCCGGTTCCCCAGACGAAGTCGACGTCCCCCTCGATATAGCTGTCGGTCACGAACCCCTTGCCCTGCAGCCGCAGACTGTCCTGGTACCCGAGGATCCGGACCCGCCCGAGCACGATCCGCTCGCCGTTGCCCCGGAACGCCTCGGCCTGCGATCCGCGGTACGGCGTCAGGTTCTGCACGGTCGCATCGGTCAGGGTGAAGTCGTCGGCGTCGACCCCGAACGCGGCCCGCCAGCAGTTGAAGCGGTCCGGCTGGGCGAGCACGCGGCGCGGGCAGTACGCCTGCTCGATCGGCACTCCTGCCATCGCGTAGTCGCCGTTCAGCAGGTTGTTGTTCGGGTAGCCGATGACCGTCCGGCCCGCGCCGGATCCGACGATCGTGATCCCCGGCTTGGTCTGCGGAACGTACACGAGCTCGCGATAGAAGCCCGGGGCGACGTCGATCCGGGACTCGTGACCCTCGGCCACGAAGTCGATCGCGCCTTGGACCGTGCAGAAGTCCCCAGCGCGGCCAACCGTGAGCCTGCTGTCCGTCGCTGGATCGTGGCGGGTCCGGAACCTCCAGCTCGACGGGCCGGCGATGCCCGGGTGACCGACGACGAACCCGGGGTCGACGGTCACGTAGTACACCTGACCGGGCCCCAGTCGCTGATGCGGATGGATCGAGACCGTGCCACCGTCGACCGTGACCGCCTGATACGTCCAGGTGTGCAACTGCCCGAAGTCGGAGCGGGCGCCACCGATGAACCGCCGGTACGACGTGAGGTCGGCGAGATCGATCGTGTCGACGACCTCGCCGCCGGCCCGGTGGATCCGGAGCTTGCCCTGGACACCGAGTTGCACCGGTCCGTGGAACGTCAGTTTGAGCGAGGTGTCCGAGCAGGTGGCGTCCGGCGTCCCTTGCGGCGACAGCTTCGGAGTGCTCGGACCTGCGGTCGCCCAGCCGGTGAGGTGTTCGAGCACCTTCGTGAGCTTGGCGGCGGCGACCTGGTGGCCCTTGACGTTCGGGTGCGTACTGCCGTTGTAGTCGTCCGCGCCGAGCCAGCCGGTCGTCTCGACGTACACGATCCTGCGATCCTCGGTCGCCACGACCGCCGCCTTGATGTCGGCGGCATGGGTCCCGTTGAAGGGGCGCATGGCAACGATCAGGCTGCGCGGGTTCGCGGCCCGGATCTGGCGGAGATAGGCGAGGTACGCCGGCGTGAACTCGCTGCTCGGGTACGGCGCGTCGTTCGTGCCGAAGTTGACCACGACGGCGCCGGGGTCGAACGGGGCGGCCGGGAAGCCCGCCAGGTTCCAGCCGAACGACTCCGCCGCGGTGCCGACGTTGCCGTGACCGGGCTGGATGATGCCCTGTTTGCCGAAGCCGACCTGATTCGTGTCGGCACCGAACGCCTTGCCGACCAGGTGCGCGTAGCTCTTCGTACCGTCGGCGCAGTCGACACCGAGCCGCGGGCAGAGCGCCATCACGCCCTGCGTGATCGAGTCGCCGTAGAACTCCAGGCGATGCTCGGCCTCGGTCGGCAGCGGGATGAGCGTGGCCGCCGGGGCGAGCTCGATCTTCTCGAGGACGACGCCGGACTGCAACGGGACGATCCACCGGTTCGCGTATTCGTCGACGTCCTTGACCAGGATCTCGGCCGTATGGGCAACACTCGGGTCGAGCCCTTCGACGAAGACCTTGTGGTCCTCGTCGACCTTGACCAGGACGGGTTCGGCCCGGTCGACGGAGACGTAGAGCTGGGCGGGCGCGGTGATCGACGCGGTATCGAACCAGGCGCCGAGCCGGTCGCCGGTGAAGCGGAAGCGCAGCGACGAGCCGGAGTTCACCGTGATCGCCACGTCGTCGTCGCGGCCCCAGTGCCCGTCGAGCTCGATCCGCGGGTCGAACGGGCCGAACGTCGCCGGGTTCGCGGCGGCCGTCGCCGTACCGGGCGGTGCGAGGTAGACGCCGAGCCCGAGGATCATGGCCACGCAGACGATGGCGGCGTAGGAACGGGTGGGACGCGGGTGGGAGGGGTTTCTCACGTGGTCTCCTCGCGCGGACCGCCGGGAGGAGAAGCCCGGGGCGGTGGGCGGGTAATCCTTTTCCTCGGCTACCGTCGCAGCGCGGCGAGGCCGCGTCAAGACCTCGTCCGAGACAAGTTGGCCCGAAAGAGGAAAAGGTTTACACACGTGCGGTGGCAGCGAATCGGGCGGTGGCGTGGTCCAATGAGCCGGTGAGAAAGTCGACCAGGGATCGCGCCGGCCGGGCCACGATCCACGACGTGGCGCGGCTCGCGGAGGTTTCGACGGCGACCGTGTCCCGGGTGCTCAGCGGCGGCAAGCCGGTCTCGGAGCAGGTCGCTGAGCGGGTGCGGGCGGCCGCGCAGGAGGTCGGCTACCGGCCGAATCCGGCAGCCCAGACGCTGCTGCGCGGCAGCAGCCAGACGATCGGGGTGGTCGCGCCCGATCTCGGCAACCCGTACTTCGCCGAGATCCTCAAGGGCATCGCGGCCGAAGCCGCCGCCGACGCCAACCACACGCTCGTTGCCGGGACCGACGAGGACCCGGAGCGGGAGTACCGCTCGGCGATCGAGCTCGCCCGCTGGGTCGACGGACTGTTGCTGTGCGCGCCACGGATGAGCGCGCCGCGGCTGAAGGAGGTCGCCGCGGCCAGCCGCAAGCTTGTGCTGATCAACCGGGTACTGCGGCATCCGTCGGTGGGAGCTGTGGTCGTCGACTATCACCACGGCGTACGGCAGCTGTGTGAGCACCTCGGGTCACTCGGCCACCAGCGGATCGTCTACCTGGAAGGTCCGCCGAACGCTTGGTCCGACCAGCAACGGCAACGCGGCTTCCGGACCGCCGAGGCAGCGGGCCAGACCATCATCCGCGTCCCGTGCGGCTCGGCGCTGCGTGATGGGTACGACGCGGTCGACGAGGCGCTCACCCATCGACCGACCGCGCTGATCGCCTTCAACGACCACGTGGCCGTCGGAGTCCTCAGTCGTCTCCGCGAGTTGGGCGTGACCGTCCCGGACGACCTCTCGGTGGCCGGCATCGACGACGCGCCGATGAGCGCCCACACCGACCCCGGCCTCACGACGTACGCCGTTTCAACGGTCGAGCTGGGCCGTCAGGCCTGGCAACACTTCAACCCGGCGGCCCCGAACAACACCACCCACCTCACCGGTGAGCTGGTTGTCCGAGGCTCCACGGCCCGTCCTCCGCGCCGCCGCCGTACCCCTCAAGCCTGAGCAGTGAAGCTGTAGCGGCCCGAGCCCACCCGGCACACCAACGTGTGGTCCGCGGACTCCAGCACGTCGACCTCCTCCTGCTCAGCGATCGGGCGTTTGGACTCCCGGACCGACTCCGCATCGCTCGTCGGCACGTGCACGGTCGCGGTCGCACCCGGGGGAATCATCACATCGAAGGTGAGAGACCCGTCGGCGAGCTCCCACCGCGTGGACACCCTGCCGGTGGGTGTGTCGTACGCACCCTCGGCCCAGGTCAGCCGACCACCCGGCCGGGGCCTGATCACCAGCTCACGGAAGGCGATCGAGTCCTCAGCCTGGTCGATGCCGGCGACATCGCCGTACAGCCAGGCCCCGACCGACCCGAGTGAGTAGTGGTTGAACGAGTTCATCGCCACCGGACCGAACCCGTTCTCCTCGGTCCATCCGTCCCAGCGCTCCCAGATCGTCGTCGCGCCATGCCGGATCGAGTATCCCCAGGACGGGTACCGGTCATCGTGCAACAAGTCGTACGCCAGCTCGACATGCCCGTACTTGGCCAGGATCGGGCACAGCAAGGCCACACCCGCGAACCCGGTCGTCAACGACCGGCCCCGCCGCTCCAGATCGGCGACCAGGTGCTTCACCGCCGCCTGCTCGTACTCCTCCGGCAGCAGCCCGAAAGCCAAGGGCAACAAGTACCCGGTCTGCGTGTCGCCCCGAACCTTGCCCTCGGCATCCACGAACTCCCGGACGAACGCGGCCCCGATCCGCTCGCGCAGCTCGCCGTACGCCGCCGCCTCGTCGTCCAACCCGATCACCCGTGCCGCCGCCGCGGTGAGCTCGGCACTCCGAGCGAAGTACGCCGTCGCGAGCACATCACGATCCGTCCGTACGCCGACCTGCAGCCAGTCGCCGTAGTGCCCGCTGGTCCGCTTGCGCCAGATCAGATCCGGATTCGCCGCGTGCACGTAGTCGACCCACCGGCGCATCGTCGGCCACGCCTGCCGTAGGACGCGCTCGTCGCCGTACGTCCGGTACAGCGTCCACGGGACGATCGTCGCGGCGTCCGCCCAGGCAGGCGTGCCGTGCCTGCCGGTGATGAGGTGCGGGATGACGTCCGGGATCGCGCCTTCATCAGTCTGGGCGACGGCGAGATCACCGAGCCAGTTGTCGAAGAACGTCAGCACATCGGCCTGGTATGCCGCGGTCGGCAGGAAGATCTGTGCGTCCGCGGTCCAGCCGAGGCGTTCGTCGCGCTGCGGGCAGTCGGTCGGGACGCTGACGAAGTTGCCGCGCTGCCCCCAGCGGATGTTGCTCAGCAACCGGTTCACGCCGGCATCGGAGCACTCGAACCGCCCGGCGACCGGGGTGTCCGAGTGCAGCGCCCGCCCGGTGACGTCGTCCGTGGTCAGCTCGCCCGAGTAGCCGTCGATCTCGACGTACCGAAACCCGTGCACGGTGAACATCGGCTCGAAGAACTCCTCGGCGCGGCCGGCGCTGACGTAGTAGTCCGTCGCGTCCGCGGTCCGGAGGTTAGCGGTGTAGAGCTCGCCGTCGGACTCCAGCATCTCGCCGTGCCGCAGCCGGATCCGGTCACCGGCGGCGGCACCGCGAATCCGGAGCCGGACGCGACCGGCGATGTTCTGGCCGAGGTCGACGATGTAACGGTTGCCCTCGAGGCGAGTCACCGAGACGGCCGGCAGATCCTCCGTCACCCGGACCGGTTCGGTGCTTGCGGCAACTAATGTCGATATGTCCGCTCCGACGTCGCCGGCCGGCGCCCAGTCGGTGGCGTCGTACCCGGGGCTCGCCCAGTCGCCCAGCCCGAGGCGGGCGTCGTACGACTCGCCCATCAGCAGGTCGGCGAAGCGCAGGGGTCCGGTGCGCTCCACCCAGCGGCTGTCGGTTGCGATGACCGTCTGCGAGCCGTCTGTGTGGTCGACGACGAGTTGTGCGAGCAGCTGCGGCTTCTTGCCGTAGTGGTGAGCCTGGCTGCGGGTGTCCCAGCCGACGTACCCGGACCACCAGCCCTCGCCGAGCACTGCGCCAAGCACGTTCTCACCCTCGTGCAGCAGGTCTGTGACGTCGTACGTCTGGTAGGCAAGGCGGTAGCGGTAGTCGGTCCAGCCGGGAGTCAGCTCGTCATTGCCTACGCGCTCGCCGTTGGCGCTCAGCTGGTAGAGCCCGTGCGCGGTCGCATAGACCCGCGCTCTGCTGACAGGCTTCGTGAGCTCGAATGATCGGCGGTAGTAGCGCGGTGCCGCAAGTGTGGCGGAGCGTTCCGAGCGAGGCTCGTCCCGGTCGACGGGTGGCTCGAAGTACGGGTCGGTGTCGTAGTCGTGCTCGATCCAGCGCGCCTGCCACTCGTCCGGGTGAAAGATGCAGGTGGCGAACGTAGCCGACGCCTGACACACCTTGCCGGACGCGTCACGGACCTCCAGCCGCCACACGTAGTCGGTGAGCGACGTCAGCGGTGCACCCCCGTGGTCGACGTACGTCTGCTCGTCGGCGCGCCAGCCGCTGTCCCACACCTGTACGCCGTCGCGCTGGATCCGCACGCGGAACGCGTCCTGACGGTCGCCACGCACCGGCGACGCCAGGCGCCAACTCAACCGCGGCCGGTTGGTCCCGATGCTGAGCGGCTCGACCCGGTGCTCACAGCGCAGGTCGTACGGCGTGAGAGCCGGGACGCTGGGTGGATCGGTCAGCAGCCAACCTGTTGTCACCAGGACCACTCCGTTTCGGGTCGGTGGAGCTCGTAGTCACGCAGACCGCCGGCGTGTTCCGGGCGGTCGCCGTACATGGGCCGGGACCGGCCGGGCGGGTCGATCGCGATCACGTCGTCGCCTCGCCAGGTGGTCCGGAACTCGTTGCCTGCCGCCAGCTCGGTGGTGGTGTGCTCGACCATCGGGAAGGTCACCACGATCCGCTCGCCCTGGTGTGGTTTCGGGATGGACAGGTAGCCGTCAGGGGCCCAGATCCGCTCAGCACCCGTGCGCTCCTCGTCACCACGCTGGAGCCTGAGGCGCGCGTACCCGGCCCACTCGGGCACTCTCAGGCGGAGCTCCTCGACCGGCTCGTTGACGATCAGCTCCACCTTGCCTTCGACCGGTAGGTGGCTCAGTACGTCGACCGTGTGGTGGGCACGGGTGAACAGCAGGTTGACTCTGGTCAGTGTGCTGTCGCCGGTGACGATGCTGTTCCACGCCCAGAACAGGCCGCGTACGCCGGAGCCGACACAGCAGGCCTGGACGTCGTTGGTGTGCCCGCGGCCGAGTGGTACGTCGGACACGTAGTCGTTCGGAGCGCCGTATCCACAGAACGCGCCCAGGACGCGCTCACCCACGTCGACGTACGTCCGCCAGCCCACCTCGTCGTGGGATCGGTCGGGGGCGGACTCGACCCAGCTCACGTCACGCAACTGCGACGCGGCCAGGTGGTTGCGGACGAACCGCTCCACCACCGACCAGTACGACGTGAGCCCGCTGCCGGCCAGCGTCGTACCGAGGCCGATGAGGTCGACGAGTGAACAGGTCTCGTGCTCGTAGCGCTGGTCGGCGAGGTCGCCCGGAGTCCAGCCGAACCGGGTGGCTTGGGCGAGCACCCAGTCGTAGCTGCGCCGGGTGAACTCGGTCAAGCCATGGTCGCCGGTGTGCCTGGCCAGGCGAGCCAAGCCTTCGAGTGTGCCGACCCGGGTGTGGAAGTGGCCGCTGCGGTAGGCGCGGGCCGGGTTGAAGCTGCCATCGGGCAGGTACACGCCGCTCTTGTCGACGATGAGGCAGGCGAACCACTCGCACAGCTCCAGCGCGTCCTGGTTGCCGGTCGCCTGGTGGTAGCGCAGCAACGGCATGATCAGGCGGCCGGAGAACGACGCGGGGTCAGGCGCCAGGTGCAGATCGATCGCGTTGGCGGACGGCCAGCCTTCGCCGGTGTACTCCGAGGCGGGGTAGAACCAGACGTCGCGTTCCTTGATCGCGATCCGCTTGAGCGCTGCGACCTGCTTGTCCGCGGCGTGCTTGGCTGCCGGATCGCCGGTGGCGACGACGGTGGTCGTGAGTGCGAGCAGGGTGGCGCGCTGGTCGATCAGGTTGGCGTTCGCCTTCCAGTGGCCGCGGGGGTGTTCGCGGCGGTAGGTGAGGCCGTCGTCCTGCAGGAGCTCGAACAGGGTCTGCCGATAGCGGTCGGCGATCTTCTCCCACTGCGGATCCCAGTCCCGGGCACCGGTCATCTGCCGGCTGAGCAGGATCGCGTCGGTGAGCCTCCCGTGGCTGGAGCCGTAGTCCCAGTCTCCGTGGTCGAGCCGGGCAGGACGGGCGAGCAGGTTCGCGCTGAAGAACGGGATGCCGTCCAGGTCGTCGTCGGCCAGGCCGGTCACCGCGTTCATCGCCAGCGCGGCCCGCTCCTCGAGCAGCAGGGTCGCCGGGATCGTTGCCATGGGGAAAACCTTTACCCTCGGAACGGGCGATGTCAACGCTCTATCCACAGGCTGGCGGATCCGCCTTGTTTTCTTGACGTTTGCGGGCGGAGACTGACTGCGTCGTTTTCGAAGGAGGACGCTGATGAGAGCAGCTGTGCTGCAGGAGCCGCGACAGGTTGTCGTGGTCGACGTACCGGATCCGGTGGTGGATGGCGAGGTGCTGCTCCGGATGCGCGCGGTCGGGTTGTGCGGATCGGATCTGCACACTTGGCGGGGGCATCATCCGTTCCGGAAACCGCCGGTGGTGCTGGGGCATGAGGGTGCGGGTGAAGTGGTGTCATCGGCCGATCCCGCCTTCAGCGCGGGCGACCGGGTCGCCGTACTGCCTGCGCTGTCGTGCTGGGAGTGCAGACGTTGTGAGGCCGGTCATCCACATCTCTGTGCCGACAAGCGGGTGCCTGGTGGCGGATGGCCGGGGATGCTCAGCGAGTACTTCGCTGCTCCAGCCCGGGTGCTGGTGCCGTTGGGTGACGGGATCGGGTACGACGAGGGCGCCTTGATCGAGCCGTTGGCCGTGGCTTGGCACTGCACGGGCGGTGGTTCGGTGAGCGCCGGGGACTCGGTGGCGGTGCTCGGTGGCGGTCCGATCGGAAGCCTGCTCGCTGCGGTGAGCCAGATCCGTGGAGCCGCGACCGTGCTGGTGAGTGATGTGAAGGCCTACAACCGTGACTTCCTTGGCCGGCAAGGCGTGCCGCACGTCGTGGACCCTTCCGCGGACAACCTGCCCGCAGTAGGCGCTGACCTCACCGGCGACGGGTTCGACGTCGTCGTGGTCGCGTCCGGTCATCCGAGTTGCCTGGCCGAGGCGTTGGCGTTGGCTCGACCTCGCGGCCGCGTCGTACTGCTGCCGATGTTCGCCGACGCTCTGTCCGTCGATCTCAACCCTGCCGTCCTCAAGGAGATCACCATTCAGGGCTCGACGATCTACACTCCAGCCGACTTCCGGTCCGCCGCCCGGCTGGTGAACGACCGCCTGCTCGACGTACGCCCGTACATCACCGATGTCGTCCCGCTCGACCGGACTCCTGAGGTGCTGACAGCCATCGACGCCGGTGCCGATCACCTCAAGATCCAGATTGACCCGACCCGATGAACGGCCGGTCCGAGGTGGTGGCGACGTACCTGGTGGAGAGTTATCTGCCGCTGGAGGACGCCGCGGAGGTGATCGCGGGTGAGCAGTCGACGGGGACGTTCGTGGCGGTCGCGCGGGAGACTGCCCAACTGCGGGAGCGGTTCGCGGCCCGGGTGGTGGCGGTCGAGGAGTTGCCGCCGACCGATCATAGCGACCTTCCAGGGGTGATCCGGCCGTCCGGGGCTCGGCGTCGCAGTGGGCGGGTGCGGATCGCGTTCGGGTTGGAGAACTTCGGTCCCTCGTTGCCGAACCTGCTGGCCGCCGTGGCTGGCAACCTGTTCGAGCTCAGGCAGGTGGCCGGCATCCGGCTGCTGGACCTCGACCTGCCGTCCGAGTTCGCCGCACGTTATCCGGGGCCGAGGTTTGGCGTGCGTGGTACGCGTGGGCTGTTGCGGCGGCCGGGTGGCGTGTTGCTGGGGACGATCGTGAAGCCCAGCATCGGGTTGCCGGTCGAGGAGCTGCGGCTCGTCGTCCGCGAGCTGGCCGAGGCGGGGATCGACTTCATCAAGGACGACGAGCTGATGGGCAATCCGGCACACTCACCGCTGGCGGATCGCGTTGCCGTGGTGACCGAGGAGCTGGACAAGGTGGCCGCGCGGACCGGACGACGGCCGATGTACGCGTTCAACATCACCGACGACCTCGACCGGATGGCGGCCAACCACGACCTCGTCCGCGCGGCCGGCGGCACCTGCGTGATGGTCTGCGTGAATCTGGTCGGTCTCGCCGGTCTCGCGTGGTTGCGAGAGCGGTGCGAGCTGCCGATCCACGGACACCGCGCGATGACGGGTGTGTTCACCAGAGCACCGGGCTTGGGCATCGACTTCGTCGCCTGGTCGAAGTTGGCGCGGCTGGCGGGCGCTGATCACCTGCACACGAACGGCTTGTCCAACAAGTTCTACGAGACCGACGAGGAGGTCGTCCGCTCGATCGCCGCGGTCCGGCAACCCTTGTTCGGCGGCTACTCAACCCTCCCCGTCCTCTCTTCAGGCCAGTGGCCAGGCCTCGCCCCCGAGACCTACCGCCGGGCCGCCACCACAGACCTCCTGGTCCTGGCCGGCGGCGGCATCCACGGCCACCCCGACGGCCCCGCCGCCGGAGTCCAAGCAATGCGCACAGCCTGGACGTGCGCAGTCGAAGGCAAGGACCTGGACGCCGCCGCGCACACAGAACCAGCCCTACGACGCGCACTAGAAACCTTCGGACCCCGTCGTGCTTGACGCCGCGTTCGACGGAGACGGAGCTGACCATGCTTGAGGCTGCGTTCTACGGAGACGGAGAAGGAGCTGACCATGCTTGAGGCTGCGTTCTACGGAGACGACTTCACCGGCTCAACGGACGCTCTGCTGCAGTTCCAGCGGTGCGGACTACGGTCGGTTCTGCTGGTGGATCTCCCCCCGGCCGGCGAGCTGCACGACCTGGCAAGCCGCTACGACGTGATCGGAGTAGCCGGGATCGCGCGATCGCTCGGTCCCGACGAGCAGGAGGCGGAAATCCGTCCGATTCTGACCGCGCTGCGCGATCTGGGTCCACACGTCGTCCAGTACAAGATCTGCTCAACAGCCGATTCCTCACCACACCTCGGCAGCATCGGCCGCGCACTGGAAGTCGGCCGCTCGATCTTCGGCCCCACCGTCGTACCGATACTCGCAGCCCAACCGGAGCTCGGCCGCTACACCGTCTTCAGCCACCACTTCGCCGCCGAGGCCGGCACGATCCACCGCCTGGACCGCCAACCCACCATGGCGAACCACCCCGCCACCCCCATGCCCGAGTCGGACCTCCGCCGCCACCTCGCCCACCAAACCACCCTCACCATGGGCGCCCTCCACCTCACGTCCTACGCCGACCTCCCCCACAGCTACTACGCCAGTGCTTCCGACCACGCCCTCATCCTCGACGCCCTGACCGACACCGACCTCCGCCTCCTGGGCCAAGCCATCGTTGCGTCCAGCAACAACCGCCCACTCTTCGCCATAGGATCTGGCGGTCTCTCCCGAGCCCTGACCCTAAACCTGTCCCCCACCTCTCCGCCCAAGTCCCCCACCCCGCGCCGCCCACCGGAACAACCCACGGCCGCCCAGACCCTGGTCGTCTCAGGCAGCCATTCGCCCCACACCAGAACCCAAATCCACCACGCCGTAACCGCAGGCTGGACCGCCCTATCCCTCCACGATCCAACCCCCGCCCAAGACCAAGCCATCATCTCCCTCCAAGCCGGCACGCCCGGCATCATCATCCACACCGATAACCCCACCGCCCCCAGTAGCGGCTCCGCCGACCGGGAGTTGGTCGGGGTGTTGGGGCAGGCTCTGGCGGGGATTGTGCGGGAGGTTGTGGGCAGGACCGGGGTGCGGCGGGTGGTGATCGCTGGAGGTGATACGTCCGGCCGAGTGGTGCGCAGTCTCGGAGTCAGTGCGCTTGAGCTGGTGCCAGATGCGGACCAGCTAGGTCCCGGGACCGCGTTGTGCCTGGTCAGTAGCTCGGACCCGGCCGTGGATGGCCTGCAGGTGCTCCTGAAAGGTGGCCAGATGGGCAGCCCGGACCTGTTCGAGAGGTTCCGCCGACAAGGGCTTGGACAGGGGACATAAAAGAGGCAAGGAGAACAACATCTCCCTGCCACTTTCAGGATATAGCGCATGGGGGGACTTGCCGCAAGGCCCAGTTCGTGGCGCACAATCGTCGGCCGAAGACGGAATCTGCGGATCGAGAGTCGCGAAGATGCGGGTGTCGGTGTCGACCGGCGGTGGCCGCGAAGCTGCTGCCCGAAAGGAGCCACGGCATTGAAGCACCTGAAGACGAGTGCCTTTGACCTTCCCGACAACCTGACCGCCAAGGCAGATCCTTCGCTGATCGCCGGTGACGAGCAGCACTTCGTGGCGATCGCGGAGAGCCTCGCGCAGTCGATCGCCGATCTGTCCGAGCGCCTCAATGTTGCGCGCAAGGCACCCGGCGGCAGCGGGCAGGAGGCGCTGGATCGGGACCTGGAGATCCACCGGCTGACCGCGCGTCTGCGCGCCCTGCGCCGCTTCGGCCTGGACGTGTGTCTCGGCCACATCGTGAGCGCGGACAACCCCGAGCCTTTGTACGTCGGGCGCCTTGGCCTCACCGACAGCACCGGACGTCGGTTGCTGATCGACTGGCGCTCCCCCGCGGCTGAGCCGTTCTTCGGCGCGACCCACGCCAACCCGATGGGACTGGCGAGCCGCCGCAGGTACCGCTGGACCCACGGCCGGATCACCGACTACTGGGACGAGGTGTTCACCCCGGACGGGCTCGAAGGGCATTCCGCATCGCTCGACGACCAGTCCGCCTTCATCGCCAGCCTCGGCAGCGCCCGCTCGCCCCGGATGCGGGACGTGCTCGGCACCATCCAGGCCGACCAGGACGCGATCATCCGAACTGGTTCGCGCGGGGCGCTCGTGGTCGACGGCGGTCCGGGCACCGGCAAGACCGTCGTCGCACTCCACCGCACCGCCTACCTTTTGTACTCCGATCCGCGGCTCGGTCACCGTCGTGGCGGCGTACTGTTCGTTGGTCCGCACGAGCCCTACCTGGCGTATGTTTCCGACGTTCTCCCCAGCTTGGGTGAAGAGGGTGTGCAGACCTGCACACTGCGCGATCTTCTGCCCGAGGGAACCGCGGCGCCGGCCGAGACCGACCCGGAGGTGGCTCGACTGAAGTCGTCGGCCGACATGGTGAAGGCGATCGAGCCGGCTGTCAGGCTCTACGAGGAGCCGCCCGGCAAACCGATGACGGTCGAGACGCACTGGTCCGAAATCTGGTTGAGCGCTGCCGATTGGGCTGAGGCGTTCGGGTCAGCGGATCCTGGTACGCCGCACAACGAGGCGCGCGACCAGGTGTGGGAAGAGCTGCTGACGATCCTGATGGACAAGCACGCCGACGAGTACGACGACGATGACGTCTCGGATGAGCTGCTGCGCAGGTCCCTTCAGCAGAACGAGGATCTGGTCGATGCCTTCAGCAAAGCGTGGCCGCTGATCGAACCGACCGATCTCGTCGGCGACCTGTGGACGGTTCCGGCGTACCTGCGCAGGTGTGCGCCGTGGCTTGAACCCGATGCGGTCAAGAAGCTGCAGCGGAAGGATGCTCAGGCGTGGACGGTGTCCGATCTGCCGCTCCTGGACGCAGCGCGGCAGCGGCTCGGCGATCCGGAGGCGTCACGACGGACGCGCCGGCAACAGGCTGCCGCGGCCGCCGAACGCGAACGCATGTCCGATGTCATCGACCACATTCTCGAGGCCGATGACGACAACGAGGGCTGGGTGCCGATGTTGCGGGGGCAGGATCTGCGGGAGGCCTTGGTCGACGCGACCGCGCTGCCGACCGCCGACCCGGATCTGCTGGCGGGGCCGTTCGCGCACATTGTCGTGGACGAGGCTCAGGAGCTGACCGACGCGGAGTGGCAGATGTTGCTGCTGCGCTGCCCGTCTCGGAGCTTCACGATCGTGGGTGATCGGGCCCAGGCTCGGCATGGGTTCGCGGAGTCGTGGGAGGAACGGCTCGCGCGGGTTGGGCTCGACCGGATCAGCCTGGCGTCGCTGACCATCAACTACCGGACGCCGGAAGAGGTGATGGCGGAAGCCGAGCCGGTCATCCGCGCCGCGCTCCCGGACGCCAACGTGCCGACGTCGATCCGCCGCAGCGACCTCCCGGTCCTCCACGGATCTGTTGCCGAGCTGCGCTCGATCCTCGACGGCTGGCTCGCCGAACACGCCGACGGAGTCGCCTGCATCATCACCGCCGACGGGACGGCAGACGGTGTGGTGGGCGCATCCGGTACGGCGTCCAGAGTACGGTCGCTGACTCCGGAGTTGGCGAAGGGGCTCGAGTTCGACCTGGTCGTTCTCATCGACCCGGAGACGTACGGCGAGGGCATCGAGGGAGCCGTCGACCGCTACGTAGCCATGACCCGAGCCACCCGACAACTAGTCATCCTCACAAGCACCTGACGGCGCTGAGGTTGAAAGTCAGGGTGGATGAGGTCCGGGGGTTTAGGAGCTTCTGGGGGCGGCGGCTGTGTGGGTTGTGGTGAAGGTCAAGTGGTGGATCGGGGTTTGCGGGGATTCGCGGATTTCCAGGGTTTTCGGGGCGTGGTGAACCTGGAGGCCGGAGATGGTGATGTTGCGGAGCGTCGGGGGGTGGGAGCCGGTGAGCTCCGGATCCGCGTGGTGGGTGTCTATGAGGACTGCGGCCGCGGTGAGGGAGTCGACGGTGCAGTCTTGGAGGGTTATGTGTTCGATCAGGCCGCCGCGGTGGGAGTTGGTTTTGAGGCGCAGGGCGTGGTCGACGTGGGGGCCGGTGATGTGGAGGTCGCGGGCGAGGACGTGACGGATGCCGCCGCTGGTTTCGCTGCCGATGGTGACGGCGCCGTGGCCGGTGCCGAAGCGGCAGTTCTCGATGATGATGTTCTCGCAGGGCTGTGCGACACGGCGGCCGTCGGCGTCGCGGCCGGACTTGATCGCGATGCAGTCGTCGCCGGTGTCGAAGGAGCAGCCGCTGATGACGACGTCGCGGCAGGAGTCGGGATTGCAGCCGTCGTTGTTCGGGCCGCGGGTGTCGACGGTGATGCCGCGGATGACGATGTCGGAGCTCAGCACCGGGTGGACGACCCACATCGGGGCGTTGATGATGCGGACGTCCTCGATGCGGACGCGGCGGCAGTGGTACGGCTGGATGAAGCTGGGACGGAAGCCGTGGCCCGGTGGGAAGATCCGCTCCTCGACCGGGACGTCGTCGCGAACCATCCGCAGCAGCCGGTTCCAGTCGTCGACCGGCTTCGTGTCGCGCCACCAGGTTTCCAGGGAGGCGCCGCCGTCCAGGGTGCCGGGTCCGGTGACGGCGATGTTCACCTCGTCGTACGCGTAGATCAGTGGGGAGTGGCTGAGGCATTCGATGCCTTGCCAGCGGGTGCGCACGATCGGGTACGTCGCCGGGTCGGCGTGGAACCGCAGTGTCGCGCCGGCGGCGAGGTGCAGGTCGACGTTGCTGCGGAGGCGGAGTGGGCCGGTGAGGAACAGGCCCGCGGGGACGACGACCCGACCGCCGGTCAGCTCGCACGCCTGGATCGCGCGCCCGAGCGCCGCCGTGCAGTCGAACCCCGGCCGAGCCCCGTACTCGGTGATGAGATGCTCGGTCATCGCAGTCGCCCCAGGACCAGGTGGTCGGTCATCTTGTGGACTCGCGGAGGCGGAGGGCGTTGGCCAGGGGGACGGCGATGACCCACGAGGGGTTCCAGGTGTTGGCGTGGCCTCGGCGTTGCCAGTGGGTTTGGAAGACGGCTTCGCCTTGTTCGCCGATGATCTGGAAACCCCAGTCGCCCGGGGCGGCGCAGATGCCTTGGCCCAGGGCGTTCATCGTCGTTTCCGCGGCGGCGACGTACGCGGGGCTGCCGGTCAAGGTGCCGAACTCCCTCAGTTCGTAGCTGGGAAAGAACGCGTCCAGGTGGTGGTTCTGGACGCTCACCGTCGGCCAGCCGATCGCGTTGAAGCCGGCCGCGCGCAGCGGTGCGTCCAGGTCCTGTTCGGGGGACCAGACGTAGACCCAGGTGAGCAGCCAGGCGGCCGCGACCTCGGCCCAGGAGGCGTACAGGTGGTCGCCGGTGAGGCGGAAGAGTTCGTACGCCGCGAGGAAGAAGTACATCCCGGCTTCCTTGTCCTCGCAGGCGGCGTCGAGGGTGGAGCGGGCGAACGGGCGGTCGAAGGTGCGCGCGTGCTGGCCGTGGTAGCGGGTCAGCCACGTCGTTGCCTCTGACAACAGCCACGAGTCGTGGAGTACGGCGGACGCCTTCAGCGCGGCGAGGACACACGGGATCCCGGCTGCCGAGACCGCGGTGGACACGGGCGCACCGTCCAGTCGCCAGCCGATCGGGAACGTGCCGTCCGGCAGCAACGCCGTACGGAGGAACTTCAGCGACGCGACCAGCGCGTCCGGCCAGGACGGCGGCACCGGTTCGCCGTGCGATCGGAACAGGGCGATGATCTCGGCCAGGTCGTTGATCGTCTCGCCGTAGGCGCGACTGGAGACCATCGCGCGGCCGCCGGAGCGGAAGCTGGTCCAGCGCCGGCTGCCGACCTGGTACGCGTTGTGCCGCAGGCCTGGCGTGCGTGTCGAACTTCCGGCCAGGTAGAACTCGACGGCCGCGCGGCAGCGGTCGATCCGGGAACGGTCCCCGGACTCGAAGCCGATCCGGGCGTCGCACCAGGCAAGCTTCAGCGCCTGTCCGGTCCAGCCGTAGAGGAAGTGTCGTGCCTTGACCGGACCGTTGCCGGTGACATCGCTGAACTTGGTGTAGCCGGCCACCGTCCCGTTGCGGTACCAACGGTTGTCCAGCGCAATGGTTTTCCGCGCGATGATCTCGTCCAGGTCGAGCGGTCGTGCGCCGGGCTCGCCGAACAGTGAGCGACCGCTCCGGACAAGGTGCCGGAAAGCATGACCGCGATACTCCTGCGGCCCCCAGTCGAGGACCAACCGCTGCGTGTAGACCTCACCCGGCAACAGGGTCAGGTAGCCGTCGTCGGTCGACTCGGTCTCGGCCTTGCTGACGTAGCGCACGTCCTGCTTGCCGTCGAACATCAATACGCCGCTCAGTGCCGCGACGACCGGTCCTTCGCGGCGGATGAGGCCGAGCGAGCCGTACCGCACGAGTCCGTCGGCCGAACGGCGCGCGGCCGGCCGGGAGAAGACGCTCAGCCAGCGACGTTCGCGGCCGGCACGCCATTCGAGGTTCACCCCGGGAATCGGCAGGCGGTCCTCCTCGGCGACGAAGCCGCCGCCGGGCGCCGGTCCGAGACGCGGTACGGCGCGAGCCGGGTCGGCCGACGGGTTGTCGTTGTAGATCAGGCCGGGCAGCGTGAGCTGACAGTCGGTCAGGCGGCCGAGGTCGAGCAGCAGCCCGACGGCGAGGTCACCCAGCCGGCGCTGGCCGGTGTTGCGCCAGCGGAGCTCGAGGTTCAAGCGGTCGGCCGGGTCGAAGGACAGGCGCACTTCAACGGCGACTGGTCCGGTGCGGCACCCGGCTCGATGCTCGCCGGGTCGCCGGGAGATCCACCAGCCCTCGGGCTGCATGGCGTTCGGTTGCCACGGGCGGCCGGCCGAGCAGGTCAGAAGGTCAGCTATTGGGCGTTCGACATACGTCATGACCGCCGAGGTGGTTGGGGAGGTCGGCGAACTGGTCGCGGCGAGGTGAAGGACCACTCCGTCGGGGGTTCTGCGCAGCTCCGCGGTGCGGTCGCCTGAGGTGAGCGCGGGCATCAGGTGGTCCGGCGGATCTGGATGGCCTGGTACTGCGTGCCGGGCAGCCGGACGGTGAGCGCGTCGGTAACTGTCTCGTGCGTACGGCGGACGCTGTGGTTCCACACGTCCAGGACCTCCACCTGGTAGGTCCCGGACGGCAGACTGAAGGTGCGGTCCGGGAACTGGTGCTCGCCGAGGTACTGCAGGTAATAGCTCCCTGGTACGGCGAGTGTCGGCGCGTCCCGGTAGTCGTCGATCGGCTCAACACCTTCGGGCAGCTCGTCCAGCACCTCACGCAGTAGTCGCAAGCGCTGCGCGACCACACCGATCGGCCTGGCTCCCCCACCGGACCACGGTCCGCCGTCTGCGTCGACGTACCACTCGCCGTGGGTGACGTGCGCGCCGCGGACCGTCCCTTCCCAGATCCGGGTGAGTAGTTCCTGCGGGGTGAGGCTGGTGTCCGGTGTGGTGCCGTTGCCTTCGTAGCCGCAGGCATCCACGAGGACTGGCTTGCAGTAGTCCCGGCGGAGTGCTGAGACAGCACGCAGGTTCTCCAATGGGACGCTGAGATGGGTCAACCAGGGGGTGCCGGGGTCGACAGCCGTCGGTGCCGCGTGGACGGAGATGAGGTGCTGACTGGAGTCTTGCTCGGCGATCAGTTCGGCCAGAGCTCGTACGTCGGACGTCGCCTCCAGGCACCAGGTGACGTTGCGGTAGGCGGCCAGGCGATTGACCAGTTCGCGGACGAAGGACTGATCGGAAGGTGGGATAAGGACCTCGGCGGCGGCCTCGATCGCCAAGAGGTCCTGGATCTGGGTGTCGAGGTGAGTGAGTGAGTCCGGGTGCGCGCGGAGGCGGACGCGGTTGAAGGGAGAAGCGGCCAGGGCGCGGCCTGCCTCGGACCAGTAGCCGTCCAGGCCGAACCACGTGGTGGTCAGGGGGTGGTACGGCGTGCCGTCGGACCAGCGCAACGAGGTGCCGTGTCGACGGATCGGCCCGCGAGTCGTGGCCGGGGTGCAGGTGAACGTCCGGGTTTCATCGGCGAGTGTGTAGTGCCAGTTGCCCTCCAGACTGGGCATGAACCGTAGTAGCTCGCCATCGGTATCGGTGAAGGATTCGACATAGGCGGTGTGCCCGGACTCGTGGTGGAACTGGACCGTGGCGGGGGCGTTGCCGACAGCTAGCTCGAGGAGGCCCCAGCGTTCTATCTCGGTCATCGGGTTCCTCGCAGGGCTAGGTACGGGCGGCCCGGAAGAGGCACGCGGCAGCGCCCGGAGTAGGGGTCCGGGAGCGCCGTGATGGTCATGGCCACGGTGTCGATCAGGTCGAAGTGGTACGGGTCCCCGGGTGGGAGATCCAGGTCGACGGCTGAGGGCTGGCGGTCGCCCAGATAGTGCAGAACACACCGGTCAGGGTCCACATCGCCATCAGCGAGACGCGGTAGGCCGGCCATCACGTCGCGGAGGAACGCGATCCGCGCCGGGCTCTCGCCGTACAGGCGTCCTCCGACCGAGATCCAGGCCCGCGTCTCTTTGTCGACGAAGGACTCGCCGTGGCCGACGTACCCGCCGGCCGACATGCCTTGCCAGAAGCGGTGCACGAGCTCGGTCGCGGTGAGGTTGCCCCAGCGGCGGCCGGCGTTGCCCTCGTAGCCGATCTCGTCGATCACCACCGGCTTCGGGCACGCCCGCCACGCGGCGACCTCGGCGCCGTCCCAGTGCTGCACGCTCTGGTGAGTGATCCACGGCTTGCCGAAGTCGTACGGCGTGAAGACCTCGTACATCTTGGTGCCGTTGTGGATCGACCGCAGCCGCTGGTACGGGTCGAACCGCTGCACGAGCTGCAGCAGCCGGTCCCAGTCCGCGATCGTCTTCTCCCGGTTGAAGTCGTACTCGTTCGACAGCGACCACCAGACGTTCCGGTACGCCGCGAGCCGGGCGACCACGTAACGCAGGTACGACGAATCCTGCTGAGGCGTGAGACGGTCGAAGCCCCACACACCCCGGTCGTAAGGGTGGAACAGGATCAGGTCGGCCTGGATGCCCAGCTCGAGCAGATCCGCGATCCGGCTCTCGAAGTGCTGGAAGAACGCCGGATCGAAGCGGTCCACGTCCACCGCACCGAACGTCCCGGCGAACGGCAGCCGCTCCGGCCGCATGCCGTCCGTCGGCAGCAGGCACATCCGCACCTTGTCGAAAGGTGCCGAGCGCAACGAGTCGAGCGTGAGCTCCTGGATCTCCTTCGACTCGTAGGTCCAGTGGTAGCACGTCGTACCGATGCAGTCGTACCGGGTGCCGTCGGCGTACGCGAAGTGGTGGGCGCCGTGCACCCCGACCGGCCCGTGGTTGCACGGGCCGGGCGGGACGCACTCGACCGAGCCGCGATGACCGTCGAGCTCCGGTGCCGAGCTGCTGGTGACGTACTCCCAGCGGCCGACCCGATCCGGCATGAACCGGGCCCGGTAGACACCGTCGCCGTCGTAGAAGCCGTCGACGGTGACGACCCGATTCCGGAACGTGTAGGCGACCCGCAGCTCGACGTCCAGGAACGGGTTGCCGTCGGACGGCCCGGACCAGGTGAGCTCGTGCACGCCCCACCGTTCCGCGGCCGGGGCGGTGGGGTGGGAAAGGTATTTAGCACTGCTCATGGCAGTCGGTCTCCCGCCTCGATCCACTCCGGGGTCAGGATCACGTGCTTGATCGTCTTGCGCAGGTACGAGTACGCGACGTGCAGCCGGCCGTCGCGGGTCTGCAGCATCGTCGGGTACGAGTACCCGAACTCGTTGTCGCGATACTCCTCGTCCTGCACCTGCAGGTTTCGCCAGTACGGCCAGGTGGCGCCGTCGTCCTCGGACAACGCCAGCGTCAGCGGGGTGCGCAGAGTCTTCCGCCGTATGCCGCCCTTGCCGTCCGGAACCCACCGGAACTGGTCGCGCTCGGCCGACGAGTCGTTGAAGACGAGCACGAGCCGGCCGTCGGTCAGCCGGAGCAGCTGGATCGCGGAGTTGTTGTTCGGCAGCGTGGTCCGCTCCGGCGCCGACCAGGTCCGGCCGCCGTCCTTGGAGACCGAGCGGTGGATCCGGTCGGCGGCCCGGCTGCGGAAGTAGCCGAGCAGTTCGCCCGAGGCGAGCTCGACGATGCTCAGCTGGACCTGGCCGAGCGCGTCGGGAAGGTCCACCTGGGTCCAGGTCGCGCCATGGTCGGTGCTGAGCTGGACGACCGTGGTCTCGCCGTCCTTGTCGCAGTGGTACGCCGGAAGCAGCCAGTCACCGTTGCTCAGGACAACGACCGGGTTGCGGATGAAGCTTCCGGGCCGGTCGAAGAGCACCGTGCCGGGGTCCCAGCTGAGGCCGCCGTCGCGCGAGATCCGGCGGATCACGTGCGAGGTGCTCTGGTCGTGGGGTTCGTTGGAGGTGTGCAGGAGCCAGACCTCACCCGACGGCAGGACGAACAGCAGTGGGTTCTGCTCCGAGCGGTCGGGGTCGGCGGACATCGGCTCCGGCACCGTCCAGGTGGAAGACCCGGCGGGGAGCCGGGACAAGACGATGCTCGTCTCCGGCTCCCCCTCCCCCGGACCGTTGAACCAGGCGCACAGCAGGTCGCCCGCCGGAGTCTCGACGAGGGTGGCGGCGTGGCTGTCGCCGGGGTGCAAGGTCGGCAGCAGAGCCTCCGTGACGTCTCCGGATGACCGGAGACGTCCGTCGAAACGGGGATCCGTCACCATGTGAGTCCCGCGGCCGCCTGCGCCTTGATGTAGTTGGGGATGTCCTGCTGCTCGGTGACCAGCAGGGACGAGTCGACGTCCATGCCGTCCTTGAGCACGTGCTGCCGGAAGACCTTGTACAGCGGGATGTCCCAGTACTCGGTGTTCTGGTAGTTCTTGACCACCGCGTTCTCACCCCAGTACACCGCGGAGGTGTCGATCGCCTTCAGCTGCGGGATCGCCGAGCCGAACGCGTTCACCACCGCGTCGGTCTTCAGCACCGCCTTCATGCCGTACGACGAGATCCGGGTCTGCATCTCCTCCGAGACCAGGTACTTGACGATGTCGAGCGCCTGCTCCTTGTGCGCGGACTGCGGCGGGACGAACGCGGCCCGGGTGTCCGGCTGGTAGATGGCCTTCGAACCGCGCTGCAGCACGGGCATGGAGGTGACGCCGATCTTGACGCTCTTGGCCCACTCGGCGTACTCCTCCGCGTCGTCGTCCTCGACGTACAGCGGGCTGAGGGCGTACGCGTTCAGCTTCGACAGGTTGTTCACCGCCATCGCCAGATGACCAGGGAAGGACATGTCGCCCTTGAAGAAGTCGTCCACGGTGGTGAAGTTGTTCCGCGGGATCATCAGGAACCGGTACAGGTTGTTCGCGACGGCTTTCCACTCCGCGCTGGTCAGGTTCACCTTGACGTCCTCGGGCGCCGGCTGCTCGCTGGAACCGGGGACGAACGGGTAGAGCCCGAGCTGGTTCATCGCGAGGTAGTTGTCCGGGTGCTGCATGTAGCCCTTGTAGTGGTCGATCCCGTCCTGCCGGGTCAGCCGCTGCGCCACCTTGTAGACGTCGTCGTAGGTCGAACCGAGGGCCGGGTAGCGGACCCCGAACCTGTCGAAGATCAGCTTGTTGTAGAACAGCAGGCTCTCGTCGATGAACAACGGGACGCCGTACAGGCCGCCGTCGGAGCGGGACTTCACCTGCTCGACCGAGCCGACGTTGAGCGCGGTCAGGTCGATCCCGGCCTGCTGGACCAGCGGCGTCATGTCCTGGACCCAGCCGAGCGGTTCGAGGTCGCGGTCGATGCGCAGCCGCGGGTCCTCGATGATCAGGTCCGGGACCCGGCCGGCCCTGGCGATGTCCTCGTAGCGGATCGGGAAGTCCCAGGTCGCGTACTTGATCTTCACGCCGGGGAACCTGGCCCGGATCGCGTCGCCGAGCACGGTGTCGAAGTACCGGCTCGCCTGCCGGTCGGCGTTCGCGCCGTACTCGAGCGGCTTGAAGTTGGCCGCGAAGATGAACAGTTCGTCATCGGCCACCGAGAACGGCTTGCCGTACTTGTTCGGGATGTCGACCGTGCCGGCCGCGGAGCGCGTACCGGCGCGCGGGACGGCGGAGGTGGAGCTGGTGGTCGCGGCGGCGGCCGTGCCGGGGAGCGCGCCGCCGAATGCGGCGAGACCGCCGAGCAGGGCGCTGTTTCGCACGAACCCGCGGCGGGACATACCTTGGTTGTCAGACATGGTGGGCCTTTCGTATGGGGCGGTGGTGTCAGGCGGTTGTTGGTTGACGGGCGGCCGTGGTGACACCCTTCAGGTCGAGCTGCTCGGCGAAGTGACAGGCGACGCGGCGCCCGCCGATCTCCCGCAGCTGAGGTACTTCGGTGCGGCAGCGCTCCTCGGCGTAGCCGCAGCGCGGACTGAACGGGCAGCCGGGCGGCACCTTGGAGGGATCCGCGATCTCGCCGCGCAGCATGATCCGCGACCGCTTGCCGCGCGACGCCGGATCAGGATCGGGTACGGCGCTCAGCAGCGCCTCGGTGTACGGGTGCAGCGGCTTGCCGTAGAGCTCCTCGGTCGAAGCGCTCTCCACCAGCTTGCCGACGTACATCACCGCGACGTCGTCGGCGACGTGCTCGACGATGCCGAGATCGTGGGAGACGAACAGGTACGTGAGACCGGACTCCTCCTGCAGGTCCTTGAGCAGGTTGAGGATCTGGGCCCGGACCGACACGTCGAGCGCGCTGACCGCCTCGTCCGCGACCACCAGCCGCGGATCGGTCGCCAGCGCCCGGGCGATCACCACGCGCTGCCGCTCACCACCGCTGAAAGCATGCGGGTAGCGATGCGCGTACTCCGCTCGCAGTCCGACCCGCTCGAGCAGGGCCGCGACCTTGTCGTCGATCGCGTCGCGCGATCCGCGCTCCTGGACCCGCAGCGGCTCGGCGATGATGTCGCGCAGTGTCTTGCGCGGGTCGAGGGACGCGTGGGGGTCCTGGAAGATCAGCCGCACTTCGGCGCGGTAAGGCTTCAGCTCCTTCTCGGACAGCTTCGCCAGGTCCACGCCGTCGTAGTGGATGCTGCCCGCCGTCGGTTCGTACGCCCGGACGATGCAGCGGCCGAGCGTCGTCTTACCGCAGCCCGACTCCCCCACCAGTCCCAGCGTCCGGCCCGCCTTGATCGACAGGTCGACCCCGTCAACCGCCTTCACCACGCCGCGGTTCCGGCCGAAGAACCCGGTGTGCAACGGGAAATGCATGGTCAGGCCCTCGGTGGTCAGCAAGTCGCTCCTCATCGTTCCTCCTCGGCGTACAGCAGGCAGGCGACGTCGATGTCGTCGCTCCGCACCCGGGCCGGCACGGTCAGGTCGCACTTCCCGGCCATGAACGCGTCACAGCGTGGATGGAACCGGCACCCCGACGGGCGTTCGTACGGCGGCGGCACAGTCCCACGTACGGCGTCCAGCCGGCCCTGGCCGCGTTGACCCAGCCGAGGCACCGATCGGACCAGCGCCCGGGTGTAGGGGTGTTTCGGCTCGGTGAGCACCGACGCGGCCGGTCCGTGTTCGACCACTTCGCCCAGGTACATCACGGCCACCTCGTCGGCGACCTGTGCGGCCACCCCGAGGTCGTGCGTGATCAGCATGATCGCCATGCCGAGCTCCTGCTGGAGATCCTGCAGCAGGTCGAGGATCTGCGCCTGCGTCGTGACGTCCAGGGCCGTCGTCGGCTCGTCCGCGATCAGCAACCGCGGCCGGCAGGACAGCGCCATCGCGATCATCGCGCGTTGCCGCATGCCCCCACTGAGCTCGAACGGGTACGAGTCCACCCGGCGCTTCGGGTCGGGGATGCCGACCCGGCCGAGCATCTCGATCGCCCGTTCGCGGGCCTCGGCCTTGCCGACATTCTCGTGCAACCGGACCGCCTCGATGATCTGGTTGCCGATCGTGTGCACCAGGCTGAGCGAGGCCATCGGCTCCTGGAATACCATCGCGATCTCCGACCACCGCACCTGGCGCAGTCGCTTGTCCTTCGCGGCCAGCAGGTCCAGCGGGTCGTCGGACGGCTGGTCGCCGTACAGCAGGATCTGGCCGCCGACGATCCGGGCCGGGCGCTCGACCAGGCGCAGGATGGATCGTGCGGTGACGCTCTTGCCGCACCCCGACTCCCCCACCACGGCCAGCGTGCGCCCCCGGGGAACGGTCAGGCTGACACCGTCGACGGCCTTGACCACCCCGTCCTCCAGCTCGAAGTGAGTCCTGAGATCCCGGACTTCCAACAAAGGCTGCATGAAAGTCCTCCTACTTGTAGGGGTCGGCCGCGTCGCGGAGGCCGTCGCCGACGAAGTTCATGGCCAGTACGACGACCACGACCGCGAGACCCGGCGCGAGCAGCCAGGGTGCGGTGGCGACCGCCCGGATGTTCTGCGCTCCCTCGAGCAGCACACCCCAGCTGACCGCCGGTGCCTGCAGGCCGAGGCCGAGGAAGCTCAGGCTGGTCTCGCCGAGGATCATTCGCGGCACCGCCATCGACACCGACGCGATGATGTGGCTGGCGAACGACGGAACCATGTGGCCGACGATGATCCCGCCGCGGCTGACCCCGTCCAGCCGGGCCGCCATCACGAAGTCCTCCTCACGCAGGCTGAGGAACCGGCCGCGGACGTCGCGGGCCAGTCCGGTCCAGCCGATCAGCGAGAGGATCACCGTGATCGCGAAGTACCTGGTCAGCGGTCCCCAGCTGTTCGGCAAGGACGCCGACAACGCCATCCACAGCGGCAGCGTCGGGATCGACATGATGAACTCGATGACGCGCTGGATCGCGTTGTCGACCGGACCGCCGAAGTACCCGGAGATGCCGCCGATCAGGATGCCGAGCAGGAAGCTGGCGAACACGCCGACCAGACCGATCGACAACGACACCTTGGCACCGTGGATGAGCCGGGACAGCAGGTCCCGGCCGGACTGGTCGGCGCCGAGCAGGAAGAACGGGTCGCCGGCCTGGACCGGTCCGATCAGGTGGATGTCGGACGGGATCAGGCCGAGCACCTTGTACTCGTCGCCGCGGACGAACAGGCCGACGTCGACGATCTTGTTCCTGTCGACGGTGAAGGTCTGCTCGAACGTCTCCTGGTCGCGCGTGGACGAGTACCCGTAGACGAACAGGCCGTGCTCGCCGGAGATGTGCACCCGCTGCGGCGGTGCGTACGGCAGGGACGTGTGCGCCGAGTCGCTGGCGGCGGGCGCGAAGAACCCGGAGAAGACCGCGATGAAGTAGATCGGGACCAGCACGATCAGCCCGATCAACGCTAGTTTGTGCCGGCGGAACTGGCGCCACATCAGCCGCCACTGCGGCAGTGCGCCATGGTCTCGCAGGCTCTTCACCACCTCCGGGCCGGCTTCGTGCTGCGCGTCCGGTTCGACGGTCTCTGTCTGCTGAAGCATCCGGGCCTATCCCTTCGACAGCCGGTGTCGGATCCGCGGGTCCCACCAGGCCAGCGCGAGGTCGCTGAGCATCGTGCCGATCACCGTCAGCGCGCTGAGGATGAGCACGAAGCTGCCGACCAGGTACATGTCCTGGCTCTTCACCGCGCCGAGCAGCAGCGGGCCACTCGTCGGCAGGCTCATCACGACCGAGACGATCGTCTCGCCGCTGATCAGGCCGGGCAGCAGCCAGCCGACCGTGCTGAAGAACGGGCTGAGCGACATCCGGACCGGGTACTTGAGCAGCAGCTTCCACTCCGGCAACCCCTTGGCCCGTGCGGTCGCGACGTACGGCCTGTGCAGCTCGTCGAGCAGGTTGGCCCGGGTGATCCGGATCAGCCCGGCGGTGCCGGCCACGCCGACCACGACTATCGGCACCCAGAGATGCGAAATCAGGTCGAGCAGCTTGCCCAGGTTCCAGGCCGCGTCGGCGTACTCGGGTGAGAACAGTCCGCCGACGCTCTGACCGAAGTACTTGAACCCGATGTACATCATCACCAGCGCGAGCATGAACTCCGGCACGGCCATCCCGATGAAGCCGAGGAAGGACGCGACGTAGTCACCGGGCGAGTACTGCCGCAGCGCACTGTAGATACCGATCGGGAAGGCGATCGACCAGACGAACAGCAGGCTGCCGATCGACAGCAGGATCGAGAGCAGCACCCGGTTGCCGATCAGGCTGGCCACCGACTGGTTCCAGGCGAAGGACTGGCCGAGGTCGCCGTGCAGGACCACGCCGGAGATCCAGGTCCAGTACTGCACCAGGAACGGCTTGTCCAGGCCGTAGTGCCGTTTGAGCTCGGCGATCTGTGAGTCCGGGATGTCCTGGCCGCGGGCCTCGGCGTTCGCGATGACCGTGGAGGTGTAGTCGCCCGGCGGCAGCTTGATGACGACGAAGGTGACGAACGAGATCGCCGCCAGCGTCACCGCCATCCAGATCAGCCGCCGGGCGAGGAAGCGCAGCATCTACGAACCGATCGCGAACTGCTCGGGGTGGACGATGCCGGGGGCAACGGCCTCGATCATCTTCTCCGGGACGTTGTGGAAGTCGTTCTTGGCGATCCCGTAGGTGTTCGGCACGCTGCTGGTGCCGATGTAGTAGAACTGGTCGGCGGCGATCTGCAGGATCTCCTTGCCCAGCTGGAGGGTCTTCCCGGGGTCCGGCTCCTGCCGCCCTTTGGTGAACAGCTCGAGCTGCTTCTTGACCTCGGCCGGCGGCTCGACACCTTCCTCACCGTCGGACTGGTACCACTGCGCCCAGCCGATGCCGTACCGTGCGCTGCCGTCGTTGGTCGGCACCCAGTAGTGGTCCCCGCCGGTACCGGTCGGCAGCACGAAGGTGCCGCCGGTCCAGGTCCCCGCGTCGTGGTCGTTGGCCCGGACCCGCTCCTTGGCCAGGTCCTCGCTGACGGCCTGGGTCCGCAACTCGACACCGACGGCACGCCAGCGCTTCTTCACGAACTCGATCGCCTCGACGTGGTCCGGGAACGACTCACTCACCAGCACGGTCACCGACACCGGTTTGCCGTCCGCACCGAGCCGTCGGCCGTCAGCCGCCTTCTTCGTCAGCCCGGCCTTGTCCAGGTGCTCGTTCGCCTTCGCCTCGTCGAACTCCAGGTACTGCGTGGCCAGCTGCTCGTTGTAGTACGGCGAATCCTTGGGCGGAGCGCACTGCCACGGCTCACCCTGACCGGCGTACACCGCGTCGATGATCTCCTTGCGGTTGATCGCGTACGACAGGCCGATCCGGAAGTCCTTGTTCGCGAACAGCGCCCGCTTGACCGGGTTCTTGTGGGTCTGGTTGATGCCGATGATCATCGTGTTGGTGAGCTGGGTCGGCACCTCGAAGATCCGGTAGGTGCCCTTCTCCCGGTTCTGCGCCACCACCGGCTTGTTCTGCGGCGTACCGAAGTTGCGGTACTGCATGCCGAACTCGCCGTTCATCACCTTGAGCAGCTCGACCTGGGCGTCCTGGACCACCTCGACCCGGCAGGCGTCGATGTACGGCAACTGGCGGCCCTGGTCGTCGACCTTCCAGTAGTACGGGTTCCGGGTCAGGGTGACCGCGGAGCCCTTGCCCAGCGGGGTGACCACCTTCCACGCTGCCAGCGTCGGCTGGTCCGGGTTCGTCCACGGGTTCTGCTTCTGGGCGAACAGGTCGGTCCAGCTGCCGACGCCGGCCTTCTTCGCGAGCGCGTTCGCGTTCGGGTTGTACTTGAGGTGGAACTGCTGGAAGTAGTGCTTCGGCAGCAGCATCCCGTAGGCGCCCTCGCGGAGGAAGATGGCGTCGGCGATCTGACCGAGCAGCGACGGCTGCGGTGCGGTGTAGGTGAACTTCACCGTCCGCTCGTCGACCTTCTCGATCGTCGCCAGTTTCTCGGTGTCCGGCGACAGGAAGGCGTCGTAGATGCCGTCCGGGTGCAGCCCCGAGTCACACTGGACCTCCAGCACCGTGAAGAGCAGGTCGTCCGCGGTGCACGGTTTGCCGTCGGACCACTTCAGGCCCTCGCGGAGCTTGAAGGTGAACACCTTGCTGTCGGCATCGACCGTGAACTCGGCGGTGTTCGCCTCCATCTCGTCGTACCCGGGCTTGCCGGTCTTGTCCGCCTTCCAGCGGATCAGCGGCTCGTAGGCCAGCGCGTACCACAGCCATTGGGTGTCCTCCTGGGTCAGCATCGCCGACCGCCAGGTTCCGCCGTACATCGACTTGCCGGCCAGCGGTTTGATCACCGGCGGGTTCTTCGGCAGCCGCTCGGCCAGCGGCGGCAGCGTGCCCTTGTCGACCAGTGCCTTCAGCATCGGCGACTCCAGCTGATCGGCGGTGGCGGCCTGAGCGCCGGCGCCGGCGGGCTTGGTGTCGAAGAAGCTGCAGCCGGGCACGGTGGCCGCGACCAGCAAGCCGAGACCACCCTGCAGCACCCGTCGCCGGTCGACCTTGCGTAGCTCTTGGGACATCGTCACTTTCCTCACTGCTCGACCGTGATGTTGCTGAATTGCGCGGTCCCGTAGTCGACGAGGCCGTTGTCTTCCTTGCCCCCGTCGATCGCGAAGCCGATGTAGAAGGTCCGGCTCGGCATCGCGATCCGCTCATAGCCGAACCGGTCCCACTTGACCTTGTCGGTCGAGATGAAGGCCTCGAACTCGACCTCCCGTGCCTGCGGACGCTCGCGACGGAGCAACCGCAGCCAGTACTGCTTGGTGGCATCCATGTAGTCGTCGGACCAGGGCCACGGGCCGATACTCGGCTCCGCCCCATGGGTCTGGATCCGGATCGCCTGGGCCTTCATCCCGCCGTCGTCGGCGACACTGCCCGGGCCGGCCACGCCGTACCCGATGCCGCCGAACATGAACGGTGCGGCCGGGTCCAGGCTGTCCCGGATCATCAGGCCGGCGACGAGACCGTTGGCCACCTTGTGGAGCTTGTCCAGCCGCGCGGTGATCTGCGAGACCGACCCTTGTCCGCCCACCTGCAGCTTGCGGTACACGTAGTGGAAGTTGCTGGACCGGTCCCGGATCCGGCCGGAGCCCTTGATGGTGAGAACGTTGTTCGAGATGCTGCCCGAGCCGGCGAGCGGGGGCTTGCCCACGGACGCCGAGGTCCAGCCCGGAGTCCCGGCCTGCACGTTGACGTGCACCGGCACCGGCGTCGACTGGGTCGACGTGCCGTTGCGGTCGGTCGCCCGCGCGGTCAGGTAGTAGGTGCCATCAGCAACGTTCTTCCAGTCGACCCGGTACGGCGCCGCGTTCGCCGTGCCGATGAGCTGGTCGCCGACGAAGAACTCGACCGCGGCCAGTTCGCCGCCCTTGTCCGCGGCTGCGGATGCATCGATCGTCAGGGTCGGCGCGGTCCGGCCCGCGATCACCTCGTTGTGCGTCGGGCTGGTGATCCGGACCGTCGGGTTGCCGACCGGGTCGGGAACGATCGAGTTGAGGTAGTTCTCCAGATAGGTGTAACCGTTGGGCGCGATCTTCTGGGCGTCGGTCGGGTCGTTGGGATCGAGGCCGTTCGCCTTCTCCCACCAGTCCGGGATGCCGTCGTGGTCGGAGTCGACCGGCGGCTCGGTCGAGACCAGCACCGGGAAGCCGCCGACCTCCTTCTGCGAGTTGATCAGCCGGCCGGTGCCGTTGCGGGCGTCGTTGACGATGCGGGCGTCGGCCGCGTCGCGCCTGGGCAGGGTGGCCCCGGCACCTTGGAGTACGGCGTCGTACGCCTTGGCCGCGGACTGGGTGTCGAGCTCGTCCGCGAACGGTTGCGGCCGGGACAGCTCGTTGATGCCGCCGATCGGGTAGCGGATGCCGCGACGGTTGTGCGCGGTGACGTCCGGATGGCCCACGACCTGGTTGCCGGCCACGTACCACTGGCCACCGCGGTTCGCGCTCACGATGACCGGTGCGACCTCGGCCAGGGTGCTCGGGCCGGGCTTGTAGTAGTTGCCGACGATGTTGATGCCGTTGGCCCACTCACCGCCGTACACCGAGGTGTGGCCGTGGTCGTAGACGACGTTGTTGCGGTGGTCGACCTCGAGGTTGATGTTCTCGGTGTACCCGAACCGCGGCTGCCGGCCGCCCTGGTGGGCGATCAGGTTGTGGTGGTAGCTGTTCCGCTCGCCACCCCAGATCCCGCCGTACCCGTGCCGGCTCTTCGGGTGCGCGGACAGCGCGAGACCCTCGGCGATGATGCACCACTGGATGGTGACGTCGAAGTTCCCGTACGGCGACAGGCACTCGTCGACCGCCCAGCTGAACGAGCAGTGGTCGATGATCAGGTTGCGGATCTGCGGGCTGACCGAGCCGGGCACGTTGGTGTTGAACGCGTCGTCGGCGGCCGCGTTGCGATCGCCGAGCCGGAACCGCAGGTAGCGGATGACGATGTCGTGGGCACCGCCCTTGATACTGGTGCCGCGTCCGGACAAGCAGATGCCGCCGCCGGGGGCGGTCTGACCCGCGATGGTCAGGTTGTTGCCGGCGATCTCCAGGCCGGTCTCGAGCTCGATGGTGCCGGAGACCCGGAAGACCACGGTGCGGTTCGAGCCGGACACGGCGTCGCGGAGTGAGCCCGGCCCGGAGTCGTTGAGGTTGGTCACCTCGTAGACAGCTCCGCCGCGGCCTCCGGTCGACCACTTGCCGGCACCTTCGGCACCGGGGAACGCGGGCACCCGGTCTCTGGCGGTCCGGGCCTGCGCCGGCACCGTGATGCCCAGGGAGGCGGCGGCTCCGACGGCTGCGGAGGTGGCAACGAACCCGCGGCGGGTCCAGCCGGTGGAAGCTTCGGTCATCGTTTCCGTGCCTCACTTTCGGCAGGGGGCGGCTGCTGCACTGACCAGAATCTGAATATCTAGTCAGCTTCGAATGGAACGACGGCCTCATGGTCACGGAGATTTCGCGACGATGTCAAGAGCATGACAACGGCTTTCCGCAATCGTTTGCAGTCTGCGACTCATCCGACGGCAATCGTTTGCACTGAACTCTTGCTCGATGCTGGCGGGCAGTGGTTACCTTCCCTCATGTCATCCCGAGCGCAGCGAAGGATCAATCCAGCACAGCACCGACTCCCCCTCGGCGCGGTGAAGATCACCGGCGGCTTCTGGCGGGAGCGCCAGGACATCAACCGCGACGTGACGATCCCGGCCGCGGCTCGCCGGCTGGAGGAAACCGGAACGCTGCGGAACCTGCGCCGGGCCGCCGGGCACGAACCAGCCGGTGACGGGTTCGCCGGGAAGCTCTTCGCCGACACCGATGTCTACAAGTGGCTCGAGGCGGTCGCCTGGGAACAGACCCGGTCGCCGTCTGCCGCGCTCGCGGACTGGCAGAAGTCTGTGAGCGCGCTGGTGGCCGCGGCGCAGGAGCCGGACGGGTACCTCAACAGCTACACGCGCCTGGTGCTCGGCGGCAAGCGGTTCGGGGACCTGGAGAAAGGCCACGAGTTGTACTGCGCCGGCCATCTGTTGCAGGCCGCCGTCGCGCAGTCGCGCGCGACTGGGGATCACACGTTGCTGGAGGTCGCGACCCGTTTCGCCGATCTGCTCTGCACGACGTTCGGTCCCGGCCGGCTCGAGGGGATCGACGGTCATCCGCTGATCGAGATGGCGCTTGTCGACCTGTACCGCGAGACGGGTACGCCGGCGTACCTCGAACTGGCGTCGTACTTCGTCGAAGCACGTGGTCACGGGTTGCTCGAGCCGCCGGGTCACCACGGGCCGGCGTACTTCCAGGACCATCTGCCGGTGCGGGAGGTGCGGACACTCGCCGGTCACGCGGTACGGGCGTTGTATCTCGCCGCGGGTGCCACCGATGTCGCGGTCGAGACCGGGGACGAAGCCTTGCTGGAGGCCCTGAAACTGACCTGGCGGACCATGGTCGAGAGCCAGCTGTATCTGACCGGCGGAGTCGGGTCGCGCTGGTACGGCGAGGCGTTCGGCGACCCGTTCGAATTGCCGCCGGATGCGGCGTACTGCGAGACGTGCGCGGCGATCGCCAGCGTCCAGTGGAGCTGGCGGTTGCTGCTCGCGACCGGCGAGAGCCAGTACGCCGATCTGATCGAGCGGACCCTCTACAACGCGGTGATCTCAGGCGTCTCGTTGAGCGGTGACAAGTTCTTCTACGTGAACACGTTGAAGGTGCGTCAGCACGCCTTCGCCGACGACCAGCGCTCCGCGGTGGCCGGGCGGCAGCCATGGTTCGGTACGGCGTGCTGCCCGCCGAACGTGATGCGGACCCTGTCGGCCCTCGACCAACTGGTCGCGACTTCGGACGACGACGGGGTGCAGGTGCACCTCTATGCGCCGGCGTCGGTGACCGCGGAGCTCCCGGCTGGGCCGGTGGCGTTCGAGATGAAGACGCGGTATCCGTGGCACGGCACGGTGACCGTGCGCGTGACCGAGTCGCCCGGGGAGCCGTGGACGCTAGGGCTTCGCATTCCCGCGTGGGCGGACGGCTGCACGTTGACGGTCAACGGGGTCGAGCAGCCGGCGGGTCCGCTGCGTCGGAGCTGGTCGGTCGGCGACGCGGTGGTGCTGGAGTTGCCGGTGCAGGCACGTCGTACGACGCCCGACTGTCGCATCGACTCGGTGCGGGGTTGTGTGGCAATCGAGCGTGGGCCGTTGGTGTACTGCTTCGAGCAGCTCGACCAGGACGTCGTACTCGATCAGACCGCTGTCGTGCCCGGTGACCTGGTGGAGCGGGAGCGGCCGGAATTGCTCGGTGGGGTGACGACAGTCGACGTACCGGCGCGGGACGGGCGGACGTTGACCGCGATCCCCTACTACGCGTGGGCGAACCGGACGGTCGGTCCGATGACTGTGTGGATCGATGCTCGCTAGGTCAGTCCGCCGCCAACCGCTCGGCGACGGTGCGGTCGGTGATGAGGACGTCGACCCAGCGACCGAGGAGGGCTGCGCGGATGGCGGCGTACTTTCGCATGCCACCCGCGACGCCGACACTGCGGACGTCGTCGCTGCGCACCTGAGCCGCCGACAGCCCGAGCACGCGCTGGTCGATCTCGGACCGGACCGGCTTGCCGTGCTCGTCGAAGAAGCGCAGGCAGATGTCACCGACCGCGCCCTGGTCGCGCAGCATCTTCTGGTCCTCGGCGGTCATCGCGTTGCCACTCTCCCGGAGCAACGGCGACGGCTCCAGGCTGCCGATCCCGACCAGCAGCAGGGTGAGTCTGGACCAGGCTTCCATCACCTCGCTGACCGCTGGATCCTTCACCAGGGTTCGCTTGGCGCTCACGCTGCCGACCAGTCCGGGCACCGGCAGCAGGACGGGCGCGGCGCCGGTGAGGTCCGCCAGCCGGCCGATCAACCGGGCCGCACGAGCCTGCGCGGCCGGATTGCCAACGCCACCCAGAACCTGAACGACCTCCTCGGCGACCTGCGTCGGCCGTGGTGTCATCGACTCGACGGTCGCCAGCAGCGTGGAGCTCCAGGACGAGATGCCGATCCGGTCGCCGCCGGTGAGCGTCGTCTCCAGGTACACCGCGGCGGCCGCGCCCAGCGCCGGGATGATGTGTGCGTCGTCCTCACCGCTGGCATCGACGACGATCACCTCCCGCACGCCGTACCGCTGCTCGACCGCGTCCTCCAGCTCCGTGTGGACACCGCTTGGCGGGATGACGACCGTACGCACGATGCCGGCCACCACGGCCTGCTTGAGCAACCGGGAGACCCGCGGCTGCGAGATGTGCAGCTGCGCGGCGATCTGCGGCTGGCGGACGCCCTGCTCGTGGTAGAGCTTCGCGACCTTGGTGAGCAGCCTCAAGTGATCAGCCGACGGCTGCCGCCGGAGGCCCGCCCGCGGCCCCTGTCCCGCACTCGCCGTCGTCATGCCCAGCATGCTAGCTGTGTTTATGGCCGCGCCTTCGGCGCGGCGGGTCATGGGGCCTCAACTCCCGGCCTTCCCTCGTCGCTCCACTCGCTTCGCTCCCTCCGCTCCTCAGTCCAGGCCGGGAGGCCCCATGACCTACTACGAAAACGCTGGACCCGGGTACGGCGTGCTGCCGCCACGGGCCGCTGTCCGCTCCGACGTACCCTCGATCAGCCTGAACGGGAGTTGGCGGTTCCACTTCGCGGAGTCGGTGGCCGAGGCGGCGGACGGGTTCGAGCGGGAGGACTTCGACGACTCTCAATGGGCCACGCTCCCGGTGCCGTCGAGTTGGCCGATGCATGGGTTCGGGCGGCCGATCTACACGAACCAGCCGTATCCGTTTCCGGTTGATCCGCCGTACGTGCCGGATGAGAACCCGACCGGGGACTATCGGCTGGTGTTCGAGGCGCCATGGGATGGGCCTTCGGTACTGCGTTTCGACGGCGTCGACTCTTGTGCGCGGGTGTGGCTGAACGGTGTGGAGCTCGGGGTGACCCGTGGGAGCCGGCTGCCGAGTGAGTTCGACGTGAGCGCGGTACTGCGGCCTGGACGGAACGTGCTGGCGGTGCGTGTGCATCAGTGGTCGTCGGGCAGCTACCTCGAGGACCAGGACATGTGGTGGCTGCCGGGGATCTTCCGCGATGTCACGCTGCTCGCGCGCCGTTCGATCACCGACGTGTTCGTGCACGCGGACTACGACCACCGGACCGGCGCTGGGACGCTGCTGGTCGAGTCGGTGCCGGGTGCTGTGGTGCGGGTGCCTTCGTTGGGGCTCGATTTTGCTGCGGGTGAGTCGGTGACCGTGCCGGATGTGGAGCCGTGGTCGGCCGAGGTGCCGCGGTTGTACGACGCCGTGGTCGAGACGCCGGACGAGACCGTGTCACTGCGGATCGGGTTCCGCACCGTCGCGATCGTGGACGGCGTACTGACGGTGAACGGCCGCCGGGTGCTGTTCCACGGGGTGAACCGGCATGAGCACGATCCCATGCTGGGTCGCGTCGTACCGGAGCACCGGCTGCGGCAGGAGCTGCTGGTGATGAAGCAGCACAACATCAACGCGATCCGGACCAGTCACTACCCGCCGGACTCGCGGCTGCTGGAGTTGTGCGACGAGCTCGGGTTCTGGGTGATGGACGAGTGCGACTACGAGACGCACGGCTTCTTCCTGCTCGGGTGGCGTGGGAACCCGGCCGACGACCCGGCGTTCGAGGCCGCGTCGGTGGACCGGATGCGCCGCCTCGTCGAACGGGACAAGAACCATCCGTCGGTGATCATGTGGTCGCTCGGCAACGAGGCCGGCGTCGGGCGCAACCTGTCCGCGATGGCCGAGTGGACGCGTCAGCGTGATCCGTCCCGGCCACTGCACTACGAGGGCGATCTCTCCTGTGCGGACGTCGATGTCTACAGCCGGATGTACGCGTCGCACGCGGAGGTCGAGGCGATCGGGAAGCGGGCCGAGAAGCCGCTGGACGATCCCCGGCTGGATGCCCGGCGGCGGGCGATGCCGTTCGTGCTCTGCGAGTATTCGCATGCCGGAGGCAACGGTCCGGGCGGGCTGCCGGAGTACGAGGAACTCTTCCACCGGTACGAACGCTGCCAGGGCGGCTTCCTGTGGGAGTGGATGGAGCACGGCATCCAGCGGCCGGACGGCAGCTACGCGTACGGCGGCGACTTCGGCGAGGAACTCCACGACGGCACCTACGTCCTGGACGGCCTGGTCTTCCCGGACCTCGCCCCACAGCCCGTCCTGCTGGAGGTCCGCAAAGCCTTCGAGCCGGTGCACCTGCACATCGATGCGGACGCCCTCCGGATCGTCAACAGGTACGACGTCCTGGACACGACCCACCTGTCATTCCAGTGGGAGCTGGCCGACGAGGGTGAAGCGGTCGAGCGGGGATCGTTCGAGCTGCCTGCCATCCCGGCCGGCGGCGAGGCGAGCGTCACGTTGCCCGCCTTCCGCACTCCGATGCAGAACCGCGAGCGGTGGCTGACAATCCGAGCCGTCCTCACCGATGACACCGCCTGGGCCAATGCAGGCCACGAGGTCGCCTTCACCCAGGCGCGAGTCCAGCCGGCGGAGCCGCCGCTCGGTGGTACGGCGGCCTCGCCCCTCTCCTCCGTTCCCGCGGCGCGGCCGGAACGGCAGCGCGGCGGCCGGATCGGGCTCGGCCCGGGGCAGTTCTGTGAGCGGAGTGGGCGATTGATCCGGTTGCAGGCGTGGGATGTCGAGCATGTGCCTCTCGAACTGTGGCGGGCGCCTACTCAGCACGATGCGCGGACTTGGGATGCGACCACGCTGGACCGGAAGACTCGGTGGGCGCAGGCGGGGGTGCATCGGCTGCGGTATCGGACTGTCTCGGTCGAGGCAGACGGTGACGCGTTGGTGGTGGTGACGATGGTGGGGGCGGCCGCGACCGACGCTCGCGTGCTGACGACGTACCGCTGGACGTCGGACGGCGAGCGGCTGAGCGCGGACGTCGAGGTGGAGCCGGTTGGGCCCTGGACGGTGCCGTGGGCTCGGGTGGGGGTGACGCTTGGATTGCCCGCGGGCTTCAGACAGGTCACGTGGTTTGGGCTGGGGCCGGGGCAGGCCTATCCGGACTCTCGGGCGGCGGCGCGCGTCGGGCGCTACACGTCGACCGTCGACGACCTCCAGATCCCCTACCTCTACCCGCAGGAGAACGGTGCGCGGGCCGACGTTCGCTGGGCCGAGTTGTCAGGCATCGCCGGGAAACTGACGCTGACCGGTGACCCGGTCTTCGCACTGACCGTCAGGCGGTGGACCACCGCCGAACTCGCGGCTGCGGAGCATACTGATGACCTCACGCCGAGTGATCGTGTATGGGTGACACTCGACGCTCTCCAGCACGGCCTTGGCAGCCCGACCAGCGGTGCACCGATCCTGCCGCCGTACGACCTGCAGGCTCGTCGGCACCGTTTCCGGTTCACTCTGGGCCGTTGACAGGTCCTAGGGCCAGACGTCTCCTGTGAGGAGGGGTTCCTTCACAGGGGGTGAGGTCGTGAGGCGTTTCGTGGTGGCCGGTGTGGTATGCGCCGGGGTGGTGGCGTCGCTAGCGTCCGTACCAGCCGGTGCGGCACCGGGTGACGTGAAAGTCAGCGACCGCGCGTATGTGCGGTACGACGGGGGCACCGATCCGGTGCTGGCCGCCTGCTCGACGAACAACAGGCAGCAGAACGAGCCCGCCGCGAGCGTGGCCCCGCACAATCCGCTGCTGATGTCGTCCGGGTCCAACGACTACTGCACCGTCCCTACAACCGGCGGGACCTGGGCCGGTTTCTATTACTCGGGCAACGGCGGCACGTCCTGGACCAACAGCCTGCTGCCGGGCTACCCGGGTGACACGTCACCAGCCGGTACGACGTCGCCGCTCCAGCGGATCGGTGTCAGCAACGCCGGAGACCCGGTGCAGGCCTGGGACAACGACAGGCACCTGTACTACGCGGGCATCGGCTTCAACCGGGACCGGCCCGCGCTCGGCTCGATCTGGGTCGCCCGGTACGCGTGGCCGAGTGGTCCGGCTCCGTCGTACCAGTTCACGACGCTGGTCGAACGCGGTACGCCCAGCCCGATCTTCCGCGGGTTGTTCCACGACAAGATCCAGCTCGAAGTGGACCGCGGTGCCGACAGCCCGTACGAAGGCAACGTCTACGTGTGCTGGGCGCGGTTCACCGCCAGCGGCCCGAACAACGGCGTGTTCCTGGCGCGGTCGAGTGACGGCGGTCAGACATTCCGCAGCCAGAAGATCTCCGAGTCGGTGCACGGCAGCCAGTTCTGCGACATCGCGGTCACCCGAAGCGGTCACGTGTACGTCGCCTGGCGGCAGTTCGAGTTCCGTCCCACCAGCGGCCAGATGCAGGGCAACGCGGTCGCGTGGGTGAAGTCGACCAACGGCGGCACGTCGTTCACCAAGCCGGCCGTGGCGACCGGCTTCATCGGCTGGGACCCGGGCGACCAGACGGTCTCGGCTCCCGCCTACGGCCAGGCGAAGTACGCCGCCTGCCTGCGCGGCGACGGGACACTGGGCGCGTGTGCGAGCCCGGAGCCACGGGCGTTCGCGCGCGACTGCGGTGACGGACCGCTCGCCTGCCAGTCCGGGTACGTGTTCCACCGGGTGAACTCGCAGGTCCGCATCACCGCTGACCCGACCACCTCCGGCAATCCGAACGAAGTGTTCGTGGTGTACGACGGGAGCGTCCCCGGCTCGCAGACCTCGACCGGTACGACGTACGGCACGATCAGCCAAGGTGTCGGCAGCCAGGCGGCGATCTACCTCCTGCGTACGACGACGGGCGGTGCTTCCTGGTCCACGCCGGCACGGATCGATCCGCAGGCGCGCGGCCACCAGTACTTCCCCGACATCGCGGCCGAGTCCGGCCGGTTGCACGCCGTCTGGCAGGACAGCCGTTTCGACGGCGCGAGGGGCCCCGGCGGACGTGACTTCCGCAGCGTGCCGGTCGGGAACATCGCGACGGCAGCGAACCCACCGGGCGCGGTAGCGGCAGGCCCGGGGCTGGCCGCGTTCTACGCCCGCTCGGCGAACGCCGGCGCGACCTGGACCGTCGGCGAGGTGAGCACGGTCCGCACGATGCCGCAGTACGAGCAGTTCGGTGACCGCGACGTGCCGTTCTTCGGCGACTACAACTACATCGCCGCCTCGGGCACGACCGCGTTCATGACCTGGACCGACCACCGCGACGTCGTCCCCGGAACCGATCCGCGCTACCCGATCGACGGCACGGACGGCTTCGACGTACTCCAATGCCGCGCCGCCAACCCCGACGGCACCTTCGGCCCCGACACCTGCCCCAACGCCGGAGGCCTCGACCAAAACATCTACGGCGCGGTGCGCTGAGACCCCACCCCGGCGGCGGCCGGACCTGCCCTCAGTGGTAGGTCTGGCTGCTGGGTGGGGCGGATTCCATCCAGGCGAGGACGCCGGTGAGGGCTTCCTCGGTCATGGCGAAATGGACCGTGCGGTCGCGGAGTTTCGCGTCGACGATGACGTGGCCGGCGTAGGTGACCAGCGGTTCGTTGCCCATCGGCCGGCGGGTGGTGACGCCTTCCAGCTGGCGGCGGTTGACCACGAGTTTGGGCCACCAGGCGAGGCTGAAGACCCGGAACCACTGCAGGTCGTCACCGACGTACCGGGCCAGGCCGAGGGCCCAGCCGCGGCCGTGCTCCTTCTCCGCCAGCTGGAGGCTGCAATCGAACGTGCCGCCGTCCCTGGACAACCAGCGACGGCGGCACGCGAAGGCGATGATCAGCAGTACGGCGGCAAGCAGACAGACCCCGACGACATCGAGGACTATCCTCATACCTTGCCGACCCCATTCCCAGTGCCCATGGTCCGCTACTGCCCCGGGCACTGCCGGAGAACCGTACTGTCAGTGACGATGTTCAATTATGACAGGTGGGTACTGAGCCAATCCGGCCCCACCCCACCGCCCCGGTCAGTCCGCCTTCTCGGCGGCCATCACCCTCGCTTCGGCGAGCCGGAGGTCTTCCTGGGCGCCCTCGGTGTCGCTACCGGTGGCCAGCGCCCGCTCGAGATCACGACGGGCCTCCTCCAGGTCGATGTCGTGACCCATCTCGGCGTTCTCGGCCAGGATCGAGACCCGGTCGTTCGCCACCGAGATGAAGCCGTCGGGTGCGGCCGCGACGAAGTACTCGTCGTCGACGGTCCGCACCTGGACGGTGCCACCCTGCAGCAGGCCCAGCAGCGGCGCGTGGCCGGGCAGGATCCCGACGTCACCGTCCGTGGTCCGGGCGATGACGATCTTGGCCTGTCCCTGCCACACCGTCCGCTCGGCCGCGACGAGGGCAACCTCGAGGTGCTTGCCGCTCTCAGTATCAGAAACAGCCATGTCAGTCACTGTTCCTTTTGAAGCTCGGCCCACTTGCGCTCGACGTCCTCGAGCGAACCGACGTTGAAGAACGCCTGCTCGGCGATGTGGTCGCACTCGCCTTCGGTGATCTTCTTGAAGGACTCGATGGTGTCCTTCAGCGGCACGGTGGAGCCCGGGATGTTGGTGAACTTCTCCGCCATGTAGGTGTTCTGGGAGAGGAACTGCTCGATCCGGCGCGCGCGGGCGACGGTGATCTTGTCCTCTTCGGAGAGCTCGTCGACACCCAGGATGGCGATGATGTCCTGCAGTTCCTTGTTCTTCTGCAGGATCTGCTTCACCCGGACGGCCACGTCGTAGTGCTCCTGGCCGATGTACTGCGGGTCGAGGATCCGCGACGAGGAGGCCAGCGGGTCGACGGCCGGGTACAGACCACGCGACGCGATGTCGCGGGAGAGCTCGGTGGTCGCGTCGAGGTGGGCGAAGGTGGTCGCCGGCGCCGGGTCGGTGTAGTCGTCCGCGGGGACGTAGATCGCCTGCATCGAGGTGATCGAGTGACCCCGGGTCGAGGTGATCCGCTCCTGCAGCACACCCATCTCGTCGGCCAGGTTCGGCTGGTAGCCGACCGCACTCGGCATCCGGCCGAGCAGGGTGGAGACCTCGGAACCGGCCTGGGTGAACCGGAAGATGTTGTCGATGAACAGCAGCACGTCCTGCTGCTTGACGTCGCGGAAGTACTCCGCCATCGTCAGCGCCGACAGCGCGACCCGCAGCCGGGTGCCCGGCGGCTCGTCCATCTGGCCGAACACCAGCGCGGTGTCCTTGAAGACCCCGGCCTCTTCCATCTCGTTGATGAGGTCGTTGCCCTCACGGGTCCGCTCGCCCACGCCGGCGAACACCGACGTACCACCGAAGTTGTGGGCGATCCGGTAGATCATCTCCTGGATCAGAACGGTCTTGCCGACACCCGCACCGCCGAACAGGCCGATCTTGCCACCCTGCACGTACGGCGTGAGCAGGTCGAGCACCTTGATGCCGGTCTCCAGCATCTCGGTCTTCGACTCGAGCTGGTCGAAGGCCGGCGCCTTGCGGTGGATCGGCCAGCGCTCGGTGACCTCGAACTCGGACTCGTCCTGGTTCAGGCACTTGCCGGTGACGTTCCAGACCCGGCCCTTGGTGACGTCGCCGACCGGCACGGAGATCGCGGAGCCGGTGTCGCGCACCTCGACGCCGCGGACCAGGCCGTCGGTGGGCTTCATCGAGATGGCCCGGACGATGTTGTCGCCGACGTGCAGGGCCACCTCGAGGGTGATGGTCTGGGTGTCCTCGCCGAGGGTGATGTCCACCTCGAGCGCGTTGTAGATCTCGGGCATCGCGTCCACTGGGAACTCGACGTCGACGACCGGGCCGATCACCCGGGCGACGCGACCGACGCCCGCGGCGCCGGCCTCGTTGTTCTTCTCGGTAACCGTGGCAGTCATCTCTCTCACTCGCTCCCGGCGGAAGCGTCGGCCAGCGCACCGGCGCCACCGACGATCTCGCTGATTTCCTGGGTAATTTGCGCCTGACGCGCCTGGTTGAAGTCGCGCGTCAGCTTCTCGATCAGCTCCTGCGCGTTGTCCGTCGCCGACTTCATCGCCCGCTGCCGGTTGGCCAACTCGGAGGCGGCCGCCTGCAGCATGCAGTAGTGGATCCGGCTGGCGACGTACCTCGGCAGCAATGCGTCCAGCACGTCCTCGGCAGACGGCTCGAACTCGTAGAGCGGCAGTACGTCGTCGGCCGCCGGCGGCTCCTCGCCCTCGACGACCTCCAGCGGCAGCAACCGGATCACGTCCGCGCGCTGGGTCAGCATCGACACGAACCGGGTGAAGACGACGTGGATCTCGTCCACGCCACCTTCCTCGGTCGGGGTCAGGAAGGCCTCGATCAGCGCGTCGGAGATCTCCCGGGCCCGGGCGAAGCCCGGGTTGTCGGAGTCACCGCTCCACGACTGCGCGACCTCCCGCTGCCGGAAGGTGTAGTACGCGATGCCCTTGCGGCCGCTGATGAACGGGACGATCTCCTTGCCCTCGTCGCGCAGCAACTGGTTCAGCCGCTCGCCCTCGCGGATCACGTTGGCCGAGTACGCCCCCGCCTGACCGCGGTCGGAGGTGATCAGCAGCACCGCGGCCCGCTTGGGGTTCGGCTTCTCGGTGGTCAGCGGGTGGTCGACGTTCGAGAACGTCGCCACCGCCGACACGGCACGGGTGAGCTCGCGCGCGTACGGACCGGCCGCCTGGGCGCGTTGCTGCGCCTTGACGATCCGGGACGCCGCGATGAGCTCCATCGCACGGGTGAGCTTCTTGATCGTCGAGACCGAGGCCCGACGCTCACGCAGCTCCCGCAGACTGGCTGGCACGGTCGATCAGCCCCGCTTCTGCCGGACGATCTGCTCCTGCTCGACGTCCTCTTCGGCCATCGCCTCGGCCGGAGCCTCGGTGCCGAGCAGCTTGCCCTCGGAGGTCTGGAAGGTCGGCTTGAACGCGTCCAGCGCCTCGGTCACGGCCTGCGCCGAGTCGTCGTCGAACAGACCGGACTCGCGGATGCTGTCGAGGACCTTGCTCTCCCGCCGCAGGTAGTCGAGGAAGTCACGCTCGAACCGGAGCACGTCGTCGACCGGCACCTCGTCGAAGTGGCCCTTCGTACCGGCCCAGATGGAGACGATCTGCTCCTCCACCGGGTACGGCGAGTACTGCGGCTGGCGGAGCAGCTGGACCAGGCGCTGGCCACGGTCGAGCTGGCGGCGCGAGGTCGCGTCGAGGTCGGAGGCGAACATCGCGAACGCCTCCATCGCGCGGAACTGGGCCAGGTCCAGCTTCAGCGAGCCGGACACGTTCTTCATGCCCTTGACCTGCGCGGCGCCACCGACCCGGGACACCGAGATACCGACGTCGATGGCGGGACGGATGTTGGCGTTGAACAGGTCGGACTGCAGGAAGATCTGGCCGTCGGTGATCGAGATGACGTTGGTCGGGATGAACGCCGACACGTCGTTGGCCTTGGTCTCGATGATCGGCAGACCGGTCATCGAACCGGCGCCGAGCTCGTCGGACAGCTTCGCGCAGCGCTCCAGCAGGCGGCTGTGCAGGTAGAAGACGTCACCCGGGTAGGCCTCGCGGCCCGGCGGGCGGCGCAGCAGCAAGGACATCGCCCGGTAGGCCTCGGCCTGCTTGGTCAGGTCGTCGAAGACGATCAGCACGTGCTTGCCCTGGTACATCCAGTGCTGGCCGATGGCCGAGCCGGTGTACGGCGCGACGTACTTGAAGCCGGCCGGGTCGGACGCCGGGGCGGCCACGATGGTGGTGTACTCCATCGCGCCAGCCTCTTCCAGCGCGCCGCGGACGGCGGCGATGGTCGAGCCCTTCTGGCCGATCGCGACGTAGATGCAGCGGACCTGCTTCTTCGGGTCGCCGGACTCCCAGTTGGCCTTCTGGTTGATGATCGTGTCGACCGCGATCGCCGTCTTGCCGGTCTTGCGGTCGCCGATGATCAGCTCGCGCTGGCCGCGGCCGATCGGGATCATCCCGTCGATCGCCTTGATGCCGGTCTGCAGCGGCTCGCGAACCTCCTGGCGGTCCATCACGCCGGCCGCCTGCAGTTCGAGGGCACGGTTGCCCTCGAGGTCCTTGATCTCGCCCAGGCCGTCGATCGGCTTGCCCAGTGGGTCGACGACGCGGCCGAGGTAGCCCTCGCCGACCGGCACCGAGAGCACCGCGCCGGTCCGGCGGACCTGCTGGCCCTCCTCGATCCCGTCGAACTCACCGAGGACGGCGACACCGATGTCGCGGACGTCGAGGTTCAGTGCGATCCCCCGGGTGCCGTCCTCGAACTCGAGCAGCTCGTTGGTCATCGCCGAGGGCAGTCCCTCGACGTGCGCGATGCCGTCACCGGCGTCGACGACCGTGCCGACCTCTTCCCGGCTGGTTTCGGCCGGTTGGTACTCGTTGACGAACTGATCCAGGGCGTCCCGGATCTCCTCCGGCCTGATCGTGAGCTCAGCCATTGTGTTTCCTGCTTCCTTGACCTTGCTGGCCTGTTGTGGGCTCTAAAGGCTTTGCCGACCCTTAGCGCCTGGCTATGTCGTTAGGGGTCAGCCCGCGATGCGCCGCTGCGCTTCGTCGAGCCTGGCCGCGATGGTTCCGTCGATCACTTCGTCGCCGATGTCCACCCGGACGCCGCCGACCATGTTCGGGTCGACGATCACGTTCAGCTGGATCGCCCGGCCGTACTGCCGGCCGAGCGCCTCGGCGAGCCGGGTGCGGTCGGCCTCGGACAGGTCGGTGGCGACCCGCACGGTGGCGACGCTGGCGTTGCGCCGGGCCGCCGCGGCGACCTGGTACGAGCGGAGCGAAGCGGCGAAGCTCCGGCCCCGGCCGTCGACCGCACGCTCGGCCAGTCGGACCGTGGTGGCGTCGGCCTTGCTCTGCAACAAGCCGCGGATCAGCTTCTGCCGCGGCGCCATCGGGATGTTGCGGTCACTGAGCTTCTCGCTGAGCGCCCGCTCCACCGCGACCACCCGCTCCAGCCGGAACAGCTCGTCCTCCACGTCGTCCAGCTTGCCCCGGTTGTCGGCGTACGCCATCTCGGCCTCGACGCTGAGCCGGTCCAGCGCGTCACCGAGATCGCGGCTGCCGACCCAGCGGCCGGACACCGCGGCGGTCAGGATCTCCCGCGCCTGGGCGGAGATCTTGCCGCTGAACAACTGCTCGGCCAGGGCGGCCTTCGCCGCCGCCTGCCGGGACGGGTCGGTCAGGGCCCGCCGGAGCGCGCCGTTGCCGTCCAGCACCTTGGCGACCGAGAACAGCTCGGCGCCCAGTTCCTCGGTGGCGGTGACACCCGCCAGGGCCTCCTCGGCCCGGGCGAGTGACTCCTGCGACGCGCCGCGCATCAGCCGTCCGTTCCGACGGCCTGACGTGCGGACTCCGACGCCTCGAGCTCGTCCAGGAACCGCTCGACGGTGCGGCGCTGACGCGCCTCGTCCTCGAGCGACTCGCCGACGATCCGGCCGGCCAGGGTGGTGGCCATGTGGCCGACCTCGCTGCGCAGCGAGGCGACCGCCTGGGCCCGCTCGGCGTCGATCTGCGTCCGCGCGTGCGTCACGATGCGCTCGGCCTCGGCGTTCGCCTGCTCACGCATCTCCGCGATGATCTGCGCACCCTGCTCACGCGCGTCCTCACGGATCTTCGCAGCCTCCTGGCGGGCTTCCGCCAGCTGCGCGTTGTACTTGTCCAGCGCCGCCTTCGCCTCGGCCTGGGCCCGCTTGGCCTCGTTCATCCCGCCTTCGATGGCCGCGGTCCGATCGGCGTACGCCTTCTCGAACTTCGGGACGACGACCTTGGCGAAAGCGATGGCCAGCAGGACCAGAAAGACGAAACCGAAGATGATCTCAGCCGTGTGCGGCAGCAGTGGGCTCGGCGCCTCGTCCGCGGCCTCTGTCAGCGGCAGAAGTAAGGTCTGCATCTCTGAGTCCTGTCAGTCAGGGGGTTGGGTCAGCCCTTGAACACGAAGGCGAGGGCGATACCGATGATCGCGAGCACCTCGGTGACGCCGAAGCCGATCCACGCGATCGACTGCAGCTTGCTCTGTGCCTCCGGCTGGCGCGCGGTGCCGTTGATGACTGCTGCGAAGATCAGGCCGACGCCGACGCCAGGGCCGATGGCCGCAAGGCCGTAGCCCAGAACCGCGATGTCACCGGAGATCTCGAGTGCGGTCATTGCAGTGTGTTCCTTTCGGTACGGATAGGGGCTATCCGGGTTTCCGTTACTACGGGTCAGTGGGTGGAACCGGTGGTGCGGATCAGTGGTCGTCGGCGATCGCGCTGCCGATGTACTGCGCGGTCAGGACAACGAAGATGTAGGCCTGGATGCACTGGACGAACAGCTCCAGCCCGGCGATCGCCAGCGCCATCAGCAAGGTGATGATGCCGACGCCGCCGATCGCGATACTGCCGGAGTGCAGGACCATGTACTCGCCGCCGAGCACGAACACCAGCAGCAGGATGTGACCGGCGAACATGTTCGCGAACAACCGCAGGCTCAGCGAGATCGGCCGGACCAGGATGTTCGAGATGAACTCGATCGGGATCATCAGCGGCATCAGCCAGATCGGCACACCGGCCGGCATGGTCTGGTGCTTGAAGTAGCCCCAGGCGCCGTGCTTCCTGATCCCGACCGCGTTGTAGATCACCCAGCTCATCACCGCGGCCACGTAGGCCCAGCCGATGTGGCTGAAGGTCGGGAACTGGATCAGCGGGATCGACGCGGCGACGTTGTTCAGCAGGATGAAGAAGAACAGGCCGCACAGGTACGGCACGTACTTCATGTGCTGGCTGCTGCCGATCGCGTCGCGGGCGATCGAGTTCCGGACGAAGTTGTAGCCGAGCTCGCCGGCGAACTGCAGCTTGCTCGGCACGATCGCGGCCTTGCGGGACGCACCCCAGAAGAACCAGACGATCACCACGACGGACAACGCGGCCACCAGCACAGGCTTGGTGAACCAGTCGACACCGTGGAAGATCGGGGGTGTCTCGAAGTTCTGCGGACCGGGCGGGTTGAACTCGGTTGAAACGCCGGCAATCACCGGGTCTCCTCTCGCGTCGTGCTCAAGTCGGACGCCTTGTGGCTAAGGGCAGGGCGGCTCAGGGCATGGCGGTCAACAACGTCAGACCCGGCGTGGATGCGATCGATCCCCGCGGGGATCAGGACCGCGACCCGTACCGGAAGTGCAACATCAAGATGGTGAGCCCGGCACCGAGGACGATGCCCACCGGAAGCAGGAACTGGGTGCCGAGCAGGCGATCCAACCCGAACCCGATGCCGCCGTACACCGCGACACCGCCGATCAAGTAGGACAGGACCCGCCAGCCGTCGCCCGCATTCCCGGGTGATGGCTTCGGATCCTGATGCTCGCTCATTGGCATCCGAAAGGTACCAGGACGCAACAGATCCGGTCACATCGGCACCCGTAACCTCCACGACAGCAGGAAAACGGTCACCCACGGTGCTCATGCGGTCACTTCCCGGTCCAGGTCGTAGATCGGGACGCGCAGCCGGGACCAGGCCCAGATCTCGCCGGCCATCCAGCCCATCACGACCACCATCGCGGAGATGCCGAGCACGGTCAGATTCACGTGCTCAGCCAGGCCTTCGGAGTTCAGCGCGAGGGCGAGCAGGCCACCGAAGATCGCGATCCGGCCGGTGTACGACGCCATCGCGACCGCGAGCTGCACGGTCGGCGTCGTACGACGGGACAGGTGCAGCGCGAGCAGGCCGGCGCCGGAGAACACGATCACCATCACCAGGCCGAGCAGCGCACCCCACAGCCCCTCGAAGCCGGCCGCGACGGTGGAAACGGCCGCGGCGTTCACGCCGACGACGGTCGCGGCGACGAGTGCGCCACGCAGCATTGCCAGCGCCGGGTGCCTGGTGGCCTGGCCGGCGACTTTCGGACTGTGGGCCGAGGGAGCCATCTGGTGGTTCCGTCCTGCTGGCGACCGGGGCTCGCGGCCCGGTCGTCGATGGGCGGGGTCAGGGGTGTCACTGTTCTTTGCTGGTGCTTGTGAAAACTAGCACAAAGTCTGCACGGTCAGCAAAACCAGGTCCCTGCCGCTGTACAGCCACACCCTATCGGTAGGCCACGATGCCCAGTGGTCTGGTCCCCGCCAGGTCCCCGTCCGGTCCTGGTCAGACCTTGGCGAGCGGCTTGCGGGAGCGGCGGGGAACGCCGGTGGTGAGGAGCACCGCGGTGACCGCGACGGCCAGCACGATGAGGGCGGTCCACCAGAACAGCACCAGCCCGAGGACCACCACGCCGTACGCGATCAAGGCGGTCCACAGGTACATCAGCAGGACGGCCCGGCGGTGCGAGTGACCGCGCTGCATCAGGCGGTGATGCAGGTGCAGCTTGTCCGCGGCGAACGGCGAGCGGCCGGCCTTGGTACGGCGGATGTACGCCAGCGTGAGGTCGAGCGCGGGGATCGCCAGGACCGCGATCGGGAGGATCAGCGGGAGCAGCGCCGGGAGCAGGCTGGAGCCGCCGGGCTCGTAGGGCACCGCGTTCGGATCCATCTGGCCGGTCAGGCTGATCGTCGACGCGGCCAGCATCAGGCCGATCAGCAGGGCGCCGGAGTCGCCCATGAAAACCCTGGCCGGAAAGAAGTTGTGCGGCAGGAAGCCGAGGCAGGCGCCGGCCAGCGCGACGGTGATCAGGGTCGAGGTGGTCGCCCGGTCGAGGTTCTGCTCGACGTTCAGCAGGTACGAGTAGGTGAAGAACGCGGTCGCACCGATCGCGGTCACCCCGGCGGCCAGGCCGTCCAGGCCGTCGACGAAGTTCACCGCGTTGCAGGACACCAGCAGGATGCCGGCGGTGAGAACCGCGAGCTGCGCGGGCGGTGGTGAGATCACGCCGCCGGGCAGCGGGAGCCAGAACAACTGGATGCCCTGGACAACCATCACGCCGACGGCGAGGACCTCGCCGGCCAGTTTGGTGATCGCGTCCAGCTCGTACAGGTCGTCAACCACGCCGACGGCGCAGATCACCACGCCGCCGATCAGGATCGCGCGTGCGTCGTGGGCGACCTGCAGGCTGTCGCCGAGGAAGGGCAGGCTGGAGGCGACGGCGAAGGCGGCGATCAGGCCGCCGAGGATGGAGATGCCGCCGAAGTACGGGATCGGGACCTTGTGCACGTCTCTGGCCCGGACCTTCGCGACGGCGCCGTACCGCAGCGCGATCTGCCGGGCCACACCGGTCAGCAGGAACGTCGTGGCCATCGCCACGAACAGGACCAGCAGGTATTCGCGCACTAGTCCGCAGGCCTCACATCGGGTTCCGTCGGCTTCTCGTCCTTCTCCTCGGACTTGGACGCCGCAGCCGCCGGTTCGGTTGGCTTCTCATCCTCGACCGGCTTCTCGTCGGCCGACTTCTCGTCGTCGACCGGCTTCTCGTCAGCGGGCTTCTCGTCCTCGACCGGCTTCTCGTCAGCGGGCTTCTCGTCCTCGACCGGCTTCTCGTCCGCGGGCTTCTCGTCCTCGACCGGCTTCTCGTCAGCGGGCTTCTCGTCCTCGACCAGCTTGTCGTCCGCGGGCTTCTCATCGTCGACAGGCTTCTCGTCCGCCGACTTTTCCTCCGCGGGCTTCTCGTCCTGTTCGTCCTCCAGGTCGGTGGTGACCTCGGGGACGACGGCGCGGAGCTGGGCGAGGGTGAGAGCGCCGAGGCGGACCACGTGCGGGGTGTCGCCGGTGATGTCGACGATTGTCGACGGCTGGCCGCCGGTCGCCGTACCGCCGTCGAGGTAGACCGCGACCGAGTCCTGCAGCTGCTCCTCGGCGTCGTACACGTCCAGCGCGGCCGGCTGACCACTGAGGTTCGCCGAGCTGACCGCGAGCGGACCGGTACGGGACAGCAGCTCGCGGGTGTTCTCGTGGTCGGGCACCCGCAGCGCGACGGTGCCGTGGGTCTCCCCCAGGTCCCACATCAGCGACGTCTGCGCGTGGCAGATCACGGTCAGCGGCCCGGGCCAGAACTCCTGGCAGAGCTTGCGCCCCGACTCGGGGACGTCGGTGGCGAGCGCGTCCAGCGACTCGACCACCGAGATCAGCACCGGCGGCGGCATGTCCCGGCCGCGGCCCTTGGCGTCCAGCAGCCGTTGGACCGCGTCGGACTTGAAGGCGTCCGCGGCGATCCCGTACACCGTGTCGGTCGGAAGGACGACCAGGTCGCCGGCCTCGATGGCGTCCACGGCCGCGCGGTAGGCCGGTGCCAGCTCGTCACCGGTGAAGTCGAAGCGCTCACTCACGCACCGAATCGTGCCACTCACGCACCTCGCGGCTCCACTCGGGCTGGCCCACGGCCGACCTGACAAATGATTGTCAGCTTCCCGGCACGACGAGCCGGACGTCCCTAGGATCCCCGTCATGACTGTTTTGAATTGCCGAGCCTCCGGCACGGCGGGTCATGGGGCCTTGACTCCCGGCCTTCCCTCGTCGCTCCAGTCGCTTCGCTCCCTCCGCTCCTCAGTCCAGGCCGGGAGGCCCCATGACCGTGACGCGTGAATTCCTGACTGGCCTGCCAAAAGCCGAGTTGCATGTCCATCACGTCGGATCCGCCTCGCCGCGGATCGTCGCCGAGCTCGCGGCCCGGCATCCTGAGTCACCGGTGCCGGCGGACCCGGCCGCGCTGGCGGAGTACTTCAAGTTCGACGACTTCGCGAAGTTCGTCGAGATCTATCTGACCGTGGTCGACCTGATCAAGACCCCGGACGACGTCCGGCTGCTCACCTACGAGATCGCCCGCGAGATGACCGGGCAGAACCTGCGGTACGCCGAGCTGACGGTGACGCCGTACACCTCGGTGATGCGCGGGATCGCGGCGGAGGCGTTCTGCGAGGCGATCGAGGACGCGCGGATCGCGGCCGAGAAGGAGCTCGGCATCACGCTGCGGTGGATCTTCGACATCGCCGGTGAGGCCGGCCTGCCGTCCGCCGAGGAGACGTTGCGGATCGCGACGAAGATCCGGCCGGAAGGTCTGGTCGGGTTCGGCCTCGGCGGCCCGGAGATCGGCGTACCGCGGCCGCAGTTCCAGCCCCACTTCGAGGCTGCCATCGCGTCCGGGCTGCACAGTGTGCCGCACGCGGGCGAGACCACCGGGCCGGAGACCATCTGGGACGCGGTCCGGGTGCTGCGGGCCGAGCGGATCGGCCACGGTACGTCGACCATGCAGGACCCGGCCCTGGTCGACTACCTGGGCGAGCACCGGATCCCGCTCGAGGTCAGCCCTACGTCGAACATCGCCACCCGTGCGGTCGCGTCGTACGACGAACACCCGTTGCGCGCGATGGTCGAGGCCGGGCTGGTCGTCACGATCAACTCCGACGACCCGCCGATGTTCGGCACCGACCTCACCAACGAGTACGCCGTTGCCGCCGAGCTGCTGGAGCTGGACGAGGCCGGGGTGGCCGAGCTGGCCAAGACAGCCGTCCGGGTGTCCTTCGCCGAGGACTCGGTGAAGAACGCGCTGCTCACCGAGATCGACGAGTACGTCGCGAAGGGTTAGCTCGGGTTCTTGGGGCGCGCATGGTTCCCTAGGTGGGTGCGGAGTGTTCCAGGAGTAGTGGCGGTGTTCGGGTTGTTGCTGGCCACGGCGGCCTGCAGCGACGAGCCGGGTTCAGCAGCAGCTGCACCAAGTGCTACGAGTCCAACGCCGTCGGCCAGTCCATCAGTGAGCACTCCGCCTCCGCCGCCACCGGCTCGCGGGGACTTGCCGCGAGGCGGCCGGACGATCTTCCCGAAGTACCAGCTCGTCGGGTACGTCGGTCTGCCCGGCTCCCCCGCCCTCGGCCCGCTGGACAAAGACCTGGAGACGAAGGCGGCCAGGCTGGAGAAGGTGTCGCGCGCGTACGCCGCCGGCCGCACACCACTGCCGGTGATGGAGCTGATCACGGTGGTCGCGAAGGCGGCACCCGGCAAGGACGGGATGTATCGCGGCCGGCTACCCGACGCGAAGATCCAGGAGTACCTGACCGTCGCCCGCAAGCACCGGATGCTGTTGCTGCTCGACGTCCAGCCCGGCCGGGCCAAGATCCTGCCCGAGGTGAAGCGGCTGGAGCGCTGGCTCAAGGAGCCCGACGTCGGGCTCGCGTTCGATCCGGAGTGGGCGGTCGGGCCGAACCAGGTCCCCGGCCGCGTGTTCGGCCGGACGACGGGCGCCGAGCTCGACGCCATCGCGGCGTACCTCTCGGAGCTGGTGCGGACGCACAAGCTGCCGGAGAAGGTGTTCGTCTTTCACCAGTTGTCGCCCAGGATCGTGACCGGTGAGCAGGCGCTGAAGAAGCATCCGGGCGTGGTCACGATCAAGTCGGTGGACGGTATCGGTGCCCGCGCGGACAAGCTCCAGACCTGGGCCAAGCTCACCCAACGTCTGCCCGCCGGGGTGCACGCCGGCTTCAAGCTGTTCCGGGTCGAAGACACCCGCCACGGCCCGCTGATGACACCGGCCCAGGTGCTGGCCCTCAAGCCTCGTCCGGAGTTCGTCGTGTACGAATAGGGGATGCGGATCGCCTTCGCGAACGTGGCCGGCGGCCTGGTCGACGGCTTCGGCGATCCGCCGCCGGCGACGACGCCCGACGGGCGGTCGATCGACCGGATCTTCTCGACCCGCGATCTGGCCGTGCGCGACGTCGAGGTCGTCCGAGTGCCGGGCGCCGAACACTGCCTGGTCGGTTGCCGGATCATCCGGCGTCAGCAGCCCGAGCGGCCGATCGGGATGATTCGCGAACAGGACCTGGCCAGGCCTAGATCCGTCGGCCCGTGGCGAAGCGGTGGCGGCCGGACAGGTCCAGCTGGTCGCGGACCTCGGTGAAGAGGCCGGTCGCGGTGAAGACGGCCGGGGCGGACTCGCCCTGGACGTCGGCGTGCTCGCAGGCGAACCATCCGCCGGACTTCAGCAGCCGGCCCGCCGTGGCCGCGACCACCTTGATCTCGTCGAGGCCGTCGTCACCGGACCACAACGCCAGCGCCGGATCGTGATCGCGGACCTCCGCGGCAACGGATTCCCACGCGGTCAGCGGGATGTACGGCGGATTGCTGATCACCGCGTCCACCCGGCCGTCGAACTCAGGCAGGCAGCCGTCGATGTCACCCTCATGCAGGACAGCGCCGGTCCCGGCCAGGTTGCGACGAGCCCACAAACACGCCTCCGGCGACAGCTCCACGGCGTGTACGACGCTGTCCGGCCGCTCGGTCGCCACCGCGCCGGCGATCGCACCTGAGCCACTGCACAGATCCACCACCAGCGGCGATTCGACACCGGCCAGCTTGTCGAGGATCCAGCCGACCATCACCTCGGTCTCCGGCCTCGGCACGAACACACCAGGCCCCACCGCCAGCTCCCGGTAGCGGAAGGCCGCCGTACCGGTCAGATGCTGCAGTGGTTCGCGGGAGGCGCGACGGACGATCAACTCGTCGTACCGGCGGAGCTGATCGCCGGTCGGCTCAGCGAGGTTCAGACGGCTGGAGCCGGTGACGAACGCGAGCAGCTCGGCGGCGTCGAAGTCGGGCGACGCAAGACCTGCCTCGCGCAGCCGCGCCGCAGCCTCGGCGAGCAAGACTTTCACTCCCCCGCCCCGGAACGGAGTGTCGGGGCGTGGTTCTTCGGTGCTCACTGGCTGTCGACGGCCTCGAGGCGGGCGGCCAGATCGGCTTCGGTCAGCGCCTGGATCACCGGCGCCAGATCGCCGCCGAGGACCTGGTCGAGATTGTGCGCCTTGTAGCCGACCCGGTGGTCGGAGAACCGGTTCTCCGGGAAGTTGTACGTTCGGATCCGCTCGGACCGGTCGACGGTCCGGATCTGCAACCGCCGGGCGTCCGAGGCCTCCTGGTCGGCGGCCTCCTGCGCGGCCGCGAGCAGCCGGGCCCGCAGCACGCGCATCGCCTGCTCGCGGTTCTGCAGCTGGGACTTCTCGTTCTGCATCGACACCACGATGCCGGTCGGCAGGTGGGTGATCCGGACCGCGGAATCGGTCGTGTTCACGCTCTGCCCACCCGGGCCGGACGACCGGAACACGTCGATGCGCAGGTCGTTCGGGTCGACCTCGACGTCGACGTCCTCCGCCTCCGGCAGCACCAGCACCCCGGCCGCCGAGGTGTGGATCCGCCCCTGCGACTCGGTCACCGGCACCCGCTGGACCCGGTGCACCCCGCCCTCGAACTTGAGCTTCGCGTACGGCGCCTCACCCGGCTCCGGCGTGCCTTTCGCCTTCACCGCGACGGTGATCGACTTGTACCCGCCCAGGTCGGACTCGGCCGAGTCGAGCACCTCGGTCTTCCAGTTCTGCGACTCGGCGTACTTCAGGTACATCTTCAGCAGGTCGCCGGCGAACAGCGCGGACTCGTCGCCACCCTCACCGGCCTTGATCTCGAGGATCGCGTCCTTGTCGTCACTCGGGTCGCGCGGGACCAGCAGCACCTGCAGCTTCTCGGCCAGCTCCTCGCGGCGGGCGGCCAGCTTGGTGGCCTCCTCGGCGAATGCCGGGTCCTCGGCCGCGAGCTCCCGCGCCGCCTCGATGTCGTCCCCGGTCTGCAGCCATTCGTCGTACGTGCGCACCACCGGGGCGAGCGCGGCGTACCGCTTGCCGACCCGGCGGGCGTTGGCCTGGTCGGAGTGCAGCGCCGGATCCGACATCTGCCGCTCCAGCTCGGCGTACTCGGCCTTGAGCGTCTTAACCGCCTCGAACATCGCACTCCTCCCTTCGAAACCGGTGCTGCCAATACAAACCGCGCGCCGGTCCGGCGAGCGTGAACTCGCGGACCGGCGCGCGGTGAGAAAGCTACTTCTTGGCGTACCGCTTCTCGAAGCGGGCGACCCGGCCACCGGTGTCGAGAATCTTCTGCTTGCCGGTGTAGAAGGGGTGGCACTGCGAGCAGACGTCGGCGTGGATCACGCCGTTCTCCGCGGTCGAGCGCGTGGTGAACGTGGCGCCACAGGTGCAGGTCACCGTGGTGTCGACGTACGTCGGGTGGATGTCGCTCTTCAAGGGATCTCCTAGGTCTCAGGTGCCCCGGGTCGCCCGCGCGGTGCGAACGTGAACCGGAACCAACAGACAAGTTTGCCACTCGGAGCCTCGGAGTGGCGAATCGGGCCTCTGTCCAGGCGCAAGTGAGGGGTACGGCGGCTCGCCGCACCCGTCACCTGTTGCGCTCAGTTGCCGTCGTCGGTGCTGCGGGCGCCGCCCGTGGACGGGGTGGTCTTGTTCACCTGGAGCAGGAACTCGATATTCGACTTGCTCTCCTTGAGCTTGCCGATCAGCAGCTCCAGGGCGGCCTGGCCGTCGAGGGCCGACAGCACCCGGCGGAGCTTCCAGACGACCTGGGTCTCGTCCTTGCTCATCAGCAGTTCCTCGCGGCGGGTACCGGAGGCGACCACGTCGATGGCCGGGAAGATGCGCCGGTCGGCGAACTCGCGGCGCAGCCGCAGCTCCATGTTGCCGGTGCCCTTGAACTCCTCGAAGATGACCTCGTCCATCTTCGAACCGGTCTCGATCAGCGCGGTGGCCAGGATGGTCAGCGAGCCGCCGTCCTCGATGTTGCGGGCCGCGCCGAAGAACCGCTTCGGCGGGTACAGCGCCGACGAGTCGACACCACCGGACAGGATCCGGCCGCTGGCCGGCGCCGCGATGTTGTACGCCCGGCCCAGCCGGGTGATCGAGTCGAGCAGCACGACGACATCGTGGCCCAGCTCGACCAGGCGCTTGGCGCGCTCGATCGCCAGCTCCGCGACCGTGGTGTGGTCGTCGGCCGGCCGGTCGAACGTCGAGGCGATGACCTCGCCCTTGACGGTGCGCTGCATGTCGGTGACCTCTTCGGGCCGCTCGTCCACCAGCACGACCATCAGGTGCACTTCGGGGTTGTTCGTGGTGATCGCGTTCGCCAGCGCCTGCAGCACCATCGTCTTACCGGCCTTCGGCGGCGAGACGATCAGGCCGCGCTGGCCCTTGCCGATCGGGCTGACGATGTCGACGATCCGGGTGGTGAGCACACCGGGCTCGGTCTCCAGCCGGAGCCGCTCGGTCGCGTACAGCGGGGTCAGCTTGTTGAAGTCCTGCCGCTGCTTGGCGATCTCCGGGTCCGACCCGTTCACGGTGTCGATCCGGACCAGCGGGTTGAACTTCTCCTTGCGCTCACCCTCCTGCGGCTGCTTCACCGCACCGGTGATCGCGTCACCCTTGCGCAGGCCGTACCGCTTGACCATCGACAGGGCGACGTACACGTCGTTCGGGCCGGGCAGGTAGCCGCTGGTCCGGACGAACGCGTAGTTGTCCAGTACGTCGAGGATGCCGGCCGCCGGGACGAGGACGTCGTCCTCGCTGATCGTCGGCTCCGGGTCGAACCGCTCGCCGCGGCCGCGGTTGCGGCCGGTGTCGCGACCGGTCTGGCTGCCGTCGCGGTTGCGGTCCCGGTCGCGGCCCCGGCGGCGCCGGCGACGGCCCTCGCCGTCCTCGCCGCGGTCGTTCTGGTCCTGCCGGTTCCGCTGGTCGCCGCGGTTGTCACGGTTCTGGTCGCCGCGGTTGTCGCGGTTCTGGTCGCCGCGGTTGTCGCGATTGCCGTCCCGGTTCTGGGTGTCCCGGTTCTGGTCGCTGCGGTTGTCCCGGTTGCGGCTCTGCTCACCGCGGTCGCCCCGGTTGTCGCGGTTGCCGTCGCGGCTCTGGCTGTCCCGGTTGTCGTCGCGGTTCTGGGTGTCGCCGCGGTTGTCGCGGGTCTGCCCGTCACGCTGGTTGTCCCGCTGGTTGTCACGGTTGCGGTCCCGGCTCCGGCCGTCCCGGCTCTGGTCGCCGCGGTCCTCGGAGCGGTTGTCCGCGGTCTGCTCGGCCTTCGGCTCGGCGACGGCGGTGCCGTTCTGCGTCGCGACCTCGGCCGCGGGCGCCTCAGCGGCGACGGCCGGCGCGGCGGCGGCGCTCCTGGCGGCGACGTCCTTCTTCTCGGCGACCGCGGCGCCGTTCTGACCGGCGTCCTTCTCGGCCGCGGCGCGGGTCCGGCGGCTGCCGCCCTCGCGCTTGGCCGGGGCGTCGGCCTTGGCCGCGGGCGCCTCGGCGGCACCCTCGTCCAGGGTCGGCTGGCTCGCCTTCGGGCGCGAAGCACCCGTGGAGCCACCGGCCTGGGCGGCCTTGATCGCCTCGATCAGCTGGCCCTTGCGCAGTGCGCCGGTGCCCTTGATGCCGAGCGTCCCGGCGAGCTGCTTGAGCTCGGGGAGCAGCATGCCCTCGAGGCCGCCTCCGGCCTTCCGGCGACGCGTCGCGGTGGTGGCCGCAGCATCGGTACCCGGGGCCGGGGTGGTGCCGGCTCCGCTGGAGGCTTCAACAGTTTCTGTCACGTGAGGTCCTTCCCACACGGATCGTCGATGACGGATGCCGCCCATCGACCGTTTCATCACCCACGACCGACGCTGCGCTGACAGTTCCGGCGGCGGCGGTGACGTGGGTACAAGAGGCTCTCGCTCGATCTGAGTCCCCCCGGACAGCTCCGGCGCAGGCGGCGCAAGTTCAAATCCACAGGAGGGTCGCCACACAACACAGGGTGCCGGGAGCACAGCCCGGATCGTGACGAGAGTTCACCGATCACCTGGAGGGGATCGGGTGAGTCGAGACTAGCACCACTACGGGTCGTTCCGCTGACTCGAGGGGTACAACGCGTGTCAGTCCCGACTCATTCCCGGCCCCGCCGGCGAGCTATCCCGCCTCCATGGACCAGACCTGCACGCCGACTGGATCGATCCCCAGGTCGTACCGTGTCCAGCCGTCCGGCGCCGGCGGCGCACCGCGGAACGAGCTCTGACCTGCGGTTTTGCCTGATCGGGCAGAGGTCCCATCAGGGCGGCCCAGTACGACGACCGTCGGCCCGGCACCGCTCACGATCGCCGGCAAGCCTGTCCCTCGCAGCTTGTGCACCAGCGCCAGGCTCTCCGGCATCGCGGGCTCCCGGTACTCCTGGTGCAGCCGGTCCTCGGTTGCGGTCAGCAGCAACTCCGGACGCTCCGTCAACGCCGCCACCAGCAACGCGGCCTTCCCCGAGTTCGCCGCCGCATCACCGTGGGGTACGACGCCCGGCAGCAACCCGCGCGCCTCCTTGGTGAGCACCCGGTTGTCGGGTACGTAGGCGACCGCGGCCAGTCCGTCCACGGTGCCCAGCCGAATGGCGCGCCCGCTCTCGCCTTCAGTCCAAGCGATCGTGAACCCACCCAGCGCGGCCGCGGCCACATTGTCCGGATGCCCTTCGATCTCGTTCGCCAGTACGACGAGCCGCTCCCGATCGACCGGTTCACCGGCCAGACCGTACGCCGCCGCGAGACCGCCGACGATCGCGGCCGACGACGAACCGAGCCCGCGGCCGTGCGGGATCCGGTTCTCACACCGCAGCGTGAATCCGGGCACTGTCGCGCCCAGCGCCTCCAGACCGCGATGGATCGACCGGACCACGAGGTGCGACTCGTCCAGCGGCACCTCGCCTTCACCGCAGCCTGTCACCTCGACCGTGACGCCGGAACCACCTGGCGTGACGATCAGGTCGTCGTACAAGGTCAAAGCCAGCCCGAACGCGTCGAAGCCGGGACCGAGGTTGGCACTGGTCGCCGGAACCCGAACCCGGACCTGGTCGCAGGGCCGGCGGTCGTCCGTGGTCTCCACCACTCCCCCGTCAGATCAGGCCGGCGACGCGGGCGACGGCGTCGGTCTCGGCAGGGGTGACCGGGGACTCGATCACCTTGGCGTGGTCGAGTGCGGTGTCGATGTCCTTCAGGCCGTGGCCTGTGACAGTGATCACCACAGTCGAGCCGCCGTCCAGCCAGCCCTGAGCCTTCGCGTGCAGCAGTCCGGCGACGCCGGCCGCCGACGCGGGCTCGACGAACACGCCTTCATGGGCGGCGAGCTCACGCTGCGCGGTCAGGATCTGCTCGTCCGTCACCATCTCGATCCGGCCGCCGGACTCGTCCCGGGCGGCCTCGGCCAGCGTCCAGGACGCCGGGTTGCCGACCCGGATCGCGGTCGCCGCGGTGTCCGGCGTCTCCACGATCGCGCCGCGCACGATCGGCGCCGCGCCCTCGGCCTGGAAACCCCACATCCGCGGGGTCCTGGTGGCGAGCTTGTCCTTCGCGTACTCCTGGTAACCCTTCCAGTAGGCCGCGATGTTGCCCGCGTTCCCGACCGGCAACAGGTGCAGGTCCGGCGCGTCGCCGAGCGCGTCGCACACCTCGAAAGCGGCCGTCTTCTGGCCTTCCAGCCGGACCGGGTTCACCGAGTTCACCAGCGCGACCGGGTAGTGCTTGCCGAGCTCGCGGACGATCCGCAGGCAGTCGTCGAACCCGCCGTCGATCGAGACCAGTTGCGCGCCGTGCACGATCGCCTGCGCCAGCTTGCCCTTCGCGATCCGGCCGGCCGGGATCAGCACCAGCGGGATCAGCCCCGCGCGGACGGCGTACGCGGCGGCGGAGGCCGAGGTGTTGCCGGTCGACGCGCAGACGACAGCCTTGTCACCGGCCTGGGCGGCCAGTGAGATCGCGACCGTCATCCCGCGGTCCTTGAACGAGCCGGTCGGATTGTTGCCCTCGACTTTGAGCCAGACCTCGCAGTGGGTCTGCTCGCTGAGCCACTGCGCGGCCACCAGCGGCGTCCCGCCCTCGCCGAGCGTGACCACGGGAGTGTCCGCCGACACCGGCAGCCGGTCCCGGTATTCCTCGATCACGCCTTGCCATTGATGACGCCGCTGCTGGGCCATTCCGTCTACTCGCCTTCTACCCGCATCACACTGCTGACTTCCCGAACGATGTCCATGTCGCGCAAGGTCTCCACGGTCGCGGACAACGCGGCGTCGGTCGCGGTGTGGGTGACCACCACCAGCTGCGCGTCACTGCCCCGGCCCTCTTGGCGGACGGTCTGGATGGACACGTCGTGCTCCGCGAAGGCATGGGCCACCGCCGCCAGCACACCGGCCTTGTCGGCCACGTCCAACGACACGTGGTAGCGGGTGATCGCGTCGCCCATCGGCCGCACGGCTCGCTGGGTGTACGACGACTCGCCGACCCCCGGCACACCCTTGAGCCGGTTGCGCGCGGCGGACACGAGATCCCCGAGGACTGCACTGGCCGTCGGGGCGCCGCCGGCACCACGACCATAGAACATCAGCTGGCCGGCCGCTTTGGATTCCACGAATACGGCGTTGTAAGCGTCCCGGACACTCGCCAGCGGGTGGGTCGCGGGGATCATCGCCGGGTAGACACGGGCACTGACCGAGTCGGTCACCTCGTCCAGCTCGCAGATCGCCAGCGACTTCACCACGCAGCCCATCTCGCGGGCCGAGGCGATGTCGGTGGCGGACACCTCGGTGATGCCCTCGCGGTGCACGTCGGCGATGGAAACCCTGGTGTGGAAGGCCAAACTGGCCAGCAGCGCCGCCTTCGCGGCCGCGTCGAAGCCCTCGATGTCAGCGGTCGGGTCGGCCTCGGCATACCCGAGGGCCTGGGCCTCCTCCAGCGCCTCGTCGAACCCGGCGCCGGTGGTGTCCATCTTGTCCAGGATGTAGTTCGTGGTGCCGTTGACGATGCCCATCACCCGGGTCACGTCGTCACCCGCCAGCGACTCGCGCAGCGGCCGCAGGATCGGGATCGCGCCGGCCACGGCGGCCTCGAAGTACAGGTCGCGCTCGTACTTCTCCGCCGCGGCGAACAGCGTCGGCCCGTCCTCGGCCAGCAGTGCCTTGTTCGCCGTGACCACGGAGGCGCCGTGCTCGAGCGCGGACAGGATCAGGCCGCGGGCCGGCTCCAGCCCGCCGATCACCTCGATCACCACGTCCAGGTCGCCGCGCGACACCAGTGCCTGGGCGTCCGTCGTGATCAACGCCGGGTCGACGGCGATGTCGCGGGCGCGTCCAGGACGTCGTACGGCGATGCCGGCGATCTCCAGGCGGGCGCCCACGCGGGCGGCGAGGTGGTCGGCCTGGTCGGTGAGGATCCGGACCACCTCGGTGCCGACCACACCACAGCCCAGCAGGCCGATCTTCAAGGGTTTGTCGTTCACTCGTCCCCCATATCGAGGCGTAGCAGGTCGTCTTCGGTTTCGCGCCGTACGACGATCCGCGTGTGACCGTCCTTGACCGCGATCACCGGTGGCCGCGGTACGTGGTTGTAGTTGCTCGCCATCGACCGGCAGTACGCCCCGGTCCCCGGTACGGCGACCAGGTCGCCGGGCCGCACGTCCGACGGGAGGAACTCGTCCTTCACCACGATGTCACCGGCCTCACAGTGCTTGCCGACGACGCGGGCCAGGGTCGGCTCGGCGTCGGAGTACCGGTTGGCCAGCGTGCAGGAGTAGTCGGCGTCGTACAGCGCGGTGCGGATGTTGTCGCTCATCCCGCCGTCGACCGACACGTAGGTGCGGCAGGCGCCGGCGTCGAGCTCGACCTCCTTGACCGTGCCGACCGTGTAGACGGTGCACACGGCCGGGCCGACGATCGCGCGACCGGGCTCGATCGAAACCTTGGGTACGTCGACCTCGAAGGCGCGGCACTCGTGCTCGACGATCTTGCCCATCTCGGTGGCGAGCTGCGCGGGGTCGGACGGATCGTCCTGGGTGGTGTAGGCGATACCGAACCCACCACCCAGGTCGAGCTCCGGCATGTCCACGCCGAGCTCCTCGGAAACCCTTGCGTGCAAGGCGATCACGCGCTTCGCGGCCACCTCGAACCCGGACGAGTCGAAGATCTGCGAACCGATGTGCGAGTGCAGCCCGAGCAGCTCCAGCTCGGGTGCTTCGTTGACTCGGGCAACGGCTTCGAAGGCCGCCCCGGAGGTGATGGAGAAACCGAACTTCTGGTCCTCGTGCGCGGTCGCGATGTACTCGTGGGTGTGCGCCTCGACGCCCGCGGTCACCCGGACCATCACCGTGGCGACCACGCCGCGCTCGCGGGCCAGCTCGATCAGCCGGTCGATCTCGAACAGCGAGTCGACGATGATCCGGCCGACCCCCGCGTCGAGCGCGCGGGCCAGCTCCTGCTCGGACTTGTTGTTGCCGTGGAAACCGAGCCGCTTCGGATCGGCACCGGCCCGGAGCGCGACGGCCAGCTCTCCCCCGCTGCAGACGTCGAGGTTCAGGCCCTCCTCCATCACCCAGCGGACGACCGTCGTACACAGGAACGCCTTGCCGGCGTAGTAGACGTCGAAGTCCTTGAAGGCGTGCTTGAACGCGCGGGCGCGGGCGCGGAAGTCGTCCTCGTCCAGCACGTACGCCGGGCTGCCGTGCTCGGCGACCAGGTCACGGGTATCGACGCCACCGACGACGAGCGAACCCTCGGCGGTCTTCTTGGCCGTGGACGACCACAGCTGCGGAACCAGGTCGTTGACGTCACGGGGTGCGCGGAGCCAGCCCGGGCCGCGGTGGCCGATGTCCGCGTGCAGCACGCCCGCCTCGTGCGCCCTCACATCCGCTCCGGAGCGGAGACGCCGAGCAGGCCCAGCCCGTTGGCGAGTACGGTCCTGGTCGCACCGACCAGGGTCAGGCGAGCCTTGTGCACCGGCTCCACCTCCTCGTCACCGCGTGGCAGCACGCGGCAACTGTCGTAGAACTTGTGGAACGCCGACGCCGTGTCCTCCAGGTACCGGGCGATCCGGTGCGGCTCGCGCAGCTCGGCGGCGGTGGCGACGATGCGCGGGAACTCGGCCAGCGCGCGAAGCAGGTCGCCCTCACGCTCGTGGCTGAGCAGCCCCGGGTCGAACTCGTCCAGCTTGATGCCGAACTCGTCGGCGTTGCGCAGGATCGAGGCCAGCCGGGCATGCGCGTACTGGACGTAGTAGACCGGGTTCTCACTGACCTGGCGGGTCATCTCCTCGATGTCCAGCGTCAGCGGGGAGTCCACCGGGTAGCGGCAGAGTGTGTAGCGGAGCGGGTCGACACCGCCCTCCTCGACCAGCTCGGCCAGCGTGACGATGGTGCCGGCCCGCTTGGACAGCCGCATCTCCTCGCCGCCCTTGAGGATCTTCACCAGCTGCCCGATCAGGATCTCGATGTTGTGCTCGGGGTCGTCACCCGCGCACGCCGCGATCGCCTTCAGCCGGTTCACGTACCCGTGGTGGTCGGCGCCGAGCAGGTAGATGCAGACGTCGAAACCACGCTCGCGCTTGTTCACGTAGTACGCGGCGTCGGAGGCGAAGTACGTCGGCTCGCCGTTCGACCGGATCAGCACCCGGTCCTTGTCGTCGGTGAAGTCGGTCGTCCGCATCCACAGCGCGTCGTCGGCGTCGTACAGGTGACCCTGCGCACGCAGCTTGTCGATCGCGTGGCCGACCCCGTCCTGCTCGTGCAGGCTGCGCTCGGAGAACCAGACGTCGAACTTGGTCCGGAAGTGCTCGAGCTGGGACTGCTGCTCCTTGAGCTGGCGCTCGTACCCGGCCTCGCGGAAGGCTATGGTCTGCTCGGCTTCCGGCAGCGTCAAGAGGTCCGGGACCTCGGCGACGATCTGCTGCGCCAGCTCGATGATGTACTCACCGTGGTAGCCGTCCTCGGGGATCTTGTGCCCGTGCGCGGCCGCCTGGAGGCTGGCGCCGAACTTGTCCATCTGGGCGCCGCGGTCGTTGACGTAGAACTCGCGGGTGACCACGGCACCGGCCGCGGTGAGCACCCGGGCGAGGGCGTCGCCGACCGCCGCCCAGCGGGTGTGACCGAGGTGCAGCGGGCCGGTCGGGTTGGCGGAGATGAACTCCAGGTTCACCGTCTGGCCGTGCAGGGTGTCGGTGTAGCCGTAGCGCGGGCCGGCGTCCACGATCGCCTGCGCGACCTTGCCCTGGGCATCGGCCGCGACCCGGATGTTGATGAAACCCGGCCCGGCGATCTCGACCGCGGTGATCGCGTCGTCGTCGGTGAGCTTGGCGGCCAGCAGCTCGGCGAACTGGCGCGGGTTCAGCCCGGCGCGCTTGCCCAGCTGCATGGCGACGTTGGTGGCGTAGTCCCCGTGCTCGGGGTTCTTGGGTCGCTCGACCTTCAGCTCGCGCGGCAGCCCGCCCTCGACGGTGATGGTGCCGTCGTCGGCGAGCGCGGCCAGGGCCTGCAGGATCTTCTCAGCGAGCTGTTCCGGAGTCACCGGATCAGCCTAATGGCCAGGCGCCCAAACCCTTGACTCACCATCCACAGCCCGGTACGGAAGTCACTCCCAGGGGTTGATCAGCTCCACACCGGTCCGGGCGAAGTCCTCGGTGTTCCGAGTCGCGAGCGCCGCTTCCTCCACCAGGCAGATTGCCGCGATCTGCGCATCCAGCGGCGCGATCGGCAGACCGGCCCGACGCCGGTCGGCCATGACGACCGGATAGGCCATCGCGGCTTCCGCGGTGAATGACAGGACCTCGTCCTCGACCAGCGCGAAGACTTCCGCGGCGGCTTCCCGCACCTGTTTGCGCCGGCGTCCGGTCGGCATCCGCTCGACGCCGTGGTGGATCTCGGCGGCGGTGATCGCCGTCGTGTACATCTCCTCGCCCAGATTGCTGCTCAGCCAGTGCCAGACGGCCGCGTCCGGAGACTCCTTCATCAACTCCGACACGACATTGGTATCCAGGACGATCATCAGTCGAACTCGACCACTCGGTGTTCGTGAGTCCGCGGCGGGATGTCCAGCTCGACCCCGCCGATCGCGGCGAACCGCTCGTGGAGCCTGAGGAAGAAGTTCTTGGGCTCTTCATCCTCGGCCACGGCGTCGACGAGGATCGCTCGCACCTCGGCCTCCATCGACCGGCCATGCTGCGCCGCCCGGATGCGCAGCCGGCGCTTCACGTCGTCGTCGAGGCTTCGCACAGTGATTGCCGCCATACTCGAGCTCCTCTCTGCGGACGGTGCTAGCAGAAAGAGTAGCAGTGATTGCACTTTCAGTGGCGGGCGGTGATTTGAATGTGTGCTTTGGGGCTGAGGGGTGCGTCCCATGCAGCTGGTTGGTTGTTGACGACGACGGTCAGGCCCTTGCACGCGTCGCCCACGCACTTCGCGTCGTACCGGATGCCCCAGAGGGTGAAGAACTGAGCGAGAGTCGGGCGCTCGGCCGTGGTCTTGGCCTCGACGTACACGAGGCCGTCGGTGGTGTGCGTGTGTACGGCGGCCTGCTCGGCCCGGACGCGGTCGACCCCGATACCGGCCGGGATCTGCACCGGAGCGCCGTCCACGGTGACCGACAGGGTCAAGGTGTACGGCGAGGGGCCGGAGAAATCGAGCGGGAGTCGCTCGAAACCGGCCTTGTCGATGTACGACACCGCGTCGCGAGGCGCGTCCCACGGCGGCGGCCCGGTCCGGAGCTCAGCTGGACCGGGTGGCGCGGGACCCACCTGGCAGCCGGCTATGCCACTGACGAGAAGCAGAGCGGCTGCAGTCGCACCCACCCAGCGCCAACTGCCTGCTCTCATGAGGAGCAGGTTGCCATGTCGCGCCCGGGCAGGCGGCCGCCGGGGTCAGCGTTCCGACGGCATCAGGACCCAGAGCACGAGGTAGATGAGGACCTGCGGGCCGGGCAGCAAGCAGCTGACGATGAAGATGAGCCGCATCTTGTTCGGCGACATACCGAACCGGCGAGCCAGCCCGGCACAGACACCGCCGATCATGCGACCGTTGGACGGGCGGACCAAAGTGCTAGCCATGGGAACCGATTCCTTTCACTGATGGGCTTACAACCACTATGACTCCGTCCTGACCGGACACGATCCCCGCGCACCGCCCTTCCAGGGTCCCGTCAGGGTCACCCCGGCCCCGGCCTCCGGTACCCACCCGACGCACCGTGACCCGATTCGGGATTCCTCCGAGTTTCCTGCTACTGTTCTGCACGTTCCTGAGCCCCCGTAGCTCAGGGGATAGAGCACCGCCCTCCGGAGGCGGGTGCGCAGGTTCGAATCCTGCCGGGGGCGCGGACGATCTGGGCGATCTGTGCCTGCGGAGAGCGCGGGGATTGATCGCCCGTCGTGTTTTGTGGGGGTGCAACCCCCACACCCCGCCCGGAGGGGCTTCGCCCCCCGGACCCCCCTTGTCTGTGGTTGCTGTGGGTTGTCTGGTGCGCGCTGGGGTTGCTGTGGGTGGTGGGGGCCACGCGATCATGTTGGTGAGGATCGAGTCGTGGGGCGGCGATGGGGCTGACTTTTCGGCCACCTACCCGCTGCTTTTCGGAGGATTTTGGTCGCCGGGCGCAAGTTTTCTTCCGGAAACCTGCTCTGCTGCTGCGCCGGGTACCGCCCAGGCGGCTGCCGCACGTCTGCCGGTGTCTGCCTACGAGTTCGCCGAGGACAGCGGGGGCCTACCTGACGGTTCCCGCTGGGTGCGTATCACAGCCAGGACCTGCCGTACCTCTGGACCGTCAACATGCCCCAGAACCCTTACCCGCGGCTCACCGGAGAGCAGCAACGCCTGTTGGCACAGATGATCGGCTCCTGGTCGGCCTTCGCTGCTTACCGGCAACCCCAACGGACCTGTCCGTCCACATTGGCCTACTCTCAACCGGTCCGACACGGTACCGGGCCTGTCCAGCAGCGGCATCGCCCCATGCCGTACGCCGCCAATCACAACTGCGACTTCTGGCAGGGTCTCCCCCACTGAGCTCTCAGATCGCCCCGAGCGAGCTGATGGTCATCCGACGAGTTCTTTGGTGAAGCGGTCGGCAGGGGTGCCGGCTAGGTGGCCCGTCGGGAGGGTTCGTCCGCACAGGACGAGGAGGAGGTCTTGGGCCGTGCCGGTCAGGAGCTCGTCGCCGGTGCCGTGACTCCAGTCGAGATCGGTGGCGCGGAGCTGGATCCCGCTGAGGTCCACGCCGAAGTACTGGAGCTGGCGGGGCTTCATGGTGTCGAGAATGTGGCGCAGGCGGTCCTCCGGCACCCGGCGGTCGATGCCTAGGGCAACAGTGATGTCCAGCCCGTGGATGACGTCGTGGGACAGCGCGCCTGCGTACCCGCCGCCCGGTGGCTTCCACGGATGGTCGATGTTCTGCCGCAGCGATTCCGTCAGCTCGACCGCCGACAGCTCGGCGGCGTCCCGGCGGGCCTGGCGGTCGGCGAGGCGGCCGAAGTTTCCCCGGGCCTTGATCATTCCCAGCACGAACCCAGGCATGGACATCCGGAACGGCATCGTGATGTGGGCGACCACCTCACGGACCCGCCAGCCGGCACACAACGTCGGCTTGTCCCAGTCCTCCGCAGGCAGGCCGGCCAGCAGCGCGGCGAGGTCGGTCCGCTCCCCCGCGATGGCGACTCTGATATCTGTCATACCCCACCGACGAACGGGTCCCGCTCAGACAGACACTTCCTCCAGCCGTTTCCTCAGGTAGCGGCGCTCGGCGTCCGTCGACGCCAGTTCCATCGCCTGCCGGTACGACGCTGCGGCCTCGGAGTGGCGGCCGAGGCGGCGGAGGAAGTCGGCTCGGGTCGCGGGGAGGAGGTGGTAATCGGCCAGTGGACCAGCTGCCAGCTCGTCAACCAGCTTCAGCCCGACTGCGGGGCCGTCCGCCATGCCGATGGCGACTGCGCGGTTCAGGGCAACCACTGGGGTCTGCTTGAGCTGGCCGTACAGTGCGGCGATCTGCGGCCAGTCTGTGTCGGCCGCCGTACGCGCGGTGGCGTGACAGGCGGCGATGGCGGCCTGCACTTGATAGGGACCCGGTGAGCCTCGGCGGAGGGTTGCGTCCAGCAAGTCGACGCCCTCGGTGATCGCTGCGTGGTCCCAGCGGGTGCGGTCCTGGTCCTCCAGGGTTACCAGTACGCCGTCCGTAGTCAGCCGGGTCTCACGCCGTGCGTCATGCAGCAGCATGAGTGCGAGCAGTCCGGCGGGCTCTGGCTCGTCCGGCATGAGTTGCACGAGCAGTCTGGCCAGTCTGATCGCCTCACCGCTCAGGTTGCTGCGGACGACGTCGGAGTACCCCTCGTTGAACAGCAGGTACAGCACAGCCAGTACGGCGGGCGTCCGCTCGGGCAGGAGGTGTGCCGGCGGGACGCGGTACGGGATGCCGGCGTGCTGGATCTTCTGCTTGGCTCTGGTCAGTCGCTTCGACATGGTCGTTTCCGGGACCAGGAACGCGCGTGCGATATCCGCCGTACTCAGTCCGGCCAGGGTCCGCAGCGTCAGCGCCACCCGCGCCTCCATCGCCAGCGCCGGATGGCAGCAGGTGAACATGAGCCGCAGCCGGTCATCGGGTACGTCGTACGGCTGGCCGGACTCGTATCCCACCACAGCCAGCTCCTTCAGCTTGGCGGCGCCGACAGTCTCACGGCGCAGCCAGTCGACCGCACGGTTGCGTGCGGTGGTGGTCAGCCAGGCACCGGGCTTGTCCGGTACGCCGTCCCGCGGCCAACGCTCCAGGGCGGCGGCGAAGGCCTCCTGCGCGCACTCCTCGGCCAGCTCCCAGTCACCGGTCAGGCGGATCAGTGTGGCGACCACCTGGCCCCACTCCTGCCGGTAGATCTGCTCGAAGGTCACGCAACCCCCGGTGGCGGCTCCAGGATCGGGCGGATCTCGATCGTGCCGTAGCCCGCCGCCGGATGCTTGGCCGCGATCTCGATGGCCTCGTCCAAGTCGGCGCAGTCGATCATCACGAACCCGCCGATCTGCTCCTTGGTCTCCGCGAACGGTCCGTCGGTCAGCAGCAGCTCGTCGTTCCGGACCCGCACCGTCGTCGCCTCCGACGGCGGCCGCAGCCCGGCTCCGCCCGCGACCACGCCGCGCTGCTCCATCTCCTCCGACCAGCCGCCACATCCGTCGTTCGCGTGCGCCTCGGCCGTCTCGTCACCACAGATCATCAGCAAGTACTTCACGGTCCTCCTCCGGAGCGTCTCACCCCACCGACGAACAGCCCGCCGGAAACAGACACCCCCAAGGTAAACGCCGGCGGCCCCGAGCACGTCCTACCCGAGGGCCCCGCAGCTCAGGCCGCCTCAGCCGTGTCGGTCAGGCCGCCCACGCGCCGGCGGCTGAGGGAGCGGTCTCGAACTGGAACCGGAACGTGGTGCCGTCCTTGACGTTCGTCGCGATCACCGTCCACTCGTTGACGGTGGCGAGCTTGTAGGCCGACTGGCAGCCACCGTTCTCGAAGCAGACCCTGACATTGCGGCCGCGCGACATCCCCTCGCGCGCGACCTTGATGTTGATGTCGTTGCACCTGCTCGTGGTCTTGTACCAGCCCGAGCCGGGTACGTACTTGGCGCCTTCCGCCTTCTTGAACGTCTCGGCACCGCCGTAGCAGGTCGCGGCGCTCGCGCTCTGGTCAACGCCGATCGTCAGACCGGTGGCCGCCAGCAGTACGGCGCCCGCGCTCGCCAGCAATCGCTTCGATGTCATATGCCCTCCCGAGTCGGTTGTCCGAACACCCGGCAGTGAATCGGTCAGCGCTTTCCGCCCGGTGTCTGTTCGCTTTCCATCCGCGGCGGACTAGCGTCGAAGGGGACGGATCGCCGGCAGCAAGGGGAGGACGACACGATGACCGGACGAGTAGTGCATTTCGAGGTTCCGTACGACGACGGCGACCGGGCCCGAGCGTTCTACGCCGACGTGTTCGGGTGGCAGGTCAACACGATGCCGGAGCTGAAGTACACCAGTGTGTCGACCGGGCCGGTGACCGAGGAGGGTTACCCGAGCGAGCCCGGCTACATCAACGGCGGCATGTTCGAGCGGGCCGGAGCGCCGGCCACGCGGCCGGTGATCACCATCGAGGTCGACGACGCCGACGCGGCCCTGGAAGCGATCGAGCAGCGCGGCGGCAAGACGGTCGCGGCCAAGTTCGCGGTCGGCGAGATGGGCTTCGCCGCGTACTTCGAGGACTGCGAGGGCAACATGCTCGGATTGTGGCAGTCCGCCCCCAGCAGCTGAGCGGTACGCCGACCCGGCCGGGGACGGGCGCGACGGTGCCGACGGCAACGACCGGATCCAGCCGTACGTGGTCGATGGCGCCGTGGTGAACGGCGGGCCGCTGCGCATGGTCGAGCTGACCGGCGGGATGCCTACACTTTCGGTGTCGGCTTCGGCGTACGTGGCTCGGTGTCCGTGGGAGGACTGCATGCCTGACCGTATCCAGACCATCGCCTACCCGGCGGCGGGATCGCGCCCGTCGCGCCGGGACCAGGAGCCGCTCGCACCCCATGTGATCGTGCTGTTCGGGGCGACCGGGGATCTGGCCAAGCGCAAGCTGCTGCCGGGGCTGGCGTATCTGCAGTTGTCCAGGTTCGCGCCCGACGTACGCATCATCGGGATGGCCACCGAGCAGCTGACGTCGGACGAGTTCCGGGCCCGGGCGCGCGAGGCGGTGGAGACGTTCGGCACGCACCGGATGAGCGACCAGGAGCTGACGCAGTTCGCCGAGCGGCTCGAGTACGTGCCCGTGACGGCCGGGCCGGAGGCGCTCGCGGCCGCGGTGAAGGAAGCTGAGGCGCTGCTCGGGCCGGACACCTGCCGGCTGCACTACCTGTCCGTGCCGCCGAAGGCCGCGCAGGCTGTGATCGCGATGCTGCGCGACGCGGACCTGGTCGAGCGGGCCCGGGTGGTGATGGAGAAGCCGTTCGGCGACGACCTGGCCACCGCGATCCACCTGAACAACTTCGTCCATGAGACGTTCGACGAGTCGCAGATCTTCCGGATCGACCACTTCCTGGGCAAGGAGGCGGCGCTCAACATCCTCGCCTTCCGGTTCGCGAACGGGCTGTTCGAGCCGATCTGGAACCGCAATTTCATCGACCACGTGCAGATCGACATCCCCGAGTCGCTCGGGCTGGACCAGCGGGCCACGTTCTACGAACCGACCGGCGCGTTCAAGGACATGGTCGTCACGCACCTCATGCAGGTGATGTCGTTCGTCGCGATGGAGCCGCCGACCGCGCTGGAGCCGCGGGCGATCTCGGAGGAGAAGAACAAGGTCTTCCGCTCGATGCTGCCGATCAACCCGGCCGACGTGGTCCGGGGCCAGTACAGCGGGTACCGAGGTGAGAACGGGGTCGCACCGGACTCCGACACCGAGACGTTCATCGCGCTGAAGGTCGGGGTCGACAACTGGCGCTGGGCCGGGGTGCCGTTCTACCTGCGCACCGGCAAACGGATGGCCGAGGGGATGCGCATCATCTCGATCGCCTTCAAGGAGGCCCCGAAGACGATGTTCCCGGCCGGCTCCGGCGTCGGGTCGCAAGGCCCGGACCACCTGACCTTCGACCTGGCCGACTCGTCCCGGGTGTCGCTGTCCTTCTACGGCAAGCGCCCCGGCCCCGGGATGCGGCTGGAGAAGCTGTCGATGCAGTTCTCCACCCAGGAGACGGAGAGCGCGGGCGACGTACTGGAAGCGTACGAGCGTCTGATCCTGGACGCGATGCGCGGCGACCACACCCTCTTCACCACCGCCGAGGGCATCGAATCCCTCTGGGACCGGTCCGCCCTGCTGCTGGACGACCCACCCCCGGTCAAGCCGTACCAGCCTGGCACCTGGGGCCCCAACGCCATCCACCAACTGATCGCCCCTCGCGCCTGGCGCCTCCCCTTCGAGCGCGAGTGGCGCGAGTCCAAGCCCTAGTGCCCCAACATTGCCCAAAAGGGCGTTGACGCTCCGCAACCGCCCGGGCACCCTGGGACTTCGACGGTTTCTGGGGGTTGGTCACGATGGGGCATCGGGTTCGCGTATGGGTCATCTCGGTCGTGGTGCTCGGTGTACTGGCTGGATGCGGTCAGGACACGCTGCCGGAGGGAGGCAGTCCGCCGGGCTCCGGGAGCAACGGCGGCGGCAAGGGGGACGGCGGGGGCAAGGATGACGGCGGGGGTTGGCTTTCGTGGGTGCCCTTCGGCCCGAAGGATCCGACCTTCCCGACGCCGACCTGGCCGGCGTACAACTACCTTGCCAAGGGCAAGTGTTCGGACTTGAGGAGCTACCTGCGCGATGACCCGGGCGACGGCGGGAAGTCGGAGTTCGGGCAGGCCATGGTGGCGCTGTGCCGGGCCGCGGTGGACGGCAAGGCGAAGGACTGGGCCATCCTGGAAGCCAAGGCCAACGCCGATCCCGGTGCGCTGGGCCACGACTGTCTGACGCCGCTGGTCAAGGGACTGATGAACCGCGCGCTGGCGTGGCACGAGGCGCACCCCGGTCAGAAGCCGAAGGTGAAGTTCCAGCGGCTCAAAGGCGAGACGAAGTGCGGCGCCAAGGACAACGAGAATCGTGAGCCCACCGAGGAACCGACGGGCGAGCCCACGACGACCGACGAGGCGTCGCCAACCGACGAGCCCACCGAGGAATCGTCGCCTGCCGAGACGGCCGAGCAGACCGGATGACTGAGCCGTCGAGCACGCCGCAGCAGCCCGCGCCACCGGCCGCGCGTTCGGATCCGCCGGAATCCGACGGTGAGTCGCCGCTGCGGGCGGTGTTGTCGGTCGTGACGACCCTGGGGCCGCCGCTCACGATCGCGACCGCTTTGATGTTCTACTTCGGTTGGGCGCGGAGTGAGACACAGGCCGCCGAGATGGGGCTGGACGTCAGCTTGTTCGGCTACTCGACACAGGACTACGCCCTGCACAGCATCAGTACTCTCTATCTCCCGCTGCTGTCCATCGCCGCGCTCGCACTAGCCGGCCTGGCCCTGCATCGGCGCATCGGCAGCGCACTTCGTCGTACCGAGAGTCGATCAGTCCTGCGAAGAGCTGGTCGGCTCGCGTTCATCGCCGGCCTGGTCACGGTCGGCTTGGCGCTGGTGTTCGGATCGGCGGAACTGTTCGCGCCGCTCGCGATCGCCGGCGGCACCGTCGTCGCGGCGTACGGCGCCTCGCTCCGGAGTGCGACGAGTGCCTCCGCCGAGACCTCCGCCCAGCCGTCGTGGCATCGGGCCCTGCGGTTGCTGCTGGTGGGTGGCGTCGTGACCTCGGCGCTGTTTTGGGCGGTGTCCGACTACGCGACGATCGTCGGCCGGGGGTATGCGGCGCAGGTTGAGCGAAAGGTGCCCGAGCTGCCCAGGGTGACCGCATTCAGCAGTTCGCCGCTGGGCCTCGATGCAGGCGGGGTGACCGAGACACCGGTCACCGAAGGCGGCAAAGTGCTCCACTACCGAACGACCGGCCTGCGGCTGCTGATCAGCTCAGGCGGGCGGATGTTCTTCGTGCACGACGGCTGGAAGGTGGGCGAGGGAACCGTCATCGTGCTCCCCGACAGCGACCAGATCCGCTGGCAGTTCTCCCGCTGAGTCCGAGGCATTGCCCGCTGGGGAGCCAGAGGCGCACTATCGAGGTGTGATGTGAGTCACAAACACCTGGATGGGTCTGGAGGTGGCTGATGTCCGGGACCAGAACGCACTTGACCGCGGAGCGGGCGCCGTGTGGGCGGATGGGTGACGCGGACCGGAGCGAGGAGGACGACTTCGAGGGCTTCCGGATGGACGACGTCCGGTATGCGTGTGGGTGCCGCCGGATCAGGCACGAGTTCCATGACGGCAGCGTGCGGATCCAGACCGTGCGGCACGACGGCAGGATCCTGATGGACGAGCACAGCGGCGACCACGAGGCCTGAATGGGGCAGGCATGAACGAGCGAAGCGAGTTCATCTCAGAACGCGGCCATTCATCCGCGCCCCGAGCGAAGCGAGGACGTGCGTGAGCGAGCGGAGTGAGGTCACCAAAAAGCACAGCGCGTCTGGTGCCTCATCCGCGCCCGGAGCGAAGCGAGGACGTGCCGTGACGGAGCGGAGCGAGGTCACCAAAAAGCACAGCGCGTCTGGTGCCTCATCCGCGCCCGGAGCGAAGCGAGGACGTGCCGTGACGGAGCGGAGCGAGGTCACCAAAAAG
>NZ_JBEZZH010000008.1:0-73992 GCF_040639075.1 Kribbella sp. NPDC023972 | reverse complement strand
AGCACAGCGCGTCTGGTGCCTCATCCGCGCCCGGAGCGAAGCGAGGACGTGGATGAGCTTTCACGACGTCGTGGTGATTGGGGGTGGCGGTGCGGGGTTGAGGGCTGCGATCGCGGTGGCGGAGACGAATCCGGCGCTGCGGGTGGCGGTTGTCTCGAAGGTCTACCCGATGCGCAGTCACACGGTGTCGGCCGAGGGCGGTGCCGCGGCCGTTGCCGCCGACGACGACTCCCTCGACGAGCACGCGTACGACACCGTCTCCGGTAGCGACTGGCTGTGCGACCAGGACGCGGTCGAGGCGTTCGTCGCCGAGGCGCCGCGCGAGCTGCTGCGGCTGGAGCACTGGGGTTGCCCGTGGAGCCGGCAGCCTGACGGGCGGATCGCCGTACGGGCGTTCGGCGGCATGAAGAAGAAGCGCACCTGGTTCGCCGCCGACCGGACCGGGTTCCACCTGCTGCACACACTCTTCCAGACCGCGCTCTCCTACTCCGACATCGTCCGGTACGACGAGTGGTACGTGACCAAGATCCTCGTCGACGACGGACGCGCGTACGGCGTTGTCGCGATCGAGCTGTCGACCGGCCGGATCGAGACGATCACGGCCAGCGCGGTGATCGTGTGCACCGGTGGCTGTGGCCGGGTCTACCCGTTCACCACGAACGCCAACATCAAGACCGGCGACGGCATGGCGCTGGCCTACCGGGCCGGCGCGGCGCTCAAGGACATGGAGTTCGTCCAGTACCACCCGACCGGCCTCCCGTTCACCGGCATCCTGATCACCGAGGCGGCCCGGGCAGAAGGTGGCTGGCTGCTCAACAAGGACGGCTACCGGTACCTGCAGGACTACGACCTCGGTACGCCGTCGCCGACTCCGGTCATGCGCAGTATGGAACTCGGGCCGCGGGACCGGCTGTCACAAGCCTTCGTGCACGAGATGGACAAGGGCAACACGATCGATACGCCGTACGGTCCGGTCGTCAACCTGGACCTGCGGCACCTGGGTGCGAAGCTGATCGACGCCAAGCTGCCCTTCGTCCGGGAGCTGTGCTCCAACTACCAGAACATTGACCCGGTCAAGGAATTGGTGCCGGTCCGCCCGGTCGTGCACTACATGATGGGCGGCATCCACACCGACATCCGCGGCACGACCTCGCTCGAGGGTTTGTACGCCGCCGGCGAGGTGGCCTGTGTCAGCATCAACGGCGCGAACCGGCTGGGCTCGAACTCACTGCCGGAGTGCCTCGTCTTCGGCAACCGGGCCGGCCGGGCCGCGGCCGTGTTCGCCGGCCGGTACCGCAACGTCGTACCCAAGGCTGTCGAAGCGCAGGGCCGGGACGAGGTACGGCGCCTGACGGAGGAACTCGCCCGGCATTCCGAGGGCCACGAACGGATCGCGGACATCCGCACCGAGATGCAGACCACGATGGAGAACGGCGCCGGGATCTACCGGGACGGCGACTCGCTGACGAAGGCGGCCGACCAGCTGGCGGAGCTCCAACTGCGCTTCGCCCACGCGGCGATCGACGATCACAGCTCGAACTTCAACACCGAGCTGATCGCGCTGCTCGAGCTCGGTTTCATGCTGGACGTGGCCGAGAGCATCATCACGTGCGCGCTGCGCCGGGAGGAGTCGCGCGGAGCGCATCAGCGCACCGACTTCCCGGCCCGCGACGACGAGCGGTTCCTGGCGCATTCGCTGGTATGGCGGGAGCCGGACGGAACGAGCCGGGTCACGTACCTGCCGGTGACGATCACCCGCTGGCCGCCGGGAGAACGGGTGTACGGGAGGTAGGGAATGGCAGACGAGATCACCCTCGAGGTCGCGCGTTACCGGCCCGAGCAGGACTCCGAACCGGTGATGCAGTCCTACCAGGTGCCGCTGCGCGAGCACTGGGCCGTACTCGACGGCCTGACGTACATCAAGGACCAGTTGGACGGCACACTGTCGTTCCGGTGGTCGTGCCGGATGGGAATCTGCGGCAGCTGCGGGATGACCGTGAACGGCGAGCCGCAGCTGAGTTGCGCGACCTTCCTGACCGACTACGCGCCCGGCCCGGTGCGGGTCGAGCCGTTGCGCAACTTCCCGGTGATCCGCGACCTGGTCATCGACATCGAGGACTTCATGGCCAAGCTGCCGACGGTGAAGCCGTGGCTGGTCCGCGATGTGCACAGTCCGGTCGAGGAGGGCGAGTACCTGCAGACGCCGGAGGAACTGGACGAGTACAAGCAGTTCAGCATGTGTATCAACTGCATGCTGTGCTACTCGGCCTGCCCGGTCTACAGCCTCGAGCCGGAGTTCCTCGGGCCGGCGGCGATCGCGCTGGCGCAGCGGTACAACCTGGACTCGCGGGACGAGGGTGCCGAGGAGCGTCGCGCCGTACTCTCGTCGCCGGAAGGGATCTGGGCCTGCACGTTCGTCGGCGAGTGCAGTGCGGCGTGTCCGAAGGGGGTGGACCCGGCGGGCGCGATCCAGCGGTACAAGCTGACCGCGGCGACGCAGACGATCAAGGACCTGCTGATGCCCCGGAGCCGGCGATGAGCACTTATCAGCGGCCGCTTTCCATGTTCTGGTGGCTCGAGCGTCGTTCCTACCTGGTGTTCGTACTGCGTGAGCTGAGCAGCGTGTTCGTTGCGTGGTTCGTGGTCTATCTGCTGTTGCTGGTCAACGCGGTGAGTGACGGCGCGGCGTCGTACCAGGAGTTCCTCGACTGGAGCGGGCGGTGGTGGGTGCTCGCGATCAACGTGGTCGCGATGCTCTTCGTCCTGCTGCACACGGTCAGCTGGTTCGGACTGGCGCCGCGGGCGATGGTCATCCGGGTCCGCGGACACCGCGTGCCGCCCGCGCAGGTCGTTGCCGCGCACTACCTGATGTGGCTGTTGCTCTCGGCAATCGTCGCCTGGCTGGTGCTGCGATGAACCGCCGCCCGGCACCCGAGCCGTTGCTGTGGATGCTGTTCAGCGCCGGCGGCATGGTGGCCGCGCTGATGGTGCCGATCCTACTGTTCCTGTTCGGCATCGCGTTCCCCTTGGACCTGCTGTCGCCACCGGATCACTCGCACGTGTTCGCCGTACTGCGGAATCCGATCACCCGGCTCGTGCTGTTCGGCCTCTGCACGCTGGCGCTGTTCCACTGGGCGCACCGCTTCCGCTACACCCTGTACGACGGGTTGCAGCTGAAGCGGTACGAAGTACCCATCGTGCTGCTGTGCTACGGCGGCGCTGTGGCGGGAACCGTTATCGCCGCGGTAGTCCTGCTGACCGTGTGACATAAGGTGCGGGCATGCGGGAGATCGTGGTGATCGGCGTCGGTGCGGGCGATCCGGAACAGGTGACGATGCAGGCCGTGTCGGCGCTGAACCGGGTCGACGTGTTCTTCGTGCTGGACAAGGGCGAGGTCAAGCAGGAGCTGGTCGACCTGCGGGAGGAGATCCTGCGCCGGTACGCCCGGGACAAGGACTACCGGGTCGTCGTCGGCCGCGACCCCGAGCGGAACCGGACCACCAGCGCGTACGTCGAGGCCGTCGACGACTGGCGACGCCGCCGAGCCGACGTGTGTGCGGCTCTGATCGCATCGGAACTCGGCGAGGACCAGGTGGGTGCGTTCCTGGTCTGGGGTGATCCGTCCCTGTACGACAGCACGCTGGCGATCCTGGACGACATCCTCGCGCGGGGCGAGCTGTCCTTCGACGTCGAGGTGATCCCCGGGATCAGCAGCGTGTCGACACTCGCCGCGCGGCACCGGATCGGGCTGAACCAGGTGGGGCGCCCGATCCAGATCACCACCGGCCGGCGGCTGGCGAAGGCGTGGCCGGACGAGGTGGACGACGTCGTCGTCATGCTCGACGCCCAGACCGCCTTCACCGAACACCTCGACCAGGACGCCGAGATCTACTGGGGCGCCTACCTCGGCACCCCGGACGAGCTCCTCATCTCGGGCCCGCTGCGCGAGGTGGCCGCCGACATCGAGAAGACCCGCGCCGAGGCCCGGGACCGCAAGGGCTGGATCATGGACACCTATCTGCTGAGGCGCCCTAGCCCAAAGGTGTAAAGGCACATTCCACCGACAGCGCACCGGGTAGCGGGGATGCGACCTGGTGGTGATCGCGTACGGCGATGTCGGGAAATCGCCGGTGTTCGGATGCTCCGGGCGGTGGGGTTGGGGCATGACGACTTTGACGACGCGGCGGAGCGGGGTGCGGGTGTGGTTGGGAGTCGGGGCGGTGACATTGGGGATCTTTTCGATTGTCACCGCGGAGATGATGCCGGTTGGCTTGCTGGGGCCGATGGGGAGCAGTTTCGGGGTGTCGGCGGGGCGCACCGGATTGCTGATGACAGTGCCGGGAGTGGTGGCCGCCGTGGCGGCGCCGCTGGTGACGGTGAGTACCGCGCGGTTTGATCGGCGGGTGATGTTGTGCGTGCTGATGGTGGTGCTGGCCGGAGCCGACTTTCTTGCGGCGGCCGCGTCGGACTACTGGGTGGAGCTGGCGTCGCGCGTGCTGGTCGGGATGGTGATCGGCGGGTTCTGGTCGATCGGGGCCGGGTTGGCGGGTCGACTGGTGGCGGAACGCTCGGCGATGCGAGCGACGGCGGTGATCTTTTCGGCGGTGCCGTTGGGCTCGGTCCTCGGCGTACCGGCAGGCACGTTCCTGGGTGAACTCGCCGGCTGGCGGATGTCGTTCGTCGTACTCGGGTTGCTGACCTTGGCCGTGCTGGTCGGGCTGTACGTCTTCGTCCCGCCGCTCCCCCCGCTGCAGGTGACGCGACCGGCGGTACTGCGAGAAGCGTTGCGACAGCGTGAGACCGCCCTGGCCCTGATACTCACCTGTCTGATCGTGACCGCGCATTTCGGCACCTACACATATGTCACGACGTTCTTGCGAGAGTTCCTGCGCCCGGACCTGATCAGCGGATTGCTACTGGTGTACGGCGTGGCCGGACTGGTCGGCAACCTGGTCGCGGGGAGCACTGCCGCGCAGCACCTGCGTGCGACGTTCATGGCGTGCGCAGGCCTCATCGCGGGCGCCACACTGCTGTTGCCGGTCCTAGGACGCAGTACGGCGGGAGCACTGGTCCTGCTGGTCGTGTGGGGTCTCGGGTACGGCGGAGTGCCTGTGTGCTCGATGAGCTGGTTCGCCCGAGCGGTCCCTCAGGCCCGGGAGGCGGCGACTGTGCTGTTCACCTCCTCCTTCCAGGCTGTGCTGTCCGCCGGAGCACTGCTCGGCGGGCTGGTAGTCGACACGTGGTCGGTCTCGGTGGTGATGGTCTGCGGCGGTCTGTGCGCGGCGCTGACCACCGCAGTGCTGCTGCGGGTCAGAGCGGGCACGTAGCATCTCGGCTGTGGTCAGGACTGAGGCGGATCGGTGCCCTGGGGTGCTGGCGGTGCACGAGGCAGCCGACGGTGGGCTGGCTCGGGTGCGGGTGCCCGGTGGAGTGCTGAGCGTAGAGCAGCTCGACGTACTGCGACGGGCCGCGAGCGAGCTGGGTGACGGGCAACTGGAACTCACCTCGCGGGGAAACGTGCAGGTCAGAGCGCTGACGGCGGACGGGCCGCGGGAGTTGTCGGAGCGCCTGTACGACGCGGGACTGCTGCCGTCGATCACGCACGAGCGGGTCCGGAACATCCTGGCCTCACCGCTATCCGGTCTCGACGGTCAGAGCAGGTACGACGTGCTGCCGCTGGTCAGCGCGGTTGACGCGGGGTTGTGCGCGCGTCCGAGGCTTGCCGAGTTGCCCGGGCGGTTCCTGTTCGCGCTGGACGACGGCCGCGGGGACCTGAGCGGTGTGCAGGCTGACGTGCTGGTGCGGGCGATCGACGAGTGCGAGGCCTTCCTGAGCCTGGGCGGCGGGCTCGGTGCGCGGGTGAGCTGGGCTGACGTCGCCGATGTGATGGTCGCGACGGCAGCGGCGTTCCTCGACGAGCGCCAGGGGCAGGAGTGGCGGGTCGCGGAGCTCGAGGATGGCGAGAACCGGATCCTGGACCGGATCGGGCTGCGGGCGACTGAAGATCTGCCGGCCGCAACGATGACGATCGAGGCCGGCTGGCACGGGGAGTCCGCACTGGTGGTGACTGTGCCACTGGGGAGTCTCGGTCAGGAGCAGGCGGCCGCGATCGCGGACGTTGCCGATGAGATCCGGATCACGCCTTGGCGCTCCCTGGTCCTCCGCGTCGAAACCGACCCCAGTGAGCGGCTGGAGCGGGTTGGGTTGGTCACAAAGCCGGACTCGCCGTGGAACGGTGTGACAGCGTGTGCTGGTCAGCCGGGCTGCGCGAAGGCGCTGGCGGATGTCCGGGCGGATGCGCGGCGGGTGACGCCGCGGTTGCCCCAGCACGGGCGGCCGATGCACTGGTCCGGCTGTGAACGGCGGTGCGGCAAGCCGTCCGGTGAGTTCGTGGATGTGCTTGCTCTTGGCAACGGGTATTCGATCGACGGTGAGCGGACGGGACTGCGGTGACACACGAGTACGTGAAGGACGGTGCGGAGATCTACCGGCGGTCGTTCGCGACGATCCGGGCGGAGGCAGATCTCGGCGGCCTCCCGGCCGACGTGGCGCAGGTCGCCGTACGGATGATCCACGCCTGTGGGATGACCGACCTGGTCGCGGACATCCGCCACTCCCCCAACGTGGTCAAGAACGCGAGAGCCGCACTGCAGGACGGCGCGCCGATCCTGTGTGACGCGCAGATGGTGGCTGCCGGCGTCACGCGGAAGCGACTTCCCGCTGACAACCAAGTGATCTGCACCCTGGGTGATCCACGAGTCCCCGGGCGTGCGCAGGACCTGCAGACGACCCGCAGCGCCGCCGCGGTCGATCTCTGGCACGACCAGCTCGAAGGCTCGGTTGTTGCTATCGGCAACGCTCCGACCACGCTGTTCCGGTTGCTCGAGCTGATAGCCGAGGGCGCACCCCGGCCGGCCGCGATCCTGGGCATCCCGGTCGGGTTCATCGGGGCGGCCGAGTCCAAGGACGCGCTGGCCGCGAACGATCTCGGTGTGGAGTACCTGATCGTCAAGGGTCGCCGGGGTGGCAGCGCGATCACCGCGGCCGCCGTGAACGCGATCGCGAGTGAGGCCGAGTGACTGGGCGACTGTGGGGTGTCGGGCTCGGCCCGGGCGACCCCGAACTGGTGACGGTGAAGGCGGCCCGGCTGATCGGCGCGGCCGATGTGATCGCGTTCCACAGCGCACGGCACGGCCGCAGCATCGCCCGCTCGGTCGCGGCGCCGTACCTGAGGGACGGTCAACTCGAGGAGCACCTTGTCTACCCGCTGACCACCGAGACAACCGATCACCCCGGCGGTTACCAGGGCGCGATGGACGACTTCTACGCCGACTGCGCGGCCCGGCTCGCCGCCCATCTCGACGCCGGCCGCGATGTCGTCGTACTGGCTGAAGGGGATCCGCTGTTCTACGGGTCCTATATGCACATGCACAAGCGACTGGCCGACCGGTATCCGTGCGAGGTCGTTCCCGGCGTCACCTCGCTGAGTGCGGCGGCCGCCGTACTCGGACGGCCGTTGTGTGAGCGGGACGAGATCCTGACCGTGCTGCCCGGCACGCTGCCGCCCGACGTACTGGCGGACCGGCTGCGGAACACCGACGCGGCCGCGGTGATGAAGCTCGGGCGGACGTTCGCCAATGTGCGGGAGGCGTTCGAGCTCGCCGGCCGCGCTGACGAGGCCTGGTACGTCGAACGCGCGACGACCGAGGCGCAGCGGACCGCTCCGCTGGCCGACGTGGACCCGGACGAGGTGCCGTACTTCTCGCTCGCCCTGCTGCCCAGCCCGATCAACAACACCTTCACCGCACCGGCCGCCAAGACCGACCCGGAGGGTTCGGTGACCGTCGTCGGCCTCGGACCGGCCGGGCCGGAGTGGATGACGCCCGAGGTGCGCGCCGCGATCGCGGGGGCCGACGACCTGATCGGCTACGGCCCGTACGTCGACCGCCTGCCGGACCGGGCCCGTCAGCGCAAGCACGGCTCCGACAACCGGGTCGAGTCCGAGCGGGCCGCCTTCGCGCTGGACCTGGCCCGCAAGGGGTCCAAGGTGGTTGTGGTCTCGTCCGGTGACCCCGGGGTGTTCGCGATGGCCAGCGCGGTCACTGAGGTCGCGTCCGAGCCCGAGTACGCCGACATCGCCGTACGCGTGCTGCCTGGCATGACCGCGGCTCAGGCCGTCGCCAGCCGGGTGGGAGCACCACTCGGGCACGACTACTGCGTCCTGTCGCTGTCGGACCGGCTGAAGCCGTGGGAGGTCATCGCCGAGCGACTGTCCGCGGCGGCCGCGGCCGACCTCGCCATCGCGATCTACAACCCCGCCTCGAAGTCCCGCACCTGGCAGGTCGCCGCCACCCGCGACCTGCTCCTCGAACACCGTTCGCCGGGTACGCCGGTCGTCGTCGGTCGGGACGTGGGCGGCCCCGAGGAAGCGATCACCGTCACAACGCTCGCCGAACTGGACCCGGAAGCGGTTGACATGCGTTGCCTCCTGGTGATCGGGTCGTCACAGACCCGCACCGTGCCCCGCCCGGCCGGCCCCCTGGTCTTCACGCCCCGCCGCTACCCGGCGACGGTGAGTGAGACGACACCAGAGGCCGGTTAAATCCGCCGCCCGGCTGTGTCAGACACCATCCGGGCGGGTAGGACCCGCGCGGAGCTGACCAGTGAGGAGAATGCGGAATGGTCCAGCAGTACGGCGACACCGCCACGGTGACGCAGCCCGTCATCACCCCGACCCAGGTGCCCGACGACGCTGACGCGATCAGCACCCAGCGGTACGAGGAGGCACGGGCGGCCGCGCACCGGGCAATGTCCGACGTCACGATCATTCCGGACCAACCACCGGCCCCGCAGCTGGTGGAGCCCGACATCGACCCGGAAATGCTGGCGTATCGCGGTTTCAAGTTCGGGGCCGCGTTCTTCGGCTGGCTGATCGCGATCGCCATGTCTGTGCTGCTCTCGCTGGCCGTCTCCGCGGCAGCATTGGGCACGGCGGAGATCCTCGACTACACCCGCGCCGAGGCCGAGGCCCAGCCCGGCGCCGCGGGCATCACCGCCGCGGCTGTCGCCGTACTGATGCTGAGTCTGGCCTTCTACACCGGTGGCTACGTGGCCGGGCGGCTGGCCCGGTTCGACGGTGGGCGGAACGGGTTCGGGGTGTGGATGTTCGCGTTCCTGTTCTCCGTGCTGGCGGCAGGTGCCGGTGCACTGCTGAACAGCCAGTACGACCTGCTTGCCGAGGTGAACCGGCCGGACGTGTCGCTGTCGACCGACACCGTCACCACCGGAGGCCTCATCGCCGCCGCGGCGCTGGTCGTGCTCACGCTGCTGGCCGCGATCGTGGGCGGCAAGTCCGGCCAGCGGTACCACGACAAGATCGACCGCCTGCTCGACTGACGTGCCGTAACAACCTCACCACGCTTAGCCAGCGTGCCGACGGGTACCGGAGGCGCGACAGGGGGCTGTCTGGTGAGGAGAACTGACATGGCCCAGCAGTATCGAGAAGACACTCGAACAGAGCAGGTCGGCCCGTCCGAGCCGTACGACGACGACCAGCAGACTCGACCGCAGCACCGCGCGGACGTCCAGACGTCCGCGGCTACCGAGGTGGACCCGGCGTACCGCGGGTTCAAAGGTGGTGCCGCGTTCTTCGGCTGGCTGGTCGCGGTCGGGCTGATTGCACTGCTCACCGGGGTCGTCGGCGCGGTCGCGGCGGCGGTCGACTACGCGGTGACGATCGACTGGAACGCGGCCGAGGCCGAGGCCGGCACGATCGGCATCGTGTCCGGCGCGGTGCTGCTGCTGATCCTGGCGATCGCCTACTACAGCGGCGGATACGTCGCCGGCCGGCTCGCTCGCTTCGACGGTGGGCGGCAGGGCTTCGGCGTCTGGCTGATCGGCGTACTGATCACTGTGGTGGTCGCGGCGATCGGGGCGCTGGCCGGCTCGCAGTACGACGTACTGGACCGGGTGGAGCTGCCGTCCGTGCCGCTGACCGACGAGACACTCACCACCGGCGGGCTGATCGCGATCGGCGCTGCCGTGCTGGTGACGCTGTTCGCGGCCGTGATCGGCGGCAAGGCGGGTCAGCGCTACCACCGCCGCATCGACGTGAGCGGCGACTGAAACATCGAGCGAAACCCGGGCAGCGGATTGGGCATCCGTCGTCCGGGTTTTCGTTGTGCTGGGCCTCCCGGGAAGAGCCTGGGGATCCGAGCTGTTGATCCGGGTGTGAAGGTCGTTGTGATCGGGGCAGGTCAGGCTGGGTTGTCGGCCGCGTATCACCTGGTGCGGCTGGGGTTCACGCCGTACGACGAGGTCGTCGTACTGGATCGGAATCCGGTGCCGGGTGGGGCGTGGCAGCACCGATGGGACTCGCTGACGATGCGCGACGTGCACGGGATCGCCAACCTGCCGGGGGTACCGGTGCCGCCGAGTGCCGCTGGTGACCCGGCGAACGAGTTCGTGCCGGCGTATTTCGCGGACTACGAGCAGCGATTCGAGCTGCCGGTACTGCGGCCTGTCGTGGTGGAAAGCGTACGTCGGGTGGACGGCCTGTTCGAGGTGCAAACCGATGGCGAGACCTACCTGACTGAGGCGATCGTCAACGCGACCGGGACGTGGAATCGCCCGTTCATCCCTTGGTACCCGGGGATCGAGACTTTCCGCGGACGGCAGTTGCACACGGCCGACTATCGCGGGGCTGACGAGTTCGCGGGTCAGCACGTGCTGGTGGTCGGCGGGGGCGCGTCGGCGGTGCAGCTGCTGGCGGAGATCTCGGAGGTCGCGTCCACGACCTGGGTGACGCGGCGGCCGCCGCAGTGGCGGACGGGCGAGGAGTTCGGGCCTGAGCTCGGGCGCCGCGTCGTGGCCAAGGTCGAGGAGCGGGTGCGCGCCGGCCTGCCGCCGCGCAGTGTGGTGAGCGTGACCGGTCTGCACCTGCGCGAGCAGGAGCAGGACGCGTGGCGGCGCGGGGTGTACTCGCGTCACCCCATGTTCTCCCGCATCACACCCGACGGCGTCGAATGGCCCGAGGGCCGGGCCTTGCACGTCGACGCCATCCTCTGGGCCACCGGCTTCCGCGCCGACCTGGCCCACCTGGCTCCGCTTCACCTGCGCGAGCCGTCCGGCGGCATCCGCATGAACGGCACCCAGACCGCCCTCGACCCCCGCATCCACCTGGTCGGCTACGGCCCCTCAGCCAGCACGATAGGCGCCAACCGAGCCGGCTTCACCGCCGCCCGCCAACTCCGAAACCTCCTCCGCGAAGCCGCTGCCTGACTCCCAGGTGTGATGGCGGCGTACGGCGAGGGGGATGGTGGTGCCGGCGGCTAGGAAGATCAGGGCGGTGAGGAGCCAGCCGGGCCAGCCCCAGCCGACGGCGATGGTGGTGAGGATGAGGGGGGCGACCATGTCGCCTACTTGGCGGCCCATGGCGTAGGCGCCTTGGTATTGGCCTTGGGCGCCGGGTGGGGCGAGTTCGAAGCTGATGCCCCAGCCGCCGGCGGACTGGAGCATCTCGCCGACCACGTGGACGAGTGCGGCGATGATCAGGAGGCCGATGGTGACTGCTCCTGAGGTGACGTCCGTGATGGCAAGGACCGCACAGGCGACGGCCAGGAGCAGGCCGGCGCGGCGGCCGGCGCGGGCTGCGCCGGCCAGGTGTTCGGTGCCTCGGGCGACGCGGATCTGCAGGAGGACGACGGCGACGGAGTTCAGCACCATCAGGACTGCGATCAGCCAGCGTGGCGCGTCGGTCGCGGTCGCCACCCAGAGCGGGATCGCGACCTGAGCCATCGCGGCGTGCATGCTGAGTACGCCGTCCAGCGCCACGAAGACCAGGAACGGCCGGTCCCGCAGCGCGGCCAGCGCGGACGGACCGGTTGCCGCCGCCACCGGTTCCACTTCGGGCATGCCGAAGCGGACCAGACCGGCAGTGATCACGTACGTCGCGGCGTTCGCAAACAACGCGATCACGTACACCTCACGCCGGTCGACCGCCAGCACGATCCCGGCCAGGCCCATGCCGACGGCCATCCCGACGTTGGTCGCGACGCGCAGGATCGCCCGGGTCCGCACCCGTTGGGCGGCCGGGGACACTCCCGCGATCAGTGCACCCTTGGCACCACGCTGCCCGGAGTCGGCGATCGCGGTCACGGCTGCGATCACGACGTACACCGGGAAGGAGCGGACCTGGGTCAGAGCGGTCATGGTGATCGCCTGCAGGAGAAGGAATCCGACGTACGCCCGATTGGGCCCGAGCCGGTCGGCGAGGGTGCCTAGTGGGGTGCTGGTCACCAGGCCGACGAGACCCGCGACGGTCAGCCCGACACCGACTTGGCCGACGGACAGCCCGGCCGCCCTGGTCAGGTAGAGGGCGCCGACCGCGAAGTAGAGGCCGTTCCCGAGCGTGTTGACGAGTGTGGCGAAGACGAGCCGTCGAACGGCGGGCGGAAGAGATGCAGTCACAGCTCGCCACCCAACCTCAACCGCGACCGTTGACCCGTTGGGCTGCGGGATCCCGTCAGCGCATCACGAGATCCAGCAGATCTGTGCCGAGGTCACGCATGGCTTGCTCGTCCAGCCGGTAGGCGACGAAGCGGCCTTGGCGTTCGGCGGTGACCAGGCCGGCTCGGGTGAGGGCGCGCAGATGGCGGGTGACCTGGGTGGGGTGGAGGCCCCAGAGTCCTGCGATCTCGCCGGCGGTCCGTGGTTCGCTGGCGACGGCCCGGCAGACGAACAGGCGGTCCGGCGCGGCGAGAGCCTCGAGGCGGCTGCGGACCTGCTGGGCGGTGGGCACGGCCGGACCGCGGCCGGCGGCGGGATAGATGATGGTCAGCGGTTCGCCCGGCACCTCACCGAGGAACAGGTGCGGGGCGATGTAGTTGCTGGGGACAAGCAAGAGTGAGCGCTCGCCCAGGTCGATGCGCTTGTTCTGCACCTTCTGCACCAGCAGGCTGTCCTTGTCCCGGACGGTGATCGCACCGTCGAGCGAGCACAACATCGCCGCCACCCCGTCGCGGACCGCCAGGTCGCGATCCTGCCGGCCGCGGGCGGCCAAGGCATCCCGAGACTGCTCCCACACCTCCGCGAACCACTCCGACCAGCAGTTGTCGAGCAGGTCGAGGAACCGCCGTACCGGCTCGGCCGGATCGGTCAGGAGCGACTCGACGAGAGCTCCGACGGATCGGCCTCGACTCCGGGCCCAGCGCAGTACGGCGTCCGTGTCGGTGGTCCTGCTGTTCGACGGAAGACCGCGTAGTGGGCGGATCAGGTCCGCCGCCAGGTCCTCGGGTTTGCGCGACCGCAGTGCGGCGAGCTCGTCCTGCCAGGTCGGCGCACCGGTGGCCGAACTCGTCGCGAAGCAGCGGGACCGGATCGCCCGAACGGTCCACGTCCACTGCGCCAACTCCGCCCGCAGTACGTCGGAGAGTCGCACGCCGGCCGCCCACTCGGTCCGGCCGTGATGCCGCGGCTCGGCCAGCACGTGCAGGGCGCACCCGAGCTCGATCAGCGGTGAGGCGACGTGGCGGATCCGCTCCGGGTCGAGCCGGCTGACGCCAGCCAGGACGTTCGGCACCGGGTCGGTCAGTCCTTCAGCTTGAACTCGAGGTCGGTCTCCCAGTCGTTCAGGTCGGGGACTTCGCGCGGATCGGACTTGTAGATCTCCAGCCGGGCCGTCCACTTGGTGCCGTGAGCATCCCACTCCAGGCCTTGCGCGTCCGCCCAGGCGAGCAGGTCACGGGTGGCGTCGACGAGGCCGTCCGGGTGGCCGTGGTGGGTGACCGTCGCGTACCGCCCGGCCGGCAGGACCCCGGTGACGATCTCCCCCTCGCCGTGGTGCAGGTCGTCGACCGGGAACCCGATCTCGAGCACCAGCTCAGCCTCCATGTCCACCACGTCGTACTTGAAGAACGGCGCGTCGTTCGGCGCGATCTCGTGCGCGGCCAGCCAGGACACCACCTCGCCCATCCGGTCGGCGAACGCCCCGATCCCGTCCATCGCGACCTTCCCCCGCAGCGCGACGTACGGCCGCTCGTCCCGCTTCACGATCTCCGGCATCCCACTACCTTCCACTCGACGCTGCCCTCAACTTAACGCCTGCCGGATCGCAACGGTGTCGTGGCCTGGCGCGCGGGTCGGTCTTGGGCGTGTACTGGGGTGGGGGTGGTCGCAATGATTCGTGTCGGGTTCATCAAGGTCGCGTGCGTGGCTGTCGGCGTACTGTTGCTCGGGCTTCCGGTGCCGGCTTCGGCTGAGCCGACGACACCGCTGACGTATCCGGCCGGGGCCACGGCGACGCGGTTCACCGGGCTCGCGTTCGACACCTGTACGGCGCCGACGGTCGCGCAGATGACGGCCTGGAAAGCCTCGCCGTACAAAGCGATCGGGATCTACATCGGCGGCGTGAACCGCAGTTGCGCGCAGCCCCAGCTGACGCCCAGCTGGGTCAGCAGCGTGACGCGGATGGGCTTCCGGCTGATCCCGATCTACATGGGATACCAGGCGCCCTGCACGTTCCGGACCAACGCGGTGAAGATAACCGCGGCCTCCGCGACTTTCCAGGGCGGCCTCCTGGCCAGAGACGCGGTCAACGTCGCCCGGGCACTCAATCTGCTGGCCGGCAGCGCGATCTACGCCGACATGGAGCACTACAACGCGGCCGACGCGACCTGCAAGACGACCGTACTGCGGTATCTGTCAGCGTGGACGAAGGAGCTGCACCGACTCGGCTTCCTCTCCGGGGTGTACGCGCACCAGAACTCGGGAGCACCCCATCTCGCATCGGCGTACAACTCCACGTCGTACGCGCGACCGGACGCGCTCTGGATCGCGCGATGGGACGGCAACAGCTCGCTGACCGGCTGGCCGACCGTGCCCAACACCTTCTGGGCGGTCGGTCAACGGGGCAAGCAGTACCTGGGCGACCACAACGAGACGCACGGCGGCGTGACGCTGAACATCGACAGCGACCGTTTCGACGCGCCGGTGGCAAGCGTGTGGTACACGTACACCGTCAGGTCCACGATCTACTCCTACAGCGGCCCGTCGACCGCCTACCCGATCAGGTCGACGATCGCCGCGAACTCCGCCGTACGGATCGTGTGCCAGACCTTCGGCCCGAAGATCGGCACCACAACGGTCTGGAACAAGCTGATCGACGGAACCTATGTGACCGACTACTACGTCAGGACACCGAACAAGACCGGCTACTCCGCACCCATCCCCGGCTGCACCAACCCGTTCCAGACGACGATCAACAATCTGACCCGGCGCAGCGGCCCAGGTACGTCGTACAGCGCGTACCCGAGCCCGCTGCCGATCGGTTCACTGGCCTGGATCACCTGCCAGCGAGCCGGTTCGAGGGTCGGTACAACGTCGGTGTGGGACCGGCTGAGTGACGCCAGTTGGGTCACCGACTACTACGTCGCCACCACGAGCAAGACGACGTACACCGCACCACTCAGGCGCTGCTGACTCACTGAGCCCAGGGTGGCTGGATCGTCGTACCGTCGGCCATCGTGCCGGTGAAGCCTGCGGTGATGGCGACGTACAGCTCGGCCGGGGCGTCGCCCAGGTTGGTCAGCCGGATCGGCTCGCCCGCGGGTACGACGATCGCGTCGCCGGCCTCGAGCTTGTCGCCGTCCGGGGTGATCTGGACGGTCCCGCTGAGCACCATGAACACCTCGTCCCGGTCGAGCGTGTGCGGTTCGCCGCCGCCGACGCCAGGATCGACGGTGAGCTTCCAGGTGCACAGCCCGGCAGAGCCCCGGCTCGGCGCGGCCAGACCGGTGAACTGGACTCCGTGCAGCTGGAACTTCGGCGCCTCGGCCGCGCGAATGACCTGCATGGCGTTCCCCTCTTCTTCCGATTTAGTCAAGCTGACTTGACCAAGTCAGCTTGACTATCATGAGGGTCATGACGCGTTCAGGCAAGCCAGATTTCGGGATCCTGCTGGTGCTCGCCGACCAGGAGTTCGTCCGCGCGCTGCGGGCCGCGACGGCGGCGCAGGGTTTCGACGACCAGGGCCGGTCGGATGGGTACGTGCTGCGCACGCTGAGCGCCGGGCCGACGAGTATCAGCCGGCTCGCGGAGCGGCTCGGGATCACCAAGCAGGGCGCGAGCCAGATCGTCGACGACATGGAACGCCGCGGGTACGTCGAGCGCCGCCCCGACCCGTCCGACGCCCGCGCCCGGCTGCTGCAGCTGACCACCCGCGGCGAGGCCGCGTTGGCGGCAGCCCGGAAGTTCCACCAGGCCTACGAACGAAAGCTCCGCCGCCAGTTCGGCGACGGAGCGATCGACAGCCTGCGCGACGTCCTGACCGCGATGGCCGGTGAGGCCCAGATCAGCACGCCGCACTTCCGGGCGTTGATGTATTAGCTGAAGTACTTGGAGAAGTAATTGTGGGTCGGCCAGGTTTTCACGCCGTTGGCAGCGGTCCACAGGGCTGCGTCGATATCGGCGTACGACTTGCCGCTGGCGTCGTCCCGCCGGTTGAACAACGCGGCCCAGCTCATCCCGGAGTACGTCCGGACCAGGATGGAATAGGTCCCCGGCAGGCTGCCGGTGTGCCAGGTGTTGCGGCCCGTGCCACCCGTGGTCGGGCGGATCTGCCAGCCGAGGCCGTAGTACGAGCCGTTGGTGATGCCGATCTCGGGCTTTGCCCAGATCGCGTTCAGCGAGGTGGTGTTCAGCACGCTGGACCCCGCGTCGAACATCTTCGCCCACTTGACCAGGTCCGGCGCGCTCGCGATCCAGCCGCCGTTGGCGTCCTGAATGCGCATGCTGAACGACCCGTACGGCGCCTTCACGACAGTGCCAGAGTTGTCCAGCACGGTGCGCCCGGTGTACTGCGAGTCGTACGGCATCTCACCGGTGTGCTTCGCGATGCTCCAGCCGAGCGCCATCCGCTTGATCTGCAGCGGGGTGAGCAGCTTCTGTTGCACGTACGTCGCGTAGCTCAGACCGCTGACCTTCTCGATCACCCGGCCGGCCAGCAAGTACCCGAAGTTGGAGTAGGCGTATCTACTGCCCGGGGCGAAGTCGAGCTTCTGCCCGGCCATGTACTTGATCTCGTCGGCGTGCCGGAGCTCCATCGGTACGCCGAGCGCCTTCGAGATGATCGCGTCCTTGAAGTTCGGATCACCGGACACGTCGCGGTCGAAGCCGCCGAGGTGCTGCAGCAGCCGCCTGATCGTGACGGCGGACCAGCGCGTGTCCTTGGTCTGGCCGGCCGGCGGCGTGATGGAGATGATGTTGCCGACCGGTGTGGACAGGCTCAGCTTGCCGTCCTGGACCAGCTTCATGATCGCGGCGGCAGTGATCGTCTTCGACACGCTGGCAACGCGGAACAGCGAGGTCGGCTGGACGGTCAGCGCGGTCGACGTGCTGTAGCCGCGGGCAAGCACCAACCGGCCCTTGTAGGTGACGGCGAGCTGGCCGGCGGTGATGCCGCGGGCCTGCATGAAGGCCTTCATCTGATTGTCGAAGCCGGCCAGGGCCGAGACCGTGGTGCCGGTGGTCTTCCAGGTCGCGGCGGCATCGGCGGAACGGCTCAGGGCCGTCCCTGCTCCGGTGCCGACGGCGGCGACCGCCCCGGTTGCGAGCGCAAGCTTACCGAGGTTGCGGCGCGTCAGCTCCACAGACGTGTTCTCCTTCAGGTGTTCAGGGCAGGGGGAGGTACTGCGGGACGGAGTCTCTCACCGCAGAGGTTTAGGTCGCGCCTGACCTAGTCGATCATCGACGCGTAGGAGATCACTCCGCGGCGGATCTCGTCGACGACGGAGCGCGCTGTGCTGCGCAGCGGCGTGTCACCCGCGGCGTCGGCGACCTGCTCGGTGAGGTCGATGAGCTGCTTGACCCAGCGGACGAAGTCGCCGGCGGCGAGGTCGGACTCGTACAGCACCTCGGCCAGCGAGGCGCCCGACGCCCAGCGGAACGCGGGCCAGCAGAAGCCGAGGTCCATCGAGCGCAGGAAGTCGACCCGCATGTCGCGTTCCAGCGCGGACAGATCCCGCCAGATCGACCCCATCCGCTCCAGTGCGTGCCGTACGTCGCCGCGCGGCAGCCGTGGTGACGTCGGCTCGTCCTTCGACCGCGCCTCGTAGACCAATGCGGCCAGGCAGGCGGCCAACTCCGGAACGGTCAGGTCGTCGAACACACCCTGCCGCAGGCACTCCGCGGCGACCAGGTCGAGCTCGGTGTAGATCCGCGCCAGCCGGTCGCCGGCCTCGGTCGTCTTGTCGCCGTCCAGGTAGTGCAGCGCGTCCAGCACCTGGCAGACCCGGTCGAACTGGCGGGCGATGGTGTTCGTCCGCTGCTCGATCTTCCGCTGCACCTCACGGTTCTCCCGGTCGAGCCGGAAGTACCGCTCGGCCCAGCGGGCATGGTCCTCGCGGTCGGAGCAGCCGTGGCACGGGTGCGCGCGCAACTGCGCCCGCATCTCCTGCAACTCCGGGTCGTCCGCGTGGCTGAGCGTGTCCCGGCCACGAGTGCGCGACGGGGGCCCGTCCTCACCCAGCATGTCGGTGCGAGTGCGCAGTACCTGCGCCAGCTCGCGCCGCTGCTGCGGGTTGCGCGGGTTGAACTTCTTCGGCACCCGGAGCGTCCCGATCGCCTCGACCGGGGTCGGGAAGTCGACCATCGACAACTTGCGCACCTGACGGTCCAGCGTCAGCACGGTCGGCCGCGGACCCTCGCGCTCCGAGCGCATCCCGGGGTCGAGCACCAGCGCCCAGCCCGCGCTGCGGCCGGCCGGGATCCGGATGATGTCGCCGATCCGCAGCTTCTCGATCGACTCCTGTGCCTCGACCCGGCGGTCCAGCTTGCGCCGCTTGGAGCCGGACGCCTCCCGCTCACCGATCCGCCGGCGCAGGTCGGCGTACTCGAGGAAGTCGCCGAGGTGGCAGTCGATCGACTCCTTGTAGCCCTCGAGCGCCTCGGTGTTGCGCTGCACCTGCCGGGCCAGCCCGACCACCGCCTGGTCGGACTGGAACTGCGCGAACGACAGCTCCAGCATGTCGCGGGCCCGGCTCCGGCCGACCTGGCGGACCAGGTTCACAGCCATGTTGTACGACGGGGAGAACGACGAGCGGAGCGGATACGTACGGGTCGACGCCAGCCCGGCCACCGCCCGCGGATCGAACCCGGGCTGCCACAGCACCACCGCGTGGCCCTCGACGTCGATACCGCGCCGGCCGGCCCGGCCGGTGAGCTGGGTGTACTCCCCCGGCGTGATGTCGACGTGCGCCTCGCCGTTCCACTTGCTCAGCTTCTCGAGGACGACGGTCCGGGCCGGCATGTTGATGCCCAGGGCAAGCGTCTCGGTGGCGAACACGACCTTGATCAGGCCGCGCGCGAACAGCTCCTCGACGACCTCCTTGAACGCCGACAGCAGGCCCGCGTGGTGAGCCGCGATGCCGCGGCTGAGCGCCTCGGCGAAGTCGTGGTACCCGAGGACGCCGAGATCCTCGTCCGGCAGGTCGGCGGTCCGCTCGGCCAGCACCCGCTTGATCTCGTCCCGCTCGTGCGGCTTGGTCAGCCGCAGGCCGGACCGCAGGCACTGCACCATCGCGTCCTCGCAGCCCTTGCGGGAGAAGATGAAGTAGATCGCCGGCAGCAACGCCCCGGCGTCCAGCTCCTCGACCACGTCCGAGCGGTACGGCGTGAAGTGGGATCGCGACGGCCTGGTCTTCGGCAGGTCGCGGCGCCGGCGTGGTTTGCGCGAGTCGTCGCGGAAGATCCGGTTGTCGTCGCGCGCGATCCGGACCAGCTGTGGGTTGACCAGATCCTTCAGATCGGGCTGCGCCTCGGGCTGTGCTGCCTTGGCCGGGTTGCCGGACCTGCTCTTCGCAGGTGCGCCGACCCGGGCGGTCGGCGCTTCTCCGGCGAACAGGTCGTGCAGCCGCTTCCCCACCATCACGTGCTGGAACAGCGGCACCGGCCGCTTCTCCTCCAGGACGACGACAGTGTTGCCACGGACCGTCGCCAGCCAGTCGCCGAACTCCTCGGCGTTGCTCACGGTCGCCGACAACGACACCACCGAGACCGAGTCCGGCAGGTGGATCAGCACCTCTTCCCATACCGCGCCCCGGGCCCGGTCGGCCAGGTAGTGCACTTCGTCCATCACGACGTACGACAGGCCGAGCAGGGTGTTCGAACCGGCGTACAGCATGTTCCGCAGCACCTCGGTCGTCATCACGACGATCGGGGCCTCGGAGTTGACCGAGTTGTCACCGGTGAGCAGGCCGACCTTGTCGGTGCCGTACCGGCTGACGAGGTCGGCGTACTTCTGGTTGCTCAGCGCCTTGATCGGGGTCGTGTAGAAGCACTTCTGCCCGCGCTGCAGCGCGAGATGGACAGCGAACTCGCCGACCAGCGTCTTCCCGGACCCGGTCGGCGCCGCCACCAGCACCTGATGCCCGTCCTCGAGCGCCGCACAGGCACGCAACTGGAACTCGTCCAGCTCGAAGTCGTAGAGCCCCCGGAACTCCTTGACCGCAGGATGCTCCTGGTCCGAGCGAAACGAGGCGTACTTCTCGGACGGGGTGCTCATCCACGTCCTCGCTTCGCTCCGGGCGCGGATGAGACACGACATGCGCTGTGCTTGATGGTGACCTCGCTCCGCTCGCTCACAGCCCCAAGGCTATGCGACGGCACCCCCAAGAAATCTGGCGGCGTGGTCCAGAGCCTCATCCGCCTCGTCCATGATGCCGACGTTCAGTGGGTAGACATGCGGGGCGCCGGCTACGACGTCCAGGCTCACGTCGACCTCGTGTTCCGCCGCGCGGACTGCCAACTGGAGGGCGTCGTCGAGGAGGACTTCGGCCGAGCCCACCTGGATCAGGAGGGGTGGGAGGCCGGTCAGGTCTGCCAGGAGGGGGCTCGCCAGCTCGTCCTTCGGGTCGTGGCCGGCGAGGTACAGGTCGGCGTACTCCTGGATGTGCCCGCGGCTGAACAGGGGGTCGTAGTCGCCGCGGGTGTCGAGGCTCGCGCCGGACAGGGTCAGGTCGGTCCAGGGCGAGAAGAGGACGGCCGCGGCGGGCAGCGGTAGGCCGTCGCGTCGCGCGGCCAGCATGGTGGCAAGCGCCAGCCCACCGCCAGCCGAGTCGCCGGCGATCACGATCTTGTCGTGGCTCCCGAGCAGGTCCTTGTACGCCGCCAGCGCGTCATCGACCGCGGCAGGGAAGGGATTCTCCGGTGCCAGCCGGTAGTCCAGCGACACCGCAGGCAGACCGGTCCGGCGTGCGAGCGGCGCCGCCAGGTTGGCCCCCGTCCGCGCCGAGCCGATCACGTAACCGCCGCCGTGCAGGTAGAAGATCACCGCGTCGCCGTCCGCGCCGTCGACGTGGACGTCCAGGGCCGGGACGCCGCCCAGTGTGCGCGGTGTGAGCGTGACGTCGTCGCCCAGGGGGAGATCGAAGATCACGTTGAACTCGTCGCGCTGCACCTGCGGCGTCCGGCCCAGCTCGCCCTTGGCGATCATGGCCCGGGCCGCCGCGCGTTGTTCCTTGCTCATGGTTGTCCTCCGATGGCTGATAGATTCCAAGGAATGTACTTCCTGATAACTACATTCCACGGAATCTAATTCCTGGGAAGCTGGAGCCCTGCTGTGACTGATCTCACATCGTTGTTCAGCGATCTGGTGCGGCTGGAGACGCGGCTCTACAACGTGCTCGACGCCCGGCTGAAGGCGGAGCACGACCTGCCACTGGGCCAGTTCGAGTTCCTGCGGTTCATCGCGTCCCGCGGGACCGCCCGGGTCTACGACCTGGCCCACGAGATGGCCATCACCGTCGGCGCGACCAGCAAGGCCGTGGACCGCCTCGAGGCCTCCGGCCGCTGCCGTCGTACGGCGAATCCAAACGACCGTCGCTCTTCGCTGGTGACGCTCACCCCGGCAGGCGAGCGAATCCTCGCCAAGGCCAGTCCGACGGTCGAGGCCGAGCTCCAGACCTGGATCGGCTCGGTGCTCCCTCCTGAGGTCCTGGACAAGCTAGGGGTCAGCCTCTCGATGCTCCGCCAGCGCGCCGAGGCGGACAGTCGGACGGATCGCGCGGAGACCCGGACGTGACGGCGGACGCCCAGGCCATCACATCTGCGGCCTGCGTCACCGGCTGACGCTGAGCCGGGACGTCACCCAGCGATTGTGATGGCCTGGCGGTCCGCGTCAGGCGAAAACGGTGAGGGCGCCGGGCGCGATGGTGATGTCGACCGGGAGGGCGCCCAGCGGCTCGCCGTCGGCGTACGCGGTGATGCCGGGCGAGTCGATCCGGACCGACGTGCCGCGCAGAGTCCGCAGCATCGGGTGGCCGACGTGGGTGCCCTTGGACAGCTTCGGGAACATCTGCAGCAGGGTGAACCGCGACACCGGCTGGATGATCGTGACGTCGAGCAGGCCGTCGTCGATCTCGGCGCCGGCGCAGATCTGCAGCCCCCCGCCGTAGGTCGGACCGGTGCCGACCGCGACCAGCATCGCCTGGGTCTCGATCACCTCGTCGTCGACGGTCACGACGTACTCGAGTGGTTGGAAGGTGCGCAGCTCGGCCAGGGTGGCGACCGTGTAGCGGGAGTTGCCCTTGGGCCAGCTCATCGCGTTGGCGCGCTTGTTCACCAAGGAGTCGAAGCCACCGGCCACCACGGTGGTGATGTACTCGTCCTTGGCCACCGCGAGGTCGACCGTCCGGGTGTGGCCGGCCACGATCAGGTCGGCCGCCTTGGCCGGGTCCTTCAGCGGTACGCCGACGCCGCGAGCGAAGTCGTTGCCGGTGCCGGCCGGGATCACGCCGAACGGCATCCCGGACTTGGCCAGCACCTGGGCGCCGAGGTGGACGGTGCCGTCGCCGCCGATCAGCGCGACCGCGTCGGCGCCGGAGGCGATCACGTCCGCGGCGATCCGGCCGACGTCCTCCGCACAGGTGGTCGTGTACTCGTCGACGGTGAGACCGGCAGCCTCCAGCCGGCCGCGGACGATCGGCGCCACCCGGGCACCGAGGCCCTTGCCGGAGGTCGGATTCACCACCAGCGCGATCCGCCTGGTCATGGGGCGTCCCGGCCTGGACTGAGGAGCGCAGGGAGCGAAGCGACTGGAGCGACGAGGGAAGGCCGGGACCCAAAGCCCCATGACCCGCCGCGCGGCAGCGCGGCAATGTGCACAGTCATCAGTCGGCCAGCAGTTCCTCGGCCTTGCGCGCCCGCCGCCGGTCGTTGAGCCGCGAGATGATCTCGGCGATGAAGAACAGCACGCACATCGGGATCGCCAGCAGGCACATCGTGAAAGGGTCACCGGACGGCGTCGCGACCGCGGCGAACACGAAGATCACCAAGATGATGTACGGCCGGAATTTGCCCAGCGCGGCGCCCGGGACGATCCCCAGGATGTTCAGCAGGACGACGACCAGCGGGATCAGGAACGCGACCCCGAAGACCAGCATCGTGCGCAGCACGAAGTCGAGGTAGTCGGGCAGCTCGACCAGGTTCTGGATGTCCAGCGGGGTGAAGCCGAGCAGGATCTCGATGCCCTTCGGCAGCGTCCAGTAGGCCACCCAGATTCCGCTGGCGAACAGCGGAGTGGCGAGCGCGGAGAAGAGATAGGCCCACCTGCGCTCGTTGCGGTGCAGACCGGGCGCGATGAACGCCCACAGCTGGTACAGCCAGACCGGTGCGGCCAGGATCAGCCCGAACAGCGCCGAGATCTTGATCCGGAAGGTCAGCGCGTTCCCGACGCCCGGGAAGGTCAGCTGCGGGGTCTTCGCGTTACCGGCGTCCTTGGCCATCTCGGCGACGCTGGTCATGAACGGCTTGGTCAGGAAGTCGAAGGCCTGGTTGTAGAAGATCCAGCCGACGATGGTCCCGATCACGATCGCGAGCACGCTGATCACCAAGCGGTTGCGCAGCTCGATGATGTGCTCGCGCAGGGTCATCCGACCCTCGTCGTCCTCCGGACGGCGCTCCTTGGGGGTCTTACGCCATCCGATCTTCACCAATGACACCGGCGGGGTGCTTGTCTCAGTTGGCGGTGTGGGTCGGCGGCAGACCGTCGCCCGGACCCTGGCCGTTCACCTGGTTCGGCTGCTGGGCGGCCTGCGGCTGCGCCTGGGGGGCCGCCTGCTGGGTCGGGGCCTGGGCGGGCTGGGTGGTGCCCTCGGTCAGCTCCGGGTCCTTCTTCTTCGAACCGACCTCTTCCTCCCAGATCTTCTTCGACTTGCCGAGCTGCTTCACCAGAGCCGGCAGCTTGGCCGATCCGAACAGCAGCACGACGATGGCGAGAATGATGAGCCACTCCGCGCCCTGGGGCATCTGGATGAGTGGTGCCATGTCGATCTCCCTTTCACAAACTTCTTGGTCGTGGCCCGAGCGTGAGAACGTTGGCCGAATACTACGCCGGAGCTCGCCCATCCTCGCGGGTCTGTCCAGACCCGGACGTGGACAGGGCGACGTCCAGCTTGGACTGGGCGGCGACCAACTCACGCGTCAGCGCCTTGCCCTGGCCCCACAGCTTCTTCGCGAGCAGGGCGAGGACCAGCAGCCACACCGCCACCACGCCGAGGAAGAGCAGGAACCAGTACATACCCAGGAGCCTAGCCGGTTCCCGGTGATCGCCCACTGCCTGCGGAGCGTCTCGGTGGACAACGGTGTCGGAACGTGATGGTAAAACCGGGTGTCGCCCGCGCGACCCCGCCCGGTCGGCCGGTCAGCGGGCAGACTCTCCCGCGAGCGTGGGAAAAGAACTACGGCGAGGGGGCAGGATGTTGCGGATCGGGGTCGATGAGCGGCGGACACGGATCGGCCGGCGGCACCGGCTCGGGCCGGACGTCCAGGCGGCGGACCCAGTCGAGGCGGCCGCGTCCGTGGTGGCCCTGCACGCCACCGACCCGGCCACGGTCCACCTGTCCGTCGCGGCTCGGGTGCCTGGCAGTGAGGTGGCCAGCACGGAGCGTGCGCTGTACGACGACCGCACGCTGATCCGGATGCTCGGCATGCGGCGGACTGTGTTCGTCGTGCCGACTCAGTTCGCGCCCGTCGTCCAGGCGGCGTGCACGGACGACATCGCGGTCAAACAGCGGAAGTTGCTGGTCAAGCACCTGGCCGAGGCGGGCATCGCACCGGACGCGGACGCCGCCGGGAAGTGGCTGCGGGCGGTCGAGGAGTCGACGGCCACGGCGCTGGCGCTGCGCGGGTCGGCGACCGCTCAGGAGCTGTCCGCCGACGAGCCGCGACTGCGTTCGCGGCTCAGCATGGCGGAGGGGAAGGCGTACGCCGCTCAGCCGTATGTGACGAGTCGTGTCCTGTTTCAACTGTCGGCCGAGGGCCGGATCGTGCGCGGCCGCCCGCTGGGGACGTGGCTCAGCAGCCAGCACCAGTGGTCGCCCGCGGAGGACTGGGTGCCGGGCGGACTGGGCGACAAGCTCACGGCCGACGAGGCACGTGTGAAGCTGGCTCGGGCATGGCTGTCGTCCTTCGGCCCGGGTACGGCGGCGGACCTGCAGTGGTGGGCCGGGTGGACGGCTGGCCAGACCAAGAAGGCTCTGACCGCGGTCGAGGCGGTCGCGGTGGACCTGGACGGTCAAGTGGGGTACGTGCTGCCGGGTGACGAGACGCCGGAGGTTCCGATGGAGCCGTGGGTGGCTTTCCTGCCGGCGCTGGATCCGACTCCGATGGGCTGGAAGGAGCGCGACTGGTACCTCGGCGAGCACAAGTCGAGGCTCTTCGACAACACCGGCAACGTCGGCCCGACCATCTGGGCCGACGGCCGCATCATCGGCGGCTGGGGTCAGCCGGAATCCGGTGAGGTCCGCTTCGAGCTGCTCGAGGAGGTCGGACGCGAGACCACGGAGCTGGTCGAAGCCGAAGCCGCCCGCTGGACGGCCTGGCTCGCCGGCGTCCGCGTCACTCCCCGCTTCCGCTCCCCTCTCGAGAAGCACCTCAGCCAAGGCTGAACGCCGCCTGGCGCACTTCCAGCGGATTTCCAACTGCTGGGGGGTCAGTCGTCGTACGCCGACAGTGCCTCGCGGGCGGTGGCTGCGATCTGGGTGCTGAGGTCGGGTGGGTCGAGGACCGTGGCGGCGCCGCCCAGTCGGAGGACCAGGCGTTGGAGCCAGCCGGTGTCGGCGACGCGGAGCTTGACGATGAGCGAGTTCTCCGGGCCTTCCTCGACGGACTCGTTGGGGTAGTACTCCGCGACCCAGCGGGCCGGCGGAGCGAGCCGGATGGTGGCGAGCAGGTCGCGCTCGGACGGCTGGAACATGCCGTTGGACAGGTCGCGCGGGGTTGCCTCCGGCGGCGGCTCGCTGGGCAGGTCGAGCAGCTTCACGTCCGCGATGCGGTCCAGGCGGAACAGCCGGACGTCCTCGGCCAGCCGGCACCACGCCTCCAGATACGTGCGCCCCTCCGAGACGACCAGGCGCATCGGGTCCACGTCGCGCTCGGTGGTCTCGTCACGCGACGGCACGTCGTACGTGAGATGCAGGCGTCGTTTCGCCGCCAGGGCCCGGTTGACGGTCTCGGCGATCTCCGGCGCGGCCGGCTCGACGTGGACGTGGGCCGCCGCGCCCTCGCTCGCGGCAGCGGCCTCCCCCGCGGCGCGCTCGAGCTTCGCGATCGCCCGGTCGACCGCGTCCCGGTCAGGCCCGGCCGTGACCTCACGCAGGGTCCGGAGCGCGGTCAGCAGTGCGAGCGCCTCGTCCGCGGCCAGCCGCAGCGGGCGGGCCAGGTAGTCGGCGTTGTTGATGTGGATGATGCCTTCGCCCTCGGCCGCCTCGATGTCGATCTCGATCAGATCGCCCATCTGCGCACCCGGCAGCCCGCAGAACCACAGCACCTTCAGGTCCGCGATGATCTGCTTCGGCCGTACGCCGAACTCCTTGGCGACGTCGTCGACCCGGGCGCCGTCGTTCTCCCGCAGGTACGGCACCAGAGCCAGCAGCCGCTGCACCTGGTCACGCGCATTGCTCATATGGATACCCCGGCAACAGACCGCAGCCGCGACAAGACGCCGTCCAGTACGTCGCCTGGGCCTTCGACCACCGCATCCGGGCCGTACGACGCGATCTCCTCGGCCAGGACGCCGGAGTCGGCGTACGGGACGTGCAGGAGGTCCCAGCCCTCCTCGTACGGCTCGATCGCGTTCGCGCGGCGGCGCAGGCTGACACACGACCCGGTGCGGGCCCGGACCTTCGCCTCCGACGTCGGCCTCGGCGGTGCCAGCTCGGAGACGAGCGAGCGCAGGTCGGTGCCCTCCGGGACGGTGAACGCGCCGGGCTCGCCGATCGTCTTCACGTCCCCGCCGATCCGGGACAGCCGGAACATCCGAGTGGCCTGGCGGTCGCGATCCCGGCCGACGACATACCAGCGGCCGTGCCAGGAGACGATGCCCCACGGCTCGAGAGTCCGCGTGGTCGGCTCGGAGGCACCACTGCGGAGGTGCTGGAACCGGACGGCTGTCCGGCTCACCACGGCCGACCAGAGCGGGTCGAAGGCCGGCTCCGACGCGCCGACGTGCGGCTCGATCGCGCTCAGCGCGGACTGGTCGGTCTGAATCCCGGCCGCCTTCAGCTTGAGCACGGCCGACGTGGTGGCCTCGGCCAGGCTGGCATGCTGCCAGACCCGGGCGGCGACGCCCAGCACGGCGGCCTCGTCCGGCTCGAGGTGGACCTCGGGCAGTTCGAACACGTCCCGGCGGATCCGGTAACCGACGTCGTCGGAGAAGAACTTGTCGATCGTGCCCATCTCGATCGGGATGCCGAGATCGCGCAACTCGTCCTTGTCCCGCTCGAACATCTTCTCGAACGCGTCGTCGGTCTGGCCCGCGTACCCCTCGACCACCTCGCGGATGCGTTCCTTGGTCACATAGGTGCGCGCGACCAGCAGGCAGATGACCACGTTGAGCAGTCGCTCACTCTTCCGCGCCGACACCTGACCACCTTACGGCCTCAGGGCGTCAAATCCCGCCCTCCCGCACCGATATCTTCGAACACCGGTTCGACACACTACAGTCAGGCTGTGATTCGCTGGCGGGACGGTGTGGTTCGTGAGGTCGGCCGGAGCTGGGCCGGCGCTGTTGAACTGACAGTGACAGTCGGGGAGCAGACCGTGCGTGCGCTCGCCTACCCAGACCTGGTCGGTACGCCGGTAGCCGGCGACCGGGTGTTGCTGAACGTCGGTGCGCTCGACAAGGGCCTGGGGACGGGCGGGTACGCACTGGTGGTCGCCGTACCGGATCGGCTGCCTGCTGACCCGCCTGAGCATGGGCACTTGGTCAAGGCGCGCTACACGCCGCTGCAGACAATGGTGCTGGGCGCCGACGAGCAGGACTCCCCGGACCACGACGAACTGCGTGATGCGGACGACCTGTTCGGTACGCCGGTCGTCGTGGCGGACCTGCACTCGGCGCTGCCCGCCGTACTGGCCGGTGTGTATGAGGCTCGGCCGACCACTCGGGTCGTGTACGTGATGACGGACGGTGGGGCGCTGCCGCTGGCGTTCTCGCGGACTGTGGCGGCGCTGCGGGACAGTGGCTGGCTGAGCGGGACTGTGACGGTTGGGCAGGCGTACGGCGGGGATCGCGAGGCGGTGACGGTTCACACCGGGTTGCTCACTGCTGTGCATGTGCTGGCGGCAGAGGTCGTCGTACTGACGCAGGGGCCGGGCAACCTCGGCACTGGGACGCGGTGGGGGTTCTCCGGGGTGCAGTCGGGTGAGGCGGTCAATGCGGTCGGCACGCTGGGTGGGCGGGCGGTGGCGTCGCTGCGGATCTCAGAAGCCGACCCGCGACCACGGCATCGGGGCATCTCTCACCACAGCCTTACCGCTTACGGCCGGGTGGCGTTGCAGCCAGCGGACGTCGTCGTACCGGATCTGCCGGGTGAGTTCGGTGATGCGGTGCGAGATGCCGCTGAGCCGCTGAAGGCGCGGCATCGGGTCGTGCGGGTCGGTGTTGACGGGCTGTACGACGCTCTGCGCGCGGCGCCGGTGAAGTTGTCGACGATGGGACGTGACCTGGACGCGGACCGCGCCTACTTCGAGGCCGCGGCCGCCGCGGGTCGTCACGCCGCGGGTCTGGTGGACGTACCTTGGCAGTGACCATCACGGCTGCCAGCTTTCCGACGCCTGACGTCGTCAAGACCACGAACAACCCTGCGATCTGGGACCAGCAGGCCAGGTTCGCAACGCTGCAGGCAGCCGGAGCCAACGAGGCGCTGCAGCAGCTGAGCTCGAGGCTGGACCGTGTGTCGTCGGAGCTGGAACGGCAGATGGTGTTCATCCAGACCTACCGTGACCTGGCTGAGTGGCGGTTCCGGCTCGCTGGCCGGGCCGAGGGCCGCAGACCCGGGGCGCTGCCCGAGCAGTACCGCGCGCCGATCGGGATCGGCCGGGTGCGGGACGCCTTCGGCCGGGGCGACGACCAGGGTTCAGCACAGCCCCGCGGGTCCGCGGTGGGACAGGGTGACGGGCCTGAACCCGGCTCGCCGGCAAGCAGGCTCGGCCTGCGACTCGGCGAGCTGGCTGAGGCTCGATTCGAGGCTGAGGCGCCCGACCGCGATGTCTTGCAGAACCAGGTCCGGCTGCCGAGTGGCGAGACGATCGACGGCAACCGGCTCCTGCGCGGCACGGCCCTCGCGGAGGAGCTCGGCCGCGACCAGCCCGTCGACGGCCTGTACTGCGCGGTGACCGGCGAACTGCAGGACCGTCGAGCGCTGCAACGCGAGGCCTTCGCGACGTTCGCCGAGCTCGAGACCGCGCGGGCCAGCGGTCGCACCGATCTGCTCGACGATGTGGACGCGCGGCGGGCCTTCGTCGACGCCGAATACTTCCTGTACCAAGGCCCCGAGTACCAGCGCGGCAGTGACGCCACGATCCGGTCCCTGGTGGCGGTCGCGCACACTCGTATCTTCGGTGCGGCGCCGCAGCTTCCGCAGGACATCGACCTGATGGCATACGTCGCTGGGCAGGAAGCGTTCCACAGCCACGTGAACCGTACTCAGGCGGTGCTGTCGCCGACGACCGGCTCGTCCCCGCGGCCGGGTCTGAGTCAGCAGCCGTCAGCGCGGAGGCACCACCGCTCGGCGGGGCAGGAGCGCGGGTGACCGGTGGGTGTACCTCCACCTCGAGTGTGGTCGCAGTACTCCTGATGTGGAGACCTCTGGCGGCGACGCTGGAGCTATGGCAACCATTACTGCTGTTGAAGCCCCGCTGACGGCCCGTTGGGCGACCTTGATGTGGTTGCTCGCCGTTGGTGCAGGGTCGCGGAGTCGGTCCTCGGTGCGATCCAGGCTGTCCGCGAGGACATCTCCCTGCCGGCTCTCGCGGCGCAGCTCGCCGTACGCACACTCGTGTACGGCGGCCTGTTCGTCACCATCGACCGCTACTTCCGCCGGGGCGTCCCGTGGTCGCGCTACCTCCTGGCGGGCCTGCTGGGCACTGTCGGGCTGGCGTCCCTCGTCTACGAGCCGGTCACCTGGCTGGCGCAGCACGACCTGAGCAGCCTCGACTGGTCCGCGCCGTTCCTCATCTCAGCCGTCCTCCGCACCATCCACCTCAGCACGCTGCTCGCCGCCCTGACCCTGACCTTCCACCCAGAAACCAACCGCTGGTTCCACCCCTGAACAGCCCGAGAGCCGGCCTCCCACCCAGGAGACCGGCCCTCAGAACATGCTCGCTACTGGCCCTGCTGCTTGGGGCGGGAAGCAACCCCCGCCGCCCGGCCGGAGGCCGGTTACTGGCCTTGCTGCTTGGGGGCGGGGAAGGCGTTGAGGATGTCGATGACGGCGAAGGCGTTGATGGCCTTGCCCTTGGCGTCCTTGGACGGGGGGAGCTCGACGAGGACCCGGCTGCCGACGGGGATGCCGGCCAGGCCGTCGAGGGCGCCGGCTTGGCCGTTGGGGCCGGGACCCACCTGGAGCTGGTCGGTCGGGGCGCCGGGCTGCGCGGGCTGGCCGTTGGCGGCGGGCTGGCCGTCCCAGGTGCTGGCCTGCTTCTTCCCGGTGTAGTCGTAGACGACATACCGCCCGATCAGCTGGCTGGACTTCTCGATCGGCTTGCCCTTGCCGAGCGCGAACACGACCGGCTTACCCGGCTTCGCCGGCGCCTTGGTGCCGGCCGGGACCGTCACCTTCGGCTCCGCGTTCAGCGCGCCGGTGACCTTGATGGCGCTCGCCGCGGAGGTCGCCAGGGTGGCGTCCAGCGGGGTGTCGTTGGCGGCCGCGCCGACCAGGTCGACGACGAAGATCAGCGTGTCGTCACCCTTGATCCCGGCCTGCTCGTTCCCGGCCTGCTTGTAGCCCTTGTCGGACGGGATGGACAGCAGCACCCGGCTGCCGATCTTCTTCCCGACCAGGCCCTCGTCCCAGCCGTCGATGACGCCGCCGACCCCGATCGGGAACGACGACGGCGCACCCCGGTCGTAGGAGTTGTCGAAGACCTTGCCGTCGCGCCAGATCTGGCCGAGGTAGTTCGCGGTGAGCAGCTCACCCTTCTTCACCACCGGACCGTCGCCCTCCTTGAGGACCTCGGTCACCAGCGACTTCTCGGGCTCCCCCTCGCGGTGGGTGATGGTCGGCTTCTGCCCGAAGTCCGACGTCACCTTGATCCCGCCGGCCCCGAACTCCGGCTTCTCGGAGCCACAGGCGACCAGCCCGGTCCCGAGCGCCGCCACGGCAACCAGACTCAACAACTTGCGCACGAACGAGCACCTCGATACATCCCGGCGCGGTCCGCGCCGATCGACTCGGAGGGCAGAGGCCCTCTCCGGGCAACAACGCCGACCACCCTAGCCTGCGCGCGCAACCACACCACTCGCCGCCTGCGTCACCATTAGGTCACACCACGTAGCGTGACAAACTCCGTCGTACGCCGACGGGCAGCAGGCGGCGTGCTCACATACTGGCGATGAGCTTTTCCACTCGTTCGTCGTGGGATTTGAACGGGTCTTTGCAGAGCACAGTGCGCTGGGCCTGGTCGTTCAGCTTGAGGTGGACCCAGTCGACGGTGAAGTCGCGACGGCGCTCCTGCGCCCGCTTGATGAACTCACCGCGCAGCCGGGCCCGCGTCGTCTGCGGCGGCACCGACTTCGCCTCGAAGATGCGCAGATCGTCGACCACCCGGGTGACCGCGCCCCTGCGCTCGAGCAGGTAGTAGAGCCCGCGCGGCCGGTGGATGTCGTGGTACGCCAGGTCGAGCTGGGCGACCCGCGGGCTGGCCAGGCCGAGGTTGTTCTGCTGCCGGTAGCGCTCGATCAGGCGGTACTTGATCACCCAGTCGATCTCGCGCTCGATCCCGCTCAGGTCGCCGGACTCGATCGCCTTCAGGGTCCGCTCCCACAGCGACAGCGCCCGCTCGACGGCCGGCGTACCGAGCTCGCGGCGGTCGACGAAGTCCCGCGCCTTGGAGAGGTACTCACCCTGGATGTCGAGGGCGCTGGCCTCGCGGCCGTTGGCCAGCCGGACCTCGCGGCGGCCGGTCATGTCGTGGCTGATCTCACGGATGGCCCGGATCGGGTTGTCCAGGGTCAGGTCGCGCATCACGATGCCGGCCTCGATCATCCGCAGCACCAGGTCGGTGCTGGCCACCTTGAGCAGCATGGTGGTCTCGGACATGTTCGAGTCGCCGACGATCACATGCAGCCGGCGGAACCGCTCGGCGTCCGCGTGCGGCTCGTCGCGGGTGTTGATGATCGGCCGGGACCGGGTGGTCGCGCTGGAGACGCCTTCCCAGATGTGCTCGGCCCGCTGCGACACCGAGTAGACCGCGCCGCGTGGCGTCTGCAGCACCTTCCCGGCGCCGCAGATCAGCTGCCGGGTGACCAGGAACGGGATCAGTACGTCGGCCAGCTTGGCGAAGTCGCCGTGCCGGCTGACCAGGTAGTTCTCGTGGCAGCCGTAGCTGTTGCCGGCCGAGTCGGTGTTGTTCTTGAACAGGTAGACGTCGCCGAAGATGCCCTCGTCGTGCAGCCGCTTCTGCGCATCCACCAGCAGACCCTCGAGGATCCGCTCACCGGCCTTGTCGTGCGCGATCAGGTCGGTGACCGAGTCGCACTCACCGGTCGCGTACTCCGGGTGAGAGCCCACGTCGAGATAGAGCCGTGCCCCGTTGCGGAGGAAGACGTTGCTGCTCCGCCCCCAGGACACAACGCGCCGAAACAGGTACCGCGCCACCTCGTCGGGGGTCAGTCGGCGCTGACCGCGAAAGGTACACGTGACGCCGTACTCGTTCTCCAGACCGAAGATTCGCCGGTTCACACACCCACACTACGTGGCAGCTCCGACAACCGGGCCATGTCTCAGGCGCGCCGTTTCCCAGCGTTATCCCTTTGATGTCAACGGTCCCCCGATCGAGCCCTGGGTCGAGGCTGGTCGGACCAGTGGTGGATCTTCGGGTGGAGCTCGGTTCGACAGTAGTGACGACACCGGTTGCAACTGCCAGCGTCGGGTCATGAGAAGAAGAACGTTCACCGCCGCCCTCGCATCGTCGGTCCTTGCCGGACCGCTTCCCGCGTACGCCGCGCACGGCGACCTGAGGCTGAGGCTGCCCGCACCCACCGGCCGATGGAGAGTCGGTACGACGACGCGTCACCTGATCGATCGGGACCGGTCCGATCCGTGGAACAACGCGTCGACCCGCGACATCATGACCACGCTGTTCTACCCGGCGACCGTCGTCCGCGGGTATCCCCTCGCTGCCCAGCTCACGCCCGCCGCGGCCGAAGTGTTCAAGGGCCTCGACGCCGGGATCTTGCATTCGGAACTACCGGCCGACGGCGTCGACTGGGCGGCCACGATGACCCATTCGCACGTCGACGCACCCGCACCTCCCGCCCGCCGTCCCGTCCTGCTCTACAGCCCGGGTGGAGCGGACCCGCGGACGATCGGTACGTCGGTCGCCGAGGACCTGGCCAGCCACGGTTATGTGGTGATCACCATCGACCATCCGGGCGAGACAAGTGAGGTCGAGTTCCCCGGCGGCCGGCTGCGGACGATCGAGGTGCCGCCGGAGGTGCGGACCGATCCGGTGCTGTCCCGGAAGATGATGACGACCCGGTTCGCGGACGTGCGGTTCGTGCTCGACCAACTGAGGTCGTTGGACGGACCTCCCCTCGATCTACGGCGGATCGGGATCTACGGGCACTCGGCGGGCGGCGCCACCGCGGCCGTGTCACTCGACGACCGCCGGATCCGGGCGGCGGCCAATCTCGAGGGATACCTGGACACGCTGGACGGCGAGCTCTACCCGATCGCCCAGCACGGGACCGACAAGCCGCTGCTCCTGGCCGGGACGGACGGTTTCCGCGACGCCCGCTTCGACCGCACGTGGGCGGCCGTGATGTCCCACGGTGGGCCGGTCCGGCGCGTCGAACTCCACGACGCCAACCACTGGGTCTTCACCGACTACGCGGCCCTCACACCGCAACTGCAGTCAGCCGGCCTGGTCACCCCGGAGGCACGGGCCCGCCTGATCGGCAGCACGCCGTACGGGATCCACGCCGTACGCAAACTGGTCCGCACGTTCTTCGCCCAAGCCCTGGGCTCTGCGGCAGGTGCGCTTTCCGGAAGATAACCGTCAGCCGGTGACAGTTGTCTTCCGGAAAGGTGGTCAGAGGTCAACGAGGTCGAGGACATCGACGCGACCGTTCGCGACCTCCGGGCCACGATCTTCGCGCTGCACCGCCAACCAGGCCGGTACTCGCCTCGAACAGCAGACTGACCGGCCAGGGGGCGGCGCACTTGGTGCACCGCCTCCGGCCGATGAGGCTGATAGTTGCTCCGCGCAACTTTGGTTCTTCGTGCAAGGCTTCGACGGCTATCCGGCTCGGTAGAGGGAGCCGCCGCCCGAGATGGCGATCGTCGCCGCCCGGCCGCCGACGTTGAGGTTGACGATGAACGTGGTGCCGGACTGCCGGGTGGAGTAGGTGACCGACCCGGTGGCGCGCACGGGAACGACGAACGACAGGATCGACGCCGTCTTGCCGGACCGAGCCAGCATCACGGTCGGGGCGGACCTGCGGACGTAGCTGCTGGGGTAGTACCAGCCCTGGATCGGGTTCGTCTGGGCCTGCTTGACCAGAGTCGCACCGGCGGGCAACACCTGCTTGAACGGGACCTGGAACAAGACCGTCTTGGTCGAGTCACCCGGCGCCATCGCCACCGCGGTGGTTCGGGAGTAGACGGTCGCCCGCTGATCCGGCGGCAGATGCCACAGTGTCTGGAACGCCTGTGCGGTCGTCGCCGACGCGCGGTCCCAGGTGACGATCAGGTCCGGGTCCTTCAGCACCAGGACCGAGCGGACGCGGCTGATTCCACTCCCCGGCGCATCGGTGAACTGATACGACTCGGCGTTCGCCTTCACCGACCAGGCGGTCAGCCTTGTCACCGGGTTCAGGGCCTTCGCCAGCGGCGTCGTCATCCCGCTGTGGGCCGAAGGACTGACGACCCAGGTGCGCCATACACCGGCCGAGTACGCCGCGTACCCGCCGTCGATGACGATGTCCCGGCCGCGGGCCGTGTAGGTGATGCTGGTGTGGTCGAAGTGCCCATGGAACGCCCGCGCGGGTCCGAACCTGATGCTGTACGTCGACTCGCCCGCGAAACCTCTGGTGGGATCGGTACCCCAGCCAGTGCGGCCGAACGCGTAGCCGGCCGAGTAGATCCCGACCCGCCACGGCGGCGCCGTACCCTTCGTACCAAGGGAGCCGGCGTACTCCATCGGCGTTCCGGGCCACGGGTACGTCGACTGGAGCTCGGTGTCACCGAGTTGATGCAACTTGCCGAGCGAGTTCGTCGCCAGGGCCAGCCACTTGCCCAGCAACGCTCGGCGGGTCGCCATCGTCGTACCGGGGTCGACACCGCCGTTCTTCAGTACGGCGATGGCACGGCCCCAGAGCGAGTAGTTGAATGCCGCGTACCCGGTCGACTGTTCGTTGGTCGAGCCCTGCGCATCGATCGATGTGGTGATCGCGGCCGCCAGTCGCTGCTGGGCGAGGTTCTTGTAGTCGGTCCGGTTCAGCGTGACGCCGACTCCGAACAGGGCGATACTCTCGTCGGTGCCGTGGTTCCAGGCGCCGCTCCAGTTGTACGTGAGGAATCTCGCGTGACTCAGCAGCGCGGCATCCACCCAGGCATACCGCGTCGGCAAGGTCGTTGTCTGGAGCCCCGAAAGAATGGCCTGCCGCAGGCAGATCAGCACGTTCGTCCGGTGCATCGTCGACTCCCAGGCACCGACGTTGCCCTTCCATGAGTACGGGTTGTCGCGGTTCCAGTCATAGGCGATCGTGTTGACTCGCGTCAGCGCGGTCAGGTCGCCCTTGCCCGCGGCAACGATGCCCTGGCCGAGCCAGCGCAGCGAGTGCAACCACATGTACCAGCTGGCGTTCTTGTACGGATTCGCCAACCAGTTGATGTTTCCACCGCCGTTGCCGACCTTGTACGGCGCGTACGGCCCCCACGTGAAGGTGTCCTTGTACAGGTTCGCCAATGGGTTCGTCCGCTCGATCCCGCTGAAGCCCGGACACGCATAGAAGGGTGCCGCCAGCGTTTGGACCTGGTTCGTCCCGACATCGGTGGCCGGCGGCGCAGTCGCGGGTACGACGTTGCTGGCGCCAGGCACGAACTGTGCCTCGTCCGGCCCCTCCGGCGCCGGCACGATCAGGATGCCCGGCAGGGCCGCCAGCGTTCGAGTTTCTCCTTTCGCCACACCGGCGCCCAGCACCAGTACGGCGATTCCGACGGCCACACCGGCCGTGCGCTTCAATCGCATGAGTTGTCCTTCCCCCAGGTCGCCGAACCGCGGCGACGCCATCGAGGCTCGGGACGCGATCACTCACCCGAGCCGACGGTCCGCGACCAGGACAGGGTGTCCCCGCCCCTGGTCAGCTCTGGACAGGACGCAATGGCCCGGCCGGGCGGTCGGCTGTGCCGACCCCGTGCTCGGACAGTGCCGCTGGGCCTGCCATGTGCCTGTTGCCGTCGGCAAGCACGCGTGCTTCCGCGGGGGCGGACCGCTCACCGTCGAAGAACGTCTCGACCTGAGGCTCAAGCCGAGCGCGAATGCTGACGTTCCGTCACCAAGTCTGCCACCCCCGTAACAATCCCCCCACAGGACATGATGCACCCAAGTCGCCACATTGCGTCTACCAATCGGAATAAAGTTTGGAGCCGCTCCGATCCACCAGCGCGAGCAATTCGGCCTAGCGGTCAAAGGCGGGTACGAAAAGGTGCCCCGGGCAATGAAAGTCTTCGTCGGCAACTGCGGAGGCGACTCGCTCGACTGGGATCACCCCAGACCCCCATTGACACAAACGGCCGGCAACGGCTGCCGGGACTTTCGGCCCGGCACAGACAGGCCGAAAGTCCCGCAGAACCGGGGAACGATGCCCTTGCCCCAAGCTGCCCTGATGACGGAGAGTGGAATGCTGGCGGGGTTGATCGGCCGCCGGCACCGAAAGTTCACGGGGGAGATCGAAATGGCACAGCAGCCTGCCCGGCCCAGCCGGCGGCAGATCATGGTCGCCGGCGCCGCCACCATGGCCGCGGCTACGGTGGGGGGAACCCAGGTCGCGTACGCCGCCGGCTACGGCTACGGCTCCGGCGACTTGGGCAACTGGCAAATCTCCAGCAAGGCAATCGCCTCCGAGTCGACCATCAAGTACGTGCTGGCGCGTGACGGCGTGTTCATGTTCGGCGACAGCATCTCCATCCAGGACGGCAGAGCCCTGGCCACCCGGCTCGCGGGCCGCACCGGCGACCCCCTGGCCGTGAACAACTGGTCCGGCCGGCCAACCCAGCCGACCGTCGACGCACTCGCCCAATGGGCCACCCTGTACGGCCTGCCACGCCGGATCCTGATGGCGATCGGCAGCAACGACATCTTCACGCCACCCGTGTTCGCCGCACAGGCCGACCGCACCATGGACATCGTCGGCCCGAACCGGACCGTCATCTGGGTCAACATCCAGGTCGCTCGAACCACCCGACCGGCCGCTGTTCAACTGGCCGACCAACGCAACAGCGCCTGGATCAACCTCCAGCTATCCGACGCACAAAGGCGCCACCCGAACCTGCGCATCGTCCGCTGGGCCGAATACCTCGCCGCCAAACCAGGCCGGCTCACGTGGTACCTGCGCGACGGCGTCCACACCTCCGTCCCAGCCGGCCAAGACGCCCGCAACGAACTCATCGTCCAAGGCCTCACCACCGCGAAGTAGCCCTGGGCTCTGCGGCAGGTGCGCTTTCCGGAAGATAACCGTCAGCCGGTGACAGTGATCTTCCGGAAGGGTGGTCAGAGGTCGACGAGGTCGAGGAGTTGGCCCAGTTCTTTGTGGTCGAGCTCGCGGAGGTCGCCGGTGTGGAGGTTGCCGCGGCGGACCGGGCCGATGGCGGTGCGGGTGAGGCGTTTGACCGGGTGGCCGACCGCGTCGAACATGCGGCGGACGATGCGGTTGCGGCCCTCGTGCAGGCTGATCTGGATCAAGGTGCGGCCGCGGATGCTGGAGATGACCTTGACCGTGTCCGCCTGGGCCGGGCCGTCGTCCAGCTCAATGCCGTCGAGGAGGCTGCGCAGGACCGCCGGTTTCACGTTGCCGTCGACTTCGGCGACGTACGTCTTGGAGACCTCGTACGACGGGTGCGTGAGCCGGTGCGCGAACTCACCGTGGTTGGTGAGCAGCAGCAGGCCCTCCGTGTCGGTGTCGAGGCGGCCGATGTGGAAGAGGCGCTCGGGGCGGTCCTGGACGTAGTCCGCGATGCACGGGCGGCCCTGCGGGTCGGCCATCGTGGTGACGACGCCGCGGGGTTTGTTGAGGACCAGGTACACGTGCGCGCTGGTCGGCGGGATGCGCTCACCGTCGACCCGGATCACCGACACCGCCGGGTCCACCCGCATCCCGAACTCGGTCACCACCGTGCCGTCCACCTCGACCCGGCCCTGCTCGATCAGGATCTCGGCAGTCCGCCGGCTGGCCACCCCCGCCTGGGCCAGTACCTTCTGCAGCCGAATCCCTTCCTGCTCACCCATCCCGTCCACGATCCCCCACCTGAGAGCCCTGCAGCTCAGATTCGTCGGCCTCGCCCTCGAAGCCGCTCACCTCGTCGGCGATTGCTTCGTCGGCGCTCACCTCGTCGGCGGGCTCGATCTCCTGGGACGGGTCGAGGTCGCCTGGTTCGTGCTCGACGTCGAGCTCGACCGGCTCGTCCGTGGCCAGGTCACCGTCGATGCCGGGTCCGTCCTCGGCCGCCCTGGCCGGTTGCTCGGACGGCTCCTCGGTGGGCTCGCTGTCGGCGGCCGGTTCTTGCTCAGGGGTCTCGGCCTCGGCTGCCGGAGCCTGCTCGGAACCCTCGGCTGCCTCGGGGGTGGCGGGTGGAAGGGTTTGGGCGGCTAGTTCATCCTCGATGTCGTCCATGTCGGGGAGGTACGGCGCGAGTTCGGGGAGGTCGTCGAGGGACTGCATGCCCATGCGTTCGAGAAAGTACGACGTGGTGCGGTACAGCGTCGCCTGGGACTCCGTGTCGGCACCGGCCTCTTCGACGAGACCGCGGGCGACGAGCGTGCGCATCACGCCGTCGACGTTCACGCCACGGATCGCGGAGACCCGGGCCCGGCTGACCGGCTGCTTGTACGCGACCACCGCGAGCGTCTCCAGCGCCGCCTGCGTGAGCCGCGCCTGCTGCCCGTCGAGCACGAACCTCTCCACGTACGGCGCTGCCTCCGGGCGCGTGTAGTAACGCCAGCCCCCGCCCACCTCACGCAGGTCGAACCCACGCCCCTGCTCGGCGTACTCCGCGGCCAGCGTCTCCAGCGCCGCCGACACGTCTCCGGTCGGCCGACCGACCGCGCGGGCCAGCGTCAGTACCGGCAACGGCTCGTCCGTCACCATCAGAATCGCCTCGAGCGCGCGCCGCATCGTGTCGTCGTCGATGACGACCTCGTCCCCCACCGGCACCGCGGTCTGCCCCGGCGGCAGGTGGTCCTCATCCCCGGGTACGTCGTCGCGCTCCGAGTCCAAGCCGGAATCGGCGGAGTCGTCGGCCGTCGAGTCGCCCTCGCCTGACCCGACGAGCTCGTCGGCGGCGGGGGCTGGTTCTTCGGCACCGGAGTCGACGAAGCTAGCTACCTCGGGCTCCGGGGTGTCGGCCGCGTCCGCGCTCAGCTCAGACGTGGGGTCCGGGGTGGGGTGGTCGGTCACTGGTTCACCGTCTCGTCGGGTGCTTCGGAGGGGTGGGCGGCCTCGGGGGTGTCGTCTTCGGTCAAGCTCTCGCCGGGTTCGAGGAAGTCGATGTCGTCGGAGACCTCCGGCGCCTCACCCTCCTCGGATCCGGGCCCACTCACCTCGTCGAACTCGTCGCTGACGTCGATCTCGCCCTCGTCCGAGCCGGTCCACCGGATCGTGAGCTCGCCCAGCGGCGTCACCTGATCGAACGCTACCGCCCCCTCCCGGAACAGCTCCAGCAGGGCCAGGAACCGGCACACCGTCGTCACCGTGTCCGGCGAGTCCGCCACCAGCGCGCGGAACGTCGTACTGCGCTGCCGTCGCAACCGGTCCACGATCACCACGGCCTGTTCCCGCACCGTCACCTGGGAACCGTGCAGGTGGGTCAGCGACACACCTTCGGGTACGTCGGTCTTCGGCGCCAGCGCCCGCGCCGCCAACGCGGCCAGCCCGGCCGGATCGATCCCCAGCAGCACCTCGGGCAGCAACTCCGCGAACCGCGGCTCCATCCCCACGGCCCGCGGGAAGCGCCGGCCCTCCAGCGCCATCCGCTCCTGCATCAGCGCCGCGATCTGCTTGAACGCGCGGTACTGCAGCAGCCGCGCGAACAGCAGGTCCCGCGCCTCCAGCAGGGCCAGGTCCTCGGAGTCCTCGACCTCACCCTTCGGCAGCAACCGGGCCGCCTTCAGGTCCAGCAGGGTCGCCGCGATCAGCAGGAACTCCGATGTCTGGTCCAGATCCCACTCCGACCCGAGGGCCTTGATGTGGGCGATGAAGTCGTCGGTGATCACCGACAGCGCGATCTCGGTGATGTCCAGCTTGTGCTTGCTGATCAGCTGCAGCAGCAGGTCGAACGGGCCCTCGAAGTTCACCAGGTGAACACTGAAGCCCTTGCCCTCGGCAACAGTCGGTACGGCGTCAGCCGACGAGATGCCCAAGGGCAGCGAATCGGACACCGTCACTCCGACGCCTTGAGCCGCCGTACCAGCACCGAGTCCGGCCCGTGGTCGACGAAGTCGGCCAGCAGGACGTCGATCGCCTCGCGGACGATCCGGCCACGGTCGGCGGTCAGGCCGTGCTCGGCTCGCAGCGCGAGTCTGGTCTGTTCCAAACCGAGTAGCTCCTCCTCCGTCACGTACACGGTGATCTTCGTGTCGTGCCGGATCCGACCGCTGGACTTGCGGTCGTCGACGACGGCCGTGCGCGACCGCACAGAGGCGGCCGGCGGTCCGTCAGTGGTGGTGCGCTTCTCGGGTCTGGTCTGCTTCGGTGCCGCACCCCCGAAGAGTTCACTGGCACCTGGCAGGCTCACCCGGCGGGACAACGCGCCAGCACCTCCTTGGCAAGGTCGCGGTACTGGGTAGCCGCTTGGGACGAGGGGGCGTACGTCGTGATCGGTTCGCCGACGACCGTGGTCTCGGGGAACTTGACGGTACGCCGGATGACGGTGTGGAAAACGCGTTCGTCGAAGGCCTGGACGACGCGGTCGAGCACTTCGCGGGCGTGCGTCGTACGCCCGTCGAACATGGTGCCGAGGATGCCGACGATCTCGAGCTTGGGGTTCAGCCGGTCCTGCACCTTGCCGATCGTGTCGGTCAGCATCGCCAGCCCGCGCAGCGCGAAGAACTCGCACTCCAGGGGTACGACGATGCCGTGGGACGCGGTCAGCGCGTTCACGGTGAGCAGGCCGAGCGACGGCGCGCAGTCGATCAGGATGACGTCGTAGTTCGGGATGATCGGCTCGAGCACGCGCTGCAGGGTGTACTCGCGGGCGACCTCCTGGACCAGTTGCACCTCGGCCGCGGACAGGTCGATGTTGGCCGGCAGCAGGTCGAGATTGGGCACCCTGGTCGGCTGGATCACCTCGTCCGGGGTGATGTCGCGCTGCATCAGCAGGTTGTAGACCGAGAGCTCGAGGTCGTGGGGCTGCACGCCGAGCCCGATCGAGGCCGATCCCTGCGGGTCGAAGTCGATCAGCAGCACCTTGCGGCCGGTCTCGGCGATCGCCGCGCCGAGGTTGATCGTGGTGGTGGTCTTGCCGACGCCACCCTTCTGGTTGCACATCGCGATCACCTGCGCCGGACCCGTCTTGGTCGGCGGCTGCGGCTCCGGCAGGTCGGGGACCGGACGACCGGTCGGCCCGATCTTGTTCCGCGGGCCGTGCGCATCATTCACAGGTGCGATGTCCTCCGCGGTCAGCTTGGCCGTCGGCCGGGGCATCTCCGCATAGTTCTCGGGTGGGATCAGGCTCCGCTGCGGCTGGGACTGCGGTGGCGCAGCAGGCTGGGTGACCGTCGGCGCGATCGGTTGGGCCGGCGACGGGAACTGCTCGGTGCCCGGGAATGTCGACTCGTTCATGACTCGTCAAACCTTTCAACCGATACGGGCGATCCCAGCGACTGTAAGCGTGCATTCAAGCACTCTCAACCAGCCACTCCGCACCGGGGTGGGGTGGTTTGTCGACAAAGCTCCGAACCCGGCCGATCACCGTCTCCGAGTAACCGACCGTAACCAGATGATCGCACACCGTCCCTGAAGTCCGCGCATCAGGCCCTACCGTTTCACGAGCCTGTCACCCGACGCCAACAAGCCACGCCGATCAGCCGCCGCCTCCATCCGCGCCCGCCCGCGTGAGCGATGGATGGAACCGACTCAATACTCTGCTCACCATGCAGCCGGCAGACGATCGTTTCCTGAACCTGATCACCGACCAGCTGGCCGCCCTGCCGAGGGTGGACGCGGTAGCACTCGGTGGCTCCCGCGCCGCCGGAACGCACCGGCCGGACAGCGACTGGGACTTCGCGATCTATTACCGCGGGGCCTTCTCCCCGGACAGCCTGCGGGCTCTCGGCTGGCCCGGTGAGGTGTCCGAGCTCGGCGGCTGGGGCGGGGGCGTGTTCAACGGCGGTGGCTGGCTCGAGGTCGAGGGCCGCCGGGTCGACGTGCACTACCGCGACCTGGACGACGTGGAGCACCACCTGGCCGAGGCTCAGGAGGGGCGTTTCCACATCGAGCGGCTGTTGTTCCACCTGGCCGGGATCCCGAGCTACATCGTGGTGGCGGAACTGGCCGGCAATCGGGTCCTGCACGGGACGCTGCCGCGCCCTGTGTTCCCCGAGAAGCTGAAGGAGTCCGCACGGGCACGCTGGTGGGGTGAAGCGGAGCTCACACTCGGCTATGCGCGCACGGCGTACGCCGAACCCGGACTGCTGACCGAGACCCTCGGCGCAGTCGCCACTGCGACCTGTATGGCGGCTCACGCGATCTTGGCCGGGCGGGGCGAGTGGGTGACCAACGAGAAGCGCCTGGTCGACCGAGCCGGCCTGCGCGGGATCGAGGGCATCCTGTCCGGCCGCCAGGCTCCACAGGTACTCGAGGAGGCTACGGCGTACCTGCGCAGCGCCGTCGAGTCAGGAGGAGAGCGCTCTGGGATGTGAGGTCGCGTAGACCTCGCGGAGCTTGTCGACAGTGACCAAGGTGTAGACCTGCGTCGTGGTCACCGAGGCGTGCCCCAGAAGCTCCTGCACTACGCGTACGTCGGCGCCGCCGTCCAGGAGGTGAGTGGCGAAGGAGTGCCGGAGTGTGTGCGGCGAGATCTCCTTGGCGATCCCGGCTCGCTGGGCAGCCCGTCGCAGTACGGTCCAGGCGCTCTGCCGCGACAACCGGCCTCCCCGCGCGTTCAGGAACAACGCCGGCGTGCCACGCCCTCGCCGGACCAGATCCGGCCGCCCACGGACTTGGTACGCCGACAGAGCCTCGCGGGCGTAGGACCCGACAGGGACGACCCGCTCTTTGCTGCCCTTGCCTCGCAGCAGGACCGCACCCGCGTCGAGATCGATGTCGTCGACGTCCAGCCCGACAGCCTCGGAGATCCGGGCACCGGTTCCGTAGAGGAATTCGAGCAGGGCGGCATCGCGCGTGGCGAGGACCGCGGGTTCGGCCTCGGCACCCGCGGCCGCGGTGAGGATGCGGGTGACCTCGTCGACGGAGAGTGCCTTGGGCAACCGTTGCGGCGGCGCCGGCGGCTTGACCGCGGCCGCCGGGTCCACCGCGGTCAGGCCTTCTCGCAGGCAGAAGCGATGAAACCCTCGTACGGCGACCACAGTCCGGCCGGCCGACGACGCGGTGAGTGGCGGGTGGTCCGCGTCGCCCTCACGCAACCGCATCAGGAAGTCGCTCACGACGGCCTCGGTGATCCGGCCGAGGTCGTCGATGCCGGCGGCCACCAAATAGCCGTCGTACCGGCGCAGGTCACGCCGGTACGACGCCAGGGTGTTCGGGGCCAGGCCGCGCTCCACCGTGAGGTGGTCCAGGTACGCGCCAACCGCTCGGGCGATGCTCAGACCAGCACCTCGTCGAGCTTCAGCTGACCCAGGTCATGGGCCTCGGCAATGGGTCCGTAGGTGACGTGACCTTCGTGGGTGTTGAGGCCGAGGGCGAGGCTGTGGTCCTGCTTCATCGCCTCTCGCCAGCCGAGGTTCGCCAGCTCGATTGCGTACGGCAACGTCACGTTGGTGAGTGCGTACGTCGACGTGTTCGGCACCGCGCCGGGCATGTTCGCGACGCAGTAGAACAACGAGTTGTGGACCTGGTACACCGGGTCGGCGTGGGTGGTCGGGTACGAGTCCTCGAAGCAGCCGCCCTGGTCGATGGCGATGTCGCAGAGCACACTGCCCGGCTTCATCCGCCGGACCATGTCGTTGGTGACCACCTTCGGGGCCTTTGCCCCAGGCACCAGGATCGCGCCGATCACCAGGTCCGCCTCGAGCACCGCGCGCTCGATCTCGTACGAGTTCGCGGCGATCGTCAGCAGGTGGCCCTGATAGATCCGGTCGGCCTCGCGGAGGCGCTGGATGTTGCGGTCGAACAGCTGCACCTGGGACTGCATGCCGAGCGCGATCGCGGCTGCGTTCATCCCGGCGACGCCCGCGCCGATGATCACGACCCGGGCCGGGTGCACGCCGGAGACGCCGCCCATCAGCACGCCGCGGCCGCCGCCGCTGCGCATCAGGTGATAGGCACCCGCCTGCGGTGCGAGCCGGCCGGCCACCTCGCTCATCGGAGCCAGCAGCGGTAGCGAACCATCCGAAAGCTGAACCGTTTCGTAGGCGATACCGGTGATACCGGACTTCAGCAGCGCGTCGGTGCACTCGCTGCTCGCGGCCAGGTGCAGGTAGGTGAACAGGACCTGGTCCCGCCGCATCCGGTGGTACTCCTCGGCCACCGGCTCCTTCACCTTGAGCACCAGCTCCGCGTCCGCCCAGACGTCGTCCGCGGCCGGCACGATCCGTGCCCCCGCCGCGACGAACTCGTCATCGGGGATCAGTGATCCGGTCCCCGCGCCCTGCTCGATCAGAACCTCGTGCCCGTAGCGCACGAACTCGTGCACACCGGAGGGGGTGATCGCCACCCGGTACTCGTGGTTCTTGACTTCCTTAGGTACTCCGACCTTCACAACTTGCCCTTCTTTCACATTCCAGGGTGTGCGGCCCACGTCGTTGTGTCCGCGGCCCGGCGGTGAGGGGTTGTGCTGCCAGGTCGCTGCCGAGTGTAAGCCCGCAAGGTTCATACCACCTGATCGGATGGTCCTATTCGCATGCGACTCGCGGAACCGTTGCCCGGCGGTTCGGTTACACTCCTATATGACGCCGTGGCGCCCCGTGACGTTCACACCGGAAATCCCTTGCCCGGCAGGCTTTGCGCAATCTTGACGCAATCTCAATCCCTCCCCTTCACGCCAGTTCTGCACTCCCCAGAAGAGCAGACAGGTGTTCTCTTCGGTACCCGTCATCAAAACGCTTACGGAAGGTTCTGACATGGACGATGAGATCGCTCTCCACGGCGGTAACGTCGGCGGCGCGGTCCGGGTCGGCGACACGGTCCGCCGTGCCACCGGCCCGTGGACGCCGGCCGTTCATGGACTGCTCAACTACCTCGCCGCCGCCGGACTGCCCGGCATTCCGCGGGTGCTCGGTTTCGACGACCAGGGCCGCGAGATCCTCGACTACCTCCCTGGTACGGCGTACGGCCCCGACGTACCCGACGACGTACTCGCGGACGCGATGCGCTGGCTGGCCGAGTACCACCGCGTCGTGGCGACGTACCGGCCCGCCGGTGAGATCGTGTGGCGGACCAGTCGCGGCGAACTCACTGCCGACCAGATCATCTGCATGCACGACTATGGGTACTACAACTGGATCGGCACCGAGGCCGGGTTCAGCGGCGTGATCGACTGGGACATGGCCGGGCCTGGCCTCCCGCTCGACGACATCGCGTTCGCCGCCTGGAACACCGCTCCCCTCGCGGTGCCGATGGATCCGGCGTACCAGGCCGCCCGGCTCCGGCTGATGGCTTCGGCGTACGGCGGGACCGTCACCGCACTGCAGATCCTCGAGGGCGCACCCATCCGCGCCCAGCGAAGCGCGCGAGTGATCCGGGCGGGACAGGAAGCCGGAGACGCCGGCATGCTCAACCTGGCCACGGTCGGTGAGCCTGAGCGCACCGAACGACGGTTGACGGACCTGCAACGCCGCATCCCGGAGATCGCGCGCCACCTTTGACGTGACAGCCATCATTGACTGCCCCTCCACCACGTCAGGGATGCTTCTCGGAGAGGAATGGAGCCCGCCCGCTCCGGGTTGCAGCCTGAGAACGGTTCGACGAAGGGAGTACGCGTGGCGATGGACATCGGACGCTTCGGGGTCTGGCACGGGCCGCAGCACTGGGGTCCGGAACTGGCGGCGGGACTGGAGCAGGCCGGGTACGGCGCGCTCTGGCTGGGCGCCTCACCGGATGCCGGCCTGCGCGCTGTGGAAGTGTTGCTGGCGTCAACGAATTCTGTTGCCGTCGGCACCAGCATTGTGAACATGTGGAAATCCCCCGCGGCCGACGTGGCCGCGTCGTACCACCGGCTGGAGGACGAGCACCCGGGCCGGTTCCTGCTCGGCGTCGGCATCGGCCACCCGGAGCGCACCGGCGAGTACAAGTCGCCGTACGAGACGATCGTCAGCTATCTGGACGAGCTGGACGACGCCAAGGTGCCGGTCGATCGGCGGGCGCTGGCGGCGCTCGGCCCGAAGGTGCTGCAGGTCGCCGGCAGACGCACTGCCGGAGCGCTCCCCTACCTGACCACGCCCGAGCACACCCGTGAGGCCAGACGGACCCTCGGCGGCGGGGTCCTGCTCGCGCCGGAGCAGAAGGTGGTGCTCGAGACCGACGACGAGATCGCGCGCACGACGGCCCGCGACTACCTGGCGTCGTACCTGCAGTTGAGCAACTACCGGTCGAATCTGAAGCGTCTCGGGTTCACCGACGCCGACCTGGACGACGGCGGCAGCGACCGGCTGATCGACGCGCTCGTCCTGCACGGCACGGCGGTGGAGATCGCGGAAGGCCTGAAGGCCCACCTCGAGGCCGGTGCGGACCATGTCGCGGTCCAGCAACTCGGGCGGGAGGGGATCGACCTGCTGCCCGGGTACGAGGCGTTGGCAACCGTTCTCCAGTAGGGCTGACGGGACCGTCCGGCGGGGCGCCTGTTCGCTCTTGACGACCGCCCGAAGCCGTGGAACATCAGCAGTAGACGCACCTCATTCGGGGTGCGTGCACTGGAGGTGTTCCCCATGACTGAGCGACACGAGTTGCGGTGGGGCGGCCTGGCCGGGCTGGCCTTCGTCGTCCTGGCACTCCTGGGCAGGTTCCTGCCCGGCAACCCGCCGACCGTCGCCGAGTCGGACAGTGCCATCACGACCTGGCTCACCGACAACCGCGGGATGATCCTGACCAGCGCGCTGATGTGGGCCGCGGCGGCCGGGCTGGTGATCTGGTTCGCGTCCGCGTTCGCCGAAGCGATGCGGGAGCGGGACGAGCGCAGCGACGTTCACCTGGCACTGCTGGCCGGCTCGGTGCTGGTGGGTGGTGCGATCTTCGTGAACGCGGCCCTCACCGCCGCGACCGCGTTCGGCATCGACGGCCGGGACGCGGGCTTGACCATGATGATGTACGAGGTGACCGCGGTGATGACCACGATGATCGGCTTCGCGGCCGCGTTGCCGCTGGCCGCGGCCGGGATCGGCGTACTGCGCACTCGCCTGATGCCGAACTGGCTCGGATACCTGGCGCTGCTGGCCGCGGTGGTGTCGTTCGCCGGCGCGTTCGGCGTGTTCGCCACCTCCGGCAACTGGGTGGCCGGTGGCTTCCTGATGACCGGCATCCCGTTGCTGGTGTCGGCGGTGTGGATCGTCTGCGCGAGCGGTTACATGGTCCGCGAGCACCTACCGGAGGTGACAGCGGGCGAGTCGATCGTTCCGCAGACCTGAGCTATGGATATTCCGCCGGGACGGCATGTCTCTGCCCCGTCCCGGCGGGCCTCTCAGCGCATCGTGAAGTCCGCGAAGTCGAAGCCCGGCGACACAATGCACGACACCAGCACCGGCTGATCTCCGGCCGGGCGCGCCGCCTGCCAAGCCCCGGCCGGTACGACGACCTGCGGCCGCTCCCCCGCGGCGACATCCGGGCCGAGCGTCACCGCCTCCTCGCCGTACTCGAGGGTCAACGGACCACCCGAGTGCCACAACCAGACCTCAGCCGAACGCACCCGATGCGACCGCGACTCCTCTCCCGGCGCCAGCAAGAAGTAGATCGCCGTCGCACTGGCCCGCGTTCCGTCGTACCCCTCAGGCGCGATCTCGACCTCCGACCGCCACGTCTCCCGGTACCACCCACCCTCAGGATGCGGCTCCAACCCCAGCAACCCCGCCAACTCAGGCTTCTCCATGAAATGCATTGTCGGATGCGGGTGGGTTCGGCAGACTGCGCGGCATGAGTGAACTGCCGTCTGAGTACCACCGTCGGTTGCCGTACGGCGAGCGGATGTCGGCTGAAGGGCTCATGGGGCAGCGGTTCTTCCCGTTCGAGGGGGACGTGCGGGTGGTGCCGCTGGACGAGCCGGTGTTGCCTGAACCGCCTCGCGGTGGCGCACCGGGTGGTTCGCCGTGTGTCACCTGCTCCGATCTGGACAAGTTCGTGATCTGGCGAGACGAGCAGTGGCAGCTGAAGGCGGGGTTCGAGCCGAATGGATTGCCGTTCGTCGCGGTGCTCGAGCCGCGGGAGCACTACCGGCTCGACAACCTGCCGCCGGAGCTGACCGCGACCCTCGGCCCGATCATCCAGCGGGTGGCCAGCGCGATCCGCACGATCGACGGCGTCGGCCGCACCCACTTCAACCGCTGGGGCGACGGCTCCGAACACTTCCATGTGTGGTTCCTCGCCCGCCCCCTGGGCATGATGCAACTCCGCGGCGCCATGATCGCCGCCTGGGACGAACTACTCCCCCAGGTCCCCGAGGCCGAGTTCAACGCCAACGCCCGGACGGTCGCCGCCGCCCTCAGCGAAGGCGGCGGCGAGGCGGTCGGCTGATTACCGGGAGCCCAGGGAGCGGGCGATCAGGATGTCGGTCTTGAGGTGGGGTGGGCCGTCTACTGGGGCAGGGTTTTCAGGGGTGGGGGTGACGCCGCCGGCGGCGACCTTGTCCAGGACCTTCAGACCGAGGCGGTCCACAGTGCCGAAGACGGTGTAGTCGGGGCGCAGCCGGGAGTCGGCGAAGACCAGGAAGAACTGGCTGCCGTTGGTGTTCGGTCCGGCGTTGGCCATCGCCAGGGTGCCGCGGGCGTAGACCTTCCGGGTGCCGGTCGTGTCGCCAGGCCAGTTGGGCAGGTCGGTCGGGAGCTCGTCCTTGTAGGAGTAGCCGGGGCCGCGTTCGCCGGTGCCGGTCGGGTCGCCGCACTGCAGGACCTTGAGGGTCGGGTACAGCGTGAGCCGATGACACGTGGTGAAGTCGTAGAAGCGGCTCTTGGCGAGGTGCAGGAAGCTCTGCACGGTGCACGGCGCCTTGGCCCGGTCCAGCGACAGCAGCATCGGCCCTTGGTTGGTGGCGACCACGACCCGCACGATGCCCTTGGACGGCGTGGGGTCGGGGTCCGGCGGCAGCGAGACCGGTCGCGGGGACGGGTCCTCGGGTGTCGCGGTGTATCCGCACGGACCGTTGGTGGTCACCGGCGCGGCTGACGCCGTGCCGGGGGCGGTCAGCAGGCCGGCAACGGTCAAGCTGGCTAGAGCAAGGACGCGGGTGGCTCTCATCGTTGAGATCTCCTTCAGGGGCGGGCGGGATCAGCCGGTGGCCAGCGTGAAGACCCGCAGGTCGCGGTTCTTCGGCAGCGTCACGCTAACCGGTGTCCCGCCCGCCGGGAAGACGTACGGCGCCGCAAAACGCTACGGCCGCCAACAGGGCGAGGCCGCCGCAGACGGCCAGCGTCACCCGCGTGCCGGCCAGCTCGATCAGGCCGCCGGCGAGTACTCCGGACACCAGCGATCCAGCGGTCGCGGAGTTCGAGAACAACGCCGCACCGGCACCACTCGCCGGGGCGAGCACCGCCTGGAAGTGCTGGATCCCGGCTGTGCCGATCACCGCGATCGCCGTCCCCCGGGCGAGCTGACCGATCAAGAGAAGGACCAGGCCCTGGGCCGGCACGATCAGGAGGAAGTAGACGACGAACAGTCCGATGCCGATCAGGATCAGCAGCCGACGATGCAGGCGGGGCAGCAACCAGACCAGCGCAAGTGCCGCGACGATCTCCACCACGGCGCAGGCGCTGAACAGTACGCCGACCGCGCTGCCGCTCCGGTGCAGCTCATCGGTGACGAACAGCGGCAGGGCGACGGACCCGGCGAACATCGCTGTGTGCACGAGCATCATGCTTGCCGCGAGCAACACAATGGCCGATCGGCCGACGGAGCCATCCGCGGCCGGCTTCCCGCCAGGCGGTACGTCGGGACGGGGGCCTGGCCGGGGGACGACGAAAACCGCAGCGACGGTCAGGAGCAGTGCGACCGCGGACGCACGGAACAGTCCGTCGTACCCGCTCGTCGCCAAGACCCAGGCGCCGAGCAACGGACCGATCGCCCATGCCAGCGACCAGCCGGATCGCAGCAGGGGAGCCGCTCGTTGCTTGAACCGGCCGATGAACCTGACATCGGCCAGCGCGAACACCTGCGGATACCCGGCTCCGGAAACACCCAGCAGGCTGAGCGCGAGCAGAATCAGTACCGCGAAGTCGCTGACACCCGGCAGCAGCCCGAACCCGATCGCGCCGGCGCCGGCGGCGATCGCGGTCCAGCGCCGCCCCGGTGAGCGGTCGAACGCCCGGCCGAAGAGCGCGCTGAACACGAGCCCGCCCAGCGCGACCGCGGACATGAACACGCCCGTCCGCAACGGCGACAACCCGGCTTCCTCGGACGCGAACAGGACCAGATAGGTCCCGGTCATCGAGTCGGCACAGCCGAGCAGCACCACCACTGCCACCATCGGCACCAACGACCGTCGACCGTCCACCTGTTTCACCGTAGGACGATCCACCGACAGTCCTGAGGCGCCGGCAGGAGCTGATGCTGCTCTTCAGCGGCTGAGGCTACCTGCCCGACGCGGGGCCGGGGCCCGACTTGCCGGTTGACTTGCTTGCTGTACCGCGATGTGCGGGAGCCGCGCCTTGGTCCTGGGTGATTGCCGATTCGGTAGTCGCCGTCCGCATCGAGAGGTGCCGCATGATGTCCTTGGCGATCACGACAGTCTCCTGGACCTTGGCGAACGTCGCGTCCACGCCCTTGAGGATCTCGAGACGCGCCCCGTTTCCGCCCGTCGGCAGTTGAGACACCTGGTGGAACCCCTCGCGCAGGTCCCGGGCCACCCTGTCCCGCAGCTCCTCCGGCACCGGGTGGTCGGAGTTCAAACCCTTTGCCAGCGCAGCCTCGGCCACTCGGTCGAAAATCTCTGCTCTCGGCATCTTGAGCAACTCGTGAGCAGCGTCGGGGACACGCTGGCTGGTCGAATTCGCGTAGTTGCCGACCAGGGCCAGCCCTGCTGCCCGGGCGGCCGGATCCTGGGTTGGTGCGTCGACGCCGAGGGCGGCGTCGTCGATCGCGGCACTCGCGGGGCCGCCAGGATACGGCCCCACGACGCCGTGGGTTGTCATCGCGACGAGACGGGCCCCGTTCAAGCGTGAGTAGGCCTCCCGCACGGCGCGGTCCTCGAACGGCGTGTCGTGCACCGCCTCCGGACCCTCGAGACGCCTGATCAACGCCGTGGTGGTGACGATGTGAAGCGCTCCTTGGAACGCCCGTCGATTCTCGTCACTCACGTAGCCCTCCCGCATCGCCCGTTCGAGCGGATCGGCGACAAGGCCTTGGTCGAAGTAGAGATTGCCTTCAGCATCCACCGCCCCCGGCTCGACACCGCCGGTCACCATGAAGGTCTCCGTGGTGTTGGCACCCCGCATCGGAAGCTTTTCCTGCCAGTCGAGCACGTTTCCGACAAGCCGATTGATCACCGTCAGTGCGCCGGGAGGCATGGGCTGCTGCGTGCTCATAGGACAGAGTTCCTTCCGCTGGCCAATGTTCGGACCCTCGCGGGGACACTATCGAGGACGCGGGCCGATCCTGGTGCGCGACGAGTAACGATGTTTCAACAAACCCGGAGGCACGGGCACCTTCCTACCGCGCGAGTTGCCTCATGTTCAGCGGTCCTTGGCGGGCCAGGGGGAATCGGCTGGGCGGAGGGAGTCGAAGCCGGGGCCGTTCAGGGCGGTCCAGGCGGCGAGTGAGCCCATCACCAGCACGGGGTTGTGCAGGTGGCCGGCCAGCACGGCGCCGACGACATCGACCAGCGGTGCCCAGACGGTCTCCATGTCCGCCTCCTCGTGCAGGCGGTCGTACACCTCGGTGGACTCGGAGAGGTCCCGCGCCAGGAAGATCCGGACCGCCTCGTCGGTCAGGCCGGGCGACGTGAACGCGTCGACCAGCAGGCGCCAGTCGGCGGCCTTGGTGGCGGCTTCCTCCCAGAGCTCCCGCTCGGCGCCCAGCCGGTACTGCTCGCCCTGTACGTCGAGCAGCCCGGCCGGCGGCTCGAGCAGGCGGTAGCCGACCGGGTGCCGGTACTGCCGGACCAGCAGCATCCGGTTGTTCTCGTCCAGCGCGACCACGCCGACCGCACCGGGGTGGACGACCACGTCCCGGACGAACGGGTCGTGACCGGCCGGCTCGATGTGATCCCGCCGTACCGAGATCACCCGGCCGGTCTCGTGCACCACCTCGGACGAGGCGACCGGCCACTTCTCCGGTACGTCGGCCAGGCCGGCGCCGAACCGCAGTTCGGGGTGGTCCTTCATCGAGCCTTGACCGCGGTCTTGCCGGCTGACGCCTTCTTGGTCAGCGCCGGCTCCTCGACCGGCAGCCGCGACTCCCGCTGGCGCACCAGAGCGGCCGCGATCAGGCCGGAGAACAGCGGGTGCGGCTTGGTCGGCCGGGACCTCAGCTCCGGGTGCGCCTGGGTGGCGACGAAGTACGGGTGCTGCGCCTTGTCGAGCTCGATGAACTCGACCAGCTCGTTGTCCGGCGACAGCCCGCTGAAGACCAGGCCGGCCGTCTCCAGCTTGTCGCGGTACGCGTTGTTCACCTCGTAGCGGTGCCGGTGCCGCTCCTGCACCGACGGAGCGCCGTACAGCTCCCGCACGATCGAGCCATCGGCCAGGTTGGCCGGGTACAGACCGAGGCGCATGGTGCCGCCGAGATCACCGGAACCGGAGACGATGTGCTTCTGCTCCTCCATCGTCGCGATCACCGGCTGCTCGGCGTCCGGGTCGAACTCGCTGGAGTTGGCGTCGACCAGCCCGGCCAGGTCGCGGGCGACCTCGATCACCATGCACTGCAGGCCGAGGCACAGCCCGAGGATCGGGATGCCCTGCTCGCGGGCGAACCGGATCGCGCCGATCTTCCCCTCGATCCCGCGGACGCCGAACCCACCCGGGATGCAGACCGCGTCGACGTCGCCGAGCAGCCGCGCGGCCGCCTCGGGCGTGGCGCACTCGTCGGAGGCGATCCAGCGCAGGTTGACCTTCGCGTCGTTGTCGAAGCCACCGGCCCGCAGCGCCTCCGCGACCGACAGGTACGCGTCCGGCAGGTCGATGTACTTGCCGACGAGCGCCACGGTGACCTGGTCCTTCGGGTGGTGCACGACCCGGAGCAACTCGTCCCAGCGGGTCCAGTCGACGTCGCGGAACGGCAGGTTCAGCCGGCGTACGACGTACGCGTCGAGGCCCTCGGTGTGCAGCACCTTGGGGATGTCGTAGATGCTCGGCGAGTCGACGGCCGCGACCACGGCTTCCACGTCGACGTCGCACATCAGCGAGATCTTCCGCTTCACGCCGTCCGGGATCGGCCGGTCGGAGCGGCAGACGACCGCGTCCGGGGCGATACCGATCGAGCGCAGCGCGGCGACCGAGTGCTGGGTCGGCTTGGTCTTCAGCTCGCCGCTCGGGGCGAGGTAGGGAACCAGCGAGATGTGCAGGAAGAAGACGTTGTCCCGGCCGACGTCGTGCCGGACCTGACGGGCCGCCTCCAGGAACGGCAGTGACTCGATGTCACCGACGGTGCCGCCGATCTCGTGCAGCACGACGTCGACATCCGGGCCGGCCATCGCCAGCATCCGTTCCTTGATCTCGTTGGTGATGTGCGGGATCACCTGGACGGTGTCGCCCAGGTACTCACCGCGGCGCTCCTTGGCGATCACGCTGGAGTAGATCTGGCCGGTGGTCACGTTGGCGACCGCGGACAGATCGCGGTCCAGGAAGCGCTCGTAGTGGCCGATGTCCAGGTCGGTCTCGGCGCCGTCGTTGGTGACGAACACCTCGCCGTGCTGGAACGGGTTCATGGTGCCGGGATCCACGTTGAGATACGGATCCAGCTTCTGCATGGTGACCCGGATGCCCCGTGCCGTCAGCAGACTGCCGAGGCTGGACGCCGTCAGCCCCTTGCCGAGACTGGAGGCCACGCCACCGGTGACGAATACGTGCTTGGTCTGCTGGGAATTCGAAGCCCTGTCCACGGGCCTCCAGCCTACCTCTTGTCAAGCACCGGTCGCGACGAGACCCGCGTAGATGTCCAGCAGATTCTTCGCCACCGCGTCCTCGTCCGGCCAGCGGGCGGCCAGCTCCCGGCCGCGCGTCCGCATAGCGTTCGCGGTTTCCGGTTCCGCGAGTACCGCCCGGACGCCGTCCGCGAGCCCGTCGGCGTCTCCGGGAAACGCCAGTACGGCGCTGTCGTCGACCAGTTCGGGTACGCCGCCGACCGCGGTAGCCACCACGGGTACGCCGACCTGCAGCGCCTCCTGGATGACCAGAGCCCGGGCCTCCCAGTGCGAGGTCAGCAGGAACACATCAGCCGCGCCCAGGAGGTCCGCGACGTCGTTTCGGTGACCGAGGAGGCGTACCGGAAGGTTCTCCGCGTCGATCCGCGCTTGCAGGTTGTCACGCAGCGGACCGTCTCCGACGATCGCGAAGACCACGTCCGGGTTGGACTCCTGCACCAGCGCGGCCACGGACAGTAGCGTCGGGTAGTCCTTTTGCGGAGCCAGCCGGCCAATGGTCAACACGAGAGGTTGGTCGTCGAGGCCCAGTGCTCGGCGGACCTCTGCGGCGGGTGTGCGGGCCTGAGGCATGGCCGGGGCCGCCACCGGAGCCAGACGGGCCTGCCCCGCTCCCAGGCTCTTGGCCAGCTCCACGAGGTCGCTGGAGGCTCCTAGCGTCAGGTCGGCTCCCCTGGCCACCAGCCGCTGCCCCAGCCGCATCACGAGTCCGCGAGGCCCTGGTGCGATCACCGCGTTGTGCCAGGTGACCACCAGTGGCCGTAACCGGGACCTGTCCCGTAGTGCCGCCATGCCGGCCCGGTAGCCGTGGGCGTGGACGACGTCGGCTCCACGCAACGCAGGTGTCTGCGTCACGACCTCCGCAGCACCGAAGTCGAAGTGCTCGGCGGTTCCGGGTGGTGCACACACCACCACCTCGTGGCCGGCGTTCAGGAAGCGCGGCACGAGGGAGGCGACGTGCTGCCCGATCCCGCCCCTCGACTCCGCGAGCAGCAGGCCGATCCTCATTGCGTCTCCTCCACGAGTCCACGACGTCGTAGCGCGCGGACGTCTGCGCGATCCAGTGCCACGGCGACCGCGGCGTACACGACGACTACTGCCAGACCGGACAGCACCGAGAACACCAATGCACTCCCCACTCCGGCGTCGTCAGCAGGCAAGGACACCGCCCAGCCCGCCGCCCCAGCCAGTACGGCGCCGGTCAGCGCAGCTAGCGTGGCACGCCCCAGTCCGGCGAGCACACCGGGTCCAGCTTCCCGGCTGAGCACCGCTAGCAGAGCTAGTGCGCCTAGAACCATTCCGATCGACATAGCAGCCGCCAGCGCCGGCACCGCGTCCCACTCAGCGGTCAGCACCACACCGGCAAGAGCCACTACTACCCAGGCTGCAGAGGTCACCACAGCGACCTGCCGACCCGCATGTCGCGCGTAGAGCACCCGGCCAACATGCATCAAGACTGCAAAGCCGATCGCGGCCGGAGCAAACGCGATCAGGGCGTTGCCCAGTGAGGTTGCCTTGGCCTCCTGCACCGCGCCGTCGTCGTACGCGAAGACTCTCGCGACCGGGATGGCTGTGCCGACCAGCAACGCCGCTCCGGCGCCACCTGCCAGCATCACTGCCCGCGTCGACGTGGCCGCGTAGAAGTCGAAACGCTCCCCTGCCTCATAAGCCGCTGCGAGTCGCGGGAACACGGCTGTGGTGATCGGCACGGCGAGTACGGCGTACGGCAGCAAGTAGACCGCGTTGGCCCAGGTGTAGACGGCAATGCTGCCCGCAACACCCCGGTGGTTGGCCAGATAGGTGGTGACGACAAAGGTGAGCTGTTGTGCAATCAGTACGGCGAGACCGGCCCAGGCGAGCCTTCGCAAAACCGGACCGACACCCGGGTCGAGTCGCAGCGTCGGCCTGATCGGGAGTCGCAGCAACAGCATGGGCACGAGCACAGTAAGCGCCAGCGCGGCGACGCCGGCAGTAGTACCCCAGGCGAGCAGATCGGCCGCACCACGCGAAGCCGAGTCCGCGTTGGGAGCGGCGGACGCGAACAGCAGATAGGTGGCCACCACAACAAGGCTGGAGATGAGTGGAGCCAGCGCGCCGGCCGCGAACCGCTTGTGTGACTGCAGTACGGCGGTGGCGATCACGGCGATCGCATACCCGAAGACCTGTGGCACGAAAATCACCAGCATCCTGGCTGCCGTCGCGGCCGACCCACTGCAGTCGGCACCCGGATCGAGCATCGCATCGGCGTAGGTAGACGCAAGAACCCAAGCCAGCAAGGCGAACGGCGCCAGCAACAGGAAGGACCAGCTCAGCAGTGCACCGATGATGCGTCCCTGTGCGCCGCGGTCCCCACGAGCCACCGGGGCGGCCAGCACCGGAATGACCGCACCGGCCAGTGCCCCACCGGCGACCACCTCGAAGAGGATGTTCGGCAGTTGGTTCGCCGTCGCGTAGGCCTCGGCCAAACAACCGGCGCCGACTGTCTTGGAGAAGACGAGCCACCGGCCGAACCCCACCACCCGCGCGAGAACGGTGACCGCGGCAACGAGTAACGCGGCTTGCGCGATGCGCGCGCCGGTGCCTGAGCCGCCACCTCCCCCGGCGCCGGCCGGGCGCTCCGCGCCCGAGCCGTCCGTGCTCACCTGGGCCTACGGCCCCACTGGTCGATCCTGTCCAGGACCGGGGTCTCGGCGATGACCTTGGTGAAGCTGACCTTCTCGCTGGCCAGGTTCAACACGACCACGGCGCTGAGAGCCAGCGCCTTCAACGGACGCGGCAGCGCGGCGGCGAGCGCCGTACCGGTGATCGCGCCCAGACCGTTGGCACCGCAGTCGCCCAGCATCGACCGCTCACCCAGGTCGGCAGGAGCCGAGGCGGCGGCCGCACCGACGACCGCGCCGGCCGGACCGTTCACCACCGCCAGCGGCGCGTTCACCGCCGTGACCGCCTTCAGCGCCCGGCCCGGCCGCAGGTCGAGCAGGTTGGTGAGGTTCGCCGTACCGGCGATCAAGGCGCCGTCGGCAACGATCCCGGCCACCGCCTTCACCCCGGACGACTTCCGCGGCAACAGCGCGGCGGCGGCGAGACCGGCGGCGCCGACGCCGAGGATCTTCACCGCACCGCTGGTCACCTCACCCCGCTTCAACGCGCTGAGGTGTCCCCGGAATCCCTTGGCCTGCGTGGTTCCGCGCAGGTCGTCGTACGCACCGACCGCGCCAGATATCGAGCCCGCGAGCAGCGCGGCCGCCTTCACCTTGCCGTCGGACCTCGACGCCGCCACGCCGGCCAGCGCACCCAGCACCGCCACCGGGCCCTCCAGCAAGGTGACCGGTTCGCCGCGGTGGTTGGTCCGTTCGAACGGCTCGCGGTTCTCCTTGGGCAGGTTCGCCGCGGCGCGTTCGAGCGCGGCGGTGGCGGCTGCCGCGACGGCAGCGCTCAGAATTCCCACAGTCAGTTGTCCTTCGTCTGTACGTCCGACGGCGCGACACCGTTCTTCGCGTTGATCGCGCCGTACTGACCCGCCTTGCCGCTGGCCTGCTCGGCCAGCGAGAACACGACCGTCGCCTGTCCGGCGGGGATGTCGGCCACGTCCACCGAGGAAACGATCTTGGTCGCGTCGGAGTCACTCCGCAATGCCTTGAGCAGACCGCCGTCGTCCGCGGTCGCCGGCGTACCGGCCACCACCACACCGCCGCTGCCCTGGTCCAGGCCCTCGATGAAGTCCACCGGGTCGTTGTACGAGGAGTTGTCCGGCGCCGGCGTCGGCGGCTTGCCGGCCACCACCACGATCAGGCTGGCCCGGTCCTTGATCTGGGCCGGCTTCAGCGACAGCAGCTTCGAACCGGTCAGGCCGCTGATGATCTTGGTCGACTCGGCGTCGGCGGCCTGGCCCTCCCCCTTGGCCGCGATGCCCCGGCTCAGGATCAGCCCGGCCCGCTGGTACGCCGTACTGTCCGCCGGGAACTCGATGTCCGCGGTGACGAGCTCGGTGACGATCTGCTCGACCAGCTGGCGCTGACCGGCGTCGAACAGCTTGCTGTCCAGCGTGACCCGGGTGGTGATCTGGCCGCCGGCCTTCTCCAGCTGTTCAGTCAGCGCGTTGGTCAGGTCGCCGTCGGCGTTCGGCATGGTGACGACGGCGATCTTCTTGCCGGTCAACTTGCCGTCGATCAGCCCGGCGGTCACGTTGGCGACGTAGTCGTCGCGGAACTTGTCCAGCGCCTTCGCCTCGACCAGCTCGGCCCGCGTGTCGGCCAACTGCTGGCGGTCCCGTTCGGCCTGGCTCGCGACGAGCTCGCTGGTGGTGCCCTTCAGCGGGCCGGCGCCCAGCACCACACCGGCGCCCAGGGCGAAGAAGATCGCCACGATCGAGACGATGTGGTAGCGAAAGTCGATCACGTGAACAGCTCCCGGATCCAGTAGACGAAGTCGCTCCAGCGCGCCCGCAGGATCGACCAGAGCACGTCGTCGGCGCCGATGGCGACCAGCGCCATGCCGAGTGCGAACAGGCCGGCCGCGGCGAGCGCGACCACCTGGAAGGTGGACACCCGGCTGCGGTACAGCCGGCCGACGCCCTTGGCGTCCACCAGCTTGGCACCGACGCGCAAGCGGGTGATGAAAGTACTCGCCATTCCGGCGCGCCCCTTGTCCAGGAACTCCACCAGCGAGTTGTGGGTGCCGACCGCGACGATCAGCGAGGCACCCTTGGAATCGGCCAGCAGCATCGCCACGTCCTCGCTGGTGCCGGCGGCCGGGAACTCGATCGCGTCCACCCCGAGCCGCTCCAGCCGCTCCGAGCCGGGCGCGCGGCCGTCCCGGTACGCGTGCACGACCACCTCGGCGCCGCTCTTCAGCGTCTCGTCCTTGACCGAGTCCATGTCACCGACGATCAGGTCCGGGACGTAGCCGTTCTCGACCAGTGCGTCGGCTCCGCCGTCGACCCCGATCAGCACCGGGCGGTACTCGCGGATGTACGACTTCAACGCGACCAGGTCGTCGCGGTAGTCGTACCCGCGGACCACGATCAGCACGTGCTTGCCGTCCATCGGCGTGTGGATGTCCGGTACGCCGACACCGTCGAGGAGCAGGTCGCGTTCACGGCGCAGGTACTCCAGCGTATTGGCGGTGAACGCCTCCAACTGGGTGGACAGTCCGGCCCGGGCGTCGTCCATCAGCTCCGCGACGGTGGTGCTGTCCTGCGTGATGCCCTTGGCGACGACCTCCTCGCCGCGGTAGAGCGAGCCTTCGTTCAGCCGGACCCGCTCGCCCTCGTGCAGGATCGAGAACACCTCGCGGCCGACCCCGTCGACCAGCGGGATCCCGGCTTCGACGAGGATCTCCGGGCCGAGGTTCGGGTAGCGGCCGCTGATCGAGTCGGCCACGTTCACCACCGCGGCGACCCGGCAGTCGACCAGCGCCTCGGCGCTGACCCGGTCCAGGTCGACATGGTCGATGACCGCGATCTCGCCCGGTTTCAAACGTTTGGTGAGATTCTTGGTACGGCGATCGAGCCGGACCACTCCGGCGATCCCGGGCAGTTCAGTGAGTCGTGCTCTCCGCAGGCTGGGCAGTTTCATCGCGCTCTCATCCTGCCATGTCAAGAGCCCCCTCCCGGTTCATTTACCCCTCGGACCAGACAATCACGCACAGAAATTACGGTGACTGTGCGTCAAATCATCCTTTTGAATGACGTATGACGGCGTCACGGGACGGCTGGCCCCCGTCCACGCCAGGGTCCAGCCGGAGTCCAGCGAACGGACAGCGATGGCCTGCACACCACCCTCACGGCCTGCCGAGGTCCGGCTCGGACTCAGCGCTTCTTGCGTTTGGGTTTGGTACGGCGTTCGGCCGCGAGGGCGAGCAATTCCTCGGCGTGGGCCTGGGCGGCGTCGGAGTTCTCCAGGCCCGCCATCATCCGGGACAGCTCCTTCAGCCGCGCGTCGTCGTCGAGTGCGACCAGACCGCTCGTGGTGACCGAACCGTCGTCACTCTTCAGCACCACCGCGTGACGATCCGCGAACGCGGCCACCTGCGGCAGATGCGTCACCACGATCACCTGCGCCTTCTCGGCCAGCCGCGCCAGCCGTTTGCCCACCTCGACCGCGGCGCGTCCACCGATCCCGGCGTCGATCTCGTCGAACACCAGCGTCGGCACCGGGTGCGTGTCACTCAGGATCACCTCGAGCGCGAGCATCACCCGGGACAGCTCACCGCCGGAGGCCGCCTTCTGCAGCGGCCGCGTCGGGCTGCCCGGATTCGCCGCGAAACAGAACTCGATCTCGTCGATCCCGAACGGCCCCGGCGTCGTCTCGTGCACCTCGATCGACAACGTCGCGTGTGGCATCGCCAGGCCGGTCAGCTCCTCGGACACCGCCACACCCAGCCGCTCGGCCGCCTCCCGGCGCGCTTGCCGGACCTGCTGCCCGAGGTCGGCGAGCTTCGCGTCCAGCTCGGCAAGCTCGGCGGTCAGGTGCTCGACCCGCTCGTCACTGCCGTCCAGCTCGGCCAGGCGGGACGCGGATCGCTTCGCCCAGTCGAGCACCTCGTCCACGGTCCCCTGCTCGGCGCCGTACTTGCGGACCAGGCTGGTCAGCAACGACCGCCGCTCACTCACCACCGCCAGCCGGGCCGGGTCGGTTTCGACGTCAGCGGCGTACGACGAAAGCTCTTGTGCCAGGTCGGCGGCGAGGTACCCGAGCTCGCCGGCCCGATCCGCGAGCTCCGCCAGTTTGGGGTCGTGCTGCCGCTCCGCGTCCAGGACCTGCTTGGCGAGCGCGAGCAGCCCGAGTACGTCGCTCGGCCGGCTGGAATCCAGATCCTCCGCGGCCAGGGCGCCGGCTGCCGTGGTGGCCGCGGTCCGCAGGCCGTCGGCGTACGCGAGACGGTCCTCCTCGGCGGCGAGCTCGATGTCCTCGCCCGGCTGCGGCTCGGCCTTCGCGACCTCGTCGAGCCCGAACCGAAGAAGGTCGGCCTCGGCGAGGCGATCCCGCTGACGGGTAGTCAGCTCGGTCAGCTCGGCCTCGACCTCACGATGCCGCTTGTAGGCGGCGGCGTACTCCTGCAGCGGTACGAGCACCGGCTTCCCGGCGAAGGTGTCGAGGGTCTCGCGCTGTCGGGACGGCTGGAGCAGCCGCCACTGCTCCGCCTGGCCGTGGATCGCGACCAGGTCGCCGGACACCTCGGCCAGCACGGACACCGGAACGGACGCGCCACCGAGGAACGCACGGGAGCGTCCCTCGGAGGAGAGCTCCCGCGCGATCAGCAGCTCGTCGTCGTCCAGCTCACCGCCGCGGTCCTCGGCCTGCTGCACGATCGCCTTCGGTACGGCGCTGGCACGGCCCTCGACCCGGGCGCGACGGGTGCCGTGGCGGACCAGGCCACTGTCCGCGCGCCCGCCGAGCAGCATGTTCACACCGGTCACGACCATCGTCTTACCGGCGCCGGTCTCGCCGGTGACCGCGGTGAACCCGGGATCGAGGTCCAGCGTGGCGTCCTCGATCACGCCCAGCCCGGTAATGCGAATCTCCGAGAGCATGTCAGTGTCCCGTCAGCGGTGATGGTTGCTCGATAGCGGTGTCCAGGTGCGTGCATCGCAAGGCGGAGGGGCGCCCTCGACGCGGGTTTCATCGTGGGTGCTCCTCCAACGCAGCGAGGTACGTGCCTGGGCGCCGATAGCGTGTGACCAGCATCGTTGATGGGGCACTTAGGTCTCCTGTTGTCCGTCGCTGTCGCGCTGACCGTTGGTTGTGCCGTCGCCGTCGCGTTGACCGCTGCTATTGCTGTTGCCGTTGGCTTCGCCGTTGCGTTTGCGCTCGGCAGCGCCGCGCCAGCCGAGCACAGGAAGGTCGAACTTCGCCACCAGCCGGTCGGTGAACGGCGCCTCGTGCGCCCGCGCCAGCCGGACCGGCCGCTTCCCCCGCCGGACCTGGATCTCGGCCCCCGGCGGCACCTCGACCATCCGCCGGCCGTCACACCACAGCACCCCGCGACCGTGCCACGACGGCACCAGCTCGATCGACAGCTGCGACGTCGGCGCCACCACGATCGGCCGGGAGAACAGCGCGTGCGCACTCAGCGGCACCATCAGGATCGCCTCGACCTCCGGCCAGACGATCGGACCGCCGGCCGAGAAGGAGTACGCCGTACTACCCGTCGGCGTGGCCACCACCACGCCGTCACAGCCCCATCGCGACAGCGGCCGGTCGTCCACCTCGACCATCACCTCGAGCATCCGCTCGCGGGCCGCCTTCTCCACGCTCGCCTCGTTCAGCGCCCAGGTGTCGAAGATCAGCTCGCCGTCCAGCCGTACGTCGACCGCCAGCGTCATCCGCTCCTCGACCGTGTAGCTGCGGTCGATCACGACCTGGACGATCCGCTCCAGGTCGTCCACCTCGGCCTCGGCCAGGAAGCCGACATGGCCGAGATTCACCCCGAGCACCGGCGTACCGTGCGGGCGGGCCAGCTCGGCGCCGCGCAGGATCGAACCGTCGCCGCCGAGCACCATGATCAGCTCGACGTCCAGCGCCGCCTTCTCGTGGTCGTCGACGAGCTCCACGGGGTCGAGCTTCAGCGCCTCGGCCTCGTCCGCGAGCAGCCGGACCAGCAGGCCGGCGCCGGTCAGCAGCCGGTGCGCGTCCCGCGCCACCTCGACCGCCTGCTCCCGCCCGGTATGCGTCACCAGCAGCACGCGCCGCGGCTCGTGCTCAACCACCTGGATCCTGCCTCCTTACGGTGCCGATACCTTCCCCGCCCCACCGCCCGGTCAGCGGGGACCGCTCTCGATCGCGGTCTGGAGCATCGTCTCATCGAGAGGCGGTGCGGATCGGCGTATCCACAGGAAGTATTCGACATTTCCTGACGGCCCAGGCAACGGACTGGCCGCGACCCCCTCCACACCCCAGCCCAGTTCTTGCGCCTTGGCGGCCACTGCACGTACGGCGTCGGCGCGCAGTTCGGGGTCGCGAACCACGCCACCCTTGCCGAGCCGCTCCTTGCCGACCTCGAACTGTGGCTTCACCATCAGCACCAGATCGCCATCCGGTTTCACCACGCCGATCAGCGCGGGCAGGACGAGGGTGAGCGAGATGAAGCTGAGGTCGGAGACGACGAGATCAACCGGTTCACCGCCGATGTCGTCGAGGGTCAGCGTGCGAACGTTGGTCCGATCCATCACCGTGACGCGTTCGTCGGTCTGTAGCGACCACACCAGTTGGCCGTAGCCGACGTCGACCGCGATCACGTGCGCGGCTTCGTTGCGCAGCAGTACGTCGGTGAAGCCGCCGGTCGAAGCGCCCGCGTCCAGAGCCCTGCGTCCCTTCACCTGGACGCCGGTGAAGGCTTCGAGCGCGCCGATCAGTTTGTGCGCACCGCGGCTCGCGTAGCCGGGGTCGTCGGTCTCGGAGGTGTCGACGACGATCGGCGCATCCGCCCCGACTCCGGTCGCGGCCTTGGTGGCGACGGTCCCGGAGACCTTCACCCTGCCGGCGGCGATCAGGTCGCTCGCGTGCTCACGGGACCGCGCGAGACCCCGCCGGACCAGCTCCGCATCAAGCCGCGACCGCTTGACTCCCTTGGCCACTCAGAATGTCCGTCTAACGCCGGTCACCGGGCTCGGCGTCGGCCTCCACCAACGCACTCTGCAGGCGCTCATGCAGGTCGGCGTAGACCTCCGCATGCTCCCCGACAGGCCGCTCCCGCAACTCATCCAGCCGCCCCATCGTCTCCTCAACCAACGGATGAGCCCGCTCCTCCTCAAGCCCGTCGTCCCCCGCCGGGTACTCCGGTGCGCCGTTCTCCGCGGGATCCTCGGGTACGACGTCCTCCGCGGAATGACCTGGTGCGACGTCGTCCGCCGGGTACTCCCGTGCGACGTGCTCCGCCGGGTATTCCGGTGCGACGTGCTCCGCCGGGTCCTCGGGTGCGGGTTCTTCGGCGGGCTCGTGCTCGGCGACGGCGGAGTCCGCCGCGAACGGATGCTCGTGCTCCGCCCCCGGCGCCCGGGCGAACTCCGGACCGAACTCCACCTCAGCCGGATCCACATGCGCGACCGGCTCATCCACAGACGCCGCGAACGCCGCCTCGGTGTCCACCTCGCCCTCGTCCGCGTCCTCGCCGTACTGGGCCATCTCCCCGCCGTACTGCGGCTCCTGGGACTCCGCCGGCTCCCCGGCGAACGACTGCTCCCGCGGCTGGCCGGCGGAGAAGTCCTGCGGACCGGGTTCGGCGTCGTAGTCAGGGGTCTCGGGGGTGTCTTCGGACGGGTAGGGGTCGAAGCCCGGCTCGACGTCGGGGTCGACGTCGGGCGGGAACTGCTCGCCCGGGTGCTCGGTCACATCAAGCCTTCTTCGCCGTCTTCTTGACCGCCGTCTTCTTGGCCGCGGGCGTCTTCGCGGCCGCCTGCTTGACCGCAGCCTTCTTCGCCGCCTTCTTCGCAACCGCGGTCTTGGCCGCCGCGCTCTTCGCAGCGGCGTTCTTCGCCGGCACCGGACCCGGCCCCGATGGCACCGCCTCGGCGAGCGCGTCCCCGGCCGGCTCGACCGGCGACGCCGTGGCAGCCGAAGCCGCCGGTGTAGTCGATGCAGCCGATGCAGCCGGTGTGGTCGATGCAGCCGGTGTGGTCGATGCGGCCGAAGCCGCCGTCGCGGTCGCCGCGGCTCGCGCCTCGGCCAGCTCGCTCTCCAGCGTCTGGATCCGGCGCGTCAGCGCGGCGACCTCCTCGGAACGGGCGAACCCGAGCCGCGCCACCGCGCCCTCGACCTCGTTCGTCACGATCGCCTGCAGCAGCTGCCGGTTGCTCTTGCTCGTGGCAACGATCTCGTCGGCCAGGTCGCTCACCTTGGTGGTCAGCCCGGACGTCAGCTTGTCGGCACCGGTCTGCTGCAGCAACGCCTTCGCCGCCGCCTCGGCCCGCTGCTTGGTCACCTCGGTCAACCCGCTCGCCAGTTGTACGTAGCCGCGCAGTGCGTCCATCACCATGACTGCCTCCTCGCTTCGTTCCAGCAACGGTATCGCTTAACCACCGCCATACCACCCACCCCCGCCACCCACCCCTCCGCGCCCCGCCGACCTGCCGTGCCCATTTGGCTGGCTGACCCACAAGGTTGTGGGTTTGGCACCCGTATTCCGGGTGGCAAGCCCCCCATTTGATGGGTCAACCAGCCAAATGTGGACGGGCGGGCGGCCTACTTGTCGAGGCCGATGCGGTGGAGGGCGGCGTCGATGGCGATCGAGCCGGGGGTGGGAGTGGGCTTGGGGAGGGGGCGGCGGCCGCGGCCGGCGCTCTTGGCCGTCTTGGCGGTCGGCTTGGCTGGGGCGTCGACCGCGGCCCACACCGCGGACAGGATCGCGCGCAGACCGTCGTACGGCTCCCCCTCGCCCTTCACGCTGACCGCGCCGTTCACGACCTCAGCCGTCCAGCCTTCGCACGTGTGCCGCGGGCCCTCGACCGTCACGCCCGGCTGCTTCTCCGCCAGGGCTGCCAGGCCGGCCGCGACGTACGTCGGCCGCTGGTTCTTCGGTGCCCGGGCGAGGTCATGCGCGTCGTGGACGCCGGTCGCCACCCACAGACTCGCGATCCCGACCGCGTTCGCGCCCTCGATGTCGGAGTCGAGCCGGTCGCCGATCATCAACGGCCGCTCGGCGTTGAGCCGCTCGATACTCGTCTCCAGCAACGGCCGCTCCGGCTTCCCGGCCACGATCGGATCCACCTCGACGGCGGCCCGGATCGCCTGCACCAGCGTCCCGTTCCCCGGCGCCATCCCCGCGGCCGTCGGGATCGTCAGGTCCAGGTTGGTCGCGTACCACTTCGCGCCCTCGTTGATCGCATGCGCGCCATCCGCGAGCATCACCCAGTTCACATCCGGGTGAAACCCTTGTACGACGGCCACCGGGTGCGCGTCGCTGGTCCGTACCGGGTTCAGCCCGTACTCCTCCAGCGCCGAGGTCAGCCCCTCGCCACCGACCACGAGCACCGGCGATCCCTTCGGGAACTCGCCCGCGATCAGCTTCGCCGCCGCCTGCGCGGACGTCACCACGTCTTCGGCGATCACATCCAGCCCGAAAGACGCGAGATGCTCGGCGACGACCCGCGCCGGCCGGCTCGCGTTGTTGGTGATGTAGCCGATCCGCAGGCCCTCCTTGGCCGCTTTGCGCAGGTTCTCCGGCGCGTCCGGCACCGGGTCCGGCCCGACGTACACGACACCGTCGAGGTCGAGCAGCGCGACGTCGTACCGGCTGGCGAGCGGTTCGTCACACGCCGACAGCGGCGCGGGCGCAGTTCGTTCCGTGCTCATGCTTCCCCCCGTACGATTCCGCCCATGCCAGCAAGCGGGCCGGAGTCGAGCGGGAGCGTGTTGCGGCTCGAACCGTTGCGCGCCTGGCGGTTCGTAGCCGGCAAGGTGAGCGCGCTCGGCGCCGTCACGTCCCCGCCGTACGACGTACTGGAACCCGCCATCGTCCGGCGGCTGACTGATTCTGATCTGCACAACATGGTGAGGCTCATCCTTCCACGCGATCCGGAGCTCGGTCCCGGCCGGTACGACGAGCCCGCGCGACGACTGGCCGAGTGGCAACGCGCCGGTGTGGTGATCCAGGACCAGCGGCCCGCGCTGTACGTCTACGAGCAGCGACTGGGCGACGCTCTACTGTGCGGCCTGGTCGGTTCACTCGGCCTGGACCCGACCCGGAAAGTGGTGCTGCCGCACGAGAATGTGATGCGGCACTGGGTCGACGACCGGCTCGAGCTGATGAAGGCGACCGACGCCGATCTGGAGCCCATCCTGCTCGCGTACGGCGATGGCGGCGCGGCCAGCGACGCAGTCGACGACGCACGCTCGGGCGAGCCGTGGGTCGTGGCGGACACGGACAATGGCGCGCACCACCGGATCTGGCGGATCGACGACCCGTCGACGCTGGAGATGATCGCGGCCGAGCTCGCCGGACACGAGGCGCTGATCGCGGACGGCCACCACCGGTACGCCGCCTACCTGGAACGGCGTCGGCGCGAAGCAGGTCGACCAGGCACTGACACGGGTCTGGCGATGCTGGTCGACTACAACCGCCATCCACTCACGCTGGACCCGATCCACCGCGTCATACCGGGTCTCGACCTCGCCACCATCACCTCTCGTACGCCGGAAGGCTGGCAAGTGCTGCCTGGTCGAGTAGACCGCGTGCCGGACCGGATCGCAGTCACTGACGGGTCGGACTGGGTGACGCTGCGCTCTACGGCGGGGCAGGGGGCTCCGACAGTCGCACTGCTGCACGACGTACTGTTGCCGGCTTGGGGCGTGGTGGAGGAGGACATCACCTTCCACCACACGCTGGCGGACGCACTGGCCCTGGCTGGGCCTCAGCAAGCCGTCGTGGAGCTCACGGCGCCCCGGATGGACCAGGTACTACGGTCAGCGCTGCAGGGCGTCGTGCTGCCGCAGAAGGCGACGTCGTTCGGGCCTAAGCCGCGAGTGGGGCTGCTGTTCCGGACACTCTGACTACGGTCGGTGGTACAGACTGAGGAACTCCTCGCGCAGGGGCTTGCGGGCCGCACGATGGCGCTCTGTGAGCCGGCCAAGGCTGAACGACAGCTCTGGGTCGTCCTGCGCGGCTGCATCCCTGGCCATCGCGGTCAGCGCGTCCGCGGCGGCACAGTGGTCCTGGTGCAGGCCGAGTAGCTCCTGGTACTTCGCGGCATGGCTGGCCGTCTCCCTGGCCTCGTCCCCGAGTACGGCGGCACTGGTGTCGGCGGCGTACCGGACTCGCTTGGCCAGCAGCCGTACCTCGTGCCAGTCGTGGTCCGCAGTCCATGGCTTCAGCTTGTCGGCCTCCTGCGTGAAGGTGCGGTTGGCGGCGTTCAGCAGCTGCGGCAGGACTTCGCTGCACGGCTTGTTGGCGCTTGGCTTGAGCAGCGGGGATGCGGCGACCGCGTCCAGGGTCTGCAGCAGGAGCGCCGTACTCTCGCCTGTCACGACCTCCGTCGACCGCGCAGCCGCCCGGTCCAGTCCGACGGTGAGCGTGGTCAGGATCGTGTCGACGTGCTCCTGGTCGTCCTCGCTGGTCGCGGTCTCGCGTACGAGGGCCGCGATCACCTCGAGATCCCGCGCCTCACCACACGCGTTCGCCAGCGCGGCCAGCTCGCCGCGAAGCGCCGGAGCCCACTCCCCGGCCAGCAACTTCCGGAACAGCTTCAGATCACTCCGCAACCGCCGGCAAGCCACGCGCACCTGGTGGATCGCGTCATCCTCCGCCTTCTCCACCATCAGCACAGCCCGCTGCAGCCGACTCGTCCCCTTCGTGAGCGCGCTGACCACCAACACCCCCACCGGAGCTTCCGCCGACAAGGCCCCACCCCAACCATCCAAGCTCTCCACCATCGCGCCATTCTCCCCGCCACCCCGAACCCCAGCACCCCACCCGCGCGCCGCGTCCCCAACCGCAGTCAGCCGCGGATACGCGCCACACGTCGTCGGCAAGCCTCCAGCTCCCGACCAGCACCTTGCCGGGGCCGCGGATCACGGCCGGCTGAGAATCGGAGTCACCACCGGCTCCACCCACGACCAGACCGCGTGGTGCCGGATCGCTGCGGACGGCTATGTCGACCGCCTTGGTGTCCTGGGCGAACAGGTACCGCCAGCCGGCGTCCCCGCCCGCACCCGACCCGCGACCCGCGACCAGCGCGCAGCGCGGAGGCGCGGTCAGTCCGCGGGCTTCCCGGCAGGAGACTCGAACCTCACCACGCCACGGACCGCCCCGACCAGCAACCCGGCAGCGGGAATCCTCGCCCCACCTCACGCATCGTGCCCCGCGCGCAGCGCGGGGCACGATCGCGGTCAGTCCTCGGGCTTCTCGGTGGGAGGCTCGACCTCACCGTCGAGGGCGTCGTCGACAACGCCTTCGAGCTCGACGTCGTCGGACTCATCGTCCTGCTGGTTGTCCACCTCGTCGGAGGCGCCGGCCTGCTCGCCGGAGGCGTCCTGGTGCTGGTCGTCCGCCTGGTCGGAGACGTCGTCCAGCTCGTCGGAGACGTCGGCCTGCTCGTCATCCACCTGGTCGGAGACGTCGGCCTGCTCGTCATCCGGCTCGTCGGAGACGTCCGCTAGGGCCTCGGCCTTCTCGTCGGAGACGTTGGCCTGCTCGTCGTACGTCTCGTCCTCGTAGTCGTCGGCTTCGTCGAGGTCGGTGAATTCGAGGCCTTCCAGTTGGGCGGCGCGTTCGGCGGCTCCGGTGGTGCCTTCCGCGTCGACGCCGGCGGCGCGGTGGAACCAGATCAGCGCGTCGTCGGTACGGCCGGCTTCCTCGAGCGCGTCGGCGTACGCGTAACGCAGCCGCGGCAGCCATTCGGCCCGGGTGCGCTTGGTCAGCTCCGGCACCTCGAGCGTCTGGATCGCCGCCGCCGTCTGGCCCAGATCGCGCCGCGCGCCGGCCGCGACGATCAGCAGCTCGATCTGCGTCGCCTCCGACAGGTCCCGCGCGTGCTTGTCCCGCGTCAGCGTCAGCGCCTTCTCCGGCCGCCCGAGTGCCCGCTCGCAGTCCGCCATCATCGCGAGCACCTCGTGGTTCCCGGTCATCCGCCGTACCGCCCGGAACTCCGTCAGCGCCTCGTCGTAATGCTCAGCCAGGTACGCCGTGATCGCCACAGCCTCCCGTACGCCGCCAAGCCGGGCAGCCAGCCGTCGCGCCGTCCGGGCATGCAGATACGCGCGCTCCGGATCGTCGTCGAGGAAGCGCCCCGAGGCGACCAGGTGCTGTGCGACCAGGTCGGCGAGACCGCGCGGCAGCGATCGCAGCTCGGCCTTCACCGAACGGTCCAGCTCAGCGCCGGTGATCCCCTCGGGAATCGAAGGATCATCCTTCCGCGGCCCAGCCTTCTCCTCGACGTTCCGCTCTACCCGGCGACCGCCCTCGTCGCGGCGGAACCCACCGCGCCCACCACGCTCGTCCCGTCCGCCCCGCTCATCCCGCCGGAACCCGGAACGACCGCCACCCCGCGAGTCACCACCCCGCTCATCACGCCGACCCGGCCCGCGCTCTCCCCGGCCCGGCGCCGCACCCCGGTCCGTCCGAACCCCATCCCGCCGCTCATCGCGCCGAGCACCGTCACGCCCGCCCCGCTCGTCACGGCCACTCTGCTGGCCGCGGTCATCACGCCGGTAACCGCCACCTGCGCCGCCGCGGTCGTCCCCTCGGTAACCGCCGCCCGCGCCGCGGTCATCCCGTCGGTACCCGCCACCTGCACCGGCGCGCTCGTCCCGCCCAAAGCCTTCGCGCCCACCGCGCTCATCACGGCCGCCCTGCTGGCCACGGTCATCACGCCGGTATCCGCCGCCTGCCCCGCCGCGATCATCACGCCGGTAGCCGCCGCCTGCCCCGCCGCGATCATCGCGCCGGTAGCCACCGCCTGCACCAGCGCGGTCGTCCCGCCCGAAGCCGTCACGGCCGCCCCGCTCGTCACGGCCACCTCGGTCATCGCGGCTGCCGCGGTCGTCGCGTCGGTAACCGCCGGCGCCGGCGCGGTCGTCCCGGCGAGCGCCCTCACGTCCGCCGCGCTCGGCGCGGTCGTCGCGACGGAAGCCGCCACCTGCGCGATCGTCGCGGCTGTCGGTACGTCGGTAGCCGCCAGAGCGGTCGTCACGGCCGGCTCCACGTCCACCGCGGTCGTCACGCTCTCCACGCCCGGGCAGTTGACCGCCGAACGGGTCCCGCTCGGTCTTGTCATCGCGTCGAGAACCGGCAAACCCACGCCTGTTTTCCGTGCGGTTGTCGTCGCGGTCCCGGTCGCCGTACGACCCACCCGTACGCGAGCCACCACGCGGCGCACCTGTCCGCGGACTGTCACCCCGGCTGGAAGCCCCTCGATACCCACCGGAAGCCTGACCGCCGCTCGAACCCGCCCGGCTGCCAGGGCCTCCGGAACGCCCGCCGCCCGAGCCACCAGCGCGGCCACCACCCGAGCCACCAGCACTCGAGCCGGACCGTCCGCCGCTGAAACCCGGACGCCCGCCGGAACCGGACCGCTCTCCCCCGAAGCCTGAACGCCCGGAGCCCGAGCGCCCCCCACCGTCACGACCGGAACGGCCGCTACCTCCGGAGGAACCGCGACGGTCCCCGGAACCGGAGCGAGGATTGCGAGGTGGCGTAGCCACGTTGACTCCTAAGATGCTGTAGCTCGATCGAGCGGCTGCGCCGCAGTCGTCTGCAGCACACGGACAAAGAACAAAGGTACCGCCGCCAGCCCCCGACCCAGACATCCGCTCCTGCGCGTAGGCCCGCAGGAGCTCACCCGGCCCGCAGTCGAGCGGTGCAGACCGTTTGTGGACACGGGTCACCGCAACACAGTCGGTCATGAGGGCCAAACAGTCGGTGGCGAAGCACGCAGCGCCACTGCTCACCAGGGAGCGACCCAGCCGTGCACAGCCGCCGTGCGCAGCGGGCGGACGGCCGCCCCGGCCAGAGACACGACTCGGACAACGCCCGTCGGGCTGCGTGCGGGGCCTAGGCGCCCTACACACACCGCGCACGGCGACGCGTGGCCATCGGCCGGACTGCGCAAGCGGCAGCACCCCTGGACAGGGGCAGTGTCAGCGGACAACAGCTAAGGCAAGACGCAGCGACCGTAAACGACCGGGCGACCCCGTCGTGGCGAGCGAGCTTGCGCCCCGGGCGTAGACACGGACCCGGACAAATGCCCGTCGGGCTGGGTGCGGGGCCTCAGGCGCCCCAGCCAGAGCGTGCACGGCGACCGTGGACGATGGCTTGGACTGCGTAAGCGGCAGCGACCGCACACCAGCGATCGGGCGATCCCTTCGTGGCCAGCGAGCGTGCGTCCCGGGCGTAAACATGGCCCGGAGAATGCCCGTCTGGCTGCGTGCGGGGGCCCAGGCGCCCCAACAGGCCGTGCACAGCGACTGTGGACGACGGCCAGCGGCGGGAACAGCCGCGGCTGTCGTGGTGGTTGCCAGCGCCAGCGCGGCGGCGGTACCGGCGAGCATCCGTGGACGATGGCTTGGCCGGCGCCGGCGGCAGCGACGGTACACAGCGCCCGGGCGACCCCGTCGCGGCCAGCGGGCGGGCGCCGCACCGTAGACACGCCCTGGACATGCCAGGGGATTGGGAGTGGGGCGCCAGAGCGTGCACGGCGACCGTGGCCGACGGACATCGGCTGGACTGTGCAAGCGGCATCGGACAACAGCCAGCGCAAGCGGCGACGACCGGGCGACCCCGCCGTCGCCAGCGGGCCGGGCGTCCCGGCCGTAGACACGACCCGGGCAATGCCCGTCGGGCTGCGAGCGGGGCCTCAGGCGCCTCAACAGACCGTGCACAGGGAGCGTGGACGACGGCCGGCGGCGGGAACAGCCGCGGCTGTCCTGGCAGGTCCCCGCGCGGCGCAGTGGCGGTCCCCGTCAGCGCTGCGGGGTTACGGTGCCAGCACCGTGTCGGGGGTTTGGGGGGAATTGTTAAGGGCCACCCCATTGGGGTGGCCCTTAACAGTGTGAATGTCCGGCGGCGTCCTACTCTCCCACGACCTCCCGGTCGCAGTACCATCGGCGCTGTCGGGCTTAACTTCCAGGTTCGGAATGGAGACTGGGTGTTTCCCCGACGCTATGGCCACCGAAACTCTATGAAAATATCAACCAACCACTCTTGCGGTGTCACAACACCCTCGGGTGTTGGTTGCTGGGGTTGACCGTATTTCGGGAACCGTACAGTGAACGCGAGTTACTTCGTAAGCGCAGCTTGGATTCGTTGTCCACCTGTGGTGGTGTGTGACAAGCCCTCGGCCTATTAGTACCAGTCAGCTACACACGTTGCCGTGCTTCCACTTCTGGCCTATCAACCC